>NZ_JAGFVM010000043.1 GCF_017599325.1 Marinilactibacillus kalidii | reverse complement strand
AAGCAAGTGAGTTCCCCCTATGAATGTTTGGTTTTAGGCGACTATCATTCTACAGGAGAACTCACTTGTTTTCTAATTTAATCATAGAAAAAAGATACTAGTGATTTCTTACCAACGTCATATATTATAGAACCTTTTTTAATCAGTAACCTTTCAAAAAAAGAGTGCAATCACTACTTACATGATATAAAATATGTCTGACTAGAACAGAACGGCAACGGGAAGGAACAGCTGAATAAAATGAAAAGAAAAGCACCTGTTACACCATTGATCACTGTCTTTTTCATCTTAGTTTTAACCTCTTGTCTTGGTATACTATTCGAGCGGTTTGGTTTTCCAGAAACGAATATTGTGATCATTTATTTACTTTCCGTTGTGATCATCTCCCGTATAACATCAGGATATACCTATGGAATCAGCGCGAGTATTATATCAACGTTGTTGTTTAACTATTTATTTACAAAGCCTTATTATACCCTAGCTGTCGATAATTCGAGTTACATCCTCACCTTTATCACTATGACAGCAACAGCGATCATTACGAGTACGTTGACTTCAAGTATTCAACAAAATACCTTGAGAGCTCAAGAAAAGGAGCGAGAAACGCAGACACTATACAGACTAACTAGCCGCCTGACGAATACAATTGAACTCTCTAAGGTAGCAGTTGTTTTAGAGGAAGCAATCCAAGAAGCCTTTCATATGGATGCTTACTGTCTTTATTTTGATGAACATCGAAACCTTCTTGGAACCAAGGTAATGAGCAAAGATTTTGAGAATCAACGCTTTCAAGCCACTAATGAATCAATAGATGATTTTTACCAAGTAAAAGATGCACATACCTTTTGGACGATCAAAGGAAGAGAAGAGATACTTGGTCAAGTCATCATTGAAAGTGATGAGGTCGATCGTTTATCTGAATTGCAGAAACGAACAATCATATCTATGATCGAGAATACAGCACTCGCAATGGAAAGAATTTTATTTGCTTATCAAAAAGAGGAATCAAATAAAGAAACAAAGTTAGAGCGTCAGCGAAGTCATTTGCTGAGAGGCATATCTCACGATTTAAGAACGCCCTTATCAGGAATGCGTGCAACTTCTGAGATGCTGATCAACGCGACACCGATCGATGATTCTAGATATAAGATGATTAAAACGATTCAAGAAGATATTCTCTGGCTGCATTCACTGGTTGAAAATGTATTGAGTTTAACTCGGTTACAGAATGGTAGACTGTCATTAACGTTTGAACAACAAGCCTTAGAAGAAATTCTTGAAGAAGCCATTCGAATCACGACCAAACGCTTTCCAGAAACGACCATTCAAGTGTCAATGCCTGAAAAGCTGATCGTTGTCGTTGTAGATGTGAAGTTGATCTTACAAGTCTTCATCAATTTATTGGAGAATGCCATTAAACATGCAACTGATCAGTTAGTAATAGAAATCGATGTGAAACTGATCAATGAAGATTTTGTACAGATTACAATCGCCGACAATGGAAAAGGTATCCCAACAGCTGAATTGGAAACTATTTTTAAACCTTTCCATACCATTGGCGATAAACCAATCGACTCCAAAAATAGAATAGGCTTGGGATTGACGATTTGTGAAACGGCCATTGTCATACATGGCGGCACGATTGCTGCTCACAACCGAAAACAACAAACGGGCGCAGCGTTTATTTTTACTTTACCTTTAAAGGAGATTAGCAATGAGTTATCTGAATGAAACCATTTTGATTGTGGAAGATGATGCACAGATCCGCAACTTCTTACGTTATATTTTAGACAATGAAAAAATTGGATATGTAGTAGCGGAAAATGGTCAGGAAGCCATGAATCTACTCGTCTCGGAAACGGTCGATATGGTCATTCTTGATTTAGGCTTGCCAGATGTAGATGGGGTAGAGATCATCAAAAGGTTAAGAGAATGGTCAGAAGTCCCGATCATTGTAGTTTCTGCTAGGAGCGAGGATAAAGGAAAAGCGGAAGTGTTAGATGCCGGAGCGGATGATTATTTAACCAAACCTTTTTCTGCTACTGAACTACTTGCACGCATCCGAGTTGGTTTTAGGCATTATTATCGAGCAAGTTCTGTAAAGATACAGACTGAAAGCAAAATAGGTGATTTGAAAATTGATTATGTCAAAAGATTAGTTTATTTGGCTGAAGAACCTATACATATTACCCCTATGGAGTATGATTTACTTGCATTATTTTTTAAGAATATCGGCAAAGTACTCACAACAAATACCATTATAAATGAAATATGGGGCAAGGGATATGGCTCTGACACGCAAGCATTGAGAACGATGATGGCTGGACTTAGAAGGAAAATAGAAAAGAATCCTGCTCAGCCTGAGTATATTATTACTGAGATTGGCGTAGGCTACCGGATGATTGAAAAATAAAGTTAAATGATAGACCACTGAAGTTAGGGACCCCTCTAATCTTCAGTGGTTTTTTTGACTCACAGTATCCTCACGGTAGAAGTCGCTTCCTCACACCATGCTCACAGCGAATACGCTAAACTAAGTAACATACAAGAGCTGAAGTGTAACAGGAGGAAACGCACATGAAGCAACTATTAACGATAAACGAACGCTTGGAACTAGACATGTTAAGCCAACAAGTGAAAGACAACCTCGAGCATCAAGCGTTTGAGGAAGCAGAATCACTTATCAGAAATGCAATGATGTTGTATCCACACGCACCACATCCACACAACCTATACGGCATTTTGTTGGAAAAAGAAGGAAATAAGCATGGTGCCATGTGTCACTACCGTGCAGGCAATGCGCTTGAATCAACCTATAAACCGGTAAGGTATAATCTTTACCGATATGGTGAGTTCAGCTCATCGAAAAAACCAGCCTATTTTGAAGAAGATTGTACCGAATTAGACTAATGATTGAGGAGAATGACGATGAAACTATTTAGTACAACAGATGAAAAACAGCGACAATATTTAGTTATCGGAGCAGGACGATTAGGTGCTAATCTGGCCAACGATTTGTCCGAAAGAGGAGAAGACGTTGTGATCATCGATAAAACGAAATCAGCATTTAGAAAGTTAGCCCCTTCGTTTGGAGGGATGACGATCACTGGAGATGCAACAAATTTGAGTGTATTGACTGAAGCGCAAATAGAAAAAGCTGCGGTCGTCATTGTGGTGACTGATGAAGATAATACTAATATTATGATTTCTCAACTAGCAAAAGTACTTTTCAATAAAAAACAAGTTATCTCAAGACTCTACGATCCTGAAAGAAAGTCTGTCTATGAAGACTTCGACATCCAGCTGATATACCCCGCTATCTTATCGGTCAATGAGATTACCAGAATGTTAGCAACACAAAAACAGATAGGGGCTGAAATACATTGAAAAAGCACATACTGCTAGTCGGTGGATATAATAAAGTCATCTCACTCAGTCAATCTCTAATAAAAAAAGGGTACGAAGTAACAGCAATCAATCATCATTATGAGCATTGCAAGAAGTTAGCCGAGATACCTAAATTGAATGTCATCTTTGGAGATGGCACAAAGCCATTTGTCTTGGAAGAGGCACAGATACACACCGTAGACATAGCTATTGCGTTAACCCAAAAAGATGAAACCAATTTAGTGATTTGCGAACTTTGTAAGAAAAAATTTGGTGTTGAAAAAACAGTATCTTTGATTGATGATCCGAAAAAAATAAACTTTTTCTATTCGATGGGTGTAGATTCAGTTGTATCAGCAATTAATGCGATCACAAGTATTGTCGAACAGCAAGCGTTGATCAACGAAATTACGACAATTATCCCAGTAGGTCAAGGAAGAATTAGTATTGCAGAAATCAAAATTCCTAAAATGGCTAAAACGGTGGGGAAAAGATTACAAGATATCAATCTACCAAAAGAAGTCATTATAGGGTGTATTTTAAGAAATGAAGAAAGCATGGTTCCAGATGGACAGACAAAAATTCAGTCTGGAGATGAGCTGATTTTGATTTCTTCTGATAAAAAAGAAAAAGCAATAAAAGAATTGACAGGGGCGTAAAGGGTATGCAGAAAGTATTTAAGCAGTATCATACAATTGGAAAACTGATGATGATTATTGGAGGCTTACTCCTTATACCATTGGTTGTACTACCTTTTTATCCGCAAGAGATGATGTATAGCATATCATTCTTCATTCCGGGACTACTTTCGATTTTTTTTGGTGGAATGGTTGGGAAACGGATGCAGTCATACGATCGTATAACGGATTTTCAGTACACTGCGCAACAAGGTAGTTTAACGGTGCTATTCGCTTGGGCTTATGGTTTTCTGATCGGCGCAATACCGTTTGTACTTTCTGGTCAACTGACCTTCATACAAGGTGTGTATGAGTCTATCAGTGGATGGACAACGACAGGGTTATCTGTGATGGATGTTAGTATCACACCAGCGATTTTTTTGTTTTATAGAAGTTTCATGCAGTTTTGTGGTGGACTGGGGTTCATGTTGATGATGATCCTTTTGATACAAGGAAAAGAATCGATGAGTTTATACCACGCTGAAGGCCATACGGATCGGTTGATGCCCAATATCAAAACGACAGCCCAAGTCATTTTTAAAATGTACAGTTTATTTTTAGTGATTGGGACCAGTCTTTATATCGCCTTTGGGATGCCGATATTAGATAGTCTACTTCATGCGATGTCTGCTTTATCAACAGGTGGATTTTCAACTGAGGTAAATAGTATCGGTGCATACGATAGCATAGAAATAGAAGCAATCACGATCTTGCTGATGATCATTGGCACAACCAACTTTGCTGTTCTTTTACTACTGACAAGAGGAAAGATTGGTCGAGTATTTAAAGTGAGCGAAATCAGATTTTTACTCGTACTTTTACTATTTTCTCTACCAGTATTAACCGGTGTTTTGATGATGAACGTCTATCAAAGTGTAGGAGAAAGTGCTAGACAAGCAATTTTCAACTTAGTATCAGCGCTCTCGACGTCAGGATTTTCTACGACGACTTATGACCAGTGGCCAGCAGCTGGAGTGGGTATCATGATTTTGGTGATGGTCATTGGTGGTGGCTTAGGATCTACCGCTGGAGGACTCAAGTTAACTAGAGTCTATTTGATGTTTCGTATTTTAGGGATGAATATCAAAAAGCGCGTGTCATCTACAAGAAGAGTGGATACTGCCTACTATGAAACGGCTCAAGGAAAACAAGAAATTGATCACGATATCGTAACAGACACAGCAGGTTTTATGACGCTTTACGGACTCATTCTGTTAACAGGTGGCTTACTCATCACCCTGACTTCAGGCGCATCACTGACAGATTCATTATTTGAATTTGCTTCATCCTTAGGCACCGTAGGCTTATCTATCGGGCTAACAGGACCACAAACGAATAATGGCACATTGATCGTACAAATGATTGGCATGATTTTAGGAAGGCTAGAAATCTTTATAGTCCTAATCGGTATGTATTCAGGATTCAATCACATCAAGAATAAACTTGCTGCTGCTAAGCTTCACGATTGACGGATCACAAAGGCGATGAGATGAATGTAGAATAGTTGCTTTTATTGAAACATCCGTTATACTTTTTAATAGAGTTCTTTCTATTTTAGAGTAAAAAGGGGACATTAATATTTTAGAAACATTTAGTACCTTTCATCCCGTCTTACAAGCACTTATTGCTGGTTTATTTACATGGAGCTGTACGATATTTGGATCAGCCTTTGTCTTTCTTTTTAAAGATATCAACCGAAAATTTTTAGATATTATGAATGGATTTGCTGCAGGTGTAATGATTGCTGCATCCTTTTGGTCACTCTTAGCACCAGCCATCACGAATGCAGAAGAAAGTGGCTATGGTGTTTGGTCATTCTTTCCAGCCGCCGTCGGATTTATGGTAGGTGGATTTTTCTTACGACTGATCGATGTTGTGATCCCACATTTACATTTAAATCAGCCAGAAGAAAATAAAGAAGGACCAAAAACAAAGGCTTCTAAAAATCTATTACTTTTCTTAGCGATCACGATCCACAATATTCCAGAAGGATTATCTGTTGGTGTAGCATTTGGTGCAACCGTAGCAGGTGTAGCAAATGGAGACGCCTTTCTTAGTGCAGTTGGACTTGCATTGGGTATCGGGATTCAAAATATTCCAGAAGGATCAGCTTTATCCATGCCGATTCGAGCAGCGGGGAGTAGTCGATTAAGAGCCTTTAATATCGGTCAATTATCTGCCATCGTTGAACCGATCGCAGCAGTCATTGGTGCGATCGCAGTTATTTCTATTTCAGCGATTTTACCGTATGCACTTGCTTTTGCAGCAGGGGCGATGATATTTGTTGTTGTAGAAGAACTGATTCCAGAATCACAAACAAATGGGAACAATGACAGTGCGACATTAGCATTGATGGTAGGTTTTGTCATCATGATGATACTAGATGTGGCACTAGGGTAGCATTGATCATACGAGTTTTAAAACGGGGAATCCTTCCTAATCAGCACTGGCAATATTGGCATGTTTGTGCTATATTAATTGGTGAGAGACTTATAAATGGGAGGTCAATTCCGAGATGTATGATTTTTTAGTAGGATTTATGCTCGTATTATCAATATTTATTATAATCGTAGTGGCAATGCAGCCAACTAAAACACAAAGTGCTTCCAATGCATTCCTAGGTGGCGCAAGCCAATTGTTTGGGAAACAAAAAGCAAGAGGATTCGAAGCGGTTCTGATCAAGACAACAATTGTTTGTATCGCATTATTCTTCATTCTTGCATTAGCAATAACACGATTCTTTTAATGTATATAATAAAACTGATCAAGGAGCAGATCCAAGAGTACCCCAGCTGAAGTCTCGGCTTGTGGGATGTACAAATGGAATGCTCCTTTTTATTGTCCTTTAAAAGAATGAGGCGTTGAGTACCGCAGGTCTATTTCGGTATTAAATTCTCTCGAAGTAAGGTAAAATGTAGGTATAGAGTTAAGGAGTGAACGAAATGAGAGATAGAACGTTTTTTTTTGAGAAGGGACCGCGCGCAGTGATTTTATTTCACGCGTTTACGAGTACCCCGAATGATATGAGAAGTTTAGCGCGAGCTTTGGAGAGAGCAGACTATACAGTCTACGCGCCTACCTTATCTGGACATGGTACAGAAGATCCAGATGATATTTTCAACTACGGTATCGAAGATTGGAAAAAAGATGGCGAAGCAGCTTATGCGTTCTTAAAAAATAAAGGCTATGATGAAATCGCAACTTTCGGCTTATCATTGGGCGGAATCGTGGCGACACATTTGATGCTGACAAAAAATGTAAAAGCAGCAGGTACTTTTTCATCACCAGTAATGGATAACGGTAAAAATAAAGTACCCGATAATTTTATGATTTGGTATGAACAAGTAAAAACAGCTGCTGGATTTTCAAGAGAACAGATTGCAGGACTGAAAACAGCGGCTGAACCGAAACTAGAAAATATTTTGAATGGATTGAATGCCTTCGTTAAAACGATGGTGCCACACTATCCAAGTCAAACGGGAATGATCTTTATCGCCCAAGGAGGGGCAGATGAGATGATCAATCCACATCAGTCTGGTGAATATAGAGATATCTTAACTAATGCAACAGTGGACTTTCATTGGTACGAAGATGCCCCACACGTGATCACCACAGGGCAATATGGAAAACAGTTACAAATCGATTTATTAACATTCTTATCCACATTAGAATGGGATGGAGGGAATACATGAGTAAAGAATTAAGTGAAGAACAAAAAGAAGCATTAGAACAACTGAAAGACCGTATTCTTCAGTTTGTAGGAGAACAAGAAAAACCAAGTGTCGAGGTCAGTGACATCAGTCAAGGACTAGATAGCACAGGCTCAAAAGCATTTAAAAAAATGATCAATGCGATCGCTGAATTAGAAAGAGAAGGCCGAATCGTCTTAACCCAAGATGGAAAATTCAAGTTGAGAGATGCTGAACCGGTCATGCAAGGGGTTTTCAGTGGAACAGACAGAGGATTTGGATTCGTTCCTCTAGAAGAATTTGAAGAAGATATCTTTATTCCACCAAGTGAAACAAATTCTGCATTGAATGGCGATCTGGTAACGATCGAGGTCACAAAAGAAGCTATTCCTTGGAAAGGCAAAGGCCCCGTAGGGAAAGTGCTTGAAGTTGTTGAACGTGCAACGACAACACTAATAGGAGAGTTTCATGCCTATACAGATGATGAAGTGGCAAATAGCGGCTTGTTCGGATATATCAAAACACAAAGCAAAAAAATTCCAAGCATGAAGATGCAAATCACAGACAAAGGCATCCGTCCTGTCGAAGGTAGCATCGTTCAAGCAGAAATCTTAAAATATCCAAGAAGTAGCGAAGAAGATATGGTTGGATTTATCATACGCACGATTGGACACAAAGATGAACCAGGCATTGAGATCTTAACGATCGTCAACAAGTACGATATTCCATCAGAATTTCCTGATGAAGTTATCAAAGAAGCGGAAGCTGTCCCTGATCAAATTGCACCAGAAGATCTAAAAGGCCGAAAAGATTTACGGGATGAAGTCATTATAACGATCGATGGCGCCGACGCCAAAGATTTGGATGATGCAGTCGTTGTGAAAAAACTACCTAATGGAAACTTCCATCTAGGTGTGCATATCGCAGATGTTTCTCATTACGTAAAAGAAGATAGCCCAATGGATCAAGAAGCTTTCGAACGCGGTACAAGCGTCTATCTGACAGACCGCGTGATTCCGATGTTGCCACAGCGTCTATCTAACGGTATTTGTTCCTTACATCCAAACGTTGACCGTTTGACATTAAGTTGTGAGATGGAAATCGATCAATCTGGAGATGTTGTCAGTTATGATGTTTTCCCAAGTGTGATTCGCTCATTCCGTAGAATGACCTATACGGCAGTGAATGAGATTTTGACAGATAAAAATCCTGAAACGTTGGAAGAACATGCAGACTTGGTTGATCTATTCGAGAAGATGGGTGAATTACACCATATCTTAGAGAAAAAGAGAGAAAACCGTGGTTCAATCGACTTTGACACAAGAGAAGCAAAAATCGAAGTTGATCCTGAAGGTATGCCTGTCGATATTTTGGTCCGTGAACGTGGTGTTGGGGAGCGCTTGATTGAATCATTCATGCTCGCAGCTAATGAAACGGTCTCAGAATATTACGCAAAACAATCCTTACCGATCCTTTACAGAATCCATGCACGTCCAGATGAAGCAAAAATGCAACGTTTCTTGGAATTCGTTTCAAGCTTTGGGATAAATGTTAAAGGAACAAAAGATAGCGTATCGCCTTTAGACCTTCAAGCAGTCATGAATGAAGTAAAAGGTAAGCCAGAGGAAACAGTTGTCAGTATGTTGATGTTAAGATCTATGCAACAAGCAAAATATGACGTAGATCCTATTGGACATTATGGATTAGCTGCAGAATATTATTCTCACTTTACTTCTCCTATTCGCCGTTATCCTGATTTAATCCTTCACCGTCTGATTCATTTTTATGACGAAGTAGGTAAAGATCAAAAAGCACGTAAACGCTGGGAAAAACGATTGCCAGAAATCGCTGAACACAGTTCTAAAACAGAGCGTCGTGCAGTCGATGCAGAGCGTGAAACAGATGAATTGAAGAAAACAGAATTTATGGCTGGAAAAATTGGAGAAGAATTCGAAGGTATCGTGACGTCAGTGACGAATTTTGGGATGTTTGTTCAATTAGAGAATACTGTAGAAGGACTTGTCCATATCTCAAAAATGGACGATGATTACTATGAATTCAATGAACGTGGTTTGATTCTAGTTGGCCGTCGTACTGGTAGAATATTCAAGATTGGTGAACCAGTCAAAGTTAAATTAACAGCCGCTAATTTAGAGGGATACCAAATCGACTTTGAATTGGCTGATTTACCTGAAGGTGAAAAGCTGAAACAAGCGAAGCGTAACCATGGAAATAAAGGGAATCAAAAAAGTAATGGTAACGGTCGAAATCGATCGACTAAACGAAGCCAACAAACGGATCGCAATAAGCAATCGTCACAGAAAAGAACGACTAAGAAAAAACGAAGTGGAAAACGTAAAGGTTAGTCGTAAACAAAAGGAGGGTGATACAGGTGCCTAAAGGTGAAGGCAAGCTGATTGCTCAAAATAGGAAAGCAAGATATGAATATAGTATACTCGATACGGTAGAAGCCGGCATCGTCTTGAACGGTACGGAAATCAAGTCTATCCGTGCGGGTAGAATCAATTTAAAAGATGGTTATGCTGGTATTCGTAATGGTGAAATGTGGCTTTACAATGTCCATATCGCGCCATTTGAACAAGGGAACCAGTTTAACCATGACCCTGTTAGAACGCGTAAGTTATTATTGAAGAAAAAACAAATCGATCAGTTCGTTGGAGATATTAAACAAGGCGGCGTTACGATCGTTCCTTTGAAAGTCTATATTCGTAATGGATACGCTAAAGTATTGATCGGATTAGCAAAAGGGAAGAAACAATACGATAAACGAGAATCGATTAAACGCAAGGATCAAAAACGACAAGTTGACCGTGCAATGAAAGAGTATCGTTAATCCGAACACCTCACTTGAATGTTACTCAGGTGAGGTGTTCTCTTTATTGGGGACAAGACATAAGTTTGTTTTCATTCTCTTCGCATCGATATTGTAAGTCTGTTACAATAAAGAAGAAGAGATTATTTTGGAAGGGGCAATATAAACAGATGGCTACTAAAGGCGTTGAGATCTATTTTGTTCGTCATGGAGAAACATATTTAAACCATTATGGACGCATGCAAGGATGGAGTAATGCACCACTGACTGATAATGGGATAGTGGATGTTCGTCGCTGTGGACGCGGATTAAGCGAAGTGAAATTTGATGCAGTCTATACGAGCGATTTAACACGTACTCAAGATACTGCGGGGATTATTCTTGAAGAGAATGGTCAAGCAGATAAATTAGACATGGTCAAGATGCCAGAATTTAGAGAAGTCTTTTTCGGTTCTTATGAAGGCATGTTTGGTTCTGAGGCTTGGGGGAATGTTGCTAAACATATGGGCTATGAAACTTCTCGTGACATGTTCTTGCATACAGATATTCCTGAGCGAATGAATGCATTTAGAGAGGTTGACCCTTATCACGATGCTGAAGATTTCATGATGTTTTGGACACGTGTTGAACAAGGTCTATTAAAATTAATTGATAAACACCGTGACACTGGTGAAAGAATTTTGTTAGTTGCACACGGTGGGACGATTCGTTATATCTTACAGAATCTGATTCCTGATTTGACAGACACGAAGTCTTTATTGAATGCAAGTGTTTCTGTAGCCAGTTACCATGAAGGTAAATATCATTTGGATCGCTACAATGATGTATCACATTTTAAAGACTAATCACAACAAAACTGAAGATTTGAGGCGGAATGTTTGAAACCAAAGTCACTTGTGTTTTTTGATTTAGATGGAACACTATTAAATGAACAATCACAATTAGACCAAGATGTGATCGATGCGCTGGCTAAACTTAAAGATAATGGCGGTATACCATTTATCGCTACTGGTCGTAGTCACCTACAAGTCGAGCATGTATTAGAAGAGACGGCGATTGATTCTTTTATTTCTTTAAATGGTCATTACATCCAGTTCGAATGCCAAGAAATTTATGAAGGCATCTTTGACCAAGACCTTCTTGATCGCATCCAGACAGAAGTAGAAGCGCAAGACATAACCGTTGCGTACTACAGCAAAGAAGGCTTTAAGTTAACGAGAAAAGATGAAAATGCGGTTGAAGCCTATCGCTTTATTCATACAGATGCACCTGAAGTAGATGAATCTTATTATGAAGAAAAAGATATCTTAATGGTGCTGTTGTTTACACAAAATACGAGCGTAGATGATGTCTTTCTTGAGAAATTCCCAGAGCTCTCTTTATACCGAAATTCTCCCTATTCGATCGATACGATTCTGAAAGAAAACTCTAAAGCAATGGGAATCCAGAAAATCGTCGAAAAAATGGGCTTTGAAGGTGTACCCACTTATGCATTTGGAGATGGACCAAATGATATCGAGATGCTTAAAGCAGCTGATTTTAGCGTAGCGATGGAAAATGGAACCAAAGAGGTTAAAGCATTAGCCGATTATGTCGCTAAAAGTAATACAAATGGCGGTATTGTTGACGGATTGAAGCACTTTAATCTCATTTAATAAAAATGCACAGTCTATTTTGCTGATTAGATCAATCAGCGAAAATGGACTGTGCATTTTTTAGTTCATTGGAGTGGGTTCTTCATCTTCTTCTACAAGAGAAACAGGGAAAAATTCTTTACTCGTACATAATAGAAAATCTAGTGCAAAATCGTTATGAAATCCTTGCAAATTATACACGATGTTTTCACCATTCTGTAGCCTATCTTTACGGAAAAGTGAAGGATGTAATTTTTTAACAACATCAATTAAGGCTAGTAATAGCATATCAGGTGTTTTAAGTAAGTTTCTAAAATCTTCTTTGCTGAGGCGGTAACTTTTGAAGAATTCTTCAGTAAAATCGTTATCCGGTCGTAGTGCTGAAACGAAACGAAGACTCGTCGGTGTCATATATCTCAATTTGAATGAGTCACTTTCTCGATCATAGATAATAAAGTCAGCTGAATAGAGCTCACGATCCATTTCGAAAAGTAATTTGTATTTTTTGACATCACTATCTTTTAGTTCAGGATCTTCATCAATCAACGTATTGAATTCCTTTAATAAACTATCCAATATGCGCATTTGATCAAAATTCATTTATCGCACCTCCTTTTCGCTTTCATTATAGCATTAACCTATCAGTAACGCACACCAAACCCAGGTGAGACAAAGACTTGCACATGAAGGACTGAGAACGCTTATTGACTAGTTAAGCGGTAATCCTTTTATTATGCCATTTTAGTTTGTTATACATCTCGATATGTCGAATTAAAGTGATTTCTATTCTTTTGATGCGCTCATCTTTTAATTGTAAGATGATTTTTTCTCCTAAATAGCCCAACACTAAGCAGTGGACATCGGGATAAAACTGACCATTTCTTAGTACATTTGCCTGTATAGATACAGGCGATTTAGTAAGGTAAGCTTCGTATAATATTGCAGAGATTTCTTCTATCGTCATTTCTGCTTTAGGCTGGATATCTTGTTGTTGTTCCTCTGCTTTAATTTTTTTTAACGCCTCGGTGTGATCTGAAAGCATCATTCCTAGCCATTTCATTTTTCCACGATCTTTATAACCTAATTTGTCTGGATTTAAAATTCGTACTTCTTCAACCATATTTAATCACCTTTTCCGAATGTATGTTCTTGATTATATAATAAGAACATTCGTTCGATAAGTCAAGTTGTAATCATCGAAAAAAAAGCTAGAGGAATTATCCTCTAGCTAATCATTAAGAATTATTGTATTTTTTAACAAGATAATAGCTGATACCACTGGCAAAAAAAACGAATATAGTCATCCCCATATTAATTCTCCTCTTTCGGTTGGTCTTATTTCTTTGAAACATTTTTTTAATAGCTCCATACTTGATTGTAGCGCCCAGTGGATGATTCTCAAAAAAAGTAGACTACAATCAAAGAAGCTATTTTATTGACATTATACTTAATAAGTAAAAGAAAAAGCAATGCCCAAAGAGGATGAAAGTAAAATAAAAATGATTCAAAAAATAAGATTGCATTTTATATTAAAATATCCTATAGTTATTTCGGTAGAATGAGATAAAGGAGTTCAAGTAATTGAGAAAATCGGATGGTATTTTGGTTAGATGGTTACTAGAACAAAGTGGCCTCTCACTTTTAGAAATCGCTTCAAATACTGCAATTGATCAAAATACTTTGATAACCTTGAAACAAGGTTTGTCAGGATTGAATGAAATTGATGACAAAATTTCTAAAAAACTAATACAGTATGCGAAAAAAGTAGGCGCAGAATAATTGAATTTAATGAATATCTTTTAAAAAGGTGGAAATAGTCCTGTTAAACACAGTACTGTTTTCGCTTTTTTTATTGGATGACTAATTTTTGCTAGTCAGTATCTTTGGATATTAAGAGTGTCCTGTCATTAAGAAGAGAAAAAAGTGATTATTTAAATTTTTTTTCCTTTGATATAGTATGTCTTAGGTATGTGAGAGAAAAATATATTTTAGTGATATCATCGCTATCGAAAGGCAAACTGATATTACGATCATCTTCAGCTAATCATAAATAATGCGTTAAAGTGTGCCTCTTGATAAACGATCAACTTTATTCACTTCCTAGGAATGAAACAAAAAGGAGGGAGTAATATATGGGAAAAGAATAAAAATTTTTTTAGTTTTTCTGCAACTGCTTACTGTCATAGGTCTCATATACATACCTATTTACCAAACAGAAGGAGCAGAATTAAGGTCGACAGAAACAGAAGGATCCATTACATTCACTGGTGGTCCATATGTATCAGTGAATGATCCGAATCCAGCGCCACCAACAGGCGCTATACCATTACCTCCAACATCTTTTACCCCCGCGAATATACCAAGTGGTAAATTGCCACAAACAAGTTCCAGTGACTATAAATATTGGATATGGATTGGTATGATCTTGGTCATTTTTTCATTAGTAATATTGTATAGAAGCTTCAAAGAAGACAGAATGGGCACTAAAAATAGGCGAATTTAGAAAAGGAGAGTATTATTATAATGAATTATATCAAACTAGCAGCTATTACAGCATTATCTTCAACAATGCTACTAAGTGGCATAAACGCATCTGCTCAAGAAGTAAGAGAAGTAGAAACGGATGGACAAATTGAATTTGTTCCGGGAACAGATGAAGAATTAATCGTTACACCACCAGAACCAGGCGAGCCGGGTGAGCCTGGACAACCTGGACCAGAAGATATCGTGATTAACCCTGAAGTTACAGGAACGACAGGACCGTTATCAATTATAAAAGCAGTGACGATGGATTTCGGTTCACAAGTCATCTCCAATGAAGATCAAACGTATAACATGATTGCGGAAATGGCTGAATTAATGGAAGCTAGACCAGATGGTACAACGGAGATCCCTTATGTCAGTTTTGCACAAGTGTCAGATACACGAGGAAATAATGCAGGATGGAATTTGAAAGTGAGTTTAACTAATTTTACATCAGGAACACAAAATGGTGTACTGAATGGTGCGCAAGTAACGCTGAATGACGGACGTATTCAATATGAAGGAAATAACCAAGAAAATGCGCCTAATACAAAAATTGGCACAATAGAATTAATTCCAGGTGCTGGATCAGTTAAAATTATGGAAGCAGAAACAGGTAAAGGTGCCGGTGTTTCTTCAGTCGTATGGGGAGATCAAGCAGATTTAGGTAGACAGTTTGAAGATGCAAGTATCGATACTGTAGAAAATAAAGCAATTCAAGTATCTGTTCCGGGATCTACAGCGAAAGATGCTGCAACCTATACTTCAACGCTTTCTTGGGAATTAGTCACAACTGTAGACGAAAATGGAGAAGTACTACCAGATTAATAAAACGATTAATAAATGTTAGTTAAAAAGGGTAGCGCTAAGGAAACTGTAGCGTTACCTTTTTCAACTTAAAGGAGTAATAAGATGAATGTAAAACAGCACTATTTATTAGATGGTATAAGAATTTTTAAGCAATGGTTGCTTTTTCCAGTAATTATTGCGGTTTTTTCCATCCTCCTATTTTCAAGCAGTAGCCAAGCAGAAGGAGATATGCTGAAATTTCATGTCACACCCAATTTGCCTGAAAGTCAGCTAGAAAACTCGAATGGGTATTTTGACTTAAACCTTAATCCTGGCGAGACAGAAACCCTTTCTGTGAAAGTCCAAAATGCTAGTAGCGAGCTCGTCAAATTGCAAGTAACACCACATACAGCTTTTACAAATGTTCATGGAGTTGTTGAGTACGGTAAAGATGCGATCGAATCAGAGACTACTTTAACTTACTCGTTGGATACATTGATTGAACCATCTGAAGTGATTGAGTTAGCTGGGGATGAAGCTAAAACAGTTACCTTGGAATTGAAGATGCCTAGTGAAACCATTGAAGGGATTCTAGCAGGTGGCTTAAGAATTGCGGAAGTAAAAGAGGAACAAGAAAAAGAAACGGAAAGCCAAGAGGGTGTCTCAATCAATAACGAATTTGCTTATGTGATTGGTGTTGTTGTCAGCAATAGTCGAGATTACGTTCAAGGAGATCTTGATTTAATAGACGTGTTTGCGGATCAACTAAACTATCGCAATGTAATCAGTGCAACGATTCAAAACTTTACACCCACATTCGTAAACCGTTTAGCAGTTGAGGCGACGGTACAACGAGTTGGAGAAGAGGAAGTTTTATATGAAGCTAGTGAAGAACAGATGCAGATGGCTCCAAATTCACATTTTAACTTCCCAATCTCACTAGAAGGAGATCGTTTTCAAGCAGGTGATTATGTTTTGAAGTTAAAAGCAATATCTGGAGAAGACGAATGGAGTTGGGAACGAAACTTCATGATTAAAGCAGATGAGGCGCAGACATTTAACCGAGAAGATGTAACCATCGATACGAGTATCAATTGGTGGATGATAGGGTCGATTAGTCTAATGGTTATTTTAATTGCAATTATTATCTATCTGGTCTATCAAAAAAACAAATCCAGAAAAGAAACTAAATAAAAAATAGAAAATATGATGATTAGTAGCAGAAATAAGTAATATATTCAGAAGAAACTAACTATGCTAAGAAGTAGTTGAGTTCAGTTCTTGAAATAGTTTTGACTAGAGGGGTGCCGATGATAGAGGTAAACTGAAAAATAATACTTATAAAAGCTCCAGAGAAAGTTAGGTAGGATTATATAACTTACCTTTTTTACTTTAGTGCATTTGGAAATTGCTGTATTTATCCTTAAGTGTGAATCGTAGCGATTATGAGATAGACTGATATACTTCAAATATAGATAATAAGAAGTGGAGTAAAGGGAAAAGCAGCAGTCATTATTAAAACTACGACAGAATGGAGACTAGCATGAATCGAATCAATTTAATCACACTAGGTGTCACAGATATTGTTAAATCTAGAGCTTTTTATAAAGGATTAGGGTTTAAGTGTTATGACGACACAGCGAATCCACCAATTATTTTTTTCGATAACGAAGGAACTAAATTAGAATTATTTCCCCTAGATGAACTAGTAAAAGATATTGATAAAAATGAATCGCTAAAAACGGATAGATCAGTCTTTAACGGTATCACTTTTGCAATGAATACAAAAGAAAAGCATGAAGTTGATGAGCTGATGTTGCTGGCGGAATCATTGGGCGGTGAAATCGTTAAAAAACCGGAGACAGTTTTCTGGGGAGGTTATAGTGGCTACTTTAAAGATTTAGACGGTTACTACTGGGAAGTAGCTTATGCTGATTCTTGGGAATTTGATGATCAAGATATGCTAATGATTCAGTCATGATATTCCTAGAAGTCTCTATTGAAAGATTACGGTTAATCGCTTATCCAACTCTTATGACTTTGATTTAGAACAGTCAAATAAAAACAAGATTGAGTGCCTAGGGTACTCTTTTTTGTGTTATAAGCAGTATAACGATAATGTATATAAAGGAGATATAGGGATGGTTAGTTTAAAAAAAGTTGAATTAGCGGAAATAAAAGAAACGATTGATTCAATCTTTTCAGAACAAAATCAGTACTATTTTGAAAAATCACCTGAGTTTACGTCCGAGGAAATTGCTATCGGTGCATACGATGAAAGAGATGAAATTACTGGCGGTATTGTAGCAAAGATAGAATACCAAAATATGCATGTGTCCTTACTGGCAGTTAAAAGCACTTATAGAGGGCAATCTATTGGTAGTCAGTTACTAGAAGAGGTGGAACGAATAGCTAGAGAAATGGCTATCATTCAGCTGACGTTGACGACTAGAAGTTACCAAGCTGTTGATTTCTATAAGAAAGCTGGTTTCAAAGTCTATGCTACTTTAGAAGATATGCCGATGAAAGGTGTCACAAAATATTATTTCAATAAACGTTTAACATAAGAAAATCCTTGAAGTAGATTGAAATCAATTAGATAAAACAATTTTCGTTCACAATTTGGAGTGGATAAAACGATTCCATATGCTATGCTCTTCTTAAAGAAGAAAAGAGGATAGCGAATGAAAAAACGAATGATCAGTGTCATGACTGCTTTATTATTATCCTTTGGGTTAAACGGATATATAAGTAGCCCGATGGACGTACAAGCAGCAACAACCGTAACAACAAAACCTACTACAGCTAAAGTAAAACAAACAGCTACGAGTACAAAAGTAAAAGAACCGATGAAAATCAACTATTCAACTTTAATGCAGTCAAAGGGCTGGCAGTCAAAAGTAAATAATGGTAAGACTTCTGGAATGCTTGGTAAGGGCAAAAGAGTAGAAGCAATAAAAATTGACCTAACGAATCCAGCAGTTACGGGAGGCATTACCTATCAAACTTACGTACAATCTAAAGGATGGATGGGTTGGAAGTCCAATGGCCAATTAAGCGGAACACAAGGTGAATCTAAGCGACTAGAAGCAATCAAGGTCAAGTTAACTGGACAAATGGAGAAAAAGTATGACGTATACTACCGTGTTTATTCAGAAACATTCGGATGGCAAGGTTGGGCTAAAAATGGTGAACCTGCTGGCACTTTAGGCCTGAATTTTAGGTTAGAGGGCATTGAAATGAAACTAGTGAAAAAAGGAAGTAAAGCGCCGGGTACAGTGAACAATGTGTTTAGAGATGGAAATAAAAAATATGTTGATCGTAAAGGTAAAGGTTTGATCAAAGGTTCGAGCAATAAAATCTATCATATACCAAATAGCCAATATTACAAATCAACGACTAAACCAAAAGCGATGTTTACAACAGAAGCTCAAGCCTTAAAAGCTGGATATAGACCAGCGAAATAATCGAAAGTAAAAGCCGCATATGATCGACCACAGAAGTTAGAGTAAAACTACTAGCTTCTGTTTTTTATTGCAAGAATCATCTGAATGTGATTTGAAAATGTTTCGTGATAGTGTGAACGATCCGCTTTTTAATGTTGATCCTTCATTAGTAAAAGAGTAAAAGTAAAAAAAGGTGTGCATTTAAGTTCAAAAAAGGAATATAAGTCAAAAGTATGATATTTATTAAATGGAAACGTATTCTTTTGAAAATGAATGAAAAAGCCATTTTCAAATCCTTTCATTGGTGGTAGAATAATCGCATAGTGAAATAGTTAACAAGGGGATGGGATACAATGGATGCCAATTATCATGGATTATTTTATTCGATAGAATCAAGTATCGAAAAGAAAAAGCAATTATTTGAAAAAAGTACAACACGTTATTTAGTCAGAGCTATGTTAGCCACGCTATTTTTAACTTTAGGAACAGCGATTGCTGTGATTACAGGGCAGTACGCAGAAAAAATAGCACATGGATCTGGTAAATTTCTTTATTCATTTATGTTCAGTTGGTCACTAGTGATGATCATTTACATGAATGCAGAATTAGGAACCTCGAATATGATGTATGCAACAGTAGGTGTGCATCGTAAAATGCTGACAATTAAAAAAGCATTAACGATCTTGTTTGCCTGCTTATTGTTTAATTTGATTGGTGGCGTTCTTGCAAGCTACTTAGTATCATTGACTTCTACTTTTCAAAATTTACCTTCAGACCATTTTCTTTTTACAGCGATTGAAGGGAAGCTTGCTAAAACACCACTACAAATTTTTACTGAAGGAATCTTTGCGAATGTTATAGTTAATACTGCTGTGTACTGTACGATACGTATGAAAGACGATGCAGGAAAAGTGATAGCAATGATATTCATTATCTTTATTTTTGCTTTCTTAGGCTTTGAGCACGTTATCGCGAACTTTTCATCATTCCCATTAGCTTTCTTTGCATCTGGCGGAGCAATTGAAGGAATGACAGCAACAGCTGTTGAAATCAACTTACTGTTTGCAGCATTAGGAAACTTTGTAGGTGGCGGTCTAGTCATCGGCCTTGCCTATTCATGGTTGAACAAAGGCGATCATGTTTACCTAGATTAATGATGAAACAACAAAAAGCATCAATCCACTTATTGGGATTGATGCTTTTTAGTTTTTGGAGTCGTTATAATTCAATTTCTACTTTGATTGCTTTCCCAACGATTCTTGCTGGATTTTCTTTTGTAACGACATAGGGAGCATACTTCTCGTTGATGGCCTGAAGTAAGACAGTTTCTCCTTGTTTGATCACTTTCTTCAATGTGGTTTCTTCTTCGCCATTTACCAAAACGGCAGCAATTTCACCATTTTCAACTTCTTCTTGTTTACGACAAAGGACATAAGCACCATTGGGGATTTTAGGTTCCATACTATCTCCAGCAGCTTCTAAAAAGAAGAGGTCTCCTGAAGGAAGATTTTCTTTGGGCACTGAACGGTATTCTGCAATATTTTCTATCGCAGTAATAGGATCACCACAAGCAATGATCCCTAAGATAGGAATTTTGACAAGTTCAGTAACAGGTACGATATTACTAGGTTTATCAGAAGTAAGATCTGAGACATTAACCGAAAAATATTCAGCAAGCTTCTGCAAACCACCGCTACGTGCCATAGACTTTCCATTTCTCCAATCACTGACAGTCTGATAAGCAATGCCAGTATCCCTAGCCACATCCGCTACGGATACCTTTTTTTTATTGATAAGCATATTTAGATTTTTTGAAAAGATTATTTTGATATCCATAGAAAGTACTCCTTAAGTGTAGGTTAAGTATATAATACCGGAAAAAACGTAAAAAATAAAATAAATAATCAAAAAAATTAGTAAATATATTTGACTAACCGGAATAAACGGTATATCATGTGTTTAATCTCGTAAGGTTGTTTTGAAACTGATATAGAAAAATGAAAAGAGAAAAAAATTTAAACTGAATACCGGTTTAATCGGTAAAACGTATTGATGATTATTCAAATTACTATCAAGTTAAGTTTGATCCGAGCAATTGCTGGTTGATGAAAGGAGAAAAAGTTGAATGAAAGGTATATATGGTTGGGTAGAACAAAAACTGCAAGAGTACGCCAGCATAGATCACCAAATTGAAGAAAGAAAACTTGCATTAGAATATTCTTCTCAATATGCGTACGGAACAGAGAAAGTACAAAGTAGTAAAAAAAGAGAAAGTCAAACCGAGAATCTCGTAATCAAGTGGGAAACCGATAGAGAACTCATTCGTATGAAAAGACAAAAAGCGACTATTGGCTTTTTTTTAGAAGAACAAGAACCGATTCATTATAAATTGATTGAACTTCGATATTTGAAAAAGGAAAGAGCAAGTTGGTTAGAAATTTCTGAAGAAATTGGCTATCACGAAAAATGGTGTATGGCTATTAGAAAACAACTGTTAGAAGAATTAGCTAATCGGTTAGCGTGGATGGTAGATATTCGTACTTGAATAGAAAGAAGGCGTTGTAAAGCATGAAAATGAAGCGCAACTATTAAGTTTTAAATTAACACATTACTAACACCTTACTTTTGAACGAAAAAACCATGTTAATATTATATTGTGGTATTTAAGATGACATTTGAGTGATGTGGGGGAAGTTTGAATAGTTACAGTTTCGGTGGAATCATAAAATAAGAACCCACTACTTTAACCTTACTTTTTAAAAGTGAATAAATGTTAGACTTGGTTTACAAGTTACAAAACACTATTTGTTTAGTCCTGGATCAAGACGATAAAAGGATACCGTACTTAGCCCTAAGTATAAGAGGGATCGTAAATAGGAACCGACCTTATAAGGTGAACGATTAAAGGTAAAAGGAGTAAGCGGATGAAATGGATTGAAGAAATCTTAACTGATTATAACGTATCAAATATTGATTTAATACTAGAAGAAATCAAGAAGACCTATCCTAGTCATGCAGTACCCAAAGAAAAGTACAATGCATTATCAAAGAGAGTAAAAGCAATACAAAATGAGAATGGCTTATTAAAAAAACTTTCTCAAGCAGGTGTAAGAGATAGTGAATACGTACTGTACAAATTGAGAAACACACGTACTTTCAAAGAAGAAAAAGCTAGTGAATGGGATAAAGAAATAGCTGCTTTTAAAACAGCCTATCCCGAACAATTTAGCGAGAGTCGATTAAATCAACCTGAGAGAAACATTATTGAGGTGGTTAGAACAATTTATGATAACACTTAATACAGTGGACCTGATCCATTCATTGAACACATTATTTCAAGAAGCAATTTCAGAAGTATTTTATCTTGAGAATACTAGAACAGAAGAAATCTATCCGTATTTAGTTTTCTCTTATGCCATTTACTCTGATCAAATCTATAAAAAGAATATAGAAATAGATGTAGAAGTGTTTGATGATAAGAAACTTGGTTATGAGAGAAGTGAATTGATTACAAGTAAGTTAATCAAATTGATAGATGATAGAACCTTGGAACTAGAAAAATCAACGACACTAGTCCAACTGGATTCAATTATCTTAGAACATGAAAAAAGAACACAAACAGACTTTAGAAAAAAATCAGTCAAAATAAAAGGAAGAATCAACTAAAAGGGAGCTAATAAAAATGACAAGCAAATTACCAAAAAACGGATATACTGACAAATCAAATAACCATTTTCTTTTAAATGCAGGTGCAGTAGTAAGAAACTTAGAGTGGGACGCTGAAAACGAATGGACATACGAAGAATTCGGCGCATCCAGTGGTGGATCAAGTTTATCTTTGGTCAACACATTAAGACATATGGAAATTGATGGTGTAACGGCTACACCAGTTGTAGGTGGTGACGTTATCGAAGCAACTGAAGGAACGATTGAATTAAATATTCTTGAATTTACGAGAGGAAATATTCAAGCTGCACTAATGGCCAGCTACGAAGCATCAGACGGGTTAGAATTCCCAGTTGGATATGACGTAATCAGACCTAATGCAAGAATTGAAGAGAGTGCTTATATTAAAAACCTTGCGTATATTGGTACGTATGGGAAATCTGAATTACCAATCATTGTTATCTTTGATTATGCTATCTGTACTTCAGGTCTAGAATTTGAACCACAAGATAATAACGATAATACGATGACGATGACATTTTCTGCTCGAACTAATCCTGAAAAAGTAGGCGAATCATTATTACCTGTTCGTATCTTATTACCTCAAACCAACGAAATTTAAATAGAAAAATACAATTAACGATTAAAAAGGAGAATGAATGTAAATGGAAGCTACTTTAACACTTAGAGAATTAAGAGGGGACGACGTTTTTGTCGTACTCGAATTGGTCAATAAATTGGATCTTATCGATCCTGTTCAAAGCCTATTATCGGGGCAAAAAAAGCAAGAAATTTTAGACTCATTGAAGTCAAATGGAGAAGACAAAGTTGAAAATAGAGAAGTAGGATTTGAAATTCTATTAGAAATTTCAAAACTCGCTATTAAAAGAATTCCAAAGGCTAAAAAAGATATCAATGTATTTTTAGCCGAACTGACAGGGACTACGGTAGAAGAAATTGAGACATTACCACTTAAAAGATATGTAGGTCTATTAAAAGATTTTTTCAAACATCCCGACTTGAAGGAATTATACAAGTCGCTATCGGAATTGATCGCATAGGACTTAACAAGTTTAGAGATCTCTTGTTCAAAAGGTACAACGATGTCGGCTACTTGTTACATTCTTTAAGATTTAAAGAGCTTCCATCTTTCATAGTCGATTTGGTTGAAAATACAAATAATGATGAATTATTGGAAATTTGGATGAGTAATCCCCTAAGGGAAGGTAACTTTGAAGAATTCAAGGAACAAATTATGGCAAAATCAATTGAAAAATCTAAAACAAAAGAACAACTGGAAAGTGAAGCTCAATTAGCAAAAAATAGAGCTTTAGAAAAACTAAAAAAAATAGATGGAGGTGAACATTTTGGCAGTTAATATATTAGGATGGCTGGATAAGTTAGGAGCAGATGAACAATCTGCTTCTAAATCTACCGAAAAAATGAAAAAGGCATTCGTTGAAGCAGACAATACCATTTCTAAAAGCTTAAGTAATATAGGAAAAGCAGCTACAAATTTTAGCAACGCACTTAGTGGAGAAACAGTGAATTCAGTGTTAGCTTTTTCAGAAGCCTTGATCAACAGCTCGGCAGCTGGAGAAGGATTTGAGGCCTTCGTGTCTTCAATCAATTCAGAATCAAGCGAAGCAAGCAGTACGATAAATACCTTGACACAACATATGGGTAAAATTAGTGAATTCGGCAATACCATTGGAGCATTGGCTGAAAAAACTTCAGGTATATCTAGCTTTTTTGAAAAAGTAGTACAAGGTTCAGCGAACTTAAGCAACAAACTTTCTGATATACCCAATGATTTTAAGACCTTTTCCGATAAGGCTTCTAAAAGTATCGCTGGGTTAACAACGGGTTCGATCAATGAATTTAAAAAGCTCACTGGGGGATTGAAAAATATAACGCAAGGTAGTGGAGAAATCTTCGCCGGCTTAATCCCAGAATCAGCAAAGAAACGGATCACAGCAGTGCTTGATAGCACTAAAGCTCGGTTTCAAGAATTCGGAACGTCTATAAAAGAAAAAATGAGTGGACCCGTTCAAGGAATAACAGGAGTGCTTGACAACGCTAAAGGCCGATTTCAAGAATTTGGAACTTCTTTAAAAGAGAAGATGAGTGGACCACTTGAATCAATTTCAACAGGTATAACTACTTTTCAATCAAAGTTAGGAAGTATAAACGGAGAAGGCTTTTTTGGAATGATTGGTAAATCTTCTGAAAAACTAAAAGGTCTATTACCTTCTTTTGAAAAAATCGGAACGGGCGCACAGACAATATTGTCTCAAGGAACCTCAGTTGTTTCTGGAGTAGTAGGGCAAACAATCCAAGGATTGATGAGTGTCATGGGAGTAGCGCTGAGCTTGATAGGCCCAGGAGTCCTTTTGGCAGGTATTATTTTGGGATTGGGTCTACTCCAAGCGACGTATGGTGAAACTTTAGATCAATTATTAGTACTTGTTACGGAAAAAGGGCCTCAAATCATACAACAATTGATTACTGGTGCAGAGGAAATGCTTCCACAGTTTATGCTTTTAGGAACAAATTTACTTGTCAGTTTGCTTGAGGCAATCGCCGTCAACCTACCGTTACTCTTACAAGGTGGAATGGACATAATCAGTATGCTACTTGAAGGCGTGGCCGCAAGTCTACCAAGAATTATGGAAGCCATGATTCCGATAGTGGGGGCGTTACTACAAGGTATTATTCTAGCATTACCGATGCTACTTGAAGCCGGTCTCTCATTACTCCAAGGTTTGATAAATGGTATTTTTTCTAATATGGGTTTGATCGTTGATACGATTACCCAAGTAATCACCACACTATCTCAGGTGATTCAAGAAAATTTACCAATAATCATCGAAAAAGGAATCAGTATTCTTGTATCTTTGATTAATGGAATCGTTCAGGCATTACCGCAATTGATTCCATTAGCATTAACATTATTTTCAGTATTGGTAAATGCGATTTTCTCTAATCTTCCGAAAATCATTGAAGGAGGGACTAGAATACTGGGTGCTTTGATTGATGGTGCAATTGCACTCTTACCTATGATCCCCGGTATGATTGCTACAGTATTTGTATCACTGATTCAAGCAATCGCTGCAAACCTCCCCAGTATCCTTCAAAAAGGGATAGAACTATTAGGCAGATTAGGAACAGGTATCATCCAAGCCATTCCAGCTTTATTGGCACTACTACCCGCTGTTTGGAACGGGATTACAAGAGTGTTCAAAGCCGTTGATTGGCTTTCTGTAGGAAAGAATATTATAGACGGTATTGGTAGAGGACTTAAAAACGCTGGTGGAGCACTCTGGAATACTGCAAAATCTTTATTAGGTAGTTTTAAAGACAATGTCTTAGGATTCTTTGGCATTCATTCTCCTTCAAGAGTCTTCCGTGATGAAGTCGGTAAATTTATTCCTCAAGGTATCGCGGTTGGGATCGATCAGGATGCAGATGAGATGCAGAAATCATTAGACTATGCTGCAGCTGGACTGAGATTCTCACCAGATATTGCTCGAAATCAAATCTTGACACCTTCAATGGTGGGCACCCAAGATGATGCAGGAAAAACACAAAGCAATGGGCTAGAAGCGATTATGGGTAATCTTTTAGCAACAATACAAGAACTAAAAAATCAATCGCAAGAAATCAATATCCAAGTAGATGGCTATACGATTGCTAAAGTGATGCGAGACCCATTGGATAGAGAATTTGGTAAAAAATATAAAGACAAAATGCAGTCAAAGGGGCGTAGATAATGTTAGAAGTATTATTTGACGAAGAAAGTATCAATAAAAAGTTTAATATTACACTTGCGGAACGTCCTGAACTGACAGTTGCGAAAGAGCGTTATCTCGTTTATGAAGTTCCTGGTAGAAATGGAAACTTAACTGTATTTGACGGTTATGATAATGTTCCACTAACCTTACACTTTAACTTTATTGATGATGATGTAAGAGCAACTTTTCGAGAAATGAATAACTGGTTAATTGGGAAGAAAAAGGTTCGTTTGTCGGATACTGAGATGTATAGAAACATCACACAATCCGTTCTTACTGTTAATGCAGCAAATAATGATATAAAAGAATGGTGCGACTTTGAACTGGAAATTATCACGGATCCATTTGAATATGAAGATGCCGGTATCGAAGAAGTTACGAGCGAAGCGATTATTGATAATCCCTCGAAAGTAGACGCAGAGACGAGTATAAAAGTATATGGAGAAGGAACCTGTCGAGTACTCTTGAATGACAATCAAATGATTTTCAAAGATGTCAAAGAGTATGTCGTTGTAGATGGAATGATCAAAAAAGCGCATAAATTAATGAGCAGTAAAGATAACGATATGCAAGGTCGATATCCAGTATTGAAAAGTGGAGAAAATAAAATTTCAATCGATGGCCAAACGACAAAAATTGAAGTAAGCAAAAGGTGGTGTTGGCGTTGATCACACTGCATGATAAAAACGAAACTGACTTTCAAAAAAATGGATTGGGTCTGTTAGATAATCTCATTTTTAATCAACAAGGTATTTGGGAATTGAATGATCAATTCAAAATTTCTTTTGAAATACCGGCATTGACGGAACTTGCTGAACATATCAAAGAAAGAAACATCGTACAAGCGCCAGTCCCGTTTACGGAAAGACAATTGTTTCGGATCTATCGTATAGAAAAAACATTGGATTCTATCCATGTAGAAGCGCGACATATCTTTTATGATCTTTTGGACAATTGGATTGAAGATACAAAGATTGTTAATCAAGCAGGAAATACAGCCATTCAACAATTACTGAGCAAAACACAGTATACTCACAAATTTATTGCAAGCTCTAATATCGATACAATCGCTTCCACAGAATTTGCGCGTGTCAATCCTATTGAAGCACTTCTAGACGATGGAAAAGATCATACTTTTCTTAGCCGTTGGGGAGGAGAGTTAGTTAGAAATAACTTTAGAATCGAAATGCTTAAACGGATGGGGGTGGACAGAGGCGTCAAAATCGAGCACAAAAAAGATTTATTAGGCTACAATGCCACGATTGATGTCTCAACAATCGTCACAAGGATTCAACCTGTTGGTGCTGGTGGATTAATGCTGCCAGAACGATATGTCGATAGTCCGAGAATAGATCCGGACCATCCGATTATTGCAGAAGTCTCCTACCAAGATATTAAAGCTGCTGATGGAGAACTTAAAGAGGATAAAGATGCCGTTCCAATCGAGCAAGCTTACAATATGCTCAGAGAAGCAGCGAAAGCTGAATTCAAAAATCGCCATATTGATGAACCGGAGACAGTTATTGAAGTTGATTTCGTAGCTTTGCACAACACTGAGCAGTACCAACATTTTGCTGATCTACAAGAAGTAAGGGCAGGTGACACGGTTACTGTTTCAGCCCACGATCATCACTTCAATATAACCAGTAGACTGATAGCGTTCGAATTTAGTTTGTTGAAAGAAAATCAATATACGAAGACAACACTAGGTAATCATGTATATGACTTTACAACAAGCGAACCAAACGTCAACGATTTAAGACAACGCGTAGAAGAAGCCGAAAGGACAGCAGTCATTGCTAGTTTAGCGGCTAACGGGCGTAATCGAAACTTCTTTGGCTCCGAAGATCCCAAACAACTAGCGTTAGATGCTAGTGTAGGTGATTTGTACTTTAGAGAATTTGGAGAGCGCAAACAAATGTATCGTTATACGGAAGTCAACGGTGAAACTTACTGGACTTTAGTTAGTGATACGGAAAATTTAGATTCAGTTAAAAAAGAAGTAGAAGAAACTCAAAATGGTTTAGAGGAATACAAAAATGATATTGACACTTCATTAGTAGACCTCAATACAACGATTGGGAGTACTTTTACTTCTTTAGATGATACGATTAGTGATTTAAATGCTATCTCGCAAAAGACACAAGCAAATGTACAAAAGTTTCAAACAACAGCTACAGATGCCTTCACAGCTGCTAAACAAAGTTTATCAGCTTTAACAAATATAGAAAGTAATATCAGCTCGATTAAATATGATATTGATGAATTAACAGGAACAGTAGCACTCAAAGCTAGTCAAACAGATTTGAACACGATGACTGGAAAAGTAAAGCAGCATGATCTAGACATATCGATTAATGCGCAAGGCTTGAAACTGAAAGCTGATCAGACTTCTGTCAATGCTTTATCAGGAAGAGTCACGAAATTAGATTCTGAACTGATTATACAGGCAGATATGGTAAAGTCTAAGGTTAGTATGGCTGAAGTTAATGGTGCCATTGGCAACTTGGAAATTGGTGAAAGAAACTTAGTATTAAAGTCTGGAGAAAAGAAAAAGACTAATCAGTATAATTTCGCTCAATATATCATGTCAACGCCTTGGGAAGCTGGTGTAGATTACTATATGATTATGAAAGCTTCAGCTTCTACTACGAAGAGTCATATAGGTGCTTACGCAAACGGCGGTACATTTACATTAGGTTCTTTAGTTTATGATACCAAAACGGATGTTTGGCGTGGTGTATTACGAACAAGCCAGTCTACGACGATGCTACAGCTTTTTCAATTTCCTAATAACAGCGCAACAATGGAAGTTGAGTGGGTAAAAGTAGTAAAAGGAACTAAAACCTCTTTTGACTGGTCAGCTGCCCCAGAAGATATGGCTACAGCATCATTTGTGGAGTCAGAGATCAAACAAACAGCAGAAAATATAAAGTCTACTGTTTCAGACCTTAACGGAAGAGTTAGCAATCAAGAACAAACTTTAGATAGATTTACCAAATCCCTAATTGATGAGAAAACTGGTAGGTTAACCAAAACTGAACAAACGGTAGAAGGTTTACAAAATACAGTTTCAGGTCCAAGTGGGTTAACTTCTCAGTTTACTCAATTAAATAATGCTATTAGTTTAAAAGTTTCTTCCAGTGATGTGACTAAAGCTATCTTGGATGATAAAACGATTGCAGATACTCGCAACGATAATCAACTTCCGAAGTGGTACTTTGCGAATAAACCTAAACAAACTGTTGAAGAGTTTAAGCTTCGATCAGTTATTGGGGTCCCAGGTTCATCAACCTTTGGGCAATTAACGACAGTCGTTCCATGGGACGGTTATTCAGGTGGAGTAATCGTTCAAACTTTTCATTCATCGGATGGGACTTTTCAACGTAAAGGAAATTCAAGTGGTTCAACTTGGTTGGCTTGGGTACAAATCGCTGATAGAGAGTACGTGGGTTCCCAAATCTCGGTTCTGAAAGATCAGATAAATCTTCGAGTTACTAAAGGGGATATGATTTCTCAAATAAATATAGAAGCAAAAAAAACATTGATTGAAAGTAATCAACTTATTTTAGATGCTAATACAGTTAATATAACAGGTAAAGCCTTTATCCCAGATGCAGCAATTTCAAATATTTCAGCGGATAAAATAAATACAGGACGCCTTGATGCTGGAAAAATTTCCGTTATCAATATGGATGCAGAAAGTATTACATCGGGTACATTACGTGGTGGAAATATGGGCATCAATTTGAACAACAGTAGTATTGAACTTCGAGACCCTTTAACTCAGAATAAATTAACACTAGTTCAAGGTCGTATTTCTTTTAACAATGGAACCCAAGGTCGGAATCTGTTGTATCACGAAGAGGGATTGATTAGCAAACCGTACACATCTAATTCTGGTACTAACAATAACTCTATGCTTCGATTAGAAGGCGGTGGTGTTGGTTCTTATCAGTATTTACAATTTTCTGAAGGAGGAACAAGCGGACGTCAACAACGGTTAGAAGCAGTAGGTGATAAGATGTCTGTACAAGTTCACCCTGGAGGTCGCTTTGAAGTGCGGGCATATGGTGAAGCTTTTGCAGACATGAAAGCTTATAGTTATGAATCCCATCATTCTTCGGGTAATTGGTTAAAGATGGTAGCAGATAGAATAGAAGTACCTGGAGATGGCCGCGCTAGAAACATCTACTTGAAGCCAAATGGGACAGGTATTGTATCCATATCAGATCAAAACATGAAAAATTTTTATAACATTAGAGCATCAACTTTTTTGAATTCTTCTAGTCGGAAATTGAAGACGCAAATTGAAGAAACATCTCAAAATGCGTTAGATATTTTAAATACTTTAACAATTGTTGAATATAATTTAAAAAGTGATCTGGAAATTGGTGTGGATAACCGTCAAATTGGATTGATAGCAGAGGATAGTTTGATTGTTGCTTCTAAGGATGGAGAAAGTATCGACACTTATCGGTTGCTAAGTTACAACACGAAAGCTATCCAAGAACTAAGTAATCTCCAAGAAGAATTTGAAAAGAATATAGAAAACAAAATATTCAATTACGATTCGAAAATTTACCAATTAGAAGCCAAAGTAACGGACTTAGAACAACAAATCAAGGAACTCAAAGGAGTAGTATAGATGAAAACATTAACATTTCAGAATAATCAAATTCAAAGTATCTTTAACACGCTAGATGCGACAATTATTGAACAAGGCAAAGCTAGACGTGGGAAAGGGAAGCTTCAAAAATCTTTGATTGAAGCAGATAAAGAATACCAAGATAATTTGAAAGAGATCCGCGAAGAGTACTTTGAAGTGGATGAACAAGGCAGTATTGTGAAAGATGAGAAAGGCGGATGGTTAGCCAAAGAAGGAAAAAATGAAAAGGAAGGAACAGATAAGATTCAGGAATTACTAGACGAAGAGTTAAAGCTAGATGTATTAACTTACGACACTAAACTAAAAGCTTTTTACGATAAGCTAAACGAGGACGAGTTCACGACAGAAAAAGGGAAACAGTTCAGTGATATTGCTTTCGACACGTTGATGGATCAATTAGAAGAAGTATTTGAAAACAATAATGAAGAGGAGACTGCATAATGGACATTACAGTAACGAGTATTGAGTATAAAATTGAAAATGGTGTGACTACTTCAATTGAGGTCGGTTTCCAAGGTCGTGAGATGGAAGTGGGTAACCTAAACACTCGCGTTATCTTAAAAGATAATGATCTTGATGATATGACTAGAAAAGAAATTGTACAGGCTGGTAAAAGTGAAATGACCAGATGGTTCACGGATACAGAAGAAGTCGTTCCTGATAACGCTTCATTCTCTAAAAGTGAAGTAGAATAAACTAGACGTAATAATCCAATTCTCAAAGCAGTAGACAGAATAACTGTTTAAGAAGAATAATTATCTATTTTATTGAAGAGAGTAGTCCAACTGGACTGCTCTTTTTCTATAAAAAACTACAGAAAAGAGGAAGAAATGATAATAGAATATTCAGAAATTACAGGACAAATCATACAAATTTATAAAAGTGGACTCATACATGCGCTATTCTGGTGTGTGTTTTTTGATATCCTCACCGGAATTTTAAAATCATTTAAAAAAGGAGAGACCAGCTCAACAGTCAGTCTATTCGGGATCGCAAAACACGCTTTAGTCGTACTATTGATATTCGTGCTGAATGTTTATTTACCCCTGTTTGGGTTTGCTATATATGCCCAAGGATTTACACTCTGGATGATCATTACTTATTTGATTAGTTTAACGGAGAACTGGGGACAACTTGGTTTACCACTTCCGGAGGTAGTGAGTAGCTCATTAATAAAATTGAAAAAGACTACAGAGAAAAGTATTCATATAGATGCAGATGTTTTAAAAATCGAAGAGAAAGAACAAAAAAAGGAGGAGAAATAACATGACAGTATACGGACTGTATTTAGATTTACCAAAATTTGTCGACTACAGAGACAAAGTAGTGAAGCACCCTATTAAAAGTTTTCCGATTCTTTCTGTCTCAAGCAAGACAGTGATTGCCATCCACCATTCATTAACTAGAATTGGTTTATCGGGATCTAATGCTCGGGGGTATTCGAGCTATCATGTGAATACTTTAGGATGGCCAGGTATTGGTTATTCATACGTTATAGAGCCAGACGGAGTCATCAAATTCTGCAACCCAATCAACTGGAGAACTTACCATGTTGGAAATGCTAACAATCAGGCAATTGGTATTGTACTAACAGGTGACTTTAGAACAGATAAAGTGACTGAAGCACAAAAATCATCATTAAGGTTACTAGTAGATCGCATCAAGAAAGACCAGAAACAAGTGCAGACTGTAAAATCACATCACGAATTTCCGGGATATTCTTGGAAAGCTTGTTGTGTTTTCAACTATAAACAAATACTTGAAGCGGCGATTGCGAATCCAGAACCCATTAAAGCAACGAATGGTGGAAAGTATATCATTCAAGAAGGGGATACATTCTGGGGAATTGCAAAAGGTAAAGATTTTGAAGTTGTCGATTTAGAACATGCGAATCCAGGTGTTGATCCAAAAGGACTGAAAATCGGTCAAATCATTACGTTGCCATCTGATGTGAATAAAGCTACTTCGGAAGAAAAACAAAGTGTTTCTTATCATGGTAACTCTATCCAGAAATATTTGGAATCAATTGGAGAAGAGGGCTCTTATGATAATCGTGTACGACTTGCTGACAAGTATGGTATCAAAGATTATAAGGGTAACGCAGAACAGAACTTACAGCTACTCAGCATTATTCGAGATGGAGCGAAAGCGCCGAGTACAGTTGTTATCAAGGAAAATAATACGATCAACAAGGGTCAGGCAATCATTGTCCCAGCTGGTAAGTTGTACGCACAAGGTAACGCGACGAAGCCAGTTAAGAATGAACAGTTAACGGCTAAGGTTGATTCAATTAATACTAATTGGAGAAACTCAGTAAGGTTGATTAATGAGAACGGTGTATATGTAGGATTTGTTCAATTGACTGACTTAGAATACGGATCGATATCAGCAACGACCAATCAATCAACGTTAGCAGTGGCGCGTGAAATTGCATTTGGAAAACATAACTGGGGAAATAATCCTGAACGAGCTGAAAAATTACGAAAGGCAGGATACGACCCGAATGAAGTACAAAAAAATATCAATCAATTACTGAAGTAAACTTAAGACAATCAATATCAAAGTTACATTTAACACTTCAGCAATCAGATAGTTCCTAATAAAGTAGATACTAGAAATCAAATAATTCTGCTACTTTATTAGGAGTTGTTTTACATAAAAATAGTATCCTATACACTAGATTTTGATCTGATAGATGGTTATGATTCACAGAAACATTCTTCTGTGATTCGATTTGCGTGGAAGAGTCATTTATATTCTCAGAGTGAGTTATGTTAGGTAGCTATTAAAGAATCTGTAGATTTTCTTGAATTTGTCGAATGAAGATGGAAGTAAAAAAGAGTAACTAATCGTCAAATCTTTTATAAGTGTTACATACCTCTATATGTATCCTTTTGTAGTATGGTTAATATAACTCAATAGATTAAGTTAGGTAAGGGAGGCTTTAAAGTGGTTCAAACAGTAACTAACGCTAGAATCATTAAGGATGGCGCTGACAATGTTTCGAGTATAAAGGTCTCTGTTATAGGAGAGTATGACAGCAAGCAATATGAAATTAAACGAGGAGATCAATTTATGTTAGAATCTCCACAAGAAAGATTTAAGGATTTGAAACATCGTATGGTCCGAGTTGAAGATTTTGAGGAAATACCGGCAGGTTACTGTATTAAGGTGTTCCACATAGAGGTTGAGAAAGAATTAAATGTTGGAGTAGAAGAATTGAAAAGTATTTTTAAAAAGAGTAGCCAGTAGTGTGCATACCTCAACAAAGCTTGATAATCTATTTTAACTTCTGAGGATTAATACACTAAGGGGTAACCATTTTTTTAAAATTAAAAGAATTAAAAACGAGTGACAAAACGTTGACTTCTTTTTGAAAAATCATAACGTCATTGTGTTTTCCATCACAAAGAATGGTATACTTTTATTTAATTATATTTATAGGAGTGGACTAATATGAGAGAGACCAACGAAATCATAGTCAAGTTATATATGTCTAGAGAAGGATTACTTGAACTGATAGGTGGAAACACTAAAGGATTGAAAGCTTATTTTCAAGCCAATATGATGCACAATATAGAGGTTGAGATACCCATACATTTATTAGACCAGAATCAAAGTAATGATATGAGTATTAGATTCCTATAACCCTCTAAAGGATATTTAATAACAGTCGCTATCATCGCTGAACTAATGAGATCAAAAAGAGATCACATTTAGTTTAGCTCTAAAAATCTAATGGTTCCTTAAAATTAAAGATTACTATTATACAGCCCTTTGGTTGGTCTGAGGTCGGTATGCTACTGGACTTAGACCAGCCAATTTTTATTTTCTATCTTAAGTTCTTCATAGGTCACTTACTATCGGTTAGATTGATCAACAGCAACGGTCCTTATGTAGGATTCGCTAGACTATCTGATTTAGGTGTGGTTTCGAAGACTAGTTCATTAAATACGAATGCTATCGCTGATCAAATCCTTAGAGGAATCGATTCAAAAGGTAATTAAGTTCCTACCGGTCACAGCAATAGACAACTGCACTTTGGACTAACTGGTTCGCAATATGATCAAGTTAAGAGTATCGTTAATAGAAAAGCCTAATCCAAACTGGTCGAAATCGACCAGTTTAAATAAAAAAACTGAATATTTGTTCTTAATATAATAAACTGCATGTATTCCGATTTGGAAAATAATCAGGATATATGTTTGGCCCTCACGTCGGTGGGGGTCTTTTTTATTGTCTATAGAACTAACTTATATTTGACTTTAATCAATTTTTACTAAAAAAATCAAATATATAGAGAGTGTAACCTATCCAATTTTAAGTACTGTAGAGCTGACTAAATTAGAAAATACAATAGCTATTTACACTTGCAGGCGTCTTACAAATGTATTACAATATTTATGAGATAGAATAAATGTATCAAGGAGGGGTTAAGCGTGTCTACGATTACTTTTCGAGTTTCAGAAGAAGAGAAAAACTATTTAGAAAAGATTGCTCAATTTGAAAATGTTTCCTTATCCGATTTTGTTCGTCAACAAGCACTAAATGCTGCTGAGGATCGTATAGATTATAATACTTATCATAAACTCATGGAAGAGCATAATAAGAAAGACGAAAGCATATCCCACGAGCAAATGTTGAAAGAGCTTGGTTTTTGATTTATGACATTTAAGGTAAGATATGAAAAAGAAGCTCAAAAAGCTTTAAAAAAAATGGATAAATTTCAAGCGAAAATAATTATCAATTGGATAGAAAAAAATCTAGTTGACTGCGAAAATCCTTTCCAACATGGTAAAGGATTAACAGCTGATAAGAGTGGGATTTGGAGATATAGAGTTGGTGATTACCGAATATTAACGGACATATCTAATGAAGAAATAACTATCTTGATTTTAAAAATTGGTCACAGAAAAGATATCTATAGATAAAAGAAGAGGAATGCCTTTATACTGGCATTCCTCTTCTTTATTCTTCCTATACGGATGTTTTGACGGAGCTGAAGATATTCCTTCAGGGTACTGTGTTCGTGTATTTCATATAGAGGCTCGAAAAGAGTTGATAGTAGGAATAAAAGAATTGAAAAATATATTTAAAAAGAGTAGTCAGTAAGGTTAGTTTATTTAAAAAAGTGGAATATAAATAGTGTTATACTTCCTTTAATTATTAGAATGTGATAACTTTTTATTAAAATAATTAGGAGGGATTAACGATTGTACGGCCAGCACCCTTTATTAGTTTTATACAACAAGTATCCATCATGATAGATCAGGATATTCTACTCGATTGATGAAGTGGAACAGCATATCGAACATGGAGACGTCATTGATTGGTTAGAAGAAGAACAATGTGGAAAATACAGCCGAATGATGTTAAGTCACATAGACCAAGAGGGGCGTAAAGAAATTAACAGTTCACTCAAATATATATGGAATTTTTACGACAATGATGGGTATGAAGGATTGATTCACGATATTGGACTGACCCTCTTAATTGTATATACAGCAGAATTAATGGATCAAGTATAATACAACATTCAAGAGTAGCCAACAGCGGCTGCTCTTTTTCTTTACAGAAAATCAGAAAGAAGAATCGAATGAATAAACTCAAAGAAGACATTGAAGAATTACGCTGTCGCAAGCCTACCAACGTGTGGGGATACATCATCTCAATTTTTAGCATCGGGTACGGTATATTTAATATCTTAAACGGCACCTACTTGTTGAGTCGAATCGAACCGTATCTACAGAGAATCGTCTCAGTCGACATACTAGCTTATAGTTTAGTTGCTTTTAGTACATTGAAAATGATAGGTATCCTCTTCAATAACACGCTAGCCAGAAAAATAGGTATATGGGCCCTCACAGGAATGTGGAGTGGCCTTTTTGTATTGGCTCTAACATTCTCATTCGGGACAGGCTATCCACATGCAACGTATGGTTTTAATGCGTTGGCATTGGTCATTTGTTTAGTCGTATCGTTTAAAGGGGACTACAGGGAGTGAATCAAATCTATCAAATATTATTAGTAGCCTTTTCAAGCGGTATAGTCGGAACGATTATATCAGTCTATTTTACTCGTAGGACTTCCAAGGAAGAGAACGAAATCAAGATGCTAGATAGGCTATATAAAGAAATCGAGCGATTGGATGCCATAGTTAGGACGCTAAGAACGAGTATTGAAGAACTTGAAGGAGACAAACGAGATTTACGCAATCAATTAGACGAAGCAGAAAGACAACTTGCGGATACAAGAAATGAATTAGATCAATTAAAAAAGAGTATGGAGGAAGAATAGATGGAGATTATGAAATATATTTTTGAAGAAGGGTTTATCATGGTGCCCACATTATATGTGTTGGGGATGTTTATGAAGGATTCTAAACAATTACCGGATTGGACGATTCCTTTTATCTTGTTATTTATCAGTTTGATTTTGACACCACTATTAATCGGAGGATTTACAGCAGCTAATATTATACAGGGTATTCTCGTTACGGGAGCAGCCGTACTAGGCGATCAATTAGCAAAGCAATATTCGAAAGGTGGAAAATAAAATGACAGTATACGGACTCTATACAGATCTACCGAAATTTGTTGACTATCGAAACCAAGTAGCGAAACATCCAACGAAGCGGTTTCCAGTATTACCAATGTCGGGAAAGACAATGATTGCAATTCATCATTCATTGACCAAAATCGGTCAATCTGGCTCAAATGCGCTCGGGTATTCTCGTTACCATGTAAATACACTAGGTTGGCCAGGTATTGGTTATTCGTACGTTATCGAACCAGACGGAACGATTAAATTCTGTAACCCAATCAACTGGAGAACTTATCACGTAGGTAATTCAAACAATCAAGCGATTGGTATCGTGCTATCTGGTGACTTTAGAACAGATAAAGTGACCGAAGCTCAGAAAGTATCACTAAGATTGTTAGTGGATCGCATCAAAAAAGATCAAAAACAAGTGAAGACGGTTAAGTCACACCATGAGTTCCCAGGTTATTCATGGAAAGCTTGTTGTGTATTCAACTACAAACAAATTCTTGAAGCAGCGATTGCGAACCCAACTCCAGTTAAACCAATTGAAGGTGGTAAATACACGATTCAAGAGGGCGATACGTTTTGGGCATTGCGAAGGGTAAAGACTTTGAGGTAGTCGATTTAGAACATGCGAATCCAGGAGTCAATCCTAAAGAGTTGAAGATTGGCCAAATCATCACGCTACCTTCAAAAGGCAATAAAGCGACTCCAGAAGAGAAGAAAGACGTTGCTTATCATGGTAACTCTATCCAGAAATATTTGGAATCAATTGGAGAAGACGGTACCTATGACAACCGTGCGAAGTTAGCTGCTAAGTATGGTATCAAAGGTTATAAGGGTACAGCAGCACAGAACTTACAACTCCTTGGCATTATCCGAGACGGCGCGAAAGCACCCAGTACGGAAGTGGTTAAACCAAGCGGTACTGTAAGTAAAGGGCAGACTGTTACGATTCCGGGAGGTAAGTTGTATGCGCAAGGTAACGCAGTAAGTCCAGTCAAGAACGCACAGTTAACCGCCAAAGTTGAATCAATCAACAATAACTGGAGAAACTCAGTTCGTTTGATCAATAACAACGGAGTCTATATCGGGTTCGCTCGATTAACTGATTTAGGTAACGGTTCTGTACCGACTACGAAAAACAGATCAGTAGATGCGGTAGCGCGTGAAATTGCTTTCGAGAAGCATAGCTGGGGTGTTAATCCTGGACGTGCTCAGAAATTACGTGCAGCCGGTTATAATCCTGATGAAGTGCAAAAAAGAATTAATCAATTATTGAAATAGAAATAAGTGCCTTTTATGGCACTTTACATATGTTAGAATACTAATAGGAATTAAATGAATTATATAAAGAGGTTTTAAGATGATAATAAATACAAAATTAAATTTTTTTCAATCTTTAGAAAATATATTAGTTATTATTGGTCTCATATCTATTTTTATATCCATTGCAAAGATAATTGTCTTTATATACGACAAATCTCAATATAGTAATATTGAAGTAGTTGAAATTCAAAGATCTGATATCGAAGTAGAATCATATTATGACCATCCAGTTAAAGATTACTATAAATGTAGTAATGATAACTATATAGTGTTATTGGGAGCAGTTGACGCCCCATTTTTAAAGTTTAAAATGTATAATTTAGAATATAAGGAACCATTAGCAATCAGAATTTATGAAAAAGTAATTCCTGAAAAATATAGAGGTGAACCTTCAAAGGTAGTATCTATTTTATCTCGTATATCCAAAGTTAGGTTTAAAAAAACAAGAATCAAAAAAAAATTTCAGGATATCTTACCTGGAGAATATTTTGCAGTACAAGTATATCCATCAGAAACTATGCCGTTTATTAGAGCAAGATTCAGGGTTAAGGGAAAAATTATCGAATATGATTTTACAGGCGATTACTTACATGGGAACCTGCAAGTTAAATATTTAAAAGAAAAAAGAGACTTGATGTCGTTTTTATACCATTATTTCAAGATTCAATAAAGTGTATTTTTCCAAAGTACATTTTGAATGAGCAACCGAAGATATCGCTTGAAACATTAAAAAGCCCTCGTCCTTAGTTGGATGAGGGCTTTTTTTTTAATTCAATATCATGTATTTTTGTTGTCACAATTTCGAAATCGACAAAGTAACCGTACACTGAGTTAGCAGCATGTTTGTTTTGAATCGTTAGATCATATTTTAACTCTCTTTCTATATTTTTGTAATCTCTATATATAACTGTAAGAGATATGACTGGAGAGAAAGATTCATGATCATTGTATCTAGGGTGTTTTGAAAATATAAACAGTTCATAATTCCACATAGCCGCTACAAATGTTGGAATAACAATTTCGTTAACTTCACTAGGCATTAATACAGATATCATCTTATAATATTTTTTAATAGAAAAACGAGGTCTAACAAGATTTTGCTTGTCAGCATAAAAAAAAGAGAAAGTATCATTTTCATGACTATTAGATAAAAACGTCGCCTTAGCAGGCGCTTTAGAATTTAAAACATCATTTAATTCTTTTAAATTTTCTATTTCATAGTAGTATCTTATATCATAAACTGGAGTTTTTCCGGCATTTATGAAAGGTAATTTAATGCAGCTGAATTTTGAATTGTTTTTTAGAGGAATGTCAGCATCTACAAGATCATAACCTAATTTAAAGTTAGAAGTTTCAAATTCGCTATGACTGACTACAAGGATTGGTTGATTCCTCTTATTCTCTATTTCTTTATCTTCTTTTCTCTGTTTCTGGAAGATATAATAAGCCCCAGCAAAAGCTAATGAGGATCCTATAAACGCTCCATACAAATTAAACATTCTTTCACTTATAAGAAAAAAGAAAATTTCCTTAATTATACTTATTTCTGTTTCCATATACTCTCCCTTTTCTATTTGATATTATTATTTCATTTAATTATATCAAACAATTCTACATTCCGTATCTGATCAAGAGTCACTTATTTAAAAAAACGACTCCCCTTTTGACACCCCCTTGCATTGATTTATACCTTCTCATAACATAAACAAAAAGAAGAGGAATGCCATTTTACCGGCATTCCTCTTCTTTATTCTTCCTATACGGATGTTTTGATGGAGCTGAGGGGAGTCGAACCCCTGTCCAGACACATTGGCACTCAAGCATCTACGATCATAGTTACACTATTAAGGTTTCGCTCTACATTAGCCGCATAACAGGCATCATGTGTCGCTAGTCTGATTATCTCTTCTCAAGCTTCCAGACGGAAAGCTTGAGCGTATCCCACTTAATTATAGGACCCAAACGTGATACGTGGGTGATACCAGTTCGGATCACGCTAAGCTACTATTACGCAGCTAAAGCGTATGTGTTATTATTATTGTTTGCAGTTATATTTAACTGTGACGTTGGTATGCAGTCTCGTCACCTGCAGAACGCAACTCGAGCTCAATCTATGCCTGTCGAATCCGTAACAACCCCGATATAGAAAAAGTCTAAACAAAATGAAGTACGAATGACCTCATTTCTAACCATAGTATAGCACAAAATAGCGCAATTGAAAAGTTGCTTTGCTTATAAGAGCCGGTTGTATGCCTTTTTGTCGTTAACTTGATATAATGAAAGGTGAATTTAGAGAGGTGTAATAGATGAAGCATTATGAAATAGAACAGTTAAAGATGTATATAGAAGAAGCAAGGATCATCGCTTTCTTCGGAGGCGCAGGCGTATCTACCGAAAGTGGGCTGCCAGACTACCGTTCAAAAGATGGGCGATACACTCAAATGGAAGAACAAGATCTTGATCCTAAAAAAGTCATGAGCAGAAAGTATCTGACAGAACATCCAAAAGCCTTTTTCAATCGGCCTAGAAGAAACCAAAAAGAACCTATACCAAATGATGCGCACCGCATGCTTGCTGAAATGGAGCAATCGGGTAAAGACGTTCGCGTAATCACGCAAAATGTTGATGGTTTACATCAAAAAGCGGGTCATCGGTTTGTGCTTGAACTGCATGGACATCATCGTACTTGGTATTGTATGGCATGTGGCAGAGAGTATTTACCTGAAGAAGTGAAAAAAGATCAGGATCAAATACCGAGGTGTCCAATCGATCAAGGAATAGTTAGACCCTCTGTGGTTTTATTTGGAGAAAATCCTAATAAAGAGGTAGTGCAAAAAAGCAAAGAAACGATTAGGGCATCGGATTTGATGATTATAGCGGGAACATCTTTAAGTGTGAATCCGGCGCGTCATTATATTCAGCAATTCCAAGGAAAACGGGTCGTCGTAATCAATGATGAAAAAATCGACACAGGAAATCTAGATGTTGACCTTTATATAGAAGGAAAAGTAGGAGAGACACTCGCAAAACTGGAAACCATTTAAACGAAAAGCGCCTTGCGGTAGAGAGAATCATCTACTGGCAAGAGCGCTTTTATTTTTTATTCATAATCGTATTTGTATCTTCATCTGAATCATACTGATAATGTTCATACATTTGTGCTAATAACATTGGGTCTGAACTAACATTGGTCAACAAATCGATGGAGGCTTGAAGCGACTTCTCTTTTCTGATAGCAACGACTTCTTCTACACTATCTTTATCATAAAGCGTTAAGTCATCCATTACATCGTGAAACTCTTTTAAAAATTGTCTGAAGCCTTCACTATCATTCAGTAAAATCGTTTTAACAGCTTGGTTCTTCTGGTGAAGGTAAATGAGGTACTCGTCTGTGGACATACCAAGTGTTTTCGCATAAGCGATTATCTCTTTAAACGTTTCATTGTCTTTCAATGTGCTACATCCTCTATTTTCTACAGCTTCTATAATTAAAAAACTATGAATGGTCTTTAAAAACGATAAGAATCACTTTACAAGTTTATGCTATGGCTCATGGAATGTAAACAAATTAGAATAAAAGATGAGAGAACTATTAGGAAAAGTAAAATCAATGACATCTTTGCAATATTATTTAATGAAAAACCGAAATAAAAAAGACTGTTTTATTCAATAAAATGCATAAACTAATTTAAGAAAAATAGGAGAATAAAAATTCTGAAATTTTTTAAAAAGGATTGCATTAAAAAATAAGCTTATGAATAAGCTGTTTGTAATGAATATTTTAGTCACAAAACAGACACAGATAATTGTAATCGATTTCAATTGCTAATGTATCAACTATGAATATTATAAATTATATTAAATAAGAGAATTATTTTATATTTACTGACAATTCATATTGACTTATTCATTATTTAAAGATAAAATTTGAAAAACATTATAAAGATGTGTAAACACTCATTTTAAAAACATTCGTTAGACAGAAGGAGAGATAAGTGAATGGCTTACAGCAAATGGGAAGCGGCGTTAACAGCCAATTACGAAACAACGGTTTCGTGGAGAAGATATTTACACGAGCATCCAGAACCTTCTTTCGAGGAATGGGAGACAAGAGCTTTTATCGCTAAGACGCTAAAGTCTTTTGGCTATAGTGAAATTCAGGAAAATGTTGGTGGAGGCGGAATCGTCGCTTATCTTCGCGGAAAGAAAGCGGGACCGACAATTGGATTCAGAGCAGACTTTGACGCATTAAGAATCCAAGAAGCAACAGGGTTAGCTTTTGCTTCTAAGAATCCTGGCGTAATGCACGCTTGTGGTCATGATGGTCATACTGCAACCTTGCTTAGTGTCGCAAAAGTATTAGCTGATTTTCAGGAATCTTTATCGGGAACGGTTAAATTCATCTTCCAACATGCTGAAGAAGTGTTACCTGGTGGTGGAAAGTCGATGGTCGAAGCTGGTGTCTTGGACGATGTCGATTATGTCTACGGACTTCATTTAAGATCACCACTGGAATTTGGAAAAGTCACCTACTGTTCAGGATATGCAATGGCAGCACCCGATTTCTTTGAAATCAAGATTCAAGGGAAAGGCGGACATGCCGCACACCCAGATGCAACAGTTGATTCTGTACTCGTGGCCTCCTATGTGGTCAATCAACTTCAGTCAATCATTAGTCGACAAAAAGATCCGATGAAATCTGGGGTCGTCACGTTTTCTACATTAAAAGCGGGAGACGGTGCTTACAACGTCATTGCAGACACGGCTTTCTTAAAAGGAACCGTTCGAACCTTTGCACCTGAATTAAGAGACTTAATAGAAGAAAAAATTAGTTCTATGACGAAAAGTATTTGCGAAGCGCACGGCGCAACTTGTGAAGTGACGTATACACGTGGCTATCCAGCAGTTTATAACCATGAAGAAGAAACCAAACTACTGGCGGAGCTATTCACTGAAACATTTGGAGAAGCATCTGTTGAACCAACACCGCTAAGAATGGGCGGAGAAGACTTTGCTTATTATTTACAGGAAAAACCGGGTTCTTTCTTCTTCGTAAACTCAGGAAACAAAGAGAAGGGGATCATCTACCCGCATCATCATCCTAAATTTGATTTTGACGAAAGGGCCTTGCTCTTGGGCGGGAAGTGTTTCTTGTCTATCGTAGATCATTATCTGGTCGATAAACAAAAGAAGACGATAAAAGAAACGGTGTCTAATCAATAGGTACGACTATTAACGATCAAAAGAAGGAGTTGGATTATGGCTTACACGGCATGGGCAGAAGAATTAAAGCAACATTTTGATGAGACGGTCAGCTGGAGAAGATATTTACATGAACATCCAGAACCGTCTTTTGAAGAAAAAGAAACAGCACACTATATTTTAGAAAAATTAACTTCTTTTGGTATTGAAGATATTCAAACGGATATTGGTAATGGCTACGGATTGGTAGCGAAAATTACTGGGGCACATCCGGGGCCGACGATTGCTTTACGTGCTGACTTTGATGCATTGAGAATTCATGAAGAAGCAGCGGTATCGTTCAAATCAAAAAATGACGGTTTCATGCATGCTTGCGGTCATGATGGACATACAGCTTCGTTACTTAGCGTAGCGAAAGTGATCGTCAAACATAAGGATGAGCTACATGGGAACGTTGTATTGATTCACCAAAATGCAGAGGAAGTACTACCGGGTGGTGCAAAATCGATGGTAGAAGCGGGTGTGTTAGAAGACGTTGATTATGTATTTGGCATTCATTTAGATTCATTGCAAGAAGTCGGGAAAGTATTTTACAACTACAGCTTTGGTTCAGCCAATTCGGATATGTTCAAATTGACGATTCAAGGAAAAGGTGGACATGGGGCAGCGCCGCACGACACGCATGATGCGTTAACCATTGGTACGCAGATCGTCACAAGCTTACAGCAAGTAGTCAGTCGAATAACAGATCCGGTGAAACCAGCGGTACTGACGATTGCAGGCTTTGAAGCAGGTGGAGAAGCCTATAACATTATCGCGGATACAGCGACCATCAAAGGGTCCGTTCGAACGATGCAGCACGATGTTCAAGACTTGATCGAACAAAAACTTCATTCAGTGAGTACACATATTGCAGAAGCGTTCGAGGCAACACTGGACTTGAATTATGATCGAGGTTATCCGTCAATTCAAAATGATCCGGTAGAGGTAGAAAAACTTAAACAACGATTCACACAAACCTTTGGCGAGGATCAAGTAGAAGAGATCGGTGGATCAATGGGTGGAGAAGATTTTGCTTATTTCTTGAAAGAAAAGCCGGGAGCATTTTTCAGAGTTGGCGCGAAGGTACCAGAAGATGATGCACCTTATCCACACCATCATCCAAAATTTAAGATTCACGAAGATTCGCTGTTACGTTCGGGGGAAGTTTTCTTATCCATTATTGAAGAATACTTAGGATAGAAAAACAGCGCAACGGTATCTGTTAGAAGTAAAGGGGAGAAAAATATGCAAAAATTTATCTTGAAGCGACTGCTGACGGCCATACCAGTATTACTGATGATTTCGATCGCGGCATACATGATGGTCAATCTAACACCTGGGAATCCGGCAGAATTATTTGTCACACCTGACGCGACACCAGAACAGATCGCAGCAACAGAGCGAGCTTTAGGACTGGATCAACCAGTACCGATTCAATATGTTCGGTGGTTGGGGAGAGCATTAACATTAGATTTCGGAAATTCATTTTCGACACGTTATCCAGTGCTGCCTATACTCGTTTCTAGATTGGTACCAACGGTCGTATTGATGGGCTCAACGCTATTATTCTCTTATATTGTCGCTATTCCATTAGGTATTATTAGTGCAAGAAAACAAGGTAGTTGGGTAGACAATTTGTTAACAAGTGGATCATTTATTGGTGTTTCGATTCCAAACTTTTTCCTAGGACTAGGATTGATTTATATCTTTGCTGTTCGTTTAGGCTGGTTCCCTACTGGAGGTATGACTGAACTTGGCGGAGATGGTGGATTTTTTGAAGTCTTAAGGCATCTGGTTTTACCGGTTGTTGTCTTATCTGCGTTTTATATTGCCAATATGGCACGTTATATGCGTTCAACAATGATTCAAGTGTATGGGGAAAATTATATGAGAACCGCAACGGCTAAAGGTCTTGCTACTAAGACGATTCTTACGAAACATGGCCTTAGAAATGCGATGATCCCAGTTATTACGATTATTGGGACGGATTTACCAAGATTAGTTGGTGGGGCGATTGTTACGGAACAGATTTTCCAGTGGCCTGGCTTAGGACGACTAACCATTACAGCGATTCAACAGAGAGATTACCCGATTCTGATGGCGGTAACGATGCTTTCAGCAGTCGTTGTGCTCGTGGCGAATCTACTGGTTGATATAACGTACGCAGTGGTTGATCCACGTATCAAATATAACTAGGAGGGGAAAGACATGGCTCAAAATGTAGGAAGAAATAAACAGGTAGATTCATTATTTCATTTAGTGGATGCCAATGAACGTGCCAATTTCCCCGGTGTAGCGGCGGAGCAAGTGATTACTGATGGCGATAGCTACGCCAAAACAATTGCAAAACGATTTTTTAAAAATAAAGTAGCGGTCGTTAGTCTAGCGGTGTTTGTCACGATGATTCTTGTCGCAATATTCGCTACGCAAATCGCACCTTACCCAAGAGATAGTTCAGTGGGACTCTTTCGAGCAGCCCCTTATGATAATTTCTTTTTAGGGACAGATGATACCGGTCGTGATGTTTTATCACGATTGATTCATGGGACGCAAGTGTCGATGACCGTTGGGATTTGTTCGGTGGCCATTTATGTCGTGATCGGAACCGTACTTGGTTTAGTTTCTGGATACTTTGGTGGCTTTATTGATGCAGTGATCATGAGAATTACAGAAGCATTCATGTCATTTCCATTTTTCTTGGTTATCTTGACACTTGTTTCGCTACTTGGATCAGGTATCTGGGTCGTAACGATCGTACTTGGCTTACTCAGCTGGCCGCCATTATGTCGGTTGGTCAGAGGACAAGTCCTTACATTGAAGGAACAGGATTTCGTTTTAGCAGCAGAAGCAACCGGTTATTCTACACCAGGTATTTTGTTTATCCATATTCTACCGAATGTATTGTCACCTATTCTTGTTAATGCAACCTTTGGGATCGCAACTGCAATCCTGACGGAAGCGTCGCTAAGTTTCTTGGGTGTTGGTGTAAATCCACCAAGACCGAGTTGGGGAAATATCTTGTCACAAGCCCAGTCGATTCGTGTACTAACAGCTGAGCCGTGGAGATGGGTTCCAGCCGGCATCTTGATTTTCATTGCCGTATTATCGATCAACTTCATTGGTGAAGGTTTGAGAGAAGCGATTGAAGGGGAAAATAAAGGTTAACACAAAGCATTATTTACGGACTTAAAGGATTTCATGAAAAAGATTCGATAGAAGCAGACGACAAACGTTAGGGGTAACGCGTTGGCTTTAAGTTAAATCATATAGAGTTAAGGGGAGATTTTCATGTCAAATTGGAAAACGAGATTAAAATATGGGGCAACGATTTTTGCTTCGACGATAGTCCTAGCAGCTTGCGGTAATAGTGATGTACCTGGTCCAGATGATGCGGCACAAGGTGGCGCTGATAGTGAAAGTGAAGGAGATGTACCACAAGCTGAAGCGGGCGATACAAGTACGTTAATGATTGGTATGACAAACGCACCAGATAGTTTTAATCCGTTTTACGCGCCAGGTGTCAGTGGCAAGTGGATTCAACGATTCATGTATGACAGTTTGCTGGTTATGCCAGAAGCTGATGCTTGGGACAATGCGTTAGCTTCTAAATTTGATACTTCTGATAATCAGACATTCGAAATTGAAATCAATGAAGATGCGAACTGGACAGATGGCGAACCTGTAACAGCTAATGACGTTGCTTTTACACTGAACGCGATTGCGAATCCAGAAGTTGAAACATCACTCGGTACAAGAATTGCCATGATTGAAGGAACAGATGATTCAGGTGTCCTTGAAGAAGGCGCGACAGAACTATCGGGTGTTGAAGTAACGGGAGATAAATCTCTAACACTGAAAACGAAATCACCTGTCGATTTGGCATTGATCCAAGAATTTGTAGGGTTTGATGTGCTGATTGCGCCAGAACATGTCTTTGGAGAACTAGAACCTTCTGAAATCTCAAACTCTGAAGCAGCAACACAACCTTCAGTATTCAGCGGACCATATAAATTTGTTAAGTATGACAATGATAACTATGTTCAATTAGAAGCAAATCCAGACTACTATAGAGGCGCACCAAAAATTGAAACCATTTATGGTCGTATCATGAATGGTACTGCCCTTGTAACAGAATTCCAAGCAGGTAATCTTCATATGGCTGCAGGTGGAGGTATCGGTATGGTACCGATTCAAGATGTGTCACTGCTTGAAGATATCGAAGGACTGGAAGTAGTTGAAAACCCAAGTTTCAATGGTCAGTACATGATCATCAATAACGAGGTATTCCCAGATCCAGAAGTTCGTAAAGCTTTCATCCATGCACTAGATCGTCAACTGACTGTTGATAATCTACTTGAAGGTCGTGGAGAAGTAATCGGTGGTATGTATACGTCAGCAAGTCCATATAATACTGACGAGATTCAACCACTTGAATATGATCCGGAATTAGCAAAAGAAATGTTAGAAGATGCTGACTTTGACTTTACGCAAACGTTGAGATTAGGTGTTCCTACAGGTAATGCGGTCAGAGAGCAAAACGCTAACTTGATCCAACAATGGTTGGGCGAAATTGGTGTAGAAGTAGAGATTCAACAATATGATTTCCCGACATGGCTACAAGTAGCGCAAGATCTTGATTACGATATCGGTATGATGGGATATGGTCATACAGTAGATCCTAACGTTTCCACTTACGTACAAACAGGTGCTAGTTCAAATAATTCAGGACTTGCTGATCCGAAAATCGATGAATTGCTAGAAAAAGGAAATGAAGGAACAAGTTTCGAAGAAAGATTACCGATTTATACAGAGCTACAACAATATATGCAAGATCAAGCGGTCATTGCACCATTGTACTCTGACTCTCAATTCTCAGTTCAAGTCGATTACTTGGATGGTGGGATCAATGAGTACTGGGCAGGATCACTATACAATGTACACGAATGGTCATTGAATCCAGAATAATCAAATGAAAGATCAGTAGTTGAAGTCGCTGAGCGCTCGTTTAAACGGGCGCATAAGCGATAGTATGAAAAGGAAGATAGAGGTGTAAAAGATGGATAACACGAATGTGCTGGAAGTAAAGGATTTAGCCATTTCCTTTAAAACGTTTGAAGGTAAAGTCCAAGCTGTTCGAGGTGTGAATTTTGAACTAAAAAAAGGGGAAACACTCGCAATCGTTGGCGAATCTGGATCAGGAAAGTCTGTTTCTACGAAAGCTGTCAATCGATTACTCCCTGAAAAGAATTCTATCATCGAAAGTGGCCAGATCTTATTCGAAGACAAGGATCTACTGACGATTTCAGATAAAGAAATGCAGAAGATTCGTGGAAATGATATTGCCATGATCTTCCAAGATCCAATGACCTCTTTGAATCCAACCATGCAAGTCGGCAGACAAATTGCAGAACCCATGATGAAACATCAGGGATTAACAAAAGAAGAATCCACTCAAAAAGCAATCGAATTAATGAAACTTGTGGGAATCAAAAATCCTCAGCAAACGCATAAGCATTATCCACATCAATTTTCAGGTGGGATGAGACAACGGGGTATGATCGCCATTTCCCTTGCTTGTGAACCAAAGATTTTGATTGCAGATGAACCGACGACCGCACTAGATGTAACGATTCAAGCGCAAATTTTAAATTTAATGAATGATTTGAAAAAAGATTTAGATACATCGATCATTTTTATTACGCACGACTTAGGTGTTGTTGCACAAATGGCAGACCGAGTAGCGGTTATGTATGCAGGTCAAATTGTTGAGATCGGTACAGCGGATGAGATTTTCTATAATCCGATGCATCCTTATACTTGGGGGCTGTTGGCTTCCATGCCGACGCTGGATATTCACCAAACGGATCTTTACAATATTCCAGGCTCACCACCAAATTTGTTACATCCACCTGAAGGAGATGCATTTGCACCAAGAAATGAATTTGCGCTAGCAATCGATTTTGAAAAAGAGCCAGAAATGTTCAAAGTGACGGATACGCATTATGCCAAGACATGGCTACTGCATCCAGAAGCACCAAGTGTAACACCACCGGCAGAAGTTGTTAGACGGAAACAGAAATATGAACGCTTGTATGCTGAAAAAAAGAATGAGCGCCACGTTGGAGGTGAAGTAGTTGGTAGCAGAGGTTAAAGAGAAAAAACCAATCGTTGAAATCACAGGTTTCAAGCAATATTTCAATGAAGGAAAGAAAACAGAAGTCAGAGCAGTCAACGACGTCAGCTTCACTATCTATGAGGGCGAAACATTCGGGCTAGTAGGAGAATCGGGTAGTGGCAAATCAACAACCGGAAGAGCGTTGATCAAGCTAGGCGATTTCACAGATGGTCAAATCCTTTATAAAGGACAAGATATTGCTAAAATTCATGGACGAAAAAAACTGTTAGATTTTAGAAAATCTATGCAGATGATTTTTCAAGATCCATACGCTTCATTGAATCCAAGGATCACCGTTAAGGATATCGTTGGTGGAGCACTGAAAGTTCATGGTCTTTATAAAAATAATAAAGAACGAACAGAACGTGTTTATGAATTGTTGGAAGCGGTAGGTTTGAGTAAAGAATTTGCCAATCGTTATCCAAAGGAATTTTCAGGTGGTCAGTGCCAGCGTGTGGGGATTGCTAGAGCATTAGCAGTAGAACCAGACTTCATAATTGCTGACGAAGCGATTTCAGCGCTAGATGTTTCCATACAAGCTCAAGTAGTCAATTTACTGAAAGAATTAAAAGAAGAAAATAATCTAACTTACTTGTTTATCGCGCATGATTTGTCTATGGTGAAATATATCAGTGATCGCATTGGGGTTATGAACAGTGGTCGTATGTTGGAAGTAGCGCATGCAGATGAGTTGTATCTAGCACCTTTGCATCCTTATACCGAGTCGCTTTTGTCAGCGATTCCGACGCCCGATCCGGAAAATGAACGAAATCGTGTGAGAACGGAATATGATCCAAAATATCATCAATACGAAGATATGCATAAAGTCAGTTTGCATGAAATCGCACCGGATCACTATATCTATTGTCATGAAAATGAGATTGAAGTTTACCGTAAAAAACGAGAACGACTATTACGAGAAGGTCAGAAATACGCGTAATAAAAAACGTTAAAAGATTGGAGGCTGTTTTCAAAATGTGTTTACCGGACTTCAGTGAAGTAGCGAACCCGGTAGCCTTTTTGAAAGCAGCTTTTATATTTTGGGAAAAACGAAGAGTACGATAATCCGTTGAAAGAAGGCAGAAGATAAATGGTGAAACTAGAAGAAAAATTACAACATGTGATAGATGAACGAATGGATGAATTTTTCGATTACTTAAGACTGGATTCTGTTTCTACTCAAGACAGAAAAATACCAGAAACTGTCCAGTATGTTAAACAAATGCTTGAAAAGACTGGTGGAGAAGTTCAGGTACTGGATGATCTAGGGGGGAATCCAGTGGTATATGGGTATTTCCCGGCAGGTGATAAAGGCAATAGTGAAAAAACACTTTTGTTCTACAATCATTACGATGTTCAACCGGAAGATCCGATTGATGAGTGGGATAGCGAGCCATTTGTGCCAACTGTGCGAGAGGGTATCTTATATTGTCGTGGAGTGGCAGATAATAAAGCCAACCTAATGGTGCGACTGAATGCGATCGAAGCGCTCTTAGATTCAGAAGAAGGATTACCGTGTAATGTGAAATTTCTGATTGAAGGCGAAGAAGAAAACGGAAGTCCGTCACTTGGAGCATATTTAGAAAAATACGCTGACTTGTTTAAAAGTGATGCTTGTATCTGGGAGTTTGGTGGAAAAGATGAAGAAGAAAACTATGTTATCGAGGCAGGCATCAAAGGGATGGCTTATTTCGACTTATCTGTTGAAAGTGCAGATGTCGATATTCATTCTTCGATCGGTGCGGTCGTGGACAATGCTGCATGGCGATTGACACAAGCCTTAGCGAGTATGAGAACGGCTGATAACCAAGTGCTTGTGGAAGGATTCTATGATGACATTACACCACCGACTGATTTTGAAAAAGAAGTCGTCGCACGTAAACCATTCGATGCTGAAAAAACACAAGCCTTATACGGATTGAAGCATCCATTGATTACAAAAGATTTAGACTGGACACCGAATGAAGCACTGGCGTTTTATCCGACAATGACGATTTGTGGATTCATTTCCGGATATACTGGACCAGGATCAAAAACAGTATTACCCAGAGCCGCTTCAGCGAAATTAGATTGTCGAATCGTTCCAGGACAAGATCCAGAAAAAATCCACGAATTGATTCGAGCACATTTGGATAAACATGGTTTTGAAGAAGTAAAACTTGATTTGATCAAAGGGCAAAAAGCATTCCGTTCTGATTTGACAAATGGTTTTGTCGATGTAGTGGTTGATTCTGCTCAAAAAGCTTATGGAGAACAGACTGAAATCGTCTTATCACCGAATAATGCTGGAACAGGTCCGATGTATAATTTCGATAAGTATTTGAACTTGCCTGTTCTTAGCAGCGGATGTGGCTGGGCAAATTCAAGAGCGCATGCACCAAATGAATCTGTTCGATTGAAAGACTTTTTTGAAGGATCCGCTCATATGGCGTACTTACTTCAAGCGTTTGGAAAATAAAATGGACACAATAAAAGAAGCGACTCCTTTAAAAAGGGTCGCCTCTTTTTGTCTATCGTTAGGATAAGCTTACATTGTTTTAGGCAGTCGTCTTCATACTAGTGTTTGTTTCGGGCACCTTAGTCAGCACATAAAAACCAATCAAGAAAAGGATGATCAAACTGAAAACCCCGTAATTTGATTGCCCTGTTAGTTGCGTAATTATCGCAACTAAGCTAGGTCCAAATATGGAAGCGAATCTGCCAAAGATATCATATAAGCCAAAAAATTCATTGGCTTTATCAGCTGGAATGATTTTTCCGAAATAAGCACGGCTCAATGCTTGAATTCCTCCTTGAGAAGTCGCGATCAGCATAGCCAATATCCAGAAATCAACTAAGTTATCCATAAAAAAAGCGTAGATGCAGACAAATAAATAAACAATAATCGCAACATAGATCATCGTTTTGCCTGGAAAACGATCAGCCAGTCGCCCGTAAAGAATCGCGAAAGGCGCAGCAACGATTTGAACAGCCAGCAATACGATCAATAAGTCTGTAGGATTCAGGCCTAAGTCGGTACCGTAAGCTGTAGACATGGCGATGATCGTTCCCACACCATCAATGTAAAACATATAGGCAATCAGGAATAGAAAAGCTGCTTGATATCGTTTTAATTGTTTAAAGGTATTCAACAAGCGCTTCAAGCTGCTTTTTAATAACTTTGGTTCTCGCTCGATTCCGTACAATTGATGGACGTTTTTTAACATGGGGACACTAAAGACGATCCACCAAGTAGCTGCTAGTATAAAAGAGAATCGAGTCGCAGTCGTAACAGAAAAAGGAAGAAAGCCATTTTGCGCTAACATAATGATCGCAATACTAATGACGAATGGAATACAGCTCCCAATATAGCCTAAGCTGAATCCTCTAGAAGAGATTCGGTTCATGCGTTCAGGTTTCGTGATATCGACTAAAAAACCATCGTAAAATACATTTGAGCCTGCCATACCAATAGAAGCGATCGCATAAACAATCAATAATAAGAGCCAATGGTTAAGTGGTACAAAAGCTAGAGCGAATGTACCAAGTGTGCCAAGCACGAAAAAGCTAATAAAAAACTTCTTTTTAAATCCTTTGGTATCTGCCATCGTGCCGAGTATGGGAGCTAGAATCGCTAGAATAAGCGTAAAGGCTGAGATCGTATAGCCGAGATAAGGAGTGGCATTGACCTCTGAAACACCAGATTGAGATGCGGCATTACTATAATAAATTGGAAAAATCGCTGTTGTGACAATAATAGAGAACACTGATTGTCCCCAGTCATAAAGCATCCAACTATGTTCTGCTTTCGTATAGGTCATTTTCACTTACCTCAACACTCCTTTAAAGATGTAATGAACCCATTTTAGCAAATGGATAGCAAGAAAAGTTAGCATTAACGAATCTTTTTCCTAAATTTTACACGATAACGAATGAATAGTTAGAAGTGTGAGATTCTTAAGTAGCGAGAAACAAATAGAGAAATAACCAAACCAGTTAATTGTTAACTTTATGTGAACAACCTGTAAAATTTATTGGGAATTACCAGAGAACGCAACAACGATAATTAATCTAATGTAAGCGGAAACGAAACGAGAGATAACAATTTATTCCGAACGATCAATCAAAGACGTCGGTTTGTCTTCGTTTATAGATGAATCGTTCGTGAGACGTAAAGAATTCTGTTATGCTCTGCGTAGGAATTCGAACAATAAATAAATAAAAATTTTCTAATTTGTAAATTTTCTGTTCATTTATTGTAAAGCAACATTTAAGATGGAGATGGAAACTCTGAATTCGAACGTTGCAGGTTTATACCGCAGCATCAAGTTATCCATCATCAAAAATCGCAATGCATAATATGGAGGAGTAAAAATAGTGGATATACAACAAATCATTTTTCAGTTCGCAGGCGGGCTAGGTATTTTCCTTTTTGGTTTGAAATATATGGGAGATGGCCTTCAACGCTCAGCTGGAGATAATTTGCGTGATATTTTAAATAAGTTTACATCAACGCCTTTCCGAGCAGTTCTTGCCGGAATCGTCGTTACGGTATTGATTCAAAGTAGTAGTGGAACCACTGTTTTAACAGTTGGTCTTGTAAGTGCCGGATTTATGAAATTAAAACAGGCTATTGGGATCATCATGGGTGCCAATATTGGAACAACGATCACAGCATTCATCATTGGTTTTGACATCGGTGCTTATGCACTGCCGATTCTTGCATTTGGTGCCTTGCTTTTATTCTTCTTCAAACGACCATTCGTGAACAGTATGGGTCAAGTCATATTTGGCTTTGGTGCCTTGTTCTATGGATTAGAGTTAATGGGAGATGGATTGAGACCGCTAGAAGACTTGCCAGTCTTTACAGACGCGATGGTTACTTTATCACATAACCCAATCCTAGGAGTAATCTCAGGAACACTTTTCACATTCATGCTACAAAGTTCATCTGCAACGATTGGTATATTACAAGAATTGTATAGCCAAGGCAGTATGACACTTGAAGCGGCATTACCGATCTTATTCGGAAGCAATATCGGTACAACGATCACAGCAATACTAGCTGCTATCGGCGCAAGTGTAGCAGCAAGAAGAACATCTGCTTCACACGTGATCTTTAACTTGTCAGGAACAGTGATCGTGTTATTACTGTTAAATCCATTTACAAGCTTAGTCAGTTTCTTATCTGTGCAATTTGGATTAAACGCAGCGATGCAAATAGCCTTTGCGCACGGTATGTTCAACGTATTCAACGTTCTGATACAAATGTGGTTCATTAGTCAGATCGCAGCGATCGTAACGAAACTTGTTCCAGGAGACGATGCATTGATTGAATACGATTCTTCAAATCTAGATTATTCGATTATTCAAACAGCACCATCCATTGCCTTGAACCAAGCCAAATTAGAAATACAGCAAATGGGTGAATTTGTTACGGAAGAATATAAATCAATGTTTAATTATTATAAAAAACAAGACGATAAAAGTCGGATCAACACGCTGCAATTAGAAGAAGTCGTCAACAAAATCGACGTTCACTTAACAGAATATTTAATGCTGATTTCAGTAGAAGATCTACCTATTCAAAACTCGGCTGAACATGCACAATTAGTGGATGTAACGAAGTATCTCGAGCGAATCGGTGATCACTCAGAAAATGTCATTAAAAATATTCAAGAAGCGGTTAAAGCTAATAAAAAACATAACAAGAATTACAACAAAGGAGATAAGGTATTCTTTGATGAGGATCTTGTTCATTTATTTGAACTTGTTGAAGAGAACATCAAAGATGCTGTTAAATCCTTCTCAGAAGATAGTTACTCGCTAGCGGGTAAAGTCTTGAAACGAGAAAAAGAAGTCAATAAATTGGAAGACGATATTCGTAGTAAATTTATTGAACGCTTAAACAAAGGTATCGGGTTACCTTCCGATGGGATCCTTTTTGTGGATATTGTATCGAATCTTGAAAGAATGTCAGATCATTCAACGAAGATAGCGAAACACACGCTCGGGATGCGTTATCCATTCCAAAAACAAAACAAAATTCCAAAACATGGTTACTTGAAAGAAGTTACTGACGGTGTCGAATTACCTTAAAGTAACAAAAAAACATTCTCGTTCTCAGTCGATGACTGTAGAGCGAGAATGTTTTTTATTTGATTTGATTGATGAGAGTGCCTATACCAGAAATGGAAGCCTCTAGTAGATCATTTTGTGTTAGCCAATGTTGATCGACTTTATCTTGACTATAGATGACGCCTTTAGGTGTACCAGTAAAAATCAAATCACCTGGTTTTAACGTAAGATGTCTAGACAGGAAACTGATAATGTAAGGGACATCGAAAATCATATCCTTCGTGTTCCCTTGTTGTCTCACTTCGTTATTAACAGTTAAAGTAACAGAAAGATTTTTTAGATCACTAATTTCATCTTTCGTGGCGATACTAGGACCAACGGGTGCGAAGTAATCAAGTGTTTTTCCAAGCATCCATTGCGATGTATTTGTTTGAATTGAGCGATCAGAGAGATCATTACCGACCGTGTAGCCAAAAACATGGTCAAGCGCTTGTTCTTTTGAAATGTTAAAAGCTTCTTTTCCGATCACTACGACCAACTCTGCCGAATAATCAACTTTTCTGGCAACGGAAGGAAGGGGGATTTCTTGATTATGCCCTGCTAGGGCATTATTGTACTTATTGTAAAGTACGGGTTTTAAAGGGATTTCACCATCGACTTCTTTAATATAGTCCAAGTAATTCATCCCGACACAAATGATTTTTTCAGGATGCTGGATAACTGGTAAATAATAAAGCTGATCTCTTTGTTCAAGCAGTGCTTCGGGCGTTCCTTTTGTTGCTTTAAACTGTTCAACTAGTTTAGCTAATGGCTTCAATAATTTGGGGTCTTTCATTAATTTTTCCATTGTGTAAGTCGTTTGATCTTGAAAATAACGACTTGTTTTTTCAATGTTCAAGATACCGTCGCTCAGTTCTATCCCTAGTTGGGCCTGACCATGTGAAGCGGTATAATAGTGAACAAGTTTCATACTTGTTTCCTCCTAAGGAAGTGATCAATTTGAATAACTTTATTTTTATAATTATAGCTAAAAGCACCTAGATATAAAATTATAATGAATTTTGATTTGAATTTTCTTGCTCAAACGAGTAGTTTCCAGTATTCTTAAGAGACTAACACGTAAGCGTATGACTTATAAACGGAGGATTCAAATGGCTAACCGCAATAAAAATATTGAAGTTGAAATCAGAGAAACAGCTAACCAATCAGACACGTTGAACGAAATCGAAGTGCTGGTCAAGAACAAAGTGATCGGTACAGTTCGTCAAGCGCAGGACGAACAAGCGATGATCTGGTACAAATCAGATAAAGAAATGACAGCGAAGACAGTGGATGAAGGGATTCAAATGATCATCTCTGAGTATAACTTGCACGATCAATAAACATATTTGAAAAAAGTCTATCTATAGAAATGACTAGCTGAAGCGCTAAGTTTTCAGTTCAGGTTTCTTGGGTAGGCTTTTTTTGTCTATCGCTAAGATTGAACGAAAAAAGTAATCAATGCTTTCGATACGGTTAGAGAAGCTGAATGTGATATGATGGAACAAAGAACTGTTGTATTTCAACAGCGTTAGGAAGTGATGAGAATGGAAAAAGTAGAAAAATATGAGGATAAGATTCCTCATAAAAAGAAATTGATTCGATTGATCAACATTTTTCAGTCGAATTGGGAACGTGCAGATATCAATCAAAGTGCTGCCGGAATGGCCTATTTCTTGCTCTTATCTTTACTACCCATACTATTGGTGATTGCCAATGTCATTCCTCTGTTACCGATGGCGACAGAAGATATTTTGAATTTTATGTCAGAAGTGATTCCTCAAGATATTTTTAATGTACTGGAACCGACACTCGCCAGTTACTTGGAAAGTGGTAGTGGCGGCGTGATCTCAATAGGGTTATTGGGTGCGATCTGGTCAGCGAGTAAAGTCATCAATATTTTGAGAAAAGTATTGAACGATGTATACGGTGCGACGATGCAGAACAACTTTATTATTGCGCGTATCATTTCCGTGTTTGTCATGACAGGGATTTTGATCGTGATTGGACTCGTTGTATTTTTATTCGTGTTTGGTGAACAAATCTTAACGATCATCCAAGACTTTGTTGACTTACAATTACCGTTTATTGATACCTTTTTGATTGTTCGATATATTGTTTTGATTGCGATTTTATTTGTAGTATTTTTTATTGTTTACCGATTTGTACCAAATCATAATATTACAGTGAAGTATTCATTCCCTGGAGCGATTTTTTCTACAGTTGGCTGGTTAATTCTTGTACAAGGTTTCTCGCTTTACTTGAATGTTGCCGGTGGAGATGCTGTCGCAAATGCCACGTTTGGTGCATTTATCGCCTTGATGTTATTCCTTTATCTATCTAGTATCATTATGTTGCTAGGGGGCTTATTAAATACAATCATCTTTGAATGGAAAAATCACAAATCAGTGCCCGAGTACGAATCAGATCTCAGAAGAGAGAAGCAAATCAGTGATTCAGAATGGACTGGTTACCCAGATGAATCAGATACCGTAATTTTGAAAAAAGCCATCTATAAAGTAAACCGATTAAAAGAAGATGAGCTGGACAAAATCAAGCAAAATAAAGATGAAATGAATATGAATAGTTAGAGTATGAGAGAAAGAAGTCGAGCATAAAGCTTGGCTTTTTTTATCTCTTTTGATTTTTAGGTGAAATGCCTTATAATAGAAAAGGAAGTTTAGAGAATGAGGAGTTTGTTTACATGAAATTTTATTGCCATCCAACTTGTACAACTTGCAAAAAAGCACAGAAGTGGTTAGATGAGAGAAGTGTCGCCTATGATTGGATCAATTTAAAAGAAACCTCGTTGTCTAAAGAAGAATGGATCGCGTTGATCGAACAGTCAGATCGTCCAATCAAACAATTTTTCAATACAAGCGGTCAAGTCTATCGAGAAAAGCAATTAAAAGATAAAGTACCTAATATGACAATTGAAGAAGCAGCGGAATTATTAGCATCAGATGGTATGCTTGTGAAGCGACCGCTTGCTTTTGATCAAAAGCAGGTCACCGTTGGCTTCAAAGAAGCAGAATATGAAACAGTGTGGGCGAACTAAAGGAGAGAATGACATGTCAGTGAAATATCACGAATCAGGATTATGGATTGAAAAAATGGAAGACCAGTATAGAATTGGTTTGTCCGAAAAAGGACAAGATGATATCGGGGAAGTCATGTTTGTCGAATTACCAGAAGAAGGCGCAATGCTAAAAGCTGGTGACGTTCTACTAGGTGTAGAAGGTGCGAAAGCTGTAACAGAATTGACAGTACCCATGACTGGAACAGTGACGGCCGTCCACGAAGAAGTAGAAGATGAGCCAGAAATATTGAATGCCGCAGATAAAAGTGAGAACTGGATCGTAGAACTAAGTAGTGAAGACCACGAAGCATTCAATAGCTTTTCAGATAAAGTTCAAAATAATGAAAATTAAGCTTGACTTGAAGAGTCTAGCTTGATAATATAAAAACACTTAAATACAACAAGTTATGTAAAACAATCAATGCGATGATAAGTAGAGTACATCCAAGAAACATTTAAAGAGAGCTGCGAACTGGTGAAAAGTAGCAATGCGGGCAGGATGGAAAATGAGCTTTGAGCAGATAAGGTGAATGAATTCTCATTAGCCTGATCCGGGTGCACCCGATAACGTGCCACAGTATATGGAATAGTCTAACTATTCTCCGTACTGGATGAGGTCTGATACGCGAGTATAAGACGAAAAAAGGTGGTAACACGAAAGCAAAAGCTTTTGTCCTTTGGAATCTACGAATGGATTCTATAGGACAAAAGCTTTTTTTATTGGTATAAATAGAATGACCCTACCACAGAATCAAGCAGATGAGCACGATGAGCTTAAGGAGGAAACAGCGTGATTGAATTAAAACAGATCAATAAAGTCTACAAGACAAAACAAACGGATGTCGTCGCATTAGATAACGTCAATATAGCCATTCAAGATGGCGAGATATACGGTATCGTAGGCTACTCTGGTGCAGGAAAAAGTACGTTGCTACGGTTATTGAATGGACTAGAAAAACCAACATCCGGTGAAGTTTCCCTTGCAGGTAAAGCGTTGAACACCCTGAAAAATGCAACACTCAGAAAAGAAAGACAAAAAATCGGCATGATCTTTCAACACTTCAACTTGTTATGGAGTAGAACTGTTCTAGAAAACATCCTATTCCCGCTTGAAATCGCAAAAGTTCCGAAAGCAAAACGCATTGAAAGAGCAAAAGAATTGATTCGTTTAGTGGGATTAGAAGGCAGGGAAGAAGCCTACCCAGCACAATTATCCGGTGGACAAAAACAAAGAGTGGGGATTGCTAGAGCATTGGCTAATGATCCAACGGTTCTCTTATGTGATGAAGCAACAAGTGCATTGGATCCTAAAACGACTGAAGATGTATTAGAGTTACTGTTAGACATCAACCGTAAACTGAATTTAACGATCGTCTTGATCACACATGAGATGCAAGTGATCAGAAGAATCTGTGATCGGGTAGCTGTCATGAGCAAAGGTGAGGTTGTAGAAGAAGGAAAAGTTTCCAATGTATTCAGAAATCCTGAACAAGAAATCACAAAACAATTCATTCGTCAGGATACAACAGCCGATTCAGAAGACGTGATCACGATACTACATGAACTAGCTAGAAAATATCCTGAAGGCAAAATCGCTAGACTTGTCTTTGCCGGTGAAACAGTTAGAAGCCCCTTTATCTCAAAAATCTCTCGTACTTGTAATGTGGATATCAATATTATCCAAGGAAATGTTCAGGAATCACAAGAAGATACAGTTGGCTCCTTATACGTACAAGTAACTGGGAAAACGGAAGATATCGAAGCGGGTATAAAACAAATCAAGGAACACAATATTGAAATCGAGGTGATCGACTATGCGTAATCGAAATCAAAGTTTGCTAGAAGTGTTTCAGTCATATACAAACTGGGAAGAAGTAGATTTAGCGAGTTTATGGGAGAATACGCAAGCGACGCTTTATATGACAATAGTATCCTTGATTGCCGTTTTTATTATCGGTTTAGTGCTAGGGTTACTCTTATACGAAACCAGTAGAAGAGAGGGTACATTCGCAAAAGCGGTATATTACATTACAACACTGATCGTGAACGTATTTCGCTCCATTCCTTTTATCATTTTGATCGTCTTATTGATTCCATTTACTCGAACACTCTTAGGGACGATTACAGGACCAACTGCTGGATTGCCAGCACTGATCTTATCAGCTGCACCTTTTTATGCGAGACTGGTTGAATCAGGATTCAGAGATGTCGATAAAGGTGTAGTGGAAGCCGCTGAAGCAATGGGGGCCAGTAAGTTAGAAATTATTGGTAAAGTATTGATTTCAGAAAGTCTACCATCGCTCGTTTCAGGAATTACAGTAACCGCGATTTCCTTAGTTGGGTATTCAGCAATCGCCGGCATCATCGGTGCGGGTGGACTAGGAAATATGGCTTATCTGGAAGGCTTCCAGAGAGGTCGAAACACAGTAGTTCTCGTTGCAACGATCACGATCGTCTTGATCGTCTTTATTATTCAAGCTATCGGTGACTTTGCAGTGAAGAGAATTGATAAAAGGTAAGACCATTCCAACGTGTACAAACTTTAAAAAAACAATTTATTCAGGGGGAAAAGACAATGTCAAAATCATTATGGAAAAAAGTATTATTATCAGCTGGAGCCGTTGCACTATTAAGTGCTTGTGGAAATGATTCGAACGATGCATCAAACGAAGGATCTACTGATTCAGAGAATCAAACGGAAGAGACAACCATTCGTATTGGGGCGACGAATACACCACATGCTGAAACATTAGAATTTGTTGCACCTAAACTTGAAGAAGAAGGGATTACTTTAGATATCGTCACGTATACTGACTATCCATTGATCAATGCTGCTTTAGATAGTGGCGATTTGGATGCAAACTACTTCCAAACTGTGCCGTATTTCGACGCAGAAATTGAACAAAATGGCTATGATTTCGCTAATGTTGGTGGTATTCATATTGAGCCGATCGCCGCTTATTCTCAACGCGTAGATAGCTTAGCGGATCTTGAAGATGGTGCAAAAGTATTGGTCAGCTCAAATGCACCCGATTATGGTCGAATCCTTGAAATTCTTCAAAATGAAGGTTTGATCAAATTAGATGAAAATGTTGATATCACAAAAGCAACATTTGATGATATCGTTGAAAACGAACGTAACCTTGAATTTGAAACGTCTTATGACCCAGCATTGATGGTTCAACTTTATGATAATGACGAAGGTGACGTTGTCTTCATCAATTCGAACTTTGCCGTGGATAATGGACTGAGCCCAATAGATGATTCTATCGCGATCCAAACAATAGAAGATTCACCATATGCAAACATCATCGCAGTACGTTCAGAAGATAAAGATAATGAAGCGATCAAAGCTTTAGTCGAAGAATTGCGCAGCGAAGAAACACAAGATTTCATTTTAGAGACTTGGGGCGGATCGGTTATCCCCGTTTCTGAATAGAGAATAAAACAAAATAATCTAAAGTCATACAAAAGGTTTGCCATTTTAAATTAGATGGTAAACCTTTTTGTTTAATATTCTAAAGCGAAAGCGTTCACTCACAAAAAAATATGCTATGATAGATAGGATAATGAAATAAGGAGTGAATCGTTATGCCGATCGTACATGTAGAAATGATTGAAGGACGTTCTGATGAACAGAAAAAACACTTAGTAGAAGATATTGTAAAAGCAGTGGAAACACATACCGGTGCACAAAAAGATGCAATTACTGTGATTATTGATGATATCAAGAAATCAAATATTGCTACTAAAGGTCAATACCAAGGTTAATCGCAATAAATAAATCGAATTATTAGAAAATAGTGCTGCTCAGTGAGACTTTGACTGGGTGAGCACTATTTCGTTCTTTTATAAACTTTTTAAAGTATGTGTAAGAAGAGGAGACAAATAAATGAAATTTAACGCGAAGAAAGTAGGATTGCTTCTTGGACCATTCCTATTCTCAGTACTTTATTTTTTGCCAGGGATTACAAGTTTAGAAGACGCACCGAGAGCTGTGTTGGGTGTAACAGCATGGGTAGCTACTTGGTGGATCACAGAAGCTTTACCGATACCGGCAACATCATTATTACCGATTTTTCTTCTACCATTAACAGGTGGGGCAGATCAAGCTACCGCAACAACAGCATATGGAAACCCGATCGTCTTTATGTATATGGGTGGCTTTACGATTGCGATCGCGATTGAAAAGTGGAATTTACATAGAAGAATCGCGATGACGATTATTTCTATCTTAGGAACAAGTAGTAACCGCATTATTTTAGGTGTAGGACTCGCGACAGCTTTTTTATCTATGTGGATTTCGAATGCAGCAACAGCCTTAATGATGTTACCAATCGCCATTGCGTTGATTACAGAGATTCGAGAGAAAGGATTTTTTGACGATGATTCGATGCAGAATTTTTCAAAAGGTCTGCTATTGATGGTAGCCTATTCTGCTTCGATTGGTGGCTTAGCAACCATTGTCGGATCTGTACCAAATGCAGCTTTCGTAGCGATTGCTTCGACGATGCTCGAACAAACAGTGACTTTCTCAGACTGGTTCTTGTTTGGTATCGTGATTACGATTGTATTGATGGTCGTACTGTATGTTTACATTACGAAAATCAAATTCAAGGTCAAACAAAGTGGGGAGATTTCTTCTGACTTTGCCAGACAGCAATTAAAAGAACTTGGACCGATGTCTGTAGAAGAAAAACTCGTACTGACTGTTTTTATTGCTATTGGATCACTGTGGATATTTGGAGGCTTCTTACCATTCGAATTGTCTGACACCACGATATCGATCTTTGGGGCAACCTTATTGTTTATGATTCCAAGCACAAAAGGTGGACGTTTACTTGACTGGATAGATATGAAGCACTTGTCTTGGGGCTTACTATTATTATTCGGAGGTGGCCTTTCACTCGCAGCTGCTTTTGAATCTTCAGGTCTAACCACATGGTTCGGTGATATTCTATCGAATCTAGATCAGTTTAATTACTTTGTGATTTTGATTATTTTGACGACAACGATTCTCTTTATGACTGAAATCATGTCGAACACGGCAGTCTCCAATATGTTGATGCCAATCAGTGTAGGGCTCGCAGCAGGGATTGGTGTCGCACCATACGGAATTATGGCCGTTGTTGCTTTGGCTTCTTCGTGTGCCTTCATGCTCCCTATTTCTACACCACCGAATGCAGCAGTATTCAGTACGAACGAGATTAAAATTGAAGACATGATGAAAGCTGGATTCTGGATGAATGTCGTCAGTATCGTAGTCATCGTACTAGCAGTCTACTTCCTACAACCTATCCTATTGAATTTTTAGAATAAAATTATACCTGAAGTATGAATTCTATTACTTGCATACGAGTGAGTAAAAAGATTCATGCTTTTTTATTACCTTAAAATCCACATTTAATATTCGTTAGACAATATAAGAAGCTTTAGTAGCGGCATTTACAAGAATGTATTAGTTGGGATTTGATTAGTATTTACACAAAATTTACAATCCTTTACATGAACTACACATAATATCCGTAATGAATCAACATTCGACTTGTAGTATAGGAACCGAGGACAAGATAAACTGTCTATCACATTACTCAATCAGAAGGAGATTTAAAATGAAACTTAAGTACGCATCGAAATGGATTATGGCACTTAGCGCGACAGCATTATTAGCAGCTTGTGATAACGCAGCAGACACAGATACAGGTTCTGACGATTCGGACGCGGGCACAGGTACAACTGATGAAGGTGCAGCAACAGGTGACTTTGATAGTTCTGCATCAATTACAGTAGTAGCTCGTGATACGGCTTCAGGTACCCGTGGTGCTTTCAATGAAATCACTGGTGTATTAGTAGAAGATGGCGATACTGAAACTGATAATACTGCTCAAAGTGCAATTATCCAAAGTGGTACTCAAGGCGTCATTAGTGCGGTTTCTGGCGATGTTAATGGCATTGGCTATATCTCACTAGGTTCTTTAAATGATTCAGTTAAAGGTGTAATGGTAGATGACGTTGAACCAACTCATGACACAGTAGCTGACGGTACTTACCCAATTGCTCGTCCATTCAATATGGCTTACGGTGAAGACTTATCGCCACAAGCACAAGAATTCTGGGATTTCATCTTTAGTCAAGAAGGTCAAGCTATCGTTGAAGAAGAAAGTTATATTCCTGTAGATCCTGAAGCTGAAGCATACGAAGAACAAGAAGGCATTGAAGGAACGATTAGTCTTGCTGGATCTACTTCAGTAGAACCTGTTGCAACAGCGATTTCTGAAGCATTCAAAGAAATCTATCCAGATGTAACGTTTGAAATTTCAGCTACTGGTTCAAGTGCGGGTATCACTGCTGCACAAGATGCAACAGCTGATCTAGGAATGGCTTCACGTGAATTATCAGAAGAAGAAGCTGCATCATTAACTGTTGAAGCAATCGCAAATGATGGTATCGCAGTAGTCGTTAACAATGACAATGCACTTGAAGGGTTAACACTTGAACAAGTTCGTCAAATCTTTACAGGTGAAGTGACTACTTGGGCAGATGTAATGGAATAAAGTTATCTTCTAGATAACCGGTTAAGAGATAATGAAACCGAAAGTAAGTTTCCCCTTACAATGAATCTTAAAAAAGCAAATAGTACAACTAAATACTTTTAAGTTAGCGTTAAAGGGGTGGAACCGAGTTGAGTTCAATTCGGTTCCATACCTTTTTTGCGTGTTTATCTTACGAATGATTTAAATAAAAAAGTTAGAAAAATCAGTCATTACCGATTGAATGCTCGGTCTATGGTCACCTTGGAAAGGATGTTATAACTTGAAGAATACCAAAGAATCAGTGATGAAAGGCATCTTTTTTCTTTCAGCTTGCTTCTCTATTATTGCACTTTTACTCATCGTTATTTTTATTTTCGCTAATGGTGTGCCGTTCATGTTTGAATATGGATTTTTCAAATTCATTTTCGGTATGGAATGGGCACCCACAAATACGCCCGCTACCTACGGCATATTCCCTATGATTATAGGATCATTATACGTAACGGCAGGTGCTGCAGTAGTAGGTGTGCCGATTGGTGTATTGACAGCGGTATTCATGGCTGAATTTTGCCCACCGATTCTCTACAAGGTCTTGAAACCGGCGGTAAATCTAATGGCGGCGATTCCTTCTATTGTATACGGATTTTTTGCACTACGTGTTTTTACCCCACTGATTAGAGATACGTTTGGTGGTAACGGTTATAGTGTGATGACGGCTTCTGTGTTGTTAGGGATCATGATCTTGCCGACTGTGATCGGACTTTCCGAATCAGCGCTGCGCGCTGTTCCTAGAACGTATTACACAGGGAGTGTTGCGCTAGGTGCGACGCACGAAAGAAGTATCTTTAAAGTGTTACTACCAGCAGCGAAGTCTGGTATCATATCGAGTGTGATTTTAGGTATTGGACGCGCAATCGGGGAAACAATGGCTGTTGTTCTTATCGCAGGGAATCAAGCGATCGTACCGGATAGCCTCTTATCGGGCGTTAGAACGTTAACGACAAACATTGTGATTGAGATGGCTTATGCAACTGGAGAACACAGAGAAGCCTTGATCGCAACAGCGGTCGTTCTATTCGGTTTCATCTTAATTATCAATTCAATCTTTCTTTATTTCAAAAATAGGGAGGCGAAATAATGTTGGCTACTAAATTTGTAAGAGGGCTCGTATATCTATCTGCTGCGATAACATTTGGTATGTTGGGCTATGTGATTATTTTTATTTTAATCAATGGGGTTCGTTTTCTAACACCCGATCTATTCTCGTGGGATTATAATTCTGACAATGTATCGATGATGCCAGCCATCATAACAACATTATATGTTGTTGGAGGAACGTTACTAATCACTACCCCAATTGGTGTGTTTACAGGGTTCTACCTTGTAGAGTATGCAAATCGTAAAAATCCCATAGTGAAATTAGTCAGTATGGCAACTGATACATTAGCAGCTGTTCCTTCTATTGTTTATGGTCTTTTTGGCTTTCTATTTTTTGTAACGTTTTTGAGTTTCCAATTGTCATTGATCGCAGGTATATTAACATCCGTTATTATGTCTCTACCTTTAATTATCCGTGCAACGGAGGAAGCTTTAGTATCGACAGGACGTCCGCTTAGAGAAGCTAGTTATGCTTTAGGTGCTGGGAAATTAAGAACGATTTTCACAGTAGTCTTACCTGTTGCGATGCCGGGAATCTTATCGGGTGTGATCTTAGCTACTGGACGTGTCATCGGAGAAACGGCAGCACTCCTCTATACGCTAGGATCAGCAACCAATATTCCAGGAAGTCTATTTAATTCAGGAAGAACGTTATCGCTACACATGTATGTGCTATCGAACGAAGGCTTCCACGTTGATCAAGCCTATGCGACTGCTGTCGTTCTATTGCTTTTTGTACTAATATTAAACGGTTTATCTACGTTTGTTAGTGCACGCTTATCTAAAGGAGGAAAATAAATGGTTACTGAATCGCCTAAAATTCAAGTGAAAGATTTAAAATTATGGTATGGAGACTTTCAAGCATTACATGGCTTGGATCTAGATATACCGGAGAAAAAAATTACGGCTTTTATTGGACCTTCCGGTTGTGGTAAGTCGACATTTATTAAATCTTTAAATAGAATGAATGATTTAATTGAGTCTTGTCGAATCGAAGGTACGATCGAGTTAGATGGCAGAGATATTTACAGTCACAAAACGGATGTCAATCAATTACGTAAACAAGTCGGAATGGTCTTCCAACAACCGAATCCATTTCCAAAAAGTATCTATGATAACATTGCTTATGGACCACGGACACATGGCATCAAGAATAAATCAGAATTGGATGAAATCGTTGAACGCAGTTTGAAGCAAGCGGCGATCTGGGACGAAGTGAAAGATCACTTGGATCGTAACGCACTTTCGATTTCCGGTGGACAACAACAAAGAATTTGTATCGCAAGAGCTTTGGCGGTAGGACCAGAAGTCTTACTGATGGATGAGCCGACAAGTGCATTAGATCCGATTTCAACAGCGAAAATTGAAGAATTAGTTGCAGAATTGAAAAATCACTACACAATCGTTATGGTCACACATAATATGCAACAAGCTTCTCGTGTATCAGACGAAACGGCCTTCTTCTTGAATGGACATATCATCGAACATGGGGACACACGTAAAATCTTTACGAACCCCGAACAAAGTGAAACAGAGAACTACATTTCTGGACGATTTGGTTAACCGAGGATAAATTAGGAGGGAATGGATTATGAGACGAGCGTATGACGAAGAATTAGAACAATTACACCGTAAATTCTATCAAATGGGCTGCATGGTCAATGAAGCCATCTACAAATCAATCAAAGCATTCGTTAAACATGATAAAGAGTTGGCTACAGGTGTGATTGAAGAAGACAAGCATATCAACCAGATGGAACTTGACCTAGAACAGTCCTGTATCGAATTGATTGCCTTACAACAACCCGTTACGACCGATTTGAGAAAAATTATTACGGTAATGAAAGCTTCTGCCGATCTTGAACGAATGGGTGACCATGCAGTGAGTATTTCCAAATCAACGATTCGAGTTAAAGGTATGAAACGAAATAGCGCCATTGAAAGCATGATTTCGGATGCTGGAGAAAAAATCAAGAAAATGGGCGAAGATGTACTGACTGCTTATATCGAATACGATACGGAAAGAGCCGTCGAGATCGCGAAATACGATTATCTTGTCGACAGTCTAGCACACGATATTAAAGAAGCGTGTATTTCTGAAATGAAAAAAGATCCAGAACTCGTTTTAGGTGCGACTGATTACATGATGGCCAGCACTTATATCGAAAGAATCGGCGATTACATCACAAATATTTCAGAGTGGATCGTCTACTTTGAAACGGGTGAGATCCAAGAACTAAACACACATCATAAATACGATGAAATGTAAAAGTGATATAAAAAAGTGCTTTCTCTATTTTTAGAGAAAGCACTTTTTTTGTGCATTTCTGGTTTTAACTGCGGTATACTAGAAAAGGCAGCTTAGAAAGGGACGGTGTTTTCAATGGAATGTACCATTAATAAACAACTAACAGTACACTATGATGTATCTGGAAAGGGACCGAATCTGATTCTTTTACACGGCAATGGAGAAGACCACCATATTTTTGACAAGGTCGTGACAAAATTAACGGATCGATTCACCGTTTATGCGGTGGATAGTCGAGACCATGGGAAAAGTACAAAAGTGACGGATGCCTATACCTACGAGGATATGACAGAAGATATTCATCAGTTTATTGAACAACTGGGTTTAACGAATGTCAGTATACTGGGATTCAGCGATGGTGGTATCATTGCTTTGCTATTGGGTATCAGACAAGAAAAGTATTTGATGAAACTGATCAGCTTGAGCCCAAATCTTTCACCCAAAGACTGGAAGCGGAAACCCTTAAAATACTTAGAAAAAAAATACGAAGAAACAAAAGATCCAGCCTTTTACATGATGTTGAATGAACCCAATATTGATCCAGCGCGCTTAACCGATATCCAAGTGCCTACGCTCGTGACAGCTGGAGAACATGATTTGTTTTATCGTTCGATGTACCGGACGATCGAGAAAAAGATTCCAGACGCAGAACTGATGATTCTAAAAGGGGAAGACCATAGTTCTTATATCATTGATAATGATGGCCTAGCGCAAACTGTCAAAGACTTTATCTTTCGCTAATCAAGAATCAACTAGCTCTTCGTCTGGGATAACGACTAGAAGAAGAGAGAAGGCGTCACATGATAAAAAAAGTACCGGAACAAAAGCGTCGACTTGTTGAACCATTCTTTAAACAATTTGACGATACGATGATTCGAACGTATCTGGAAGGACATATGGGGGAAGCGTGGGTAGATGATCTCGATCAACCGACTGCTGCTCAAATAACGGTGAGCGTTTTTACGTTTTTCTCAGGAGACGCTAGGTCAACAGCTGCGGAAGCCTTACTTAAAAATGTTCCCGAAGATGTATTGGTCATCGTAGAGACTGACGAATGGAAGCAGGAGCTGGAAAGCGTTCATGCAGGTCATTATGAAAAGTATTCCAGATACCGCTTTGAACAAAGCCAAGTAGTGTTAGACCCTAAGCACTTAAAGGCGATCATTGACCAATTACCCTCAGCGTACACCCTTCGAAAAATCGACAAAGCGGTAATCGAGATGCCGTCATTGCATCACTTATCGCCAGATTTCACTGGTAATTTTGAATCAGCGGAAGATTATTTAGATAGAGGCATCGGCTACGTGGTTATCCACGAAGATAAAGTGGTCAGTGGCGCTTCTAGTTTTAGTATTTATGATGGTGGAATCGAAATAGAAGTGGGGACAGACGAAGGTTATAGAAGACAAGGACTTGCTGCAATCGTCTCAGCCGCTTTAATACGCGATTGCTTGTATCAAAATCGCTATCCTAATTGGGATGCAGAAAATATCGGTTCTGCGAAACTAGCACAGTCTTTAGGCTATAGCTTAAAAGAACCATATGATACCTACTATGTGAACACCCATAAAAAAGCATACTAAAAAAAGGAAGCTACGATAAAGTTGTCGTAGTTTCCTTTTGCATCAGCTAGAGTGTTTTCTTTTTCCAATCAATAACCGTTTTAACGTATGCGTCAAACAAGCCTTGAGCGGCTTTGTTGTTGTGGATCATCAATTCTGGATGCCACTGCACGCCGATGGTGATATGCTGATCATCGCTGCTCTCGAAAGCTTCAATCAAGCCATCACTAGACCAACCGACCGGACGTAAACCTTCCGCAAGTTCTTTGATCGCTTGGTGATGATACGAATTCACATGAGCGCTAGTACCATACAATTGCCCAAGCCAAGAATCCTCTTTGATCTTCACACTATGTGCAGCTGTTTCAGGTGTTGACTCTTGAACATGCTGCACACCAAGTGATGGATAAAGGGACACATCCTGATACAAGGTACCACCGAACGCTACATTAAAGATCTGTAGACCGCGGCAGATCGCTAGCACGGGTTTGTTTTCGGCCCACGCTTCCTTGATAACAGCCATCTCAAACTGGTCACGCTCAAGACTGGTATCTTGTAATTTTAAATGCGGTTCTTCCCCGTAACTTAAAGGCGACACATCTTGACCGCCAGCCAGCAGGATCGCATCCACACTTTTCACATATTGACGAGCATTTTCCTCACTAGAAATCGGAAATATGACCGGTAAAGCACCAGCCGCTTGTAAGGCTTCCACAAAACCATGAGGCGTGTACGAAATCGGAAGACTTTCATATCGTGGACTAAAATTTGTTAAAACATTTCCGAGAATACCAATAACAGGTTTCATCAATTCTCATCCTCTCAAAACCTTATTAAATAGGTGAGTATAGTATACCGATTCACTTATTCATAAGCAACGGGCACGGAAAATCGAAAACCCTTTTATGAAAAAACGTCCTTAATTTATAACAAATCGACAGGGATCAAGCACGTTTTGAATGTGCTAGCCAGTTACGATAAGTCTGTTCAATCGCAAAAGAACCGATCGGAGCGGTAATTAGAATCGACAAGACAGCGACCGTTACGATCAGATGACCACTAGCTAAGCCCATAGATAAAGGAATGCTCCCAATTGCGGCTTGTACAGTGGCTTTGGGTGTATAGGCGATCATCGTGAACCATTTTTCTTCTTTCAACAAGGAAGAAGGAATCAGACTGAGATAGACACCAAACATTCTGAAAACAAGGGCACCGACGACCAATAAGACAGCCGCAACACCAGCAGACTGAACATAACTCAAGTCAACGGTCGTACCGACCAAGACAAATAATAAAATCTCCGCACCGCTCCACAAATTCGTATAGGTTTTAGATAAGGCAGCGGCTAAGTCTTGATACAGTTGATTCAAGACGATACCCATACTCATGATGGCGAGTAGGCCAGACAAAGGTACTGTTCCTTCAAGCACATCTTCAAGACCCAATAACAGAAAGGAAACACTTAACAACATCAAGACTTTCATCATGATTGAAAGCTTCGTCCGTTTGAATAATTGGCCCATACCAAGACCCACAATGACACCTGTAAGAATGCCTAAGACAATGGAAATAGGGATCGTTAGGAAATGACTGGCAGATAAAGCCCCGCCGGAAGCCAGAGATAAGAAAGCATAAAATAAGACGATCACAAAAATATCATCCAATGATGCACCGGCAAGAATGAGTTGTGGGATCTTTCGTTTTTGTCCGTAACCACCTTCTTTGATTTTAAGCATCAATGGCACGATCACAGCGGGGGATACAGCCGCAACGACTGTCCCCATCAGTGCAGACTCGATATAAGTCAAATCAAAGAGTAAAGGTGCGAGCAAAGTGATCGCTGTAATTTCCAAAACAGCTGGAACAAAACTCATCAAAATAGCCGGCAAGCCAATTTTTTTCAGCTCCGAAACATTCAAAGAAAGTCCAGCACGTGTAAGAATAATGACGAGCGCCATTCTCCTGATATCAGCGGAAATGTTGAGCAGCGAGTCATCCAGTAGATTAAATGCATAAGGTCCAATCAAGATCCCTGCAAGGATCATCCCGATCAGACTCGGTAATCCGAGTCGCTTACAGATTCCTCCTAAAACAATTCCAGTAATAAAAATCAAAGCAATACTTGTTAACATCAAACCAGTCCTTTTTATAGAGAATAAGATGCACCGTCGATCAGTAGTCTGCGCATAAAAAAAGCCGAGACTCCTGGATGAACAGTTCATCACAGAAGTCATCAGCTCTTCAGCAGTTCAGGCTACGCCTCGGGAGACATTCATTCCCGTTTATTAACTAGAGTATAGCATAAGTCCTTGGCCATTGCTAGATTACGGATGATTTAAAATAGTTTAAAAAACGCTAGCCTTTACGTTAAAGAGTGGTATTATTTTAACTAAATAAAGGGAGTGAAAAAATGGCTGATGAAAAATTGGAAACAATGATAGAAAAAGAAGAGAAAAGCGCTGAACCAAATGAAGAAAAAGCAGTGGCCTTAAGTGAGACAGAAGAAAAGGAAACAAGAAGAAGTCTAAATAACTGGAATATGGGTTTTGCCTGTTTAATCGTTGCAATTTTGATCGTATTGTTTTTACCAATATTGATTACACCAGACTCAACTGATGGTTACGCTGTCTATGATCAATTTGAATTAGGCATTAATGCTATCCGTTGGCTGACCCTTGCGGTATTTTCTTTTGTCATCAGTTTACTGTGTTTATTTAAAAAGTAAAAAAAGATAAAAGAGAGGAAGACATAAATGAGCGAATTCAAAGAAGACATAAGCAAAGTGAGAAAAGAGTTAAAGGTATTGGATAAGGCTGTACAGTACATAGGTTTTCTATTGATCCTTATCGCCGTACTGATCCCCCTTACGATACAAAAGATTATTTATCCAGTTATGCATGGTGGTGAATTTGATTTTGACACGTATGCACTTGAAACAAATGTCAATCTTATTCGATACATGGGTTTGGCGTTCATATTACTAATCATTGGTATGACCAGTGTACTTTGCACGCGTAATAAAAAAGTGAAATAAATTTCGTGTAATTGGTGCGTCTAGTTATCCTGTTTCGACAAGATAACTAGGCGTTTTTATGTTGCGTAGTAAGAAGATAAAAGGGTTCGATTTTATATTCTTTACTAGATAATAATTTTTATAAACTAGAAACCTTGGTATAACAACTATCCGCGTAGTTTTGCGCGATTTAGGGTATTGGTCGACCTTGATATGCCTGTTCAATTAGACTAAAATAGAGGAGTATACGCTTTATTCTTTAACGAAGTGTAGCTTAAAAAATCAAACAAAAATAACCGAGAAAAGGAAGGTACATAATGGCTGTATTAGAAATCAAGAACCTACATGTATCCATTGAAGAAAAAGAAATTTTAAAAGGTGTCAATTTAAAAATGCAAACGGGAGAAATCCATGCCATCATGGGCCCAAACGGAACGGGTAAATCGACTTTATCAGCGGCCATTATGGGCCACCCAAGTTATGAAGTCACTGAAGGAGAAGTGTTACTAGATGGTGAAAATATCCTTGAGATGGAAGTAGATGAACGCGCACGCGCTGGACTCTTTTTAGCGGTACAATACCCGAGTGAGATCGCTGGGATCACCAACGCAGAGTTTATGCGTGCTGCCATCAACTCTCGCCGTGAAGAAGACAATAAAATGGGCGTCATGGACTTCATCAACAAACTAGATGAAAAAATGGCTTTACTGGATATGCCAGAAGAAATGGCTGAACGTTATTTAAACGAAGGCTTTTCAGGCGGAGAGAAAAAACGAAATGAAATCTTACAATTATTGATGATCGAACCAACTTTTGCGATTTTAGATGAGATCGATTCAGGACTGGATATCGATGCCTTACAAGTCGTTTCTAAAGGCGTCAACGAAATGCGCGGAGACAACTTCGGCTCATTGATCATTACGCACTACCAAAGACTACTCAACTACATCACGCCAGATGTCGTCCATATTATGATGGATGGCCGTGTCGTTAAAACAGGTGGCGCGGAACTGGCTCACCAATTAGAAGCAGAAGGCTACAAAGGCTTGATGGAAGAACTCGGTATCGAATACAAACCGGAAGAACACGAATAAAACAGAGGAGGCCAATTACATGGTAACGAAACAAAAGCAATACGTAGACTATGCAGATGCTCTTACAGCCTTCTCGACAGGACTCGGTGAACCGGAATGGATGCTTCAACTGCGTTTAGAATCCCTGAATAAAATCGAGGAACTAGATTTACCCATCATCGAACGTGTCCGCTATAACCGTTGGCCATTATTTCAAGTGCCAAACCTAACAGGCGCACCGGCAGCGAAAGCGGTGGAAATCACGAAGTATGTGGAAGACAAAGCAGATGCGGCGCGTGTTATCCAAGCAGGAAACGAAACGGTCATTGAAACCTTACCCGAGTCACTAAAAGACAAAGGCGTTATTTTTACGGATATCAAAACGGCGCTGAAAGAACATCCAGCACTCGTAAAAGAAGCCTATATGCAACATGCGGTCAAAGCAGATAAAAATAAGATCACGGCTTTCCATGCAGCGTTCATGAATTCAGGTCTATTCTTATACGTCCCGAAAAATGTCGTTGTTGAAGAACCGCTTGAAGCGATGTTTATCCAAAATAGTTTAGTAGCAGACAGCTTTATCAAGCACGTTCTGATTTATGCGGACGTTAATGCTAGCTTTAACTACGTGGAAAAATTCCTAACGGCTGGAGATATGAAGAATGCCGCAAATATCCTAGTAGAAGTCGTTGCTAAACAAGGCGCGCAAGTGAAATTCTCAGCGGTCGATCAATTAGGGGAAAATACAACGACCTATTTCAACCGTGCGGGTCACACTTTCCGAGACGCGTCAATAGACTGGGCGATCGGCGTTATGAATAGCGGCAATACCATCGCTGACTTGGACACGAATCTTGTCGGAGACGGCTCTAGTTCTGACTTGAAAGCAGTAGGCATTAGTAGCGGTAAACAAACGCAAGCCATTGATTCAAACGTGGTCAGCTATGGGCTGCATACTGTTGGCAATATCTTCCAACATGGCGTTATTTTAGACCGTGCTACATTGACGTTCAATGGAATCGGTCATATCATCAAAGGCTCAAAAGGCTCAGATGCCCAACAAGAATCACGTGTCTTGATGCTGTCAGACAAAGCGCGTGGCGATGCGAACCCAATCTTACTGATCGATGAAAACGAAGTGACCGCTGGACATGCGGCTTCTGTTGGTCGGGTAGACCCAGAAGAAATGTACTATCTGATGAGCCGTGGTATCGCGAAAAGTGAAGCAGAGAGACTGGTTATCCGAGGGTTTTTAGGCTCAGTGATCTCAGCGATTCCGCTGAAAGCCATTAGAGATGAATTAGTGGACACGATCGAAAGGAAGTTGACTGTTAGATGACCGTTTCCTTTGATCAATTGAAACAAGATTTTCCCATCTTAGACCAGATCGTGAACGACGAACCACTCGTTTATCTGGATAATGCAGCGACTACACAAAAACCTTTAGCCGTCTTACAAGCAATCGAAACCTATTACCACACCTCAAATGCCAATGTTCACCGCGGCGTGCATACTTTAGGTGAACGCGCAACGAGTCAGTATGAAGGGTCAAGAACAGTCGTGAAAGATTTCATCAACGCCAATGAAACAGCGGAAGTCTTATTCACACGTGGAACGACCACTTCACTGAACTGGGTCGCGAAAAGCTTTGGCGAATTAGTCATCGAACCGGGCGATGAAATTTTGATTTCCTACATGGAACATCACTCAAACATCATCCCTTGGCAACAACTAGCGAAAAAGAAACAAGCCAAACTCGTTTACATTGAACTGACCGATCAAGGCCAACTCGATATGGACGATGCCAAACAAAAAATCACGGACAAAACAAAAATCGTTTCGATCTCTCATGTCTCTAACGTTTTAGGCGTTGTGAATCCTATCAAGCAACTTGCAGACTGGATACATGAAAAAAATGGCTATCTAGTCGTGGATGGCGCACAAGCTGTTCCACATATGCCCGTCGATGTACAAGCGCTGAACGCGGACTTTTATGCCTTCAGCGGGCATAAAATGCTTGGACCGACCGGAATCGGTGTCTTATATGGCAAACGTGCCCTCCTAGAACAAATGGAGCCCGTAGAATTTGGCGGCGAGATGATCGATTTCGTAGAAGAACAAGACAGCACATGGAAGGAACTACCATGGAAGTTCGAAGCCGGCACACCAAACATAGCTGGCGCAATTGGTCTAGCCGCTGCTATGCACTACTTGAACACTATCGGTATGGAAACTATCGTGCAACACGAACGTGAATTAGTTGAGTATGTTATGCCGAAATTAGAAGCAATTGAAGGACTAACGCTTTTCGGTCCAGAAGATCTGCGATTTAGAACAGGCGTGATTTCTTTCAATATCGATGGCGTCCACCCACACGATGTGGCGACTGCGATGGATATGGAAGGCGTAGCGGTCAGAGCCGGTCACCACTGTGCTCAGCCACTCATGACTTATCTGAACCAAGCGGCGACTGCTCGAGCGAGCTTCTATTTGTATAACACCAAAGCAGACGCAGATAAATTTGTAGAAGCGATCCTCGCGACGAAGGAGTTTTTCTTGAATGGCTTTAACTAAATTAGATCAATTGTATCGAGCAGTGATCCTTGAACATTCACAGACCCCTAGAAGACGTGGGACCTTGGATGAGTCGACCACACAGATCGAACTAAGAAACCCAACCTGTGGAGATGTGATCCAAGTTCAACTCAATATCGAAGACGATATCGTCAAAGATGTCCGATTCGATGGCAGTGGCTGCACCATCTCCATGGCGAGCGCGAGTATGATGACAGATGCGATTATTGGGAAACCGATCGAAGAAGCCCTTCACTTGTCAGAATCATTCTCACAAGTGGTTCAGGGGAATGAAGCAGCTGATCAAACAGCTTTGGGAGACGCGATGATGCTCTCAGGCGTATCGAAATTTCCAGCTCGAATTAAATGCGCGACTTTATCATGGAAAGCGCTAGAGAAAGCTTTAACGAACCAAGGCACTGGCGTAGACGGACAGATGAGACACGAAGACATTACTGAATAAGCAGTACACTCACGAGAGGGGAACCAAGTTATGGTCAATGTACCAGAAAAAAGCGAATACCAATATGGATTCCACGATGATGTCGAGTCGCTTTACGATACCGGTAAAGGTTTGACGGAAGGCATTATTCGAGATATTTCAGCGCGCAAAGAAGAGCCGCAATGGATGTTGGATTACCGTTTGAAATCTTATGATCACTTTTTGAAACGTCCGATGCCTGAATGGGGTGCGGATCTATCAGAAGTTGATTTTGATAATATCACCTATTACCGTAAATCCAGTGAACGTTCAGAACGGAGCTGGGATGATGTACCGGACAAAATCAAAGAAACCTTTGAACGTCTAGGCGTACCAGAAGCAGAGCGTCAATTCTTAGCAGGCTCTGGTGCACAATATGAATCAGAAGTGGTTTACCACAATATGAAAGAAGAGTACGAAAAATTAGGGATCGTCTTTACCGATACGGATTCAGCCTTAAAAGAGTATCCAGAACTTTTCAAAGAGCACTTTGGAACCGTCGTCCCACCAACTGACAACAAGCTAGCCGCTTTAAACTCAGCGACTTGGTCAGGTGGAACCTTTATCTATGTACCAAAAGGTGTCCGCTGTGACGTGCCACTTCAAATGTACTTCCGTATCAATGACGAAGCGATGGGGCAATTTGAACGTACGTTAATTATCGTTGATGAAGGCGCAAGTGTGCATTATGTAGAAGGCTGTACCGCACCAACATTCTCAGAAAGCTCACTACACGCAGCGGTCGTAGAGATTATTGTTAAAAAAGATGCTTATTGCCGTTACACAACGATCCAAAACTGGTCAGATAACGTGTATAACTTGGTGACTAAACGTGCGACAGCCGCAGAAGGCGCAACCGTTGAATGGATCGATGGTAACCTTGGTGCAAAAACAACCATGAAATACCCAAGTATCCACCTAAACGGACGTGGCGCACGTGGAACGACTATGTCAATTGCCATGGCTGGAGAAGGTCAAATCCAAGATACGGGCGCAAAAATGATTCACAACGCCCCAAACACGTCTAGCTCGATCGTTTCAAAATCGATCGCTAAAGACGGTGGAGAAGTGAACTACCGTGGACAAGTAACCTTTGGAAAAGATTCCGGCGGATCGATCTCACACATCGAGTGTGACACGATTATTATGGATGATAAGTCGAAATCCGACACCATTCCATTCAACGAAATCCACAACTCAAATGTTGCACTTGAACATGAAGCAAAAGTTTCTAAAATATCAGAAGAACAACTCTACTACCTCATGAGCCGTGGCTTAAACGAAGAAACCGCCACAGAAATGATCGTCATGGGCTTCGTAGAACCCTTCACCAAAGAACTGCCAATGGAATACGCAGTCGAGTTGAATCGATTGATTAGTTATGAGATGGAAGGTTCAGTTGGGTAATCGATAAAAAAGTAGGTTGAAAAGTTAAACACTCGAAAAGTCCTTATGAGAAAATCTCACTGGCCTAACGAGTGTTTTTCTTTTGCAATCTATAATATATTTTACAAATTATCAATAAGATGCCCTAAAAAAAATTAGAATCATGACGTTCACACAAAATATAAGAACGTTGAAGTAAATATTAAGAAAAAGCAGCTGAAATTATTTAAAATAGGGTTGTAATCATGATTAATAAAAATATAAAGGAGTTTGATACTTGTTTTACCATTACTCAAGCAATAAGAAAGTCAAAAAAATTGTATAAGTGGAGAGATCATAGTGGAAAAATTAAGTACTTATAAATTATTAGAAGAATACGAAGCAATAAAAGTGATTGGCGGAAATCGAGCAGATAAAATAAAAACTTTGGGAAAAATTGCAGGTGCTGGTATTAAGGGAGCAGGCGGTGGAGCAGGAATAGGAGCGATTTTCTGTGGGCCTGGCTGTGCTGTTGTTGGTGGAGTATACGGTGCTTTTGGTGGATTAACAACTATTGGTTTTGATTTGGCAAATTAATAAAGGGAGGAAGATTTTTATGACACTTGATAAAAAAATTACGGTGAATTCTATTTGTAATAGTGATTTAGAAAATATTGTCGGTGGAGGTAAAGCTAATAATATTTTCAATGGTGCTTTAGGAGGGGCTGCAGCTGGCGCAAAGGCATGTATCAAACTAGGGCCTAAAGCTGGATTGATTTGTGGAGCTGGTGGAGCTGTCGTAGGTGGTGCATGGGAAGCATGGTTAAATTAAATGGCTATTAAGAGTCAAAAATATAATAATATGGTTTTTGCACTGTCTATCCTTTTTTCTACGTTTTGGATAATGACTGCCAAAGTAAATACGATGGCAGGTCATTTATGGATTGCATTGTACTTTCTTAGTGTTTTATTCTTATTTTATATGGTAGTTAAAGAAAAATATAAAAAAAAGATGAGTTCTACTATTGTACTCGAAACATTCAGTACACTCGTCATTTCAGGACTCTATTTCCAGTTATCATCGATAGAAATCAATCGTTATATGGTGCCTAATGTATTCCTATTTATCGTGCTGAATGCAATCAATATTAGTGCGTTCATGGGAACTGTGAAGAAAGAAAGTAATCAGTAAATTTCAAATACTGGTATGTCAACACTTTTTTGAACAAAAATTATAAGGTGTAAATGATGTTTGAGTTTATTTTACTTTACTTGAGTCTCTTTAACTGAATGTAAGGCTAGTTTTGACCGGCTGATGGACAACGGACTTGCGGACTTTAATTTCAGACTGTTCCAGTTCCCAACTTTTTCGATAATCGATAGGAGATTCGTAGTCCAATGATCCATGTGGGCGAAAATGATTCCACCAATGGACGTAGTCCATAAGTTGAACTTGCAGTTCATAGAGTGTATGGAATGTGTTGTCGTAGACAAATTCAAACTTAAATGATTTATACGTGGACTCCGCTACGGCATTGTCGTAAGGATTCCCTTTTCTACTTAACGAACGCACAATATCAAAGGAGTCCAGTAACTCATCAATGGTGTGGTTGTCGAATTCCTTTCCCCGGTCAGTGTGGAAAACGTTGACCGTATATAGAGTTCCTTTAACTGTAGCGAGAGCTTGGAGAACCAAGTCAGCTGTCTTATTTGGTCCTGCGGAATACCCGATAATCTCACGGTTAAATAGGTCTATAATAAAACAAACATAAAACCACTTGTTGGCAACTTTGACATAGGTCAAGTCTGTGACAATCACTTTCATTGGTTCTTCTGGATTGAACTCACGGTTCAAGGTGTTTTCAATCTTCGCTTGATTGACACCACTCTGTTGCGGTTTATATGACAGTTTATCATATTTGGATACCAGATGAAACTTCTTCATAATGCGCCCAATTCTCCGACGGGACACAGTAAACGCGCGTTTCTTCAATCGTTTTTTTAATTTACGCGTGCCATAATTGTTTTTGCTTTTGGCAAACTCTTCAATAATCGCTTGTTCAAGTTCCGCGTCACTTTCTTTCTTTATTACTTCGTAATAATAAGATCCTCTACTGATCTCAAGGGCACGGCACATCGCTGATAT
>NZ_JAGFVM010000042.1 GCF_017599325.1 Marinilactibacillus kalidii | reverse complement strand
ATCAGTCTTTGAACCGTTGTAGCAGAAACATGGGTCTCTAAAGCGATGTTTTTGACAGATCGAGCTTCAGAAGCGTTTACGAGAACAGCCGCTTTGATAAAGTTTGAAATGAAGCAGTTCTCCTGTACGATGGGTGTTGAAGCAGTAAACGTTCTCTGACAGTTCTTACATTTGAACCGCTGTTTCTTCACATTAAGGTAAGTTGGAGTGACACCTGTTGTTGGGAAAGTAACGCTGGAAGTCTGAGATCCGTTTTTATAAATAGAATAGTTCTGATTGGGTTCTCCACAATGTTTACATGCCGTAGGCATGTAAGAGAGCGTACAGTAGATAAATTTACAGTAATGATTTTTAAAGAGTGCATAAGAAACGCAATCTTCCTCAAATAAGAGATTTTTGTCTTGAATATCGAGTACTTTTTGCATATCATTTGATGTAAGCAAGTGAGTTCCCCCTATGAATGTTTGGTTTTAGGCGACTATCATTCTACAGGAGAACTCACTTGTTTTCTAATTTAATCATAGAAAAAAGACGCTAGTGATTTCTCACCAACGTCATATATTATAGAACCTTTTTTGTTCTCAAGAAATCCATAAACTAATTGCAATTAGAAGGACTTCTGTTCCACAAAATAATACAAGATTTTTTATAGAGATGATAAACGTTTTCTCTTTGATTTGTGCGTGATTAAACTGTTTTAAATTTCTTGTAATCGGTATAAGTGTAAATAAAATCAACAGCAGAATAGGGTGGAGCAATTGTAAGGCCACTGCGATGATAATAACGAGGTAACTCGCGTATACGAGCAAATTGAATAGCTGGATACCTCTTTCTTTACCGATGTAGTAGGGAAGCGTATAACGATGATTTAAGATGTCTACAGATAAATCACATAAATTATTCGCAAGCATGATATTTGCAATCATAAAAACGATTGGTAAGGAAACGAACAAAATAACCGCAAGCAAGACACTATCGCCAGTAATCATAAATGTAGGAAACTGATAAATCAAGTCTATAAGCAATCCTTCTTCTGTATTCACGAACACAGAAATAAAAAATATACCAAACCCCATAGTTAGACCTGAAACGGCTTCTCCTAAAGGCATTCTCGAAATTGGAACAGGTCCAAATGTATAAAAAATGCCAATTAGAAAGCATAATCCACCCATAAATAATAACAATAGACTTGTCCTATAGACCAATAAGATACCGAGTAAGGAAGCTACAGTAAGCATGGTGATGATCAAAGAAGTGACAAATCGCTCAGAAATACCAGATTGGCCAATAATATTAACATTTTTTTTGTAATCATCGGCTTTAGCCTTTTGATAGTCCATTAAATTATTAATAGCTGTTGTGGTCATATCGAAAATCAACATAGAAACAAAGAAAATCAAAGTATTCAGAAAGTCGAAGGTTTGAAAATAATAAAGTGTGAATAAAGTCCCAATCAAAAAAGGAAATAAACTAGCTAGTTTAGTCTTGATCTCTACTAAATCTAGAAAAACTTTAGTTGTCATCGCTATTCTCCATTCTTTAGATTGAAGTCTGTGTTTGTCAGTTCAAAGTCTTTCAGACCTTCCGACAAATAGACATCTTTATTTTTTGTTACAAAAATAGCATCTACACCATCGAGTTGATTTACAAACGCCAAACCATCATCTAAACCTTTAGAAAATAAAGAGGTAGATAATGCATCACCGTCAATCGACTGTTCTGTCACAACACTCACACCAGCTAAGTCATTGTCGAAAGGATAGCCGGTTTCGGGGTTCATCAAGTGAGGATACTGCTTGCCATCGACTTCAAGAAATCGTTCATAAATACCTGAAGTAACGATCGACTGGTTACTTGCAGGAAGTGATCCCAAAATCTTACCGCGATCTTCAAAGGGATCTTGAATACCAACATTCCATTCTTCTTCAATATTTCGAGGACTATTCCCTAAAACGTATAGATTACCACCTAAATCAATAATAGCCGTATCCACGCCGTTTTCTTTAAGAACATGGACGACTTCATCTGTGATAAATCCTTTTGCGATTGCACCAAGATCTAAACGCATTCCTGGTTCTTTCAAGAAGACAGATTTTTCCTGATCGTTTAATTCTACTTTTGTGTAATCAACTAAAGCAAGTGCTTGGTCAATTTCACTTTGCTCAGGCAAACGCGCTTCGGGGTAACCAATTCTCCAAAGATTAGTCAGAGGACCAATCGTTAAATCAAAGCTTCCGTCTGTTTTTTCACTGTATTCTACAGAAGTGCGAATCAATTTGTATAAATCATCAGATACTGCCACTGGTTGCTTACCAGCAGCTTCATTAATTGCTGAAATCATTGAGTATTCACCGGATTCTTCTGTGGTAATAAATTTAGCTAATGCTTCAATCCGATCGAACGCAGTCGTGAGTACATCTTCTTTATCGTCATTATAAATAGATAGCTTAACAACGGTTCCCATTAAAAATTCAGTCTCTTCATAGGGAGTAGAAGAAAGTTTACGATCATCAGTGGATGGATTACGTCCGCAACCTGCTATTAAGCTTAAAGCGAAAAGTAATGAAAGCAACTGAAAGTATCCCTTTTTAATATTCATTTAACTAGCTCCTTCAATCATTGTGGCAGAACAAGTAAAGACAAAAGCAGACCTTAGATGATTACCTAAGGTCTGCTTATATCAAAGTACTTTTAACTATTATAATTCAAAATAATAGTGGACGAAAGATAAAATTAGTTGCTGACCTCAATTGTTTCTGTATTTCCTTCTTTAGCTGCGTCAACTAATTGTTGTGCGTATTTGATGAAGCTTTCAGATGAGTGTGTTGCGCCTGATACAGCGTCTACTTCAGAAGGATCTTGTTTCTCTTCAAGTTCACCATTTAAAGTTGGAATATAGTCAGCAGGGCCTACACCTACTTTTTCAGACATGTTTTCTTGATAAGCTTCATCTTCAGATTTTAAGTTACCGTCTTCATCTTCATAGTTATAGTCTGATTCAGTAATTGCGCCATCTTCGACAGTGATATCGAATAATACACGCCAACCGTTCTCGTCAAAATTTTCTTCTCTTAAGGAATATGAACCATCTTGTAGCTCGCCAGAAGCAGTAGAATCTGTTGCTGCTTCCTCAGTTGTTGCATCCTCAGTATTGCTGTCTTCCTTCTCAGAAGCTGCATCATCTGAGTTTCCACAAGCTGCTAATATAAGTGTAGATGTAAATAAAGTTGTAGCGAATTTGATGCTTTTTCTAATTTCCATGGTATTCCCTCCATAATAGATATAAGTGCTAAACAATTTTATATTGATAACTGTTGAACAAACACAGTATACAACGTCAGAATTAGTTTGTCTATACTTTCACAAAAAATAATAAATCTAATATAAAAAATTAGATGATTAGTTATTTAATTCCTTTTATCAAACTGTATTTCAAAAAGTATAGACAAGTTATCTCGTTTTCGTTATAATAAATCCATCGAGACAATTGTGAAAAGATTATCAATTGCAAATGCACTGTTTTTCACAATGATACATTCATAAAAGGAGATACCATCATGCCACAGATTAATATTGTTGTTGTCGGAGGAGGATTTGCAGGCGTATCCGCTGCTAAATCGCTCTCAAAGAAATTGAAGAAAAATGAACAGGTGAAGATCACGTTGATTGATCGTCATCCGTATCACACTTATATGACGGAATTACACGAAGTAGCCGGGGGTAGAGTAGAACCGAGTGCCATTCAATACGATCTTCAGCGATTATTCGCAAGAAGAAAAAATGTTGAACTGATTACGGACAATGTTACTGAGTTAAATCATGAAGATAAAATAGTTATCACGGAAAATGGTCAATATAACTACGATTACCTTGTGCTAGGTATGGGTGGAGAAGCTAATGATTTCGGTACACCTGGAGTTAAAGAGAATGGATTTACACTATGGTCTTGGGAAGATGCGGTCCGTATCCGTCGTCATATCGAAGATATGGTTGCCTTAGCTGCTAGAGAGAGAAACCCAGAGAAGAGAGCTGCAATGCTCAGATTTGTTGTATGTGGCTCTGGTTTGACAGGAATCGAAATGATTGGCGAACTCGTTGACTGGAAACCTGTTCTTGCTGATAAGTATCACATTGATGCAAATGAAATCGAATTAGTCGTCGTTGAGGCGCTGCCAGAGATTTTATCAACGATTCCTCGAGTCGATTCAAATAAAGTAGAAAAATACTTAACTAAAAAGAAAGTCCGAATCTTAACAGAAGCACCTGTAGTAAATGTAACCAATAATGAAGTAGCACTAAAAACAGGGGAAACACTGCCAACGCATACACTAATTTGGGCAGCAGGCGTTAAAGCTAATTCAGATGCAGAAAATTTTGGGACAGAGACAGCACGTGCGGGTAGGCTAGTTGCAAATGAATTTATGGAAGCAAAAGATTTGGATAATGTATATGTAATAGGAGACCTCGTATACTACGAGGAAAATGGTAAACCAACGCCTCAGATTGTTCAAGCGGCAGAACAAACAGGACATACTGCTGCTAAAAATATTACTGCTGCAATAGAAGGTGGCGAAAAACATCCTCATGAATCTAACTATCAAGGTACATTAGTATCTGTCGGTTCTACTTACGGTGTTGCTTATTTGTTCGATAAAATTCATCTAAGTGGATTTTTAGCTATTCTTATGAAGCATATCGTTAATTTGAAATATTTCTTTGATATTCGTTCTGGCTATTATATGACACAATATATTTTCCACGAATTTTTCCACATCAAGAATAAACGTAATATATTCCGTGGGCATTTATCTAGATATGGTAATGTATTATGGAGCGTACCTTTGAGGGTTTTCTATGGGAGCATGTGGTTAATTGAGGGATTGAAAAAAGCGTTTGGTATATTAGGATCTGAGAGCTGGTTTGGTGATGAAGTTTTACTACCTTTCTCATGGTTACAAGATCCAACCTCGGGTGCTTCAGAAGCAGTTGAAGAAGTAGCAAAACCAATTTTTGGACTAAGCTATGTTTATGGTGAAGAACCAATGAGAGTATTTGATCACGCACCAGGGTGGTTTGAAAGCATTATGGAATTGATGATTCCAAATACTGAAATGGCTTTGTTTTTCCAAAAATTCATGACATGTGTTGAAATTGCAATTGCTCTTGCATTGATCTTTGGGTTATTTACTTGGTTAACCAGTGCAGCAACGATTGGATTAGTTGTTTCGTTTGCACTTTCAGGAATGTTCTACTGGGTAAATATCTGGTTCATTTTTGTTGCGATAGCTTTAATGAACGGATCAGGAAGAGCGTTTGGTTTAGATTATTATGTTATTCCCTGGATTCAGGAAAAAGCAGGCTTATGGTGGTACGGAAAAGAAAGATCTCTTTACTAAGAAGTAGATTATCATTAAAATGATGAGTGGAGGCGTGAGACAGACGCGTCTCTACTTTTTTCATGTTCCAATTATCATATTAAAAAGGAGATACACATGGCAGTACATTCGATGTGGAAACCGTATCCTGAGTTGGCAAATGAACTGAATAGTGTCAAAAAACTTATTGACCAATCGATTCAGATGCGAAACAAAGAAGTAGAAGCGGTATTGAAGGACGTTTTCAATCGTGGAGGTAAGATGTTGCGGCCAGCCTATACACTATTATTTTCAACGTTCGGTCCAGACCATGATATAAAGAGGGCCAGAGCAATAGCAGCTTCTGTTGAATTGCTTCATACGGCTACACTTATACATGATGATATTATTGATGATTCCCCCTTGCGTAGAGGACAAGAGACGATCCAGTCTCGTTATGGAAAAGATGCGGCAGTTTATGCTGGAGACTATTTATTCACCGTATCGTTTCGGTTACTGGCGCAATATGCGCAAAGTAATCGCCAGCTTGAGATCAATACAAAGGGAATGGAAAGAATATTGATGGGTGAGCTGGACCAGATGCATCTGTATTACAATCTACGAATGACGATGCGACAATACTTGACACAAATATCTGGAAAAACAGCACAACTATTTGCACTTTCTTGCTATGCTGGTTCAATCGAAGGTGGTCTATCAGAGAAGGAATCAAGAAAAGGGTATTATATAGGAAGTGATATAGGTATGGCTTTTCAACTATTAGATGATATTCTGGATTATACACAGACTAGCGAAACATTCGGCAAACCTGTTTTAGAAGATGTCAGACAAGGGATTTATACAGCACCGCTCATTTTTGCAATGCAAAAGAATCGTTCGCTGTTTTTACCACTACTAGAAAAGCAAAAGCAGATGACAGATCAAGATATGCGGAAAGTGCAGCGATTGGTTATTGAATTCGGTGGTGTAGAAGAAGCGCAGCTACTAGCCCAAAAATACACAGATAAGGCAATGAAAAGAATAAAGGCTTTACCTGAAACGAATGAGAAGATGATTCTTTCGGAAATAACAACGCAATTATTAGAAAGAAGACAATAAAAATAGGACAACTGGTAGCTGTTTTTCCAGTTGTTTTATTTTTTTTCATTTTAGAAGCTTTCTCAGCTAAACAATGAGTCACTTAATAAAATAACCATACAAAATGATAACGCTTACTTAAATACCTAATAACTAGTACGAACGGTTAGGTTCGTACTAGGGAAGACTAGTCTTTGAAAGCTAGATCTGGACTGTTTTTCAATGCTTCGTTAAGATGTTCACGAATTGTTTGAGCAGAATGTTTCATTTTTTCTTTTTCAGAATCGTTCAAAGGAATTTCAATGATTTTTTTAATTCCGCCTTGGTTAATGATAGCGGGTGTACCAATGTAAATATCTTCTTCACCGTATTCTCCTTCTAAAAGAACAGATAAGGGTAATACGGCATGTTCATTATTAAGAATGGCTTTTGTTATTCTAGCAAGTGAAACACCGATACCATAGAAAGTAGCGCCTTTTTTCTCGATAATATTATAAGCGGCATCACGTACTGAAAAGAAAATATCTACTAATGCTTTTTCATCAGTGTCAGGATTATTTTCGATCCATTCATTGATTTGTAGACCAGCAACATTTGCATGAGACCATACTGGGAACTCAGTATCTCCGTGTTCACCCACGATGTAGCCGTGCACGTTACGAACATCTACATCAAGTAAATTAGCAATAGCTTGACGGAAACGAGCGCTATCTAGAGAAGTTCCTGAACCGATAACTTGTTTCGCAGGCAATCCTGACCATTTATAGACAGCGTAAGAAAGAATATCAACAGGGTTTGTTGCTACAAGGAAAATGCCATCAAAACCACTGGCCATTACACTATCTACAACGCTTTTAGTAATGCGGAGATTTTTTTCAATTAAGTCAAGTCTAGTTTCGCCTGGTTTCTGATTTGCACCGGCTGTATAAACAATCAAATCAGCGTTGGCGCAATCTTCGTAGTCTGCAACGTATAATTTCATGGGTGCTGTGAATGCTAGTGCACTACTTAAATCCATTACATCGCCTTCGGCTTTATCTCGATTGACATCAATGATTCCTAACTCTTGCCCGATATTTTGATTGATAAGAGAATAAGCATAGCTAGATCCTACTGCGCCATCTCCGATTAAGATGATTTTTTGTTGGTCTTTTAGTGAACTCACAATAACACGCTCCTTAGAATTTTTATATCATTTTCTATAAGCTCATTATATCACAAATGAATAATATATGCGTGAAAAATAACAATTTTAACTAAAGAATTTAGGCATCCTTTTCTGGGTGATAATAAAATGAATATAATTAGAATTTTATCATTAAATAGTATTGACTAACCTAACAATGAATGGCAGAATTGTAATAAGTTATGAATTATAATAAAGAAATTATCTATAAAGGGTAGGTTTAATAAATGAGTCTTTACTTTATTTAATATATTCTCTTTGATATAACTAATAGTAATATTCTGATGAATTATTTTAACCAGAAGGAGCTAGTCATTTGAAAACATTAAAAGCAGAAAGTTTGTTTGAATTAAAAACTGTTTCACAACCGAAGGTGTGGAAGGACTTCGTTTTCTTCGTTGAAACGGTATTAAAAGAAGAAGAAAATGAATACCAAACTTCTATTTATAGTGTACATAAAAACACGCAAGAAAAAGTACATTGGGGGGATAGTGGCTCGGCTAATGTAGAGATTGACTTATCACCAAGTGGTAAATGGCTATCTTATCTGTCTAATAATACAAAAGACAAGAAACCACAGATATTTTTGATTCCCTTGACTGGGGGCTCTGCTTTTCAGCTGACAGAAGAAAAAGAGGGCGTTTCGACTTATCAATGGTCCAGTAATAGTGCAGGGCTATATTATCAAACATCGAGAAAAACAAATGAAGTAGCGAGTGATGAAGAAACCAGCAGTAAAAAAAGACCAGAACCGAAAGTCATCACGACCCTACAATATAAAATGGATGGGAGAGGTATCAACCCAAGTGATCTTACCTATCAAATCAAAAAAATTGAAGTTGCGACTAAACAAACTCAAGTGATTCTGGAGAATGATCGTCCTATAGGATTGAGTTATGTCTCTAAAGATGAAAGTTATCTTCTATTAGCTGATAAACTGGATCCGGAAGATGAATGGGTCTATGGTGGTAGCGTCTATAAATATGATTTGAAATCAAAGAAGATGGCAGCTATTACTAAAGCGATCCCTAAAGGAAGTTTCCGCTTTGCAGCAGCCAATGAAAAAGAAGATTACTATCTGTTGGTTGGAAATGACTTTGAATTCGCGTTTGTATCTCAAGCAAAACTATATGGTTATGATGTTTCTAATCAAAAACTAACGTGTCTGACAGAGACGTTGGATGCAGAAGTTGGGGATACGATCATTAGTGACTTCCACCAGAATGTAACAGATTTTCCAGTACAGTGGATGAATAATGAAGAGTTTCTTTTCCCAGTGACAGAGCATGGAAAATTACAAGTTTATCAAGGAAATAGAAAAAGGCAGCTTGAAAAGCTAGTTGATGAGAAAGTGCATTATACTGGTGGTGATTTAATAAGCGAGCAACACCGCGTTGCAGTAACCTATTCAACAGCAACCAAACCGAGTGAAGTGGGCATATTGAATCTAGAAACAGGTGAAATCGAAAAACTATATAATCCAAATGAAACCTTTTTACAAACACACAAACTCGTTGAGCCGGAAATGTTCTGGTATAAAGGTGCGGATGATTGGGACATTCAAGGATGGTATATGGATCCGGTCGACAAGAAAGAGAAACATTCAGTGATTTTGTATATTCATGGCGGTCCGCATGTTTGTTATGGTGAGACCTTCTTCCATGAGATGCAGAAATTAGCTGCTCAGGGATATGGTGTAATCATGCTAAATCCTCGAGGCGGTAATGGGTACGGTCAAGCGTTTGTTGCATCTATTTTAGGAGATTACGGTAACAAAGATTATGAAGATCTGATGATTGGAACAGACTATGTTCTCGATCAGCATCCAGAGATCGACACTGAAAATGTATATGTTGCCGGTGGTAGTTATGGTGGGTTTATGACAAACTGGATCGTAGGACACACTGACCGTTTTAAAGCAGCCGTTACACAACGATGTATCTCGAACTGGATCAGTTTTTATGGTACGAGTGACGTTGGTCCGCACTTTGTAGAATTTCAATTACAGCATGATTTAAGTGACATGCAAGAATTATGGAAAATGTCTCCCCTTGCTTATGCAGGAAATGTCAAAACACCCCTATTGGTTATTCACGGAGAAGAAGATTTAAGATGTCCTCAGGAACAGGCAGAACAAATGTATATTGCGATGAAAAAGCAAGGCGTAGATACTAAATTGATTACCTTCCCTCAATCGAGTCATGGACTTTCAAGAATGGGTCTACCAAACTTAAGACTTGCAAGAATGGAAGCAATTGTTGAATGGTTTGAAAAACATTAAAATGAGAAAGAAAAACGACTTCAAGCTAATGGAGTCGTTTTTTTATACAAAAAATAATGATTCAGCGAATTAAAAAACACTCATAATCGAGGTGTTATATGAGAATTTATATAAAATCCCGTAATAACAGCATTTGCATTTGGTTAATAGAAGTGTGTTTGTTATACTCAGTAACGAATACGGAGAAAATAATCCGAAAATAACTAGGAGTGGAATTTTGAAACAGGATCTTGAAAGTCTTAGCCCATTTGAACTGAATTTATATTTAGAAAGCACCATGCAGAAAACCCCTAATACGAAAGAATTTTTAAACGCAGGTAGAGGGAATCCTAATTGGACAGCCCCAATCCCGAGAGAAGCTTTTTTCCTATTAGGGGAATTTGCAGTAAAAGAAACAATGCTAGGTGAGAATCGACAAATCGCTGGCATGATAAAAGAAGACAGTAGTCGGTCGGAACGATTTGAAGCGTTTCTTGATTCGAAAGATAGCCAAGGTGCTGAATTACTGAACGAGATTTGGCAACAGGCAGGTCATTTGATGGGGATGCCTAAAGAAAGCTGGCTGAAACATATGTTGGATGATGTCATTGGAGATAATTACCCCCATCCAGAGAGAATCTTAGAAGCTAGCGAAGAACCAATCAAACAATATCTTCATCATGAATTATTTGATTCAAAAAGTGTACCTTTTGATGTGTTTGCTGTAGAAGGTGGAACGGCTGGTATTGTCTATACCTTTAATTCTTTAGTAAATAATGCGTTGTTGGAGCAAGGGGATACGATTGCCTTACTCATCCCAACATTTGCACCTTATATGGAAATTCCTGAATTGCCGGAATATGGATTTGACGTTCAGTACATTCGTTCAGAATTAGTGACCATCAACGGGGAAACCAGTTATCAGTTTCCTACAAAGGAACTTGACCGCTTAAGAGATGAGTCTATCAAAGCAGTATTTGTCGTTAATCCAAGTAATCCTACAGCTAACGCAATTTATGGTGATTCTATTGATCAACTAATCGATATCGTAGAAAAAGATAATCCGAATCTGATGATTCTTTCAGATGATGTTTATGGAACCTTTTTGAATCAGTTTACTTCTTTATTTACAGTCTTACCATATAATACAGCATGCATTTACTCGTATTCAAAATATTTTGGTGCAACAGGTTGGAGAATTGGAACCATTGCACTAGCAAAAGAAAATATTTTTGATGATCGTTTGGCACAATTGCCGATTGAGAAAAAAGAAATATTGAATCAGCGATACGAGACACTTACCTCAGATCCTGAATCGATTTCGTTTATCGATCGATTGGTTGCAGATAGTAGATCAGTGGCGCTGAATCATGCGGCAGGCTTATCAGCCCCACAACAAGTTATGATGACATTATTCAGCTTATATGCTTTATTGGATACAAAAGATGTCTATAAGCAAGAAGTTATCAGTATCTGTCAGAAGCGAGGCAAGGCACTCTATGATTCGCTTGGTATGCTGATGCCAATCAAAGAACTGAATACTGCTTATTATTGTGAAATCGACTTTGAATGGTGGCTTAAACAGAAGTATGAGCAGCCTTTCGTAGACTATGTTCAAAGTAACTGGACAATGACCGATCTGGTTGCCAAGCTAGCTGAAGAAGAACAATTGATGTTGCTGAAATCAGAAGCTTTCGGTTCAAGTAAATGGACGGTTAGAGTTTCTTTAGCCAATTTACCAACGAAAACATATGCTGAAATTGGAAATCGCATTACAAGTATGGTAGAGCGCTTGTACCAAAATTATCAATAAATCTATCAGGTGTGTACGCAAAGCTGCGTGCACGCTTTTTTTGTATAAAATCATGAAATGTATAATTTTGACTAGAAGTTATATTCGAAAAGAATATTGATTTTAAAATGGCTTAACCCTGTGTATGTAATGGATTACATATTGGAAACGTTGATATAACAATGAAGAAAACGCTTGTTTAAATTATTTTGGAATATATAATAGAACTATCTAGATGATCATGGTCACTTAAAAGTATCGTTTACGAAACAAAAAATTTGATTCAAGATGCTGAAAATATACAATCAAAAAGTGTAGTTTCAGAGCGCACATCTTGTGTCAAAATCAAAAATGAAAACGCTTAATAATTTTAACAGGGAGAAGGTATTTACATGGAAAACGCACTAGATAAATTATCAGATGTTCTTTCACCACTTGCCTTTAAATTAGATGCTAACCGTTACTTATCGGCTGTTAAAGCAGGATTCTTTGGAGCGATGTCTCTTTTGATCATTGGGTCTATATTCTTGCTGTTTGCCAATCTGCCTATTGAAGGATACGACGGATTCATGTCCAGTATTCTTGGTGCAGAATGGAAATCATACTTTGAAGTCCCGTACGATATGACAATGGAGATCATGACGCCCTTTGTTATGATTGGTATGGCTAAGTCATTAGCTAATTATTATAAAGTGGATGATATAGGTGCGATTTTAGTATCTTTAGTAGCATTCTTCATTTTAACACCAACAATTACTGGTGCTGATGAAGTTAGAGGGATTCCAATGCTGAATTTGAGTGCAAGTGGTTTATTCGTAGGGATGATTTCTGCAATTATTGCCACTGAAATTTATAGAATGGTTATTCAAAAAGGTTGGGTGATCAAGCTGCCGGATGCTGTTCCATCTAACGTGGCACGATCTTTTTCAGCCTTGATTCCTGCATTCTTTGTGATTGTATTATTCAACTTTATTCGAATAGGTTTTAGTCTGATTTCTTATGAAACTGCCCACGCATTTATTTTTCAAATTTTACAAATGCCACTTTTAGCACTATCGAGAACATTACCAACGACATTTATTATTTTCATTTTTGAAGGGTTATTGTGGTCTTTTGGGATTCATGGTTCTAATATTGTTGGAGCAGTAATGAACCCTATTTGGTTGAACTTAACAGCGGAAAATTTGGCAGCATTTAAGATTGGTGCTGAATTACCTAATATTATTAACGCGCAATTTTACAACAATTTTATTAAGTTAGGTGGTGCGGGCGCAACGTTAGGCTTAGCATTTTGTATTGTACTTTTTGCAAAGTCTCAACAATATAAAACACTTGGGAAGTTAGCATTGGTTCCTGGATTATTCAATATCAATGAACCGCTGATTTTTGGATTACCAATTGTATTGAACCCAATCATGATGATTCCATTCTTGTTGATGCCTTTAGTGATGTCGGCACTGACTTACTTTGTGATGTCAGCAGGGTTTGTGCCATACGCAAATGGTGCTAATATTCCGTGGACTACACCACCGATTATTTCGGGATTCTTACTCAGTGGATGGAGAGGCGGCGTGTGGCAGATGATTCAAATAGTATTATCCGCCGGAATCTATTATCCATTCTTTAGAATCGTAGATCAAAAAGCTTATAAATTAGAAACAGAAGGAACAGAAGCCATTGAACGCGTTGAAAGAGGCGGTGTACAAGCGACACAACCTACTGAGGCTTAACATAGAAAAGAGGCTGGGAAAAGTCCCAGCCTCTTTTTCTATATTCGCTCGATTTTGATTTGATCTTGCGAGGTATCAGCCACTAGATTGAATAATTGACTGAAAGGGTGCATAAAAGTTTGGTATTGAATTCGTCGTTCGGCGTGAGAGTCCGCTAAAAATGCCAAACTAGATCCTCTTTCTTTTAAATCTCGTTCATTTCTACGAAGCCATTCGGTCTCGTCATCTGAGTATAAATAGATAGCGTAATCCAATAAATCGGGTTCAATAAAAGCTACACTCATGCCTTCGACTAATGTGATCTGTTTTTCGGAAGACAAAATAGTCTGCTTGAGGTAAGGAACATTCATAGTTTTTAATGCATACCCTTCTTTTATCATAAAAAGATCTCTTTCGAGTGCTAATGTATGATGCGCTGCTGGATGGCAAGCAGTCATTTTATAAGTATGGTCTTTCCCGAAATAGTTATAAGTGATTTTAGTGTGCTTTCTTACAGCTGCACTAACGATGTAAGGATCAGTGTTAAGGTAATTGACAAAGTCTTTTCCTAGCTTATCGATCAGTGATAAAGCAAGTGTGGTTTTACCTGATGCGCCATGACCGGATATGCCAATAATAATCGGTTTTGACAACTGTTCGATCTGATTGATGATAATTTGAGTTAGTTTATCCAAGTATCTATTCCTTTCTATAATAATATGATTTCTTATTGTACGTTAATATCAAGGAATTGACGAAACGATTTTTCAAAGATTAAGACAAAAAAATAGAACCCCACCTCAGAAATTGTTTAGATGACTAAGGTGAGGTTCTTATTTTGAGCAGTTATTATTCTACAGTTACAGATTTCGCAAGGTTACGAGGTTTATCAACGTCGTTACCACGGTGTAATGCAGTGTAGTATGCAATTAACTGTGTTGGGATAACACTGACTAACGGTGTAAGAAGATCGTGAACTTTTGGCAAGACATAAGCATCTTCTTGACGATCTAATCCTTCCATAGAAATAATCATACTATGTGCACCACGAGAAATAACTTCGTGCGCATTTCCACGTGTATGTGGACCAGATACAGCATCGGTAATGATCGAAACGACTGGTGTATTATCTTCGATCAAAGCGATCGTACCGTGTTTCAATTCCCCAGAAGCCCATCCTTCAGCTTGAACATAAGAGACTTCTTTTAGTTTTAATGCAGCTTCCATAACCACGTAGTAATCAATACCGCGACCGATATAGAAAGCATTTTTACTTGTGCTCAGGTGTGTGACAGATAAGTGTTCAAAGATTTCGTGATCACTAATGATTGTTTCAATCGCGTTAGCGATAATACCGAGCTCATGGGCAACGTCGATAGAAATTTCCATGCCGTTGAAACGAGCAACGCATTCAGATAGGATTGCTAAAACAGCGATTTGAGCAGTATAAGCTTTAGTTGAAGCAACTGCGATTTCAGGTCCAGCATGTAAAAGAAGTGTATATTTAGCTTCACGAGATAAAGTCGAACCTGGTACGTTTGTCAAGGTTAAAGAAGGATGTCCTGCTTTATTAACTTGTACAAGTACTTGACGACTATCGGCTGTTTCGCCTGACTGAGATAAGAAAATGAAGAATGGTTTTTCAGTCAATAATGGCGTATTGTAAGCAAACTCACTAGCAAGGTGAACTTCAGTCGGTGTATTCGTTACACGTTCAAGTAACTGTTTTCCAACCCAACCAGCATTATAACTTGTTCCACAAGCGACGATATATACACGGTCGCTATTTTTGATTTCAGTGAGTACAGCTTCGTCAACTTCAAGTGTACCTTCTTCGTTTTGGTATTGTTGAACAAGCTTACGCATAACAGCAGGTTGCTCATCGATTTCTTTGATCATGTAGTATGGGTAAGTACCTTTACCAAGATCGTTTGCATCAATGTGAGCGGTGTAAGTGTCACGTTCGACAACTTCTCCAGCAAGGTCTTCGATTTTAATCGAATCTTTTGTTAAAGTAGCGACTTCTCCATCCATTAATTCGATGAATTGAGTTGTTTCTTGTACCATTGCCATGGCATCAGACGAAATAACGTTGAAACCTTCGCCAGTACCTAATAGTAATGGCGATTTATTTTTAGCAGCAAATAAAGTATCTGGTTGTTCGCTATCAACTAAAGCAAGTGCGTAAGAACCTTTTAAAGTAACGATTGCTTTTTTGAAAGCGTCGATCGTATCCAGATTTTCAGATTCGACGAACCAAGCAATTAACTGAACAATGACTTCAGTATCGGTTGTGCTGTGGAAGTGTACATCTGATAGGTAAGCGTCTTTGACTTCTTCGAAGTTCTCGATTACACCATTATGTACAATAGTGAAACGGCCGCTTGTTGATTGGTGAGGGTGTGCATTCTCCACACTCGGAACACCGTGAGTAGCCCAACGAGTATGTCCGATACCAGAATGAGCTGAAACAGATTGGTCTACTTTGTCGCGAAGTGCAGCGATACGACCTTTTTCTTTGAATAAATGACCTTGATCTTCATCATCAGTAATGTAGATTCCCGCTGAATCATACCCACGGTACTCCAATGTATCTAAACCTCTTAGTAAAATTTCCTTAACGTCCTTGTGACCAATATATCCTACGATTCCGCACATATATTTTCCTTCTTTCTTTTTTAAGGTATAGACCAAAATGATATTGGTATATACTGTTTTTTTAGTGTGTATCTTTGGTTGCTTCACAATACTATAATCAATGACGTGGTTTGTCAAACAGAATAAATGAATTATAAATAAAATTGGTATACTTGATAATTGTATTAAGGGATTGACTCCTTTTTACTTAATAATCTTAAGTCAAACTGGTTTTACTTAACAATATAAAGTAGAAAGCACGAAGCGCTTAATATTCTAAAGAGGGAATGTTGAGGCAAAGAAGTGGTGATGAAAGCACAATTTTGTCAAAAGCAAATTGACAAACCTCTAACTAGTGTAAGTAGTAATTTGTTTGAATAGCGCTTACAATGCAAATGTAAGGGTTAGCAATTAGAAAAATCTAATATAAAAGGAGAATGCAAAATGCAACAGACACAAAGTAGAGGTGGCAAATCTTTTGTTCAGCGCTTAGGTTCATACCTCAGTGGAATGATTATGCCGAACATCGGAGCGTTAATAGCTTGGGGGATATTAACAGCTTTGTTCATTCCAGATGGTTTCCTGCCAAACGAGGATTTTGCTTCAATGGTAGGTCCTATGATCAACTATTTGATTCCGATTCTCATTGCCTATCAGGGCGGTAGCATGGTTCATGGTCAACGTGGAGCGGTCGTTGGGGTTATTGCCGTGATGGGGGTAATCTTAGGAGCGCCTGAGGCACCGATGTTACTTGGCGCGATGGTTGTTGGTCCGTTTGGTGGGTATATGATCAAACTATTCGATGATTTTTTCGGGGATAAAATTCCAACTGGACTTGAGATGCTCGTCAATAACTTCTCAAGCGGTATCATCGGATTCATATTATCTTTATTGGCTTTCGTTGTAATAGGTCCAGTATTTTTAGGATTGAACCAAGCGATGGCTGCGGGTGTAGAATGGATCATCAACGCTAACTTGCTCCCATTAGTAAACGTCTTTATTGAACCAGCTAAAGTATTGTTCTTAAATAATGCAATCAATCATGGTATTTTCACACCACTTGGTGCGCAACAAACGGCTGAAACAGGTAGATCGATTATATACTTGCTTGAAGCAAATCCTGGACCCGGACTTGGTATCTTACTTTCTTATATGGTCTTTGGTAAAGGTTCAGCAAGATCGTCATCATTCGGAGCGGTATTTATTCACTTCATCGGTGGGATTCACGAAATCTATTTCCCTTATGTATTAATGAAACCTGCGATGTTCTTAGCTGCGATTGCTGGTGGTGTAGCCGGTACATTCACAAACGTTATTCTAGGTGGAGCATTGCGTTCTCCTGCTTCTCCAGGTTCAATTATTGCGGTATTGGGTGCGACAGCTAGTGGCGCTTATGTTGCAGTTATTTCGAGTGTGCTTATTGCTGCAGCTGCATCATTTGCAGTCGGTTCTCTTATCTTGAAATTAGATCGTTCTGATGATAGTGAAGAAGCACTAGATGCTGCAATTGCTAAATCAAGTGCGAACAAAGCCCAAGCTAAAGGTCAAGTCACAGCAAACGACGCAGGTGCGGTTGGTGCTGGTGACGTTGCAACAGGAGTAGATGCTGTTGAAGACAAGCTAGTGAATAAAATCATCTTTGCTTGTGATGCTGGAATGGGGTCCTCTGCAATGGGTGCTTCTCTTATGAAGAAAAAAGTAAAAGAAGCAGACCTGAATATTAGCGTGACAAATTCTTCCATCAATAATTTACAAGATGAAGAAGGCTTATTGGTCATCACACAAGAAGAATTGACGGAACGAGCTTCTCAACGTACACCTAGTGCAGTACATGTTTCTGTGGATAACTTCTTAGGTAGTCCAAAATATGATGAAATCATCAACAAAATCAGGAATCAATCTTAATCACCAGGTGAGCTTATTGGCTCAAAGGGATACGCATAGAAGACAGTGCAGAATTTCACTGTTTTCTATGTTTTCGTTTAAACATTAGAAGGTATTTAAAGAAAAGAGGTGAACGACCTGTACATCTCAAATAGAGAAAAAATGATATTGGCATTGTTACTGAATCAGAAAAACGGGGTAACGATCAATTATTTAGCGAATCAACTAGAGGTTAGTACACGAACAATCTATAGAGAAATCGCTAGTCTTGAGAGTACGATTGCGCAATATCAATTGAAATTAGCAAAAGAAAATGATGGCTATTCTATTGAGGGAAACAAAGATTCCGTAGAAGAACTCAAGACCGAGCTCTACACTTCTTCTGATGAATTGTCGTCTAAAAAAAGGCAAAGCTTGTTGATGATTACGCTATTGCTTGAAGAAGAAGAAATAAAGACAGAATCGTTAGCCTATCAATTGAAAGTGAGTGCAGGAACGATCCAACAAGATCTCCAAACAATCGAAGATATTTTCAAAGAATATGACATTAAAATTTTAAAAATGAAAGCAAGAGGCATTAAAGTCGATGCTTCAGAAACATCTTTAAGACTGATCGTGAGTGGGCTTATTGCCAGTGAATTGAATGAATATAATTTTTTTAGATTGTTTGAAGATCAATCCAGACTCTCTAAACAGAGATTTCATGAACATTCAAATCCTTTTCTGGACATATTAGATCCTGAAGTCATGGCATCCGTTTATAGCGTCGTTAAAGAGAACGATGGTTTTCAATTTGGAGAAGTGAATGATACGCAACTTCAGAGTCTGATATTATTTCTGACATTTACAGTAATGCGCATAAATTCAGGCTATACAATCAATCAAACGAAGAGTAGCAAGACAAGTGACCACATAGTTCGTGACCGTAGTAGAGGAATCGCTAAAGATATCTTGAGGAAACTTGATGATATAAGCGATGGCTCTGATATTCCACAAGAAGAAATCATCTTTTTAGCCTTACAGATTGATGGACTAAATGTCCCTTTGAGAGATGAATTTTCTGAAGATTATGATCTGCAGTTAAGCTACAAAGTGAGAGAACTCATTCGTGCTGTATCAGAAGATATGACCATGCAGTTTTATCAAGATGAGACACTGTTTAAAGATTTATTTGCCCATATTTCAGCAGCAGTAAAACGAAATAAAGCACCAATGCCTGAAATGAACAATCCTCTTCTTGAGAAAATCCAAGATGAGTACACTGAATTGAGCGAGATGATTCAAAAACGTATGGAAGAAATTTTTCCGGAATTCACGTTTCAATTCAATGAATTACTCTACGTAGTTGTACATTTTGCTTCTGCATTTGAACGAAACGCAAGTGTCCAATTGCTCAATGTATTGATTATTTGCTCAAGCGGTATGGGGACTGCAAAAATACTAGAAAGTCGCTTACGTAAAAATATATCCGAAGTGACCACGGTAGATGTTTCCAGAATATCTCAGTTGCATCAATTGAACTACGACCAGTACGACTTGATTCTATCAACCATTTTCCTTCAAGGATTTGAAAAAGAGTACAAAGTAGTAACCCCTTTATTGATGGATGACGAATTGAAAAGTATTCGAAAATATATCGAGCAAGTCTTACGCAAAAAAATCAAAAAAATACGAAACAAAGATCGGCTACTAGAAAAAGCTGAAGCACAAAAGACATTTAAGGATTTCTTTGAAGAGATGGTAAAGGTGAATCGATTGCTTGAATCCTTTTCTATTCAAAAAGTAGGTGTATTTGGAACGTTGCAAGAAACACTCCAACAGATTTGTAGTCATTTACCAAAAGCAGTGTCGAATGAGCCGATGGCGGTTGCTGAAAAACTAGAGAAGCGGATGAATTCTGCACCTATTGGGATTCCGAATACGGGGCTAGGTTTGTTTCATTGTATTCATCCATCAATTGAAGAACCGTATTTTAGTATAGTTGATCTTCCGAAATCCTTTGACCTCATGAATATGGAAAAGAAAAATATGCAGCTAGATCGCATTTTATTGTTACTTGCACCTGAACCGATGGACATACCAATACAAGATATGATGGGTACCATCAGTGCTTCAATTGTAGAAAGTGATGCTAGTTTGAATTTATTCAATAAAGGTTCTGAAGATCAGATAAAACAACATTTAAATCAAATATTTTTAGACAAAATGAAGTAGGAGAGATAAAAGATATGGAGATTTTAAGAAAAGAAAACGTCGTATTGAATCAGACATTTAGTCATAAGGAGGAGGCCATTCGTAAAGCTGGACAATTACTAGTGGATGGCGGTTATGTAAAACCGGATTATATCGAATCAATGATCGAGAGAGACCAGACTGTTTCAACGTTCATGGGTAATTTTATAGCGATTCCTCACGGTAGAGAAGAAGCGAAAGACTTGATTGATGCAACGGGGATTTCAGTTGTTCAGGTACCTAACGGGGTTAATTTTGGAGAAGAGGGAGAAGATAAACTAGCGATGATCGTTATTGGGATTGCTGGAGCGGGTGATGACCATCTGGAAGTACTCTCCCAAATTGCGATTTATTGTTCTGAAATAGAAAACGTGACAAAATTAGCGGATGCAAAATCTAAAGAAGAGATCGTTCAATTACTAGGAGGTATCGAAGCATAATGCTGACAGTACATTTTGGCGCTGGAAATATTGGACGCGGCTTTATTGGAGAAGTTCTAAATCAAAATCAATCTCGTATCGCATTTGTTGATGTGAATAAAGTCGTTATTGATGCTTTAAATGAACAGAAAGAATACACGATCGAAGAAGCTTCGGAAGAAAATCGTATCATTAGAGTGAATAATGTTTATGGTATTAATAATGCTGAGCATCCTGAAGAAGTTGTGGAAGCTTTAACAACGGCAGATCTCATCACGACAGCGATTGGTCCGAATATTTTACCACATATTGCGCCGTTGATCGCAGAAGGTATAGAACAAAGACGTGTTAATGATAACAAAACACCCATTGATGTAGTAGCTTGTGAAAATATGATTGGTGGTAGTACATTCTTAAAAGAAGAAGTACTGAAACATGTCTCCAACGAGGAGACGCGCAGCTATATTGAAAAGTATGTTGGCTTTCCTGATGCTGCTGTCGATAGAATCGTTCCTCAACAAACACATGAAGATCCACTAAAAGTGACTGTAGAACCCTACAAAGAATGGGTCATTAGTGCTGAACAGTCGAAAAATGACAAATTAAAGCTGGAAAGTGTCAAATATGTTGCTGATTTAGAGCCGTATATTGAAAGGAAATTATTCACTGTCAATACAGGTCACGCAACCGTTGCTTATAATGGCGCATATGCTGGATATGAGACAATCGATGAGTCTCTTAAGGATGAACAGATATTAGCTGAAGTGAAAAATGTACTGAGAGAAACAGGAGCCTTGCTCGTTGATAAGTGGCAATTTGATTCTGAAGAACATGAAGCGTACATCGAAAAAATCATTTCACGATTTGAAAATCCTAGGTTATCGGATGGTGTAACGCGGGTCGGAAGAACACCGATACGTAAATTGGGTTACGACGAGCGCTTTATTAGACTAATCAGGGAAGCTTTTGAACGCGACCTTTCCGTGGATCACTTAGTGAAAACTGTCAGTAAGGTTCTTTATTACAATGACCCTGCTGATACAGAAAGTGTAGCACTTCAAGCACGCCTGAAAAATGAAGAAACAAAGAACGTGATTAGCGAAATTACAGGACTTCAATCAGATTTATTATTAGATAAAATCCTAGAAACGTATAATCTGCTTGAAAGAAAATGAAAGCGATATAAGATCAAAGTTTGAATCATGTGTGTTTGGTTAACTATCTGATTATATTATATTATTAATCATCATATTATCATTTTAAAAAAAGCGAGTTTTATTCGATTTTGATGATAATTACCTTTGATAAAGGATTTAAACATTCTTTGGCTTATTATGTAGCTGTTTTTTTGGTTAAAATCAATTGTTATAATTCTCTTATTATGGTAGTATACTGTTGAAAGATTAGTAAGATTTAACTTTTCTGAAATGTTCAGGAAAGTGATCTATCGTAAAATAGGGGGAGAAAGAAAAATGGACTACAAAAAAATCGTTGGGTTATTAGCTGTATCTGGTTTGATGCTAGCTGCGTGTGGGAATGATGAAGAATCGACAGATACTGGTACGGAAATGTCAGACGAAGAGGCAACAGATACAGAAGAATCTGGCGATAGCGCGATGGATATCATCGACGATATCGATTCTGATAGCTTGGATTATACATCTCCAATTGAAATGGAAATTGTCGGTGCACAATGGACAGCTGATGGATATGTATACGCACCAGTAAGTGGCGAAGCTGTAATTACAGGATCAGTTTCAGCTTCTGAAGAAGACACAGAAATCATCGCTTATGTTATTCAAGACGGAAAAGTAATTGAAAAACCAGCTGTTGAAGAAGGCGGGTTTACTTATGCTGTTCCAACGCCGGATGAAGATATGACCTTTGAAGTGGGTGTCTCTGATGATGATAGTTGGCAAGTAGGGGACGAAGCCAATACAGACGAATTGGTTCGTTACGAAACGATTATTGTTTCTTCAACTGAAGCTGAACCAGCTGCTGAAGAATAAAAATTTGAAATCGAGTTAGACTATAGATCGAAATGTCTATTTAATAGACATTTCGGTCTATTTGTTTTGTGAAATCGAATTTATTCACGAATTCTTAACACTTTTTTGTTACAATAAAGTTACGTTAAGAAAAGGAATGATCGATATGCAATTTTTACAAAAAATGCTTTTCTATATGAACGGTCGGTACGGCTTAGATGAACTGTCGAAAGTGCTGATGGCAGCTGGACTTCTACTGAATATAGTGTCTAATTTTGTGGGTGGGATGATCGTTTCTGTATTCGGTATCGCTTTAATTGCTTATGCGCTTCTTAGAGTTCTCTCAAAAGAAAAAACCAATCGCTATAAAGAATACAGATATTACATTACTATCAAGCAAAAATGGCTGACGAAGGTACAGAAATTAAGAAACAAACAGGCACAGAGAAAAGTATATAAAGTCCTTGCTTGTCCCGAATGTAAACAGTCGATCCGTGTTCCCAAAGGAAAAGGCAAGATCAGAATTACGTGCCCAAACTGTAAAAATCAGTTCGTGAAGAAAACCTAGTCATAAAAATCTTGACCAAATCGAAAGAGTGCGTAAGATGTTATTCGGGAATCGACTATGGTATAATTTTGTAGGCATATCATCTATAAGAGTAAAAGTCTGAACGGTTAATCCTGTTCAGCTTTTTTGCATGTATAAATTAGATAAGATTAAAGGAGTTTGAAGATGAAATTAGTCATTGGTTTAGGAAATCCCGGTGCCAAGTATCGTGATACGAAACATAATATCGGTTTTATCGCACTGGATGAACTCGCATACCAGTTAGGGTTAGCTTTCAATAAAAGTAAATTTGAATCTGTTTATGCGGAAGGAAGAGTCGGTTCTGAGAAAATATTGCTGATCAAACCGCAAACATTTATGAATGATTCTGGAAGATCTGTGAGACCTTGGATGGACTATTATGATTTAACAGAAGAAGATATCGTGGTCATTTACGATGATATGGATTTGCCAGCTGGTAAAATTCGCTTGAGAACAAAAGGAAGCGCGGGCGGGCACAATGGTATCAAAAGTCTGATTCAACACGTTGGAACGAAAGAATTTAATCGTATACGAATTGGTGTAGGTAGACCCTATCCTAGTCAGTCTGTTATCTCTCATGTACTAAGTGGTTTTGAAAAAGAGGTTCATCAAGATATGCTAGAAGCTGTTAAAACAACTTCAGATGCTGTGAAATATTGGGTTGAAGGTAAAACTTTCCAAGATACGATGACGCATTTTAATTAAATAACAAATCAATAAAAGCATTCCATGAAAAGGAGAAGGAAGCTATTGTCTACTATTACACAATTTTTGATGGAAAAACCATCCATTCAAACTGTTTTCTCTAATATAGGGAAACAGCATACACAATTAGTGACCGGTATTGCGGGATCTGCTAGAGCACTTTTTCTTTCTTCTTTACTGAAGGAAAAACAAAAGCAAATCGTAATCGTCACACAAAATTTATATCACGCCAATCAATTGATGGCAGATTTCACTGGTCTCGTTCCTGACGACCAGTTATTTGTTTTTTCAGTAGATGATATGATTCACGCTGAAATGGCTATTGCCTCTCCAGAAGCCCGTGCAGAAAGAGTGCAGGCGCTGGACTTTCTTATTTCTGGTAAGCCAGGTGTCGTGATCATTCCATTAGCAGGTGTGCGAAAATTATTGCCGCCTAGAGAAGTTTTTGAGCAAGCCCATATAACGATTGAAGTGGGCACGGAAATTGAATTCGACCAATTGTCAGATACACTGGTTAGAATGGGTTACCGAAGGGAACAAAAGGTAGCGGCTCCAGGAGAATTTAGTGTCCGAGGCGGGATCGTAGATATTTATCCTTTAACGGAAGAAAATCCGATTCGGATAGAATTTTTTGATGTTGAAGTCGATTCATTGAGATACTTTAATGCAGATACGCAACGATCGATCGGTAATGCTGAAAAGCTATCGATTTTACCGGCTACAGACTTCCTTGTGACAAAAAAACAAATGGCACCTGCAGCGGAAAAATTAAAAAAAGCATTATCTAAAAATTTAAAAAAATTAACTAATAATGAAGATAAACTAGCACTCAGTAAGCATATTCAAGCAATCATTACTGCTTTAGAAGAAGGCGAACAGCCAGACGAATTAGTGAAATTCAGAGATTTTTTATATGAAGAGCCAGCTTCAGTAATGGATTATCTAGCAGAAGATGCGATTGTGATCATGGATGAATACCCAAGAATCTTAGAAAAAGATGCTTTTTCAAACGAAGAAGAAGCAGAGTGGATGACCGCACAACTTGAGCAACGTCTAATACTTTCAGATCAGCGTTTTTCCAATGATTTTAAAGTAGAAGTGAAAAAGCACCCGAAAGACACGATTCACTTCGCCTTATTCCAAAAAGGTATGGGCGGTCTCCGATTTGATGCGATTCACCCTTTCCAGTATCGCAGTATGCAACAGTTTTTCGGTCAAATGCATCTTTTGAAAACAGAAATGGAACGTTGGGAAAAACAAGGGTATACAGTTGTTGTTATGACGGTAGATGAAGACCGAGCAGATAAAGTGAATCGCACGTTGCTAGATTTTGAGATTCCGAGCGTGCTTTCTGATGATCACACGATCGTCGAAAGTAGGATTCAAGTGATTCCGTCTACACTGCAGCATGGATTTGAATTGCCAACTGAGAAATTAGCTGTATTGACGGAGAAAGAATTATTTAATCGTGTAAACAAAAAGCGTGCGCGTCGTCAAAATATTTCAAATGCAGAAAGACTGAAAAGTTATACAGAACTGAGTCCTGGTGATTTTGTTGTGCACGTTAATCATGGTATCGGAAAATATACCGGTATGGAAACCATGGAAATTGGTGGCGTACATCAAGATTATATGTCTATTATTTATGATAATGAATCAAAACTATTCATACCAGTCACACAAGTGAATCTTCTTCAAAAATATGTATCTTCAGAAGGTAAAATACCTAAAATCAATAAATTAGGTGGAACAGCTTGGGCAAAAACTAAGAGAAAAGTTGCCAGTCAAGTGGAAGATATTGCTGATGATCTGATTGAACTGTACGCCGAAAGAGAGCGAAAGACAGGTTATCCATTCGCCAAAGATAATGCTTATCAACTTGAATTTGACGATGCCTTTCCTTATACAGAAACGGATGATCAGATTCGTTCAATCAAAGAAGTGAAACGAGACATGGAAAAAGACAAGCCAATGGACCGTTTGTTAGTCGGGGATGTTGGTTACGGAAAAACGGAAGTGGCGATGCGTGCGATTTTCAAAGCTGTACAAGAAGGTAAACAAGCAGCGATACTCGTTCCAACGACTGTACTAGCGCAGCAGCATTATGAAACAATGATTGAACGCTTTAGTGATTTCCCAGTCGAAATCGGTTTGATGAGTCGTTTTAGAACTGGACAGCAGATCAAGAAGGTTAAAGAAGGTCTGCGTAAAGGTCAGGTTGATGTTGTTGTGGGGACACACAGAGTGTTGTCTAAAGATGTTGAATTTCAAGATCTAGGCTTGCTTGTAGTGGATGAGGAACAACGTTTTGGCGTTAAGCATAAAGAGCGACTAAAACAGTTGAAAAACGAAGTGGATGTTCTTACTTTGACTGCAACACCAATACCAAGAACACTGCACATGTCTATGCTTGGCGTGCGAGACCTTTCTGTAATAGAAACCCCACCTGCAAACCGGTATCCTGTTCAAACATACGTGATGGAAATGAATGGCGCTGTCGTTGGAGAAGCGATGAAGCGAGAAATCGCGCGTGGCGGACAAGTATTTTACTTGCACAATCGAGTCAGTACAATCGACCAGAGAGCAGAAGAATTGCAACAGCTTGTGCCAGATGCCAAGATTGGTGTTGCACATGGCCAGATGACGGAAGGTCAGCTAGAAAATGTACTGTTTGAGTTCATTCAAGGTGAGTACGATGTGCTTGTGACCACGACGATTATCGAAACAGGTATCGATATGCCAAATGTCAATACACTGTTAGTGGAAGATGCTGATCGGATGGGGCTTTCCCAACTTTATCAACTTAGAGGTAGAGTAGGAAGAAGTAGTCGTGTCGCCTATGCTTACTTCATGCATCAACCAAATAAAATATTGACAGAAGTAAGTGAGAAACGACTCCAAGCGATCAAAGACTTCACAGAACTTGGTTCTGGATTCAAGATAGCGATGCGCGATTTGTCTATTCGTGGTGCAGGTAACTTGCTAGGACAACAACAACATGGATTTATTGATTCTGTTGGTTTCGACCTTTATTCTCAAATGCTTTCAGAAGCCGTTGCACGAAAACGAGGCGATACATCACAGCAACATACCAATGTGGAGCTTGATCTTGCTGTGGACGCCTACATTCCTAACACTTATGTTGAAGATGAAAGACAAAAAATTGAACTATATAAACGAATCAGAGAATTTTCAAGTGAGGAAGATGTTGTAGAGTTGCAAGACGAACTCATTGACCGCTTTGGGGACTATCCACAAGAAGTAGCGGATCTGGTGACGATTGGACAGTTGAAAATGTATAGTGATTTAGCATTGATTGAAACGGTTAAACGTGGAAAAGGGAAAGTAACGGTTACCTTCTCAATGGAAGGTACGCAAGATTTGCCGCTCCCTGAAGTGTTTAAAGCATTAAAAACGATTCGATTGAAGACAGATATGCACACGAATGCAGCGCTAAGTGTTGACTTCAAGATACCATTGAAACTGGAAGCTTATGAATGGTTAGATATTCTGGTTGTTTTCGCTAAAAAAATCGCTGAATTTAGAGCAAGCAGAGTTGAAGTAACTGCAGGTCAGGAAAATGAGTGAGGGAATAGGTAAGCAGCACAATCATATGATGCAAGGTGCGATTATTTTGTCGGTCGCAGCCTTTATAACGAAAGTTTTGAGCGCTGTATACAAGGTGCCTTTTCAGAATCTAACTGGTGATGAAGGGTTTTATGTGTATCAACAAGTTTATCCGCTTTATGGGATAGCAGTAGCGTTCGCCTTAAACGGCTTTCCGCTCTTTGTTTCAAAATTGATTGCGGAAGAAAAAGCGCTAGAAGAGCAGCAAGCTATAACTAAATTGGTGAGTATCTGGCTGGCTATTGGGTCGATTAGTCTATTTCTGCTTTTTTTCTTTGGTGCTGCATGGGTAGCGGAACACATGGGAGATCCAGAACTATTGCCGGTGATCCGTTCTGTTTCTTATGTTTATTTGTTTGTTCCATTTTTATCAAGTATTAGAGGCTATTTTCAAGGGAATTTGGACATGATACCTACTGGTATTTCTCAAGTCGGTGAACAAGTCGCGCGTATAGGAATCTTACTAGCAGTCGCGTATCTTTTCACCGTGAGAGATTGGACTGTTTACCAAATGGGTACTTATGCGATTGCGTCGTCTTGGATCGCTGGGTTTGTAGGTTCCGCGATCTTACTTTGGTACACAATCAAAAAAGTGAAGTGGCAACCGAGTAAGCTTTCCAAGAGCCAAAAAGGTCAATTCTGGAAAATTGGTAAGCGATTGGTGGTTGAAGGCTTACCGCTAACAGCTATGAGTAGTATGATGGTGCTCTTTCAATTGATGGATTCTTTTACAGTGTATAATGGACTGGTGACTGCTGGCGTATCTGATACACTGGCAATGAGTTTGAAGGGGATTTATGATCGCGGTCAGCCTTTTGTGCAACTAGGGTTAGTCGTTGGCTTGGGTATCTCAACAAGCGCACTGCCGTTGTTACGAAAGTATCGTCAGGAGAAGAAAAGTGTGGAATGGGAAAATACGACTTTTTCTGTCTTGAATTTAACCGTCCTTTTTTCTGGTGCGGCCTCAATCGGTCTAATTGCAGTGATGCCTTGGATAAACCAAGCACTTTTCTCAGATCGTACAGGAACGGCTGTGTTGCAAGTGTATGTTATCAGCATTTTCGTTGCTTCTCTAATCAGCAGTACACACGCCATTTTGCAAAGTGATACGGAAAAATGGTTGCCTGCCATTGCGTTGTTTGTCGGATTAATTTTCAAAGCTACCGTAAATGAGCGAGCGGTTGAATATGCAGGCATTATGGGTTCTAGCTACTTGACCATTCTCGCCTTACTACTTGTGCTTGTAGTCATGAATATTCAAATGCCAAAAACAGTTTGGTTACGATTTATAGAGAATGGTAGAATCATTAAAATAATCGCTTTGTTACTAATAATGGGCATCTTCACTTATGTCTGTATGATAGGATTAGATGGGTTAATGCCAACGGACAGTCGCATGAGTTCATTTCTATTAACAATCGTAGGAACAATCATCGGCGGAATCATTTTTATAGCCGGGCTCATCCGTTTTGACTTACTGAGTGAGCAAGAGTGGCGCTATATCCCATTTAAAAAAGTAACGGATAAATTAAGAAAAAATGATCAAGAGTAGGAGGGACTATGGGTAAAATTGAAATTGTAGGACTAGGATCATCTGAGTTGAATCAGATTCCTTTAGGTGTATACAAGAAAATCAAAGAGGCAACAAAATTATATGTTCGTACAGAAGATCATCCAGCTGTAAAGGAGCTTCAAGCTGAGGGGATCGACATGGCTTTTTTTGACGACTACTATGAAAAGTTTGAGGCATTCGATCAAGTTTATCCAGCTATCGTAGAAGAATTATTGCAGCTTTCTGAAACTGACACGATCGTCTACGCTGTTCCAGGTCATCCAATGGTCGCTGAACGAACAGTTCAGTTACTACTTGAATCTGAAAGAACCGTTGAGGTTATTGGTGGCAAGAGTTTCATTGATGATATGTTCCAAACTCTGGAACTAGATCCAGTAGACGGCTTCCAACTATTGGATGCATTCGACCTCTCAATGGATACGATCCAGACAAGTCAGTCCGTCATCATTATGCAAGTGTTTAATCAACTGATGGCAAGTGAAGTGAAATTAACCCTCATGGAAAAATATCCAGATGAACATTTAGTCTGTGTGGTCGATGCTGCAGGTAGTCGTATGGAGAAAAAACAGTGGATGCCGTTATTTGAATTAGACCGATTCGAAGGCGTGTATAACTTGCGTTCAGTCTATATTCCTGCTTTAGTAAGAGATGAGCAAACCACGTCTTTTTCACTACTTCAGTACTATGCCGATGCGATCACTAGTGAAACTGGAGATGCTTGGATTCGTGAACAAACGCCTGAAACACTGCTGCCATATCTTAAAGAAGAAACACAAGAACTTATGGAAGCATTTGAAAATGATGATATTGAAAATGTCATTGAAGAGTTGGGTGATGTATTGATGCAAGTGTTGTATCAAGCGAACTTGGCAGAGCGAGACGGTTCATTTACATTGGAAGAAGTGCTTGCAAGCATCAACCGTAAACTTAGAAGAAGACATCCGCATGTGTTTGATGGCGTAGAAGCAAACACACCGGAAGAAGTCGATATACTTTGGCAAAAAATCAAGAAGCAAGAAAAAGAAGAGAGAGGGTTTTAATAATGAGATTGGATAAATTTCTAAAAGTATCTAGAATTATCAAAAGAAGATCAGTGGCAAAAGAAATTGCGGATAAAGACCGCATCCAGATTAATGGAAAAACGGCTAAATCTTCAACGACTGTTCAAGTAGGTGACGAACTCGAAATTAAATTCGGGAATAAAACCTTGATTGCGAAAGTTGAAGACTTAAGAGATACAACGAAAAAAGATGAAGCAAAAGAACTGTATACGATCATTGAAGAAAAATATCGTGATTAACTAAAAAACAAGTGAGTTTTATAATGATGAAAAGCAATAATCTTTCTATAAGATACGTCATTTTACATTATGCTATGTTACATTCACATGACAAGCCTTTGAATAAAGAAAGATTATTGCTATAATCATGAATATCGGGTGGATAAGGGATTCTTTGAGAGGATAGAGGATAAAATGGAAAAGAAAAAACGACCAGTCGTCACTAAACTAGATAACCAGTACATAGAAGAAAAGACGCTTGAGAACATCAGAAACAAAAAAAGAAAAAAGATGATCAAAAGACGGACTACATTCATTTTAGTAGTCGGATTGATTTTTGTCTCATTACTGGTTGCGCCATTAGTCAGAAACTATTCTCAGCTTCAAGAATCAAAAGTCGATTTAGCAGCCGCGAAGGAAACATTAGCTGCTCAGGAAATGGACCAGGAGGAATTGAATTACTATATCAACCTTCTCGAGAATGAAGAGTACGTTCTCAAACTGGCCAGAAGTGAATATTATCTCACCAAAGATGATGAGATCGTGTTTAGTTTTCCAGAGGATAAGACACCAGACCACGACGACGTTACCGATAAGAAAGAAACAGAACAAAATGTCGAAGAAGATATAAACGAATAACGAATGTAGAATAATGAAACAATCAAATAGATGATGAGTACGTATCTGCTGGAAAGAATAGATGTAAAAAAGCGAACGATTTTGAAGAATATATCCAAAACCTTTCTAAAAGCCTTTATTCTAAAAAATCAGCATGGTATAATGCTTACAAATTAACTAGGAGGCAACAAAGAAAACATGTCAATCGAAGTGGGAAGCAAAGTAGAAGGTAAGGTTACGGGTATTGCGAATTTTGGAGCATTTATCGATCTTGGAGAAAAGAAAACAGGATTAGTGCACATTAGTGAAGTATCTGATAGTTATGTAGAGAATATCAACGAAGTATTAGAAGTAGGACAAACTGTACTAGTTAAAGTTTTGTCTATAGCAGATGATGGGAAGATCGGATTATCGATTCGTAAAGCTCAGGAAAAACCTGCCGAAGAAGCTCCCAAAAGAAAAGCGCCTCAACGACCAAAACCAAGTAATCACTCGAATAAGCGTAGCAGCAATGCTGCTCCTAAAAAAGAAGACTTTGATTCACTAATGAATTCTTTCTTAAAAGATAGCGAAGATCGCCTAACCACATTAAAACGTAGTACAGAAAACAAACGTGGCGGACGCGGTGGACGTAGAGGCTAGTTCGATATTACGAACAAAAGAGTATGCCTCACATAGTTCAAACCAGCTAAATGAACGACTGATTGTTAGAAAGAAAATGCTAAATGTCAAAAGGGTTTAGGGAAATTCCCTAAACCCTTTTTGTTTCCAGTCGACTACTACAAAGCCAGAACAATCAAGTAGGAAAAGGGGATGGCCGAATGCAGTTAGCAGAACATTTTACAGCGTCTGTTGAAAAACATAACGATTTCTCGCAGCATGATCGGGTACTCGTTGCTGTCTCTGGTGGTGTGGATTCAGTTGTATTGGTAGACTTACTAAGACAGTTGCCAAAAGTCTATAGACCGCAATTATCAATAGCGCATGTCGATCATCAACTGCGACCATCTTCGAGCGAGGATAAAGCAGTCGTTGAAAGATTGAGTCATACATTAGGAGTGCCATTTTATAGTTTTACATGGTCAAAACAGCATCATCCAAAATCGGGGATAGAAAAAGCTGCTAGAGATCAACGATATGCATTCTTTTCAACCATTATGAACGAAAATGGACTCAATAAGCTAGTAACAGGTCATCATAAAGGGGATCAAGCAGAAACGATTTTAATGAGAATGGTCAGAGGGAGTGCGTTAGAATACTTAACGGGTATCAAACGTACAAGAACATTCAACGAAAACACCCTTATTAGGCCACTTCTAGATGTGCCGAAGTCAGCGATATACCGATATGCAAAAGATCAGAAGTTAACGTATGTAGAAGATGAAACAAATCAGCAGTTGGACTATACCAGGAATCGTTATAGGAATAAAATACTGCCACTTCTTAAAAAAGAAAACAAAGCTGTGGAAACACATCTTGCAGATCTATCAAAAGACGTGACGGACGTATGGTCCATCGCTCAACCTGTGATCGAATCTCGTTCAAGGCAGTGCGCGACTTTCAAACACGGGTCTGTCGAAATTGATGGGGAGATGTTTTTAAATGAAACAACGAGCATGCAGCGACAAATGCTCAAATTTATGTTGAACCATATTTATAAACATTCAACAATGATTTATAAGCAAAAACATATTGAATTGATCATGGAATGGTTAATCCAATCTGGACCTAACAGCAGTCTAGATCTTCCAGGTCAATATCAGGCAGTAAAAAGTTATCAGAAGGTGTCGATTCAAAAGAATGAAATCAGTAAAGCCAATCGGATTATTCAGCCAATGTATTTGAATCTTGGTGAGTGGTTAATTTTACCTGATGATAGGAAAATCAGTTTGTGCTACTCGAATGCACTGCCAATAGGACAATCCTTTAAGCGTAAGATTTTTATTGCTTCAGATGCTATCACTTTGCCGCTAAGAGTTCGGAATCGACAGAATGGTGATCGAATCAGCCCCTATGGAATGACGGGAACGAAAAAAGTAAAAGATTTATTGATAGACAAGAAAATACCGAAAGAAAAAAGAGATACCCTCGTTATGGTAGAGGATGCAGTTGGTAACATGATTTGGATCATTGACATTCAAGAATCGAGATTGTCTATTGATGCTAAACCTGATAAAATGCAATACGTATTGTTACTGGAAGAAACCTAAACAAACATTAAAATAGAAGGAGTCGTTTAAACAATGAAATCAGATATGGAGAAAATTCTTATTACAGAAGAGGAAATCCAAGCTAAAGTTAAAGAGCTCGCTGAGCTACTTGAAAAGGAATATCACGATAAAGATCCACTGTTGGTTGGTGTACTTAAAGGTGCTCTACCATTTATGGCTGATTTGATTAAAGCAATGGAAATCTATCTGGAAATTGATTTCATGGATGTATCCAGTTATGGGAATGAGACGACTTCATCTGGAGAAGTCAAAATATTAAAAGATCTGGATACAAATGTAGAGGGCAGACATGTACTGTTCGTTGAAGATATCATTGATACAGGCCGCACACTAGCTTACCTTAAAGATATGTTCAAATACAGAAAAGCAGCCTCTGTAAAAATCGTTACATTATTAGACAAACCATCTGGACGTGCTGTAGATATGACAGTCGATTGGATTGGATTTGAAGTCCCGCATGAATTCGTAGTAGGCTATGGATTAGACTTCGCAGAACGCTATCGTAACTTGCCTTACATCGGCGTGTTGAAACCAGAAATTTATCAATAAGACGACTTGTTGACCACATCCTCAGTTTAACGATGAAAAATTGTTTTAAATACCTAAACATCAAACAAAATTCATAGTCAAAAAAGGTCAAGTGTGTTAACATAGTTAAGAATAAAACAATTACAATACTAAATAGTACTTACTATTTAAATAAGACAACTTATAGTTAGATGGAGGATGACATGAAGAAAGGATTTTTTAATAGCGGTCTCTTCTACATCATTGTGTTTATCGGAATCATCGGAGTGGTTAGCTGGGCAACACGCGGCACAGGTGAAACCTCACAAGGATTCAAGGCAAATGAATTTGTCCAATTTCTTGAAGACGATAAAGTAGAAGAATTCACGATTCAACCAACTGGAGGTATCTACGAAATTACGGGTACATTCCGTGATGGAGAAGAAGTTGAAGTTGAAAATAATACAGGGGTTTCGATTTTTGGTAATGTAGACCAAACAACCAAAAACTTCTCAACCACGATCTTGCAAAATGATGCAGCAGTTTCAGAAGTACTAGCGTTAGCTGATCAGAATAAGGTAGAGTTCGATCCAATCGAAGAACCTTCGGTAGGCATCTGGGCAAGTCTTCTGATTTCAGTATTCCCTCTATTGTTACTTGTAGGGTTCCTTTACTTTATGATGAATCAAGCAGGCCAAGGTGGTGGTGGCGCCGGTGGTGGTCGTGGCGTGATGAACTTCGGTAAATCAAAAGCTAAAGAAAACGATGCGAAAACCAGTAAAGTTCGTTTCTCTGATGTTGCAGGTGCAGATGAAGAGAAAGAAGAACTTGTAGAAATCGTTGAATTCCTTAAAGATCCACGTAGGTTCTCCAATCTTGGTGCAAGAATTCCGGCGGGTGTTCTGTTAGAAGGACCTCCAGGAACAGGTAAAACCTTACTTGCAAAAGCTGTTGCAGGTGAAGCTGGCGTACCATTCTTCTCAATCTCAGGTTCTGAGTTTGTGGAAATGTTTGTCGGTGTTGGTGCTAGTCGAGTAAGAGATTTATTCGAGAATGCTAAGAAAAATGCACCGGCGATCATCTTTATTGATGAGATAGATGCTGTTGGACGTCAACGTGGCGCCGGTATGGGTGGCGGACATGATGAACGTGAACAAACGCTTAACCAATTGCTTGTAGAGATGGATGGTTTCACAGGGAACGAAGGTGTCATTGTTGTAGCGGCTACTAACCGCCAAGATGTACTTGACCCTGCTTTATTACGTCCAGGTCGTTTTGACCGACGTATTTTGGTTGGACGTCCGGATGTTAAAGGACGTGAAGCAATTCTGAAAGTTCACTCTAAGAACAAGCCAATGGGATCAAATATAGACTTAAAACAAATTGCAAAACAAACACCAGGCTTTGCGGGTGCTGATTTAGAAAACCTCTTGAACGAAGCAGCGCTGATTGCTGCTAGACGTGATAGTAAACAAATTGAAGCATTAGACGTGGATGAAGCACATGATCGTGTTATCGCAGGTCCTGCTAAGAAAGACCGTGTCATTTCTAAAGTTGAACGTAGCATGGTTGCATACCATGAGGCTGGACATACAATCGTTGGATTGGTATTGAGTGACGCGCGTATCGTTCATAAAGTAACGATCGTACCTCGTGGACGTGCAGGTGGTTATGCCATTATGCTTCCAAGAGAAGACCGTTTCTTGATGACGAAAAAAGAAATGTTTGAACAAATCGTTGGATTATTAGGTGGTCGAGTTGCTGAAGAAATGATTTTTGATTCTCAGTCAAGTGGCGCTTCTAATGACTTCCAACAAGCAACACAATTAGCGCGTAGCATGGTTACAGAATATGGAATGAGTGATTTACTCGGACCTGTTCAATACGAAGGCAATAGTCAAGTATTCTTGGGAAGAGATTATTCTCAATCTAAGGCTTATTCTGAACAATTCGCTTACCAGATTGACCAAGAGGTCTTGAGAATTCTTAATGAGGCTCACGACGAAGCTAGACGCATCGTAGAAGAGCATAAAGATGCGCATGAATTGATTGCTCAAAAATTACTTGAAGTTGAAACGCTGGATGAAAAAGAAATCAAGAGCTTGTTTGAAAAAGGCGAAATGCCAAACAAACGTAATGATGATCCAGTAGAATTTCCACGTGAAAGTGAAGAAGCTGATAGAGATCCAGAAGAAGAACCTATTGGCACTTCATTTGAAGAAGTAAAAGCAGCGCGTGAAGAAAAAGAAAAAGAGCGCGAAAAACAGTTTGAAGATAGATCAGACGATAGTGATTCTGAGTAATCTTCAGAAAAAGATAACTAAATCAACGGAATAGGAAAGAAGAGGAGGTGATACTTAGACCCTCCTCTTCTTTCCTTGTATTATTAAATAGCTGTAAACCATCATAGTAAAGAACTGAAGGAGAGAATAGATTGAAAGATAAATTAATCAAAGCACTTGCTTACGAAAACGAAATTAGAGTATATGTGGTAGATGCTACTGAAATGGTCGCCGAAGCACAGAGAAGACATGACTCATGGGCGACAGCAACAGCTGCACTCGGTAGAGCAATGATTGGAACGACTCTTTTAGGTGCAACACTGAAAGGTAACGATAAAATCACTGTCAGAATCGAAGGAGATGGACCAATTGGTTACATCGTAGTAGATGGCAATGGTAGAGGAGAAACAAAAGGTTATATTCATAATCCTCAAGTGAATTTACCATTGAATGATAATGGGAAACTAGACGTTAAAGGTGCTGTCGGAACAGAAGGTATGTTGACAGTAAGCAAAGACTTAGGAATGAAAAAACCATTTGTCGGTCAAGTGCCGCTAGTTAGTGGAGAGCTAGGAGAAGACTTCACTTACTATATGGCAAATTCAGAACAAGTACCTTCGGCTGTTGGGGTATCTGTATTAGTAAACCCTGATGAAACAGTTAAAGCAGCTGGTGGATTTATGATTCAAGTTTTACCAGGTGCAAAAGAAGAAACGATCAACAAAATTGAGTCTATTATAGCTGAATTGCCACTTGTTTCCAAATTAATGGAAAATGGTGAAACACCTGAAGAAATTCTTGAAAGGTTAGTTGGCAGCAAAGACTACAATGTACTGGAAACCACACCGGTTGAGTTTAAATGTGATTGCTCTAAAGAACGATTTGGAGATGCCATCATCTCTTTAGGTGTAGATGAAATTGAAAATATGATTGATGAAGATCATGGTGCGGAAGCTGTATGTCATTTCTGTCGTACTAAATTCCAATATAGTGAAAATGATTTAGAAGTATTGAAAACCGAAGCTGCTAATCAGTAGAAGTTAAGCAATAATAAGCAAAAGTCGCTTTTTGAGCCTTTCAGAAGGTTAAAAGGTATGTTACTATAATTTAGAATGCAAGGAAGCAAACGAACTGCATTGGAAATCAATGTCAGTGATGCAAATAGACAGAATAAAGAGAAAGTAGAAATGGAGCGAAGAAACGAATGACTCAAGAGCCGTCTAATCAAGAAACATTGAATGATCAACTTATGGTACGTAGAGATAAAATGAATGAATTACGTGAACGCGGAATAGATCCTTTTGGAGGAAGATTTGAAAGAACACATTTTTCTTCAGAACTACATGAAGCTTTTGAAGATAAAACCAAAGAAGAATTATCTGAAGAAGAGCACATGGTTGTTATCGCAGGTAGAATGATGACAAAACGTGGAAAAGGGAAAGCAGGTTTTGCGAACCTTAAAGACAAAAAAGGGACTATTCAAATATACGTACGTAAAGATGCTGTAGGAGACGAAGAATACGAAAGTTTTACGACAGCTGATTTAGGAGATTTTCTCGGTATCGAAGGTAAGATCATGAAAACAAATACGGGTGAAGTGACTGTAAGAGCGCAAAAACTGACGTATCTTTCTAAAGCATTACGCCCATTGCCAGATAAATATCATGGATTGACGAATGTTGAACAAAAATATCGCCAAAGATACCTTGATTTGATTGCAAATGATCATTCGTTTGACCGTTTCACTAAGCGTAGCCAAATTATTCAAGAAATTAGAAATTATCTTAATGGACAAGACTACTTAGAAGTAGAAACACCATTATTGCATAATTTAGCTGGTGGTGCTGCAGCACGTCCATTTATTACTCATCATAATGCGCTCGACATGGAATTGTATTTACGTATTGCGATTGAATTACACTTGAAGAGACTGATCGTAGGTGGAATGGAAAAAGTTTATGAGATCGGAAGAGTTTTCCGTAATGAAGGAATAGATACGACTCATAACCCAGAATTTACCATGCTAGAGTTATATACTGCCTATCATGATGTTTCAGATGTCATGAATCTAACTGAAGATATGATTAAAACAGTTGCTCAAAAAGTAATCGGTGAAGACAAATTATCCTATGGAGAAGAGACGATTGATTTAGGTTCTCCTTGGGCACGTAGACACATGGTTGATTTGATTAAAGAGCAAACTGGAATAGATTTCTGGCAAAAAATGTCTAATGACGAAGCCCGTCAATTAGCAAAAGAACACAATGTAGCAGTAGATGATTATGCAACTTTCGGTCACGTTGTTAATGAATTCTTCGAAGCCTTTGTAGAAGAAACACTGATTCAACCTACTTTTGTTTACGGACATCCACTTGAGATATCTCCATTGGCGAAGAAAAATGACGAAGATGCAAGATTTACAGATCGTTTTGAATTATTTATCGCTCGTCATGAATATGCAAATGCATTTAGTGAATTAAATGATCCAATTGATCAAAGAGAGCGTTTTGAAGCTCAAATGAAAGAAAAAGATCAAGGAAATGATGAAGCACATGAAATCGATGAAGATTTCATTGAATCTCTAGAGTACGGTATGCCGCCTACGGGTGGGCTAGGAATCGGTATTGATCGTCTAGTCATGTTATTGACTGATGCACATACAATTCGAGACGTTCTCCTTTTCCCGACAATGAAAAATCAAGAGTAGTGAATGAATGCATGATGGCTATACCGTCTTAGGTGGGTTAGTTATCATGCATTTTTTATCTCTCGCTTTACTCGATAAAAAACACTATATACTATAGAATAGATATATCTACAATACAGAATTATCAGAAAGTAGGAATGAATATGAAAAAAACATCAAGATGGATCAAGTTCTTAGGAGGATCTAGCTTAGTTTTTACACTAGGTGTCTTGATTATGATCGGGATCATCGTTTTGTTATTCAAGCAAGTGGATTTTATCTTTTATCCAATCGTTGTTTTGTTCTCTAGTGTACTTATGCCAGCAGTCATTGCACTGCTACTATACTATTTATTAAATCCAATCGTTGATTTTATGGAAAGTAAGAAAATCAAGCGATTATGGGGCGTTTCGCTGCTTTATGTACTGATTTTATTAGTTATCGGTATCATTATCGGGACGCTAATACCGATTCTACAAGGACAGTTTGAAAGTTTGGTCGAAAATTTCCCTAGTTTCGTTGAAACCATTTCAAGTACAATTTCTACTTGGGCAGCTAACCTTCCATTCGGTCAAGATTTTGACGCGATCATTGAACAAGGAGAAACGTTTGTCGGAGATATTCCAAATAACATCAGTGAGTATTTCAGTAATGGTCTGAGCGGTGTATCATCAGTCGTATCCAGCTTGACAAATATTGTTGTTACGCTGATTACTTTTCCGCTTATTTTATTTTTCTTATTAAAAGACGAGAAAAAAATGTCAAAAGCTGTTTTATCAGCAGTACCACCAAAGTGGAGAGAAGATTTGCTAAGAGTTTCAAGTGAAATCAACTCACAAGTAGGCGCGTACATCAAAGGACAATTGATAATCGCTACTTCTATTGGCGTAATGATGTTTATCGGCTTTTCAATTATAGGACTAGATTATGCAATCGTGCTCGCACTAGCAGCAGGCTTTTTATCCATCATTCCTTATGTCGGACCAACACTATCTTTTATACCTGCGTTTATTGTTGCGGTGATTGATTCATGGCAAATGGTTTTCCTTTTGATACTTGTATGGATGGTAGTACAGTTCGTAGATGGTAACTTAGTTGAACCAAATGTTATGGGAAAACAACTAAACGTACATCCTTTAACGATTATTATTGTATTATTGGTTGTGGGTGATCTTTTAGGTATATTTGGTCTGATTTTCGGTGTACCAATGTATGCAATCGTTAAAGTAATTGTCGTACACTTCTTCCAAAAATATAAAGAACGATATAATAGATACTACGGTGATATTGCCGGAGAATATGAAATCAAATCTATCGAGGATGCTATTAGAGGACAAGATCATGAAGACAGTCAATTTATTAAAAATATCAAAAAAGCTAGAAAGAATAAGAAAAAAGAAGATGAACGGCTTGCTGAGCAAGATGATAAAGACTCCGAAAATACGGATGAATAGACAAAAAAACGATCTCTCACTGTAGAGATCGTTTTTTTTCTTATTTTTTTCTTGAAATACTATTGACGAAAGTGTGATAACTTGGTATTATTAATCTCGTTGCTGCAAAAGGTTTAAAAATGTAGCAAAGAAAGATATTACAAAAAACAAAAAATACTATTGACAATCTTGCAACTATGAGATATACTTTAGTAGTTGTCATACCAACAGGTGTAACGCTTACAACAAAGAGTTGTAAAAAAACTTTTAAAAAAAGTGTTGACAACAAATTAACATCATGGTATGATGTACTAGTTGCTGCTAAAGCAGTAAACAAACAAAACACCAAGTTATAAAGAGTAGATCTTTGAAAACTGAACAAAGTAAAAACAACCAAATGTGCAGGGGTCTTCGATTCATTTATGGATCAAGACAACTAAACGAATGAACAAGGTTCATTCACAATTTTTATCAATGAGCAAGTCAAACACTTAAAACGAGAGTTTGATCCTGGCTCAGGACGAACGCTGGCGGTATGCCTAATACATGCAAGTCGAACGATGAAGCTCTCTGCTTGCAGAGAGTGGATTAGTGGCGAACGGGTGAGTAACACGTGGGTAACCTGCCCATAAGAGGGGGATAACATTCGGAAACGGATGCTAATACCGCATATGTCTTTGAGACGCCTGTCTCTTAGACGAAAGGTGGCTTCGGCTGCCGCTTATGGATGGACCCGCGGCGTATTAGCTAGTTGGTGAGGTAATGGCTCACCAAGGCATTGATACGTAGCCGACCTGAGAGGGTGATCGGCCACACTGGGACTGAGACACGGCCCAGACTCCTACGGGAGGCAGCAGTAGGGAATCTTCCACAATGGGTGAAAACCTGATGGAGCAATACCGCGTGAGTGAAGAAGGTCTTCGGATCGTAAAGCTCTGTTGTTAGAGAAGAACAAGTCGGGTAGTAACTGCCCCGACCTTGACGGTATCTAACCAGAAAGTCACGGCTAACTACGTGCCAGCAGCCGCGGTAATACGTAGGTGACAAGCGTTGTCCGGATTTATTGGGCGTAAAGCGAGCGCAGGCGGTCTTTTAAGTCTGATGTGAAAGCCCACGGCTCAACCGTGGAGGGTCATTGGAAACTGGAAGACTTGAATGCAGAAGAGGAAAGTGGAATTCCATGTGTAGCGGTGAAATGCGTAGATATATGGAGGAACACCAGTGGCGAAGGCGACTTTCTGGTCTGTAATTGACGCTGAGGCTCGAAAGCGTGGGGAGCGAACAGGATTAGATACCCTGGTAGTCCACGCCGTAAACGATGAGTGCTAAGTGTTGGAGGGTTTCCGCCCTTCAGTGCTGGAGCTAACGCATTAAGCACTCCGCCTGGGGAGTACGGCCGCAAGGCTGAAACTCAAAGGAATTGACGGGGACCCGCACAAGCGGTGGAGCATGTGGTTTAATTCGAAGCAACGCGAAGAACCTTACCAGGTCTTGACATCCTCTGAACACTCTAGAGATAGAGCTTTCCCTTCGGGGACAGAGTGACAGGTGGTGCATGGTTGTCGTCAGCTCGTGTCGTGAGATGTTGGGTTAAGTCCCGTAACGAGCGCAACCCCTATTGTTAGTTGCCAGCATTTAGTTGGGCACTCTAGCGAGACTGCCGGTGATAAACCGGAGGAAGGCGGGGATGACGTCAAATCATCATGCCCCTTATGACCTGGGCTACACACGTGCTACAATGGATGGTACAACGAGTTGCGAGACCGCGAGGTTTAGCTAATCTCCTAAAGCCATTCTCAGTTCGGATTGCAGGCTGCAACTCGCCTGCATGAAGCTGGAATCGCTAGTAATCGCGGATCAGAACGCCGCGGTGAATACGTTCCCGGGTCTTGTACACACCGCCCGTCACACCACGAGAGTCTGTAACACCCGAAGTCGGTAGGGTAACCCTTTTGGGAGCCAGCCGCCGAAGGTGGGATGGATGATTGGGGTGAAGTCGTAACAAGGTAGCCGTATCGGAAGGTGCGGCTGGATCACCTCCTTTCTAAGGATATTGCCTTAAGGGCAAACGGAACCTTGCACAGGTATTTTACTTTGTTTAGTTTTGA
>NZ_JAGFVM010000041.1 GCF_017599325.1 Marinilactibacillus kalidii | reverse complement strand
TGTTCAAGTTCCGCGTCACTTTCTTTCTTTATTACTTCGTAATAATAAGATCCTCTACTGATCTCAAGGGCACGGCACATCGCTGATATAGAATATTTATGTTTATTACGTTTGATTACTTCGACTTTCGCCCGAATATCAGCGCCGCTTGCTTTAAAATATCATTTTCCATTTGAAGCTGGGTATTGGCTTTTCTTAATGCTTTCAATTCTTTCTGTTCAGGTGTTAAGTTATCTTTTTCTTTGAATGAACCGGTTTGATGATGTTGACTTACCCACTTGTCAAAAGCAGATCCTGTAAGGTCATATTCTTCTATGATTTCTTTTCTTGATTTTCCTGCTTTGTGTAAATCAACAATTTGCTTCTTGAATTCATCTGTATAAGTTCGACGTGGACGACGAGTAGACATGATAGATTCCTCCTGTGTGCGTTGTGTTTAGTATACACACCTTATCTTTTCTGTCCAACTCAGTGTAACCTATCCACTCAGTTTTTTTAGGTTATCTATTCCTAGAAAACTTTTATTATTTTCCCATTTAGAGATTGCTTGTCTAGTGACATATAAATGATTTGCAACATTTTCTTGAGAATACTTCTTAGATATTCTTGCTTCTTTTAATCTATCTCCTAATTCCATCCCAGTTCTTCTTTCTTATAAATTTTTTGTTATATGTATTCATAGATTTCAAATATAAAGGAATTAATTTAGTTATATTTTCAAGTAAATAACTAGCTCTTCAACAATAGCATATTGCTAATTGTTAGGATAGAACTATTTTATTTATAAGTTTATTTTTGAGTAGATAAATAGTCGGTTGATTATTACCTCCTTCTTCCTTATCTCAAAATAAAAAATGATCAAAAAGAAAGCCTTCTACTGTTCTAGAAAAATATTAAAAGATCATCGTTGTTTACGAATATTAATCGGTGTGTCACCAAAATGTTCGCGATATTTTTTATAGAATTGCGTCTTATTCGAAAACCCAACGTATTCTGAAATGGTCTCAATGGTAAGGCGGGTAGAGAGAACCAAATTGTGTGCTTCATGAAGTCGTTGATCAATAACCAATTTCTTAAACGTATTTCCAGTTTGTTGTTTAATTAAATTCGATAAATAATTGGCATTATAACCGAGCTCATGTCCAAGTTGGGTTAAGGTCAGCGTTTTGTAATTGCTCTCGATTTGCTGTAAAATCCGGAGCATTAAATTACTTTGTCCATCCTTTTGGTAAATTTTGATCAGCTGAGAATGATATACACGAGAAAGCTGTAAAAACAATACTTGTGAAAAAGCATTCATAACCTCATTACCTAAGTGTTTGTTTGAATAGAATTCTAAAATCATTTGATCTAGGGTGACTTGAATCTTAGGTTCTCTTGATAAGTCTAGTATTAAATGCGTCTCATTATACCCAGGCTCTAAAATCGCATTCATTAGAAAGTTAAACGTTAAGCCAACGCTTCGATTATCGATTTTCTTTAAAAGATTGATATTGATATCCTTTGTCTTGAATAGAAAGTTGAGCAAGATGTCATTTTGACCTAGTGGCAACAATTCGTGCTGACTATTGGTATCTAACAGCAGTAACTGACCCTCTTTTAGTGTGACAGGAACCCCATTAATTACCTGTTCAGATGTTCCACTGTACATGTAATTAAATTCTAAAAACTGATGAGCATGAAGAGGATAAGGCGCAAAACGACGATGTTGTCGGATAAAAATATTTTTTTCCTGAAAAAAGATTTGATCATCTAATTTAAATTGATGATTATTTCTACTATTTATCTCCTCTTCAAATTCGGTAACCCATTGGCCAGTTTCTTTTTGTTTGATTTCTTCCGGAGTATAGGGAAGAAAGATATCACGAACTAACTTATTCAGTTAAACCACCTCTATCTGTAAAATTGATACGATTATAGTAACATACTGTTACTGTACAATAAAAACTTTCATGCTAGGATTAACTCATCATTTAAAGAAAAAATAGGATTCAAACTATACGTTTAAGGATTGAATGAATAGACAAATAAGTATGTACCCGCTGGGTGTTTTTTATTTCGATTTCATTGTGAAAAATAATACAAATTGAGGAGTTTTTAATAATGGCAAATAGAATGATGTTAAACGAGACCTCTTATCACGGCAAAGGTGCGATCAAAGCTGTTCCAACAGAAGTAAAAGCGCGTGGCTTTAAAAAAGTAGTTGTTGTAACCGATAAAGATTTGATCAAATTCAATGTAGCAACTAAAGTAACCAACTTATTGGATGATGCAGCAATTGATTATGTCATTTACGACGGAATCGTGCCTAATCCAACGATTGAAAATGTCAAAAATGGTGTGAATTTTGTTAACGAGGTCGGTGCAGATGCAATCATCGCTATTGGTGGTGGTTCACCGATTGATACAGCTAAAGCCATTGGTATCATCGTATCGAATCCTGAATTTTCAGATGTGATTAGCTTAGAAGGCGTTGCCGATACGAAAAATCCTAGCCTACCAATCTTAGCAGTACCAACGACTTCAGGGACGGCAGCAGAAGTAACCATCAATTATGTGATTACAGATAAGACTAACGCCCGTAAATTTGTGTGCGTCGATCCTCACGATATTCCACTAGTCGCCTTTATCGACAGCGAGATGATGATGGGCATGCCGAAAAATCTTTGTGCTTCGACTGGGATGGATGCCATGACACATGCGATTGAAGGTTTGATCACTAAAGGCGCATGGGAAATGACCGACATGTTACACTTAAAAGCAATCGAAATCATCGGCCGTAGTTTACGTTCATCTGTTGAAGGTGAATTGAAAGGTCGCGAGGAAATAGCGTTGGGTCAATATATCGCAGGTATGGGTTTCTCAAATGTTGGTTTAGGTTTAGTTCATGGAATGGCACACCCATTATCTGCATGGTATAACATTCCTCATGGTGTTGCTTGTGCTACATTACTACCGACTGTCATGAAATACAACAAGGCTTTCACTGGAGAAAAATATCGAGAGATTGCTAAAGTACTGCACATCGTAGATGCAGAGATCATGACGATTGAAGCTGCGCGAGATGCTGCGTGTACTGCGATTGACCAATTATCTAAAGATGTGGGCATTCCAACAACCATTTCTGAATTAGGTGTAAAAGCTGAAGATTTACCAAAAATTGCTGAAGATGCATTAAATGATGTTTGCACGCCAGGAAATCCGCGAGATACAACAGTTGAAGAAATCATTGAGATTTACCAAGGTTTATTGTAAATAAATAGCTACAATCATTAGGGTTGTACAAGAGATGACGTTGGCGAGCTTTACTCTCCAACGTCATTATTGTGCAACCTAACTTTTTGGATAGAGCCATTTTCTTTTTCCAGTAGAGATTCCAAGAACTTATCTAATCTTCCAACATCTTTTAAATTTTTAGGAAAATCAATTTCAATCATTACTCTTTCCCCTGGTGTTATTTCTTCTCCAGTATGGGTGTCATAGAACTTTTTTATTTATTACTCTCCTTTTAAAAAATCACATTTGTATTAATATGTTTTTAAATTAACATATTCGCAACAATTTTCAAGCACGCTACTTGAAAATCACTATTATTGTCGTAGTTAAAGAAGTGCTAAGAGAAAAATACACTTTCTAGTAATGATCCAATTTCTTATGCTCATTTTAACATAAAGATTATACAAGCCCTTTTATTTTATATCAAAAAATGAACGTAGTAAGCTTAATATAACTAAAAGGAGGCTTTATTGTGAAACGCGCGTTTTATCATCATTTTACCGTCATAAGTCTTTGTGGTTTATTCTTAGCAGGTTGCTCTTCCAATTCTGAGACTGAAACAGATACACAACAATCGGAAGACATCCAATCAGATGATTCTCAAAAAATAGAAGACACACAAAGCGACGCTTCTCAAGAAGTTGAAGATACTTCTAACGACTCCGAGAACACTGGTGGGGCAAATAGTGAAGAAGCTTTTACTCTACATCCAGAAGAAGAAGACAAGGATCCCATCGCTTTGGAAAACTTACAACTCCCAGAAATTTATGAAAATACATTAGTTTACAATGGAAGTATCAATCCTGAAACTAACTTAAGAACTATATTCCCTGAAGAGGTAACCCCATACCCAGATATTATGGGGTCTGACTTAACAGAATCAGGTGCTTTCGCTGTATTACCTAAACAAGAACTTCAAGCCGGTGACAAAATCACTTTCTTTGTTAGTGGAGGGGGGCTTGGTACAGAACAGGACTTCTACAGAACCGTTCAACCAGCAGAAGAAGGAAAAGAGATTGTATACAGTAATCTGGAGACGGAAGAACAAGGTCAACAATTGCTAGAAGAGGTAGATCTTCCAACTATTTATTCAAATACTAGAATTTTTGATAGTGAAGTATCTCCTAATGTAGAAGGTATTTACTACAGAAACTCATCAGATGAGTTAAGTGCTAATCTCGTGATGAAATTTGCGGAAGATACTGAGGATTCTCCAAATAAATTCTTTACAATCCTCGATGAAGATCTTCAAACTGATCAAAAGCTTGAATTTTATACTATCATAGATGGCTTAACGATACCTTTTAAGAAAGAAATCCAGTCATTATCCGGAGAACAGCAACAGGCTGTAGATAGGATTGAATCCTCAACAACCTTGCCCGACTTCACTATTAATACCGAAACTTATGAGGGAGAAACGATTCCAAACGCGGAGATAGTAGTTTTAAATCCTGCTTTTCCAGCAAGAATTGCTTACCCAACTTCTGATGAGCAAGGAATGTTCTCTCTAACCCTTAGTGAATCAGACAATATGTTACAAGAAAACGGTTCTTTGCTTTTCGAAATTACAGACGAAAACGGACATACAGCTACAATTGAAAAAGAAATAACGGAGTAACCTACTTTTTAAAATAAAGAGATAGAAAAAAATATTTTTCCTATCTCTTTTTGTTTCTTAGTACCTAAAAATAGAAAAAGAAGATTTATCGAATATTATCGATAAATCTTCTTTAAAATAGCACTCTATCAGTGCCACTAACTGTATAATTTTTAAACTTTCGCTACGCTACCTTGCTCGACATACACCATCAAGATAGAAATATCTGATGGATTCACGCCACTGATACGGCTTGCTTGTGCGATCGTTTCTGGTTGGATTTTGGTTAGTTTTTCAATGGCTTCTGTTGCGATACCGTTGATTGCGCTATAGTCAATGCCTTCTGGAATCCGTTTGTTTTCCATACGTTTGACTTTGTCCGCTTTGCGGAATGCTTTTTCAATATAGCCTTCATACTTGATGAAGATTTCCACTTGTTCCATTACTTCTTTAGATAACGGTTCTTCTGTTGGCGCAAATGGAATAATATCTGGGTATTTAACATACGGACGACGAATGAAATCGTAGACTAAAATCCCATCTTTCAATTGTGGCTCATCTTTTTCTTCAAGATACGCTGCAACATCTGTTGGTTTTAGACGAATCTTTTTCAAACGAGCCAATTCTTGTTCGACTTGGTCTTTTTTCTCCAAGAATAATCGATATCTTTCTTCTGATAACAGTCCTAGTTCACGACCAATTTTACTTAATCTGAAGTCTGCATTATCGTGACGTAATAAAAGGCGGTATTCTGCACGTGATGTCAGTAAACGATATGGTTCATTCGTTCCTTTAGTCACTAAATCATCGATCATGACACCGATATAGCCTTCGTTACGTTTCATCACAAATGGTTCTTCTCCTTGAACGAGACGCGCTGCATTGATACCAGCCATTAGGCCTTGTCCGCCGGCTTCTTCATACCCAGAAGTTCCGTTCATTTGACCAGCAGTAAATAATCCACTGATCATTTTTGTTTCTAGTGAAGGCCGTAATTGATAAGGTTTCACGACATCGTACTCAATCGCATAACCTGTACGCATCATTTTCGCATTTTCAAGTCCCTCAACTGAGTGTAAAACAGCTAATTGAACATCTTCAGGTAAAGAAGAAGAAAGTCCTTGTACATAAACTTCATCTGTTGTTTCACCTTCTGGTTCTAAAAACAACTGATGACGTGGTTTGTCAGAAAAACGAACTACTTTATCTTCAATTGAAGGGCAATAACGAGCGCCCACGCCTTCAACGATACCCGTGAACATTGGCGCACGGTGAAGATTTTCACGAATAATATCGTGAGAAGTCGTACTTGTGTAGGTCAACCAGCAAGAGGTTTGGTCTTGAAGGTATTTTTCATCGGGTGTTTCGAAACTAAAGTGGTGCGGCTCTAAATCTCCAGGTTGTTCTTCTGTTACTGCATAGTTGATAGAATCTTTATGGATTCTTGGTGGTGTACCTGTTTTGAAACGATCTAAATCAAAACCAAGTTCCAATAGATTCTCAGATAGTTTGATAGACGGTTGTGTGTTGTTCGGACCAGAAGAATATTTAAGTTCTCCAATCACGATTTCACCACGAGAAGATGTACCGGCTGTCAGTATAACCGCTTTTGAACGATAAATTGCGCCTGTATTGGTAATGACGCCTTGAATGACGTTATCTTCAACGACTAGTTCGTCAACGATTCCTTGTTTCATATCCAAGTTCTCTGTTCTTTCAATTGTTCGTTTCATTTCGATCGAGTATAAGTGTTTATCCGCTTGCGCGCGCAAAGCACGGACTGCCGGGCCTTTTGCTGTGTTGAGCATACGCATTTGAATATACGTTTTATCGATATTGCGCCCCATTTCGCCACCTAGGGCATCCATTTCACGCACTACGATCCCTTTAGCAGGTCCGCCGATTGATGGGTTACACGGCATATGGGCAACCATATCTAAATTGATGGTTATCAATAATGTCTTCGAGCCCATTCTAGCGGCTGCTAGTGCAGCTTCAGATCCAGCATGACCCGCGCCAACAACGATCACATCATAATTTCCAGCTTCATAAGTTTGCATCGTATGATTCCTCTCTAGTATAAAATCCTTTTTGGTCGTTCAAACAACAAATTATTTTCCTAAACAGAATTGACTGAACAGTTGTGTGATCAATTCATCTTGCACACTATCTCCTGTAATCTCACCTAGCAGATCCCAAGCTCTTGTCATATCGATCTGTACAAGATCAACGGGCATCCCTGTTTCGATCCCTTCTATGACATCGTTAAAGGCATCCACTGTTTCATTCAGCAAAGCAATATGACGGATGTTTGAAACATACGTTGCATCGCGCTCACCTGTTTTTCCTGAAAAGAATAAATCAGCGATTTTCGCTTCTAGATCATTCATCCCGTCACGTGTAACAATAGATGTCTGGATAATACTTGCCGGATCAACGAGTTGATTCAATTCATTCATATCTAATTTCGTTTCAAGATCCATTTTGTTTAAAATCACGATTCGGTGATGTTCATCTGTCGCTTCAATGAGTAATTTATCTTCTGGCGTCAGCGCTTCGTTTTGATTGAATACCAGTAAAACTAAGTCTGCTTCTTTTAATGCCTTACGACTTCTTTCAACGCCGATTCGTTCAACAATATCTTCCGTTTCACGAATACCTGCTGTATCGATCAGTCTAAGCGGTACGCCTTTAACACTTACGTATTCTTCCACCACATCACGCGTTGTACCAGCAATTTCTGTCACAATAGCCTTGTCTTCTTTGATCAAAACATTCAGTAAGCTCGATTTCCCGACATTCGGGCGCCCGATAATCGCTGTTGCCAATCCTTCACGCAAGATTTTCCCCTGGCTTGCTGTGTCCAGTAAGGCTTCGACTTGTGCTTTTACTTTTTCTGCTTTTTCTACAAGTAGTCTTGCCGTCATTTCTTCGACATCGTCATACTCGGGATAATCAATATTTACTTCAACTTGTGCCAGCGTGCTCAAAATATCTTGTCTTAAATTTCTAATCAGACGCGATAGGTCTCCATCAAGCTGTGTGACCGCCATATGCATCGCTCTGTCCGTCTTTGCACGGATAACGTCCATTACTGCTTCCGCTTGTGATAAATCGATTCTACCGTTCAAGAATGCCCGCTTCGTAAATTCTCCAGGCTCAGCTAATCGCGCACCATTGTGTAAAACGGTTTGGAGGACACGATTGACTGCGAGGACGCCCCCATGTGTATTGATCTCAATCACATCTTCACGTGTATACGTCTTCGGAGCTTTCATAACTGAGACCATTACTTCATCGATTTGTTCTTCGGTTTTCGGATTCACGATATGCCCATAATGCATCGTATGTGATGGTTGGTTTTTTAATGTTTTATTCCCTAATTGATAAACGCGGTCTGCAATCTCAACAGCTTCATCTCCGCTGATTCGTACAATCCCAATTCCGCCTTCACCAGGAGGAGTAGAAATTGCTGCAATAGTATCAAATTCGATCGCCATGTAATAAATACCTCCTATTTTTCTTCACAAAAAAAGTGCCTGGTCCACCCCAATAACGCCCACTTAAATAGACTTGAGGTGGAAAAGCACTTTCACTACTTTACCTTTATTTAACTTGCACTTCATTTTCCTTGTTCAACACTGTAAATGATATAAGGAATACCTTTAAAAGTCAACCTCATAACTTATTTTTTAATAGTAAAATGTGAACAAGTTTGATTGCTTTGTTCACCTGCTGAAATGCTAAACGATTTCCTCTTCTATGCCTGCCATCTCAGCTCTATTTGTTCGTTCTTCTCTTACTTTTTGACTAACGACATCCACTAATCGCTTATTCAGTACCTTGTCTGCATAAGTTGGCGCATGGTCCAGTGACTGTTCTGCCTTTTCAATCCATTGATCGGCTTGATCAAGATCATCATCGATCCAAAATGCCATCGCCGCTTTGAGACGGTAACTTTCCAACTGATTTGCTTTTAAATATTGCTTGAACAGTGGATCTCCTATAATTTCATCTTGTATGAGTGTATCTTCTGTTTCCATCGTTAAATGACAAAACAGATATTCTTTTGCAATTTCTACCTGATAAGGTTTGATCATATCTAAGCGTTGCTTCCATAACGGTTCAATCAACTCTAGTGCATGACCGAAGTTTTCCGATTCTAGCTCTTTGTTAATTTGTAATAAAACCGTATAAGCATTAAATTGTTCCGTCATCGGTTCATTGGGATTTTCTATCAATTCATTTTCTTTGATCTCAGAAAACATTCTGCCTTTTACAAAGTCACTCGTTAACCGCAGTTCCTGGATGAGCTGGTGTTGTTTGTTGGGATCATGCTTTAATTGTTTCAACGTTTGTCCATCTGTAAATCCAAAAGGAATTAGATTCAATACACCACTGACGATGCCTACAAAAGCAAATAAATAAAGATAAAGGGCATCGGGTAAGAATAAGACTAATCCAAGTGCCAACAGCGCTGTTATCCCGTTAGCTAAAGCACCACCCATCAAATAGAGTCTATATGGTGGTTCATCAACTCGCTCCGGGGGCACCATCAAACACTGTCCACCAGTACCCATGATTGAATAGTTCGCAAATCTGTATTGATTTTTCTCTTTTATCACTGCCAAATTAAAAATTCGAAAGAGTAAAAAATGATAACCCGCTATTTTTCCTGCAATCATATGACCTATTTCGTGAATAATAATATGGATAAAACCGAAGACGACTGTACTAATCATAATCATTGCCGCTCTAAGCGCGAGCCATTCTAGTGAAATATCCGTTAAAGTAGAATAATAACCAATCCAAAAGCCAAGACCAGCACAAACAAAGATAAATAACGTAATCAAAATTTTTTTCAAAAGTGCACCTCTATGTTCGTTTGTTTTTTTAAAACCTATTTAGAATTCAACTATACACTATGCGTTATTTTTTTTCTAAAAAAGTATCCCATCTGTGTTAGAATCGGAAGTAGAATGGAATAAAGGAATGGATCATTTTGAGTAAATTTCACGAAATTTTTATTGATATAGAAGCAGCGATACTAAATCAGACTTACAAGTCTGGTGACTTGCTCCCAAGTGAAAACGTCTTGACGAAGAAATACAATGTTTCGCGTGAAACAATCCGTAAGGCACTCACTTTACTCTTAGAAAATGGCTATATTCAAAAGAAACAAGGTAAAGGATCGATTGTTTTAGATGTGAAGCGTTTTGATTTTCCAATTTCAGGGTTGACGAGTTATAAAGAACTACAAGACTCACAAAAGATTTCTAGCGAAACGATTCTGATTGAAAATAAAGTTATCACTATTCCAAAACATATTGCTAACTTTCTCAAAGTTTCCGAAGACACAACGGTTCATGCTGTCATTCGTACGCGAAAAGTAGACGAAGAAGTGGTCATTTTGGATAAAGATTATTTATTGACCTCTGTAATCGAGCACTTACCGAATGAAGAGGCGGCGCACTCTCTTTATCATTACATCGAAAATAAACTCGGTCTAAAGATTGGTTACGCGCGAAAAGAGTTTACTGTTGAGCCCGTAACTTACGAAGACAAGCATCTCATGACCTTACATGATGATCACCATATTGTCGTTACACGAAGCGATGTTCATTTGGAAGATACGCGGTTATTTCAGTATACTGAATCTCGACATCGACTGGATAAGTTTCGTTTTGTCGACTTCGCTAGAAGACGCGGTCCGCAAACAGAATAAAAAAAGAGGTCTAACACAGATTAACATCTGCGTTAGACCTCTTTTCATCTTCGATTAATTAGTGTGTCGTTCCACCAATTGCTTTTAAATCTGCTTTACCATCGAATGCAACGATTGCTTCGATTGCTTTAGTGATACCTGCAGAGATATCATCAAGATTCATTGCTGGTTTTCCTGGTTTATCCACTGTTTGTGAGGGAATAAACGGCACATGCATAAATCCAGCTTTGATTTCTGGGTACTTTTTATCAATCATATACTGAATTTGGTACATGATATGATTACAGACAAATGTTCCTGCAGAATTGGATACAGAAGCGGGAATACCTGCTTTTTTCATCTCTGTCACCATCGCTTTAACTGGTAACTGCGTGAAATAAGCTGCTTCTCCATCTTCTTGAATCGCGACATCGATTGGCTGATTCTCATCATTATCTGGAATTCGAGCATCATCAACGTTGATGGCCACACGCTCTGGTGTCAATTCGAATCGTCCGCCAGCTTGTCCAATGTTTAAAACATAGTCTGGCTGGAAATCTTTGATAGCTTCCTCTGTTACTTCGGCGCTTTTTCCAAATACGGTTGGAATCATTACTTTTTTGATTTCAGCGCCACCAATTGTATCAGGAATTTTCTTAACGGCTTCCCATGCTGGGTTTAAACTTTCTCCGCCGAATGGATCGAATCCAGTTACTAAAATTTTCATATTTACCTCAACCTTTCCTTGTCATTTTATCAGAAATCAAGAACTTGAAATAAACAAATTGACTTAAAATGCCCAGAAGTACATAAGAATAACATGGAACACGATCATGATAAGGGCCATTGGAATTTGTTCTTTAATAACGCCATTATCGTTTTTCATCTCAAGTAAAGCAACTGGTAAGGCGTTAAAGTTCGCTGCCATTGGTGTCATCAGCGTACCACAGAATCCAACTGTCATCGCAAGTGCGCCAGCTACTGCCGGATCTCCACCTTGAGAGATCACAAATGGAATACCAATACCCGCTGTAATAACGGTAAACGCCGCGAAAGCATTTCCCATGATCATTGTAAAAATAACCATACCAGCTGAATACGCAATAACGCCAATCAGTGGATTGCCTTGCGGTACAAAGCTAGAAATGCCATTGGCAATAACGTCTCCAACACCGGCTTCTGTAAAAATCACACCTAGTGCTGCGAGGAGTTGCGGTAAGAATCCTACAGGTCCAACTTGTTGAACCATTCTGTTTCCATCTTCTAACGCTTGTTTAGGTGATGAGCGTGTAATGATCATCGCTACAATCAAAGAAACGACCGCACCAATACCAATACCTGCTTGTCCACCAAGAGGCGTCAGTTGTGCGATACCTACTGCAACAACTGCCAGTACACCTACAGGAACGAATACTAAACTACCTAATTTTTTGCTGGAAGCTTGTGCTTCTTCTTCCGTTACTTCTTGAACATTTCCGATTTTCACCTGTTTTGTCAGCGTCAATACGCCAACAATTAATAAAATCGCACCGGTGATTTCTGAAGGGATAAAATTCCCTAGGGCAAATGTAATGCCTAATAATAACCAAAATAATGCCGTACCAAATTTGGCTGGGTGCGTTTTGTCTGTTGCTACTTTTAACGCAACATAGCCTAGTAACAATCCTACAAGGATAAAAAAGAATTCTAATAAATTATTGACGAATGCTTCCATTATGATTTACCTACCTTTTGCTCTTGATCGACTCTTTTATACTTGCGGTCCATCTTACGGTCAAAAAGAATATTCGAAACCACTACGATGACAAGTGCAAAAAGCGCTACTGGAATTGTTGCAACAACGATGTCTAAAGGTGAAATAACATAACCTAAAGAATCCATCGTTTTCGTAATTAACAGCACACCTGAAGCGGCGATAAATGTATTCTGCGCAAAGAAGTTACCAAAGTTTTCAGTAGCTGCAGAACGTGCTTTGATTTTCTCTACATCTTCTTCACTGATCTCACCATATTTTGTCTTAGCTGCTGCTTGAGACATTGGCTCAATCAATGGACGAACAAATTGTGTTTGTCCTTGCATACGAATAGAAAACGCACCTGCGATTTCTCGGAAAACCATATAAATTGAAAATAGTTTTCCTGCTGTGATTCCATTGATTCTTTCCAGAATACGAACAGCTTGTTGGCGGAGGCCCGCTCTTTCTGCAATCCCGATCATCGGAAGTGTCAGTAAAAATAATGTTACTAAACGATTGCTAACAAATGCTTCTCCCATAATGGCAAGAAACTCAAAAAATGAAATACCTGAAACTAATGCTGTAACCAATGCCGCAATCAAAACCACTGCGATCGTATCGAATTTAAAAATAAATCCTACAACAATAATTAATATACCAATTAACCGTATGAACTCCATATCTATCCTTCTCTCAAAAGTTTTTTAGACTTACAATATAAAATCATAGCACCTCATAAGATGAGAGTCAAAGTTTGATTATTCTAAAAATAATGACTATTTCTTCTCATTGTTAAGATATTTTGTACGCAAAAAACGCCGTCAAGGACAGTAAAGGAACTGACTCTCATTGACGGCGCTCATTTATGATTAGATTAATCTAATAGAAAAGCAACTGTTTCGTAAGGTTGCATCATGAATTTCTCTTCCAATTGACGCTCCCCTTTGTTTCCTAAAAGATAGCGTGCTTCTTTTTTCAATAAGTGTTGCGGGAGATCGATGATTGCCTCATCTCCATAGAAATGGTTTAGTACCAAAAGTTTTTGTCCTTCATATTCTCTCATATACGCATAGATACTTTGGTGACCTAACAAGATTGATTCATATGAACCCTCTTGAATAAGCTTGTATTCTTTTCGCAACTGTATGAGCTGTTTGTAGTAATCTCGAATCGACTGACTCACTCGTTTACTTTCTACATTTCGTTCTTTATAGTTTTCCGGAATTTTCAACCAAGGTGTACCGTCTGTAAAGCCAGCATTTTTGGAGTCATCCCATTGCATCGGTGTTCGTGCATTATCTCGAGATTTCTCCTGGATAATTTCCATCACTTCAGCTTCAGACATCCCACGATTTTTCAATTCTTGATAGGCATTGTGTGATTCAATATCTACATAATCATCAATCTTATTGAAATTAGGGTTTGTCATCCCTATTTCTTCTCCTTGATAAACAAATGGCGTTCCACTCAAGAAATGAATCGTCTGGGCAAGCATCGTCGCTGTTTCAAATGGATAATTGTCGACATCACCAAATCGACTATTCGCACGTGGTTGGTCGTGGTTATTCCAGAAAACGGCGTTCCAGCCACCACCTTCATTCATGCCTCGTTGCCATTCATCAAGCAGTTTTTTCAATTCCAAGAAATCAAAGGGCGCCTTCGTCCATTTGTCGCCATCTTTATAATCGACTTTCAAATGATGAAAACTAAAGATCATCGACAATTCGTCTCGATCAGGATGAGAATAATCAATACCATTTTTTACGGTCGTAGAACTCATTTCTCCTACAGTAACCACATCGTCATACTTCCCAAACGTTTCCCGATTCAGTTCTTGAATGTATTCATGGACGATTGGCGTATCCGTATAAAGTTTTTTGCCTACGCCATCATCTGCATCGCTTAATTGCTCATCCTTACCAATAACATTGATGACATCAAAACGAAGTCCTTTCACACCTTTTTCCAACCAGAAATTCACTGCATCATACAGTTCCTGACGAACTTCTGGATTGCGCCAGTCCAAATCTGCTTGCGTCTTATCGTATAAATGCAGATAATACAGGTCTGTATCTCCAAATTTTGACCATGCTTTTCCGCCGAATTTCGACTCCCAATTCGTTGGTAGACTGCCATCCGCTTGTGCTTCTCTCAACAAATAATAATCTTGATACTTTTTATCACCGGCTAAGGCTTTTTGAAACCACTCATGTTCCGTAGATGTATGGTTCAACACCATATCCAGCATCAATGAAATCCCACGCTTATCTGCTTCTTGCACCAACGTATCAAAATCTTCCCATGTCCCAAACATTGGATCGATAGCAGTATAATCTGCTACATCATAGCCATTGTCATTCTGAGGTGAAGGATAGAAAGGGTTTAGCCAAAGCATATCTACACCCAACTCATCCAAATAAGGTAACTTTTCAATAATGCCTTTCAAGTCTCCGATGCCATTTCCAGTTGTATCCTTAAATGATTTCGGATAAATCTGGTAGATGACCTTGTCGTGAAAATTCGTCATATTTCTCATCCTTTCGATTAATAAAAAAAGATTGCCCCTAAAGTACCGGTTAATGGTCTATAACATAAGATATAGACATTTATCGGTCTTATAGAACCAATCCCTTAAAACACGTTTTTACATCGGTTAACCATGTATTTAATCAATGGTCCGATAAGTTCGCTTACTGTCCTAATTTAGGTACTGGTAAGTTCGTATTTTCCCATTTTGTTAAAATACCTTTTTTCTCGAAGAAAATCGTTAATACGATCGGCACAACGATAGCAACCGCCATCGCAATCAAGAATCCTAAATAATGTTGCGGAATAATAGAAAGAATTCCTGGTAAACCGCCGACACCAATATTAAATGATGCCACACCCATACTTACTGAAATCATTCCTGCAAAAGCCGAACCGATCATACCAGCAACAAATGGATAAACAAACTTAATATTAATACCGAATAAAGCTGGTTCCGTTACACCCAAGTAAGCTGAAATCGTAGCGGGTATCGATACTTGTTCTTCTTTCTTGTCACCCCAATGCATAATAATCATACCTAGGACGGCTGAACCTTGAGCAATATTAGAAAGTGCAATCATAGGCCACAAAGTTGTTTGTTCAAACTCAGCAACTAGCTGCAAGTCGATTGCATTCGTCATATGATGTAATCCTGTGATAACAAGCGGTGCGTATAAGCCACCGAAGATGAATCCAAATAACCAGTTGAATGATCCTGATAGACCCCAGTTTACCGCTGTAGATAACCATGTACCTAGCGTCCAACCAATTGGTCCGATTACCGCATGTGCGATGAATATCGTTGGAATCAATGCAAATAGTGGAACAAAAATCATTGAAATCGCTTCTGGAATAACTTTACGTAACCATTTTTCTAGATATGCTAGTAAGAAACCGGCCATCATCGCTGGAATAACTTGCGCTTGGTAACCAATTTTATCTAATTGGAAGAAACCAAAGTCCCATTGTCCAATATCTCCAGCAAGAATGTCTTCTACACCGTACGCATTTGCTAGTTGTGGCGAAACGAGTGTAAGTCCTAAAACAATCCCCAGTATTTGAGTTGTTCCCATTTTTCTTGTTACACTCCATGCAATACCCACGGGCAAGAAGTGGAAGATTGCTTCACCTGGAAGCCAAAGGAAGTCGTTAACACCCGCCCAGAATGGTGAAACATTTGCGATCGTGTTATAAATCGTTCTACCAGATTCTGTGACTTGAGGAACACCATCAATCACTAATTGTCCTAAAGCCTGTATTTGAACCTCGCCTAATATGTTACGAAATCCTAAAATCAAACCACCAATAATAATTGCGGGAATAAGCGGGGTAAATATTTCAGCTAAGGCACCCATTAATCGTTGTAGCCAGTTCATGTTTTGCGTGCTTGCTTTTTTCACGTCGTCCTTAGAAACACCTTCAAGTCCAGAAACATCTGAAAATTCGTTGTAGAAATCAGCTACTCTGTTTCCGATAATAACTTGAAACTGTCCAGCCTGCGTAAAAGTTCCTTTTACAGACGGAATATCCTCAATTCTCTTAACATCTGCACCTGATGGATCATCTAATACGAATCGCATCCGCGTCGCGCAATGCGTAACAGCGTTAACATTTTCCTTACCGCCAATTGCATCCAGCAACTCTTTAGCATCAGTCTTAAAATCTGCCATATATTCTCCTCCTAAATTTTTATTTTAACTTGTATATACAAGTCATCCTCATCCATACTATAGTTTAAACCATATAAAAATGCAAGCGTTTCACTCAAACTTTCTCCCCTTTGAACTTTTAGGCTTTCACAACCTCACGCCTATACCAATTTTATCACTAAGCGCTTTGATGAGTGAACAAAAAGCCCTCCAACCTGCAGGGTCACCTACAAACTAAAGGGCTTTTCATTAATGACTAAATTGTTTTCTCAAATCTCCTACTAAGTAAAGAGAACCAAAAACAATGATGATTTCTTCTGTGCCTGCCGATGCGATATAAGCTTTGACTGCATCGACTGATGTTAATGCTTGTGCTGAGATTCCTGTTTTTTCTAACTGATTAGCGACTTCCTCCGCGTCAAATCCTCTCCAAGGATCTGGCGAAACTGTTAAAATTTTGCTCGCCAAGTCTTTCACTTCGCTGATCATATCCATATAGCCTTTGTCTTTCATCATCCCTACGATAAACGTAACTTGCTGGTCTGGAAACAATGTCCTGATATTTTGGCTCAATGCTTTTACACCTTGCTCATTATGTGCGCCATCAACTAAGACTAGTGGCTGTTCTTGTAATGTTTCCATTCTTCCAGCCCAGAAGGCTTTATTCAGTCCGCCTCGTATGGCTTCTTCGTCAATTGCTTCGTACTGTTCACTCAACGTTAACGCCGTTTCAATCGCTAATGTAGCGTTTGAAAGCTGATGATCTCCAATCATATGAATCACTAAATCATGCAAGTCTTTGTAGTGAAACCGTTGCTCTTTAACAGAAGTAGCGATGACTTGAATTGATTCCTGATCGATGATCGTCAATTTAGCTTGCTCGTGCTTAGCTTTTTCTTCAAAAACAGATCGTATGACTTCTTCGCAGTCATATACGATGGCTGTTCCATTGGCTTTGATAGTACCCGCTTTTTCTTTCGCAATTTTATCAACCGTGTCTCCTAGCATATTCATATGGTCTAATCCAATGGATGTAATGACTGCTACTTCTGGTGTATGGATAACATTCGTCGAGTCCAGTCTTCCGCCAATACCGGTTTCCAGTACGATCAGATCACATACTTGTTGGCTGAAATAAACAAAAGCCACCGCTGTTAAAATCTCAAATGAATAGAGCTTCTCCCCTAGTTCTTTTTCAACGACGTCAACATAACGTGCTACTTTTTCAGTGCTTGCAATAAAGTCTTCGTCAGATATATGCTGTTGATCTATTTGGATTCGCTCATTTAGAACTTCCAAATGCGGTGATGTAAATAAACCAATACGTAAGCCGGCTTCCTTTAAAATCGAAGCGATAAAAGAAGCTGTCGTCCCTTTGCCATTTGTACCTGCTATATGAACAAATTTCAACTGATTTTGAGGATTACCCAATTTTTCCATCAATAGTAACATTCGATCCAGATTCTCTTTCTTGCCATTACCTCGATTGGTGTTAACGAGTGTCGTTACCTCTTCCATATTCATCGCGTTAGCCTACATTTCTAATTTTTCTTTATTATACAATCCAGTGATTCTAATGTCGAAAACAAAATAAATAAATCAATTATATGTATAATAATCCTGTCCCTGAACAACTTCAAAGCCAACAGATTCGTATAAACTTAATGCACGATTATTTTCTGTTTCAACCTCCAGATGAACGGTATAACCTTTTTCACTTTTTTGTTTAACAATAGACTGCAAAACCTTTCGTCCAATGCCTTTTCCTTGGTATAAAGGTAAGATTGAGAATCCATAAATCCATGCTTCATTGCCTTCTCTCGTTACACGGATCATGCCAATAGGTTGACGATCGACATCAATCATCCATTCATCACTGTCTGCATCATTAGCCATCTCGTCAGCCAATTCCTTTTCCCTCTTTAAAGCCTCTGCTTTTTCAATACCGAATCCATCCACATTTAGTTGAACACGCAAATCTAGATCTTCACTTGTCGCTTCTCTCAGTGAAAACCCTGATGTAAAAGCTATAGGTGTTGGTTGCCATTTCATTTGATATTCTGTAAAACTATATACTGCGCCTTGCTTTTTCAAGAACTGTTTGGCTGATAAAGCACTTTTGGGTGCATTCAGTAAAGTTTTGTTATAGCCATTTTCTCGTATAATGTTCATCGCTTCTGCAAATAAGGTTGTAAAATAACCATTGCGTCGCTCACTAGGCTTAATCATCCCTGTTATTTCAACGGTTGAACCAAAAGCATATAATCCAATAAAGCCTACTAAATCATTTTCTTTGTAAAAGAATAGATCGTTTTTGTTAGTATTTCGCATACGGAGCATATCCCAATTCAGCTTTAACGCTATTTCATCATAGATTTCCACTTCTCTTTGGAGCGCTTCAATATCCGAAAGTTGCTTATTTGTTAGCATAATCGTTCCTTCCAATCAGTCTTTTTTTATCTCATACTAAACTTTTCTTTTTTGAATACATCGTATTTTGTAAATTAAAACCAACCATGTCTAATTTTTAATTAGACATGGTTGGTTAAGTTTACTGAATTAGAACATCTATTCTTCTGGTTCTACCACTAAATAACGGTGTGGTTCTTTTCCTTCAGAATGTGTTTGAATGCCTTGGTGGTGGTTTAAGTAACGATGAATCAATTTTCTTTCATGTGCAGGCATCGGCTCAAGCGTTACTGGACGATTTGTCTGTTTCACTTTATCAGCCGTTCTTTTAGCCAATTGCTCGACTGTTTTCTGACGACGGTCTCGGTAAGCTTCTGCATCTACTTTTGCAAAGAACTTCGAATCTGCAAGTTGGTGCAATTGAATTTGAGCAAGTGTCTGTAAGCTATTTAATACTTTACCGTGACGACCGATCACTAAACCAGCATCTTCCGTTTCGATATTATATTGTACTTTCTTTCCCTGCTTCTCTACGTGTATCGTAACATCCTCAATACCCATTTTTTTGGTAACATCTGTTAAATAATCCGTTACCTGTTGAATCGCAGCTGCATCTGTTTTTTCTATTTTCTGACGTTCTTCTTCAGAAATGGTGGGCTTTGTTTCTTCAGCTACCGGTTCTTCTGTTTCTACAACATTGTTGGATTCAGTTGCTGTCGTTTCCTGACTTTCTTTAACTTCTTCAGAACTTTCGGCAACTGGTTCAACGATGGCTTCTTCTTCCATAGGATCTGTAGGATGCTCATCTGCAATAAACAATTCTTTTTCAGCAGTTGGCTTATCTTTGGGAAGAATCTCTTCTTTTAAAAAAGAGGAAGCCAATACACTTTTAGCATCATTTGTCGTGTTTTTTCTCTTTACGACTACAACAGCATCTTTTTGACCAATACCTAAAAATCCTTTTTTACCAGGTTCTGTTACTTCAATCTCTGCTGCTTCTTTCTTTAGTCCTAGAGCTTTTAAACCTTTTTCAATAGCGGCTTCTTTGGTAGGTGCCTGTGCTGTATATTTATCAATCACGAATAATGCCCTCCGTTCAACGATAGGTTTTTTTATTCAATCAAATCATATCAAACATGTACCTTAGATTATTTTCTTACGTTACGACCAAGTTTCTGTGCACGTTTCATCGCTCTTCTACGCTCACGTTCTGCTTCTCGTTGTTGTTCTTCTTTCATTAAACGTTCTCTGCGCATCTTGAATGGATTTTGTAGCAGTAATGTTTGTAATGCTGCAAAGCCATTGGAAGCAGCAAAGTACAATGCCAATGCACTAGAAAGTCTAAATGTTATTAAGACGATGAATAACGGCATAATGTACGTTATGACTTTTCCACCTGCTTGCGGTCTTCCCATACTCATTAAGTACGAGTTCGCAAAGGTAAAAACACCCGCTAGAATCGGTAGAATGAAGTAAGGATCCGGCGCACCAAGGTTGACCCATAAAAAGTCTCCAGTTGCTAAGATCGGTGTTCTATTCACTGATTGATACAAAGCAATAAAGACAGGCATTTGAACTAATAGAGGTAAGAATCCAAGATAGGGATTAACACCGGCATCTTTATACAGTCTTTGTTGTTCTTCCCTCAGTTTTTGTTGTGTTTCTGTATCTCTTGATGAGTAGCGCTCTCTCAATTCCGTCATTTGCGGATTGATTTCGTTCATTTGCTGCATATTTTTTTGCTGGAAATGTGTAATTGGAATTAATAACGCACGGATAAATACCGTTACAATGATAATTCCCATTCCGTAACTGTTATTGAATAATCCTGATACCCAAATAATCAGCTGCGCAAAATTATAAATTATAACGCCATCCCAGAAGCCCTCACTTTGAGCTGTTACATCACTTGTTCCACAAGCAGCTAGAATAAATACGAATGCAAGCATACTCATCATCAAGAGCAATCGCTTACGTTTTTTAATGATAGTAGACATCTTTTTCCTCTTTTCCAAATTCTTGTGTGCTAAGTTGATTATAAAACAAAATCGTTGTTTTAAACATCCTTATTTTATGATAGCTCTATCTTATTTTATTCTTGATTGGTCAATTTTGCTAATTTCAAAACATGCTTCAAACTTTTCTTAACTTCTTCTGTCGACATTGTTGCTGCAGGATTTCTAGCAATCACCAAAAAATCTTTGTCATGCTTTAATACATCTTCTTGATCTAACGTTGTTAGTGACTGTCTAATTTTTCTTTTTACGGCATTTCTTGTTGGTGCATGTCCTAGCTTCTTGCTCACTGAAATACCTACCCTGAAATGAGTCTGATCTGGTTTTTCTAAAAAATAAACGACAAACTGGCGATTAGCCACGGATGTTCCTTTATGGAAAACTTTTTGAAAGTCTGATTCTTTTTTCACACGATAAGCCTTTTTCATGACGCACCACCACCTGCCTTTTACTTGATTCAATCGTTCTTTTTAAAACATTTAAAAAAACTTTAGACAACAAAAAAAAGGCGACGTGCTCTTATGTTTAATAAGAAGCTATCGTCGCCTATTATTTCTTATGCTGAAATTCTTTTTCTTCCTTTACGACGTCTTGCTTTCAATACTCTACGTCCGTTTTTTGTGCTCATGCGTTTACGGAATCCGTGTACTTTTTGACGCTTACGTTTTTTAGGTTGATATGTTAATCCTTGTTGTGACATTGATCATACACCTCCTGAATCATTGCTATATCTCTGTTTACTATTTTAAAGGTTACAAAATTGCTATCTAAATTTTGCATCATAACATAGACAGACTATATCAGTTTAAGAAAATAGGCATCATTTGTCAAGCCCTCTTCGCTAAATTATGTGTTTGCTTACGTTTTTTGTCACAACTAAGCGATCTGAAAACCATTGATTTGCTGCACAATTTTATCCACAGGTCAGTTGATAACTATTTTCATTTCCAGACTGTTAACAACTTTATACATGAATTCTCCCCAAAAACATAAGCTGTTCACAAGGTTATGCACAGCCTGTATAGAATTGTTAATAAGTATCGTATGCATTGTCCTAGCAATGTTCTTCCATGAATAGTTTTCCACAATTCTTGTTAGTTTCCTGTGTGTGATTTGAAACAACTAACAGGTCGTGTTCCCGTGTGGATAACTATTTTCAACAGCCTCTGAATTATTTATCAACAATTTCACTCAGTTGTGGAAAACTTATTCAATCCATGATAAAATATAAAAACATTCATTGAGACGAGGAGGAACAGAATGAATAACCCGCATCCATTGTGGATACATTTGCAAGATAAATTTAAGCAATCATTATCCAAAGTTAGTTTCGATACATGGATTCAAAGCGCAAACCTCGTCCGAGTCACAGATAATTCCGTTACCGTAGAAGTTCCATCTACGTTGCACAAAGAATATTGGCAAAATAATTTGACTACCCGAATGGTAGAGTACTTATATGAGTATTTTGGTCGCGAAATTTCTCCATTATTCGTCACGTCTGAAGAACAGGCTACACACGAAGAAAATAATGAAGAACCGCAACAAAGAGAACCCTTTGACCAAATGAGTATGGTCTCCAGTACGTTAAATAGTAAATATTCTTTTGATACATTTGTTATCGGAAAAGGAAACCAAATGGCACACGCAGCTGCACTTGTTGTCGCTGAAGAGCCAGGCACTATCTACAACCCGCTATTTTTCTACGGTGGTGTTGGACTCGGAAAAACCCATTTGATGCACGCAATTGGACATCAATACTTACAGATCAATCCAAATGCTAAGATCAAATACGTATCTAGTGAGAATTTTGCAAATGATTTTATCAATTCTATTCAAAATCGAACACAAGAGAAATTTAGAAGACAATACCGGAATGTTGATCTTCTATTAGTAGATGATATTCAGTTTTTCGCAGATAAAGAAGGAACGCAAGAAGAATTTTTCCATACCTTCAATGCGCTTTACGATGATCGAAAACAAATTGTCTTAACCAGTGATCGATTACCAAATGAAATACCAAAACTTCAGGAAAGACTTGTTTCTAGATTTGCATGGGGATTATCCGTAGATATCACGCCTCCCGACTTAGAGACCCGAATCGCCATTCTTAGAAAAAAAGCAAATGCTGAAGGTTTGGAAATACCTAACGACACCTTAAGCTACATCGCTGGACAAATCGATTCAAATATTCGTGAATTAGAAGGGGCTTTAGTCCGCGTACAAGCTTATTCAGCGATTCAGAGAAATGATATTACAACAAGTCTTGCTGCAGATGCTTTGAAGAGTATGGTGAAAAAAGATAAAAATCAAGATATTTCTATCGCAACCATTCAGCAAACCGTCAGCAAGTTCTATCAGATTTCTTTAGTCGATTTGAAAGGAAAAAAACGCGTCCGTCAAATTGTACTCCCCAGACAAATCGCTATGTATCTGTCTAGAGAACTCACAAATAACTCCTTACCGAAAATCGGAAAAGAGTTTGGTGGTAAAGATCATACAACTGTTATCCATGCTTATGAGAAAATCGAACAAGCCATCAAAAAAGATGCCGATTTAAAACATGAAATTGAACAACTTAAAAAGAGTTTGCAATAATTTTTTTTGTGTTCTGGAATTTCGCCTGTGTATAACCCTATACTTTCTACACAGAGTTACCCACAGTTTATCCACAAGTGGAAAACTTTTGTTTCTAAGGGTTTTTTAGCTTTTCCACAGTATACACAGGCCCTACTACTATTACTATATTATTTATATAAATATATATACACTGTCCACAGTGAGGAATAACTTAAAAAATGGATCAGAAGCACTTTGTGCTATACTGAAAAATAAGAAGAATGCACGGAGGGATATTATGAAATTTTCTGTCAAACGGACAGCTTTCTTAAAAAAACTAAAAGATGTTCAATTAGCTGTATCATCAAGAACGACCATTCCTATACTAACGGGTATCAAACTGGTAGCTGACGCTGAGGGCGTTAAGTTAACAGGTAGTAATTCTGATATCTCTATAGAGACAATCATATCTGTTCATGATGAAAAAGCGGAACTGACTATAGAAGAAGAGGGAAGCATCGTGTTACAACCAGCACGTTTCTTCAGTGACATCGTCAATAAATTACCAGATGAAACATTTTCTATCGAAGTAATGGATCGAGTACAAACGTCCATTACATCTGCCTCGTCTTCTTTTATCATCAACGGACTAGACGCTGCAAATTATCCACACCTTCCAGAAATTGATACAGAACAAGCTTTTACGTTACCGGTTCAACTGTTGAAAACAATCGTTAAACAAACAGTTATTGCGGTCTCTTCACATGAAAGTCGCCCAATATTAACAGGTGTCAATCTTTCTTTGAAAGAAGGAAAACTAAAAGCTGTTGCAACAGATAGTCACCGACTAAGTCAACGGGTGATTCCGTTAGAATCAGCAGGAGATTTCTCTTACAACATTGTTATTCCTGGAAAAAGTCTACAAGAGCTTTCAAGATTGCTAGATGATTCCCTTGAAGAAATTACTGTTGCTATCGCAGAAAATCAAATCTTATTCAAAACAGAAGATACGCATTTTTATTCAAGATTGTTGGAAGGGAACTACCCTGACACGGATCGTTTGATTCCAGATGCGTCTTCTACACAAATCACCTTAGATGCACAGGTACTCTTAGGTGCTGTTGAGCGTGCTTCATTATTGTCTCACGAAGGAAAAAATAACGTGGTCAAGTTAGCTGTGAAGAAAAATGAATTGGAAATTACTGGTAACTCGCCTGAAGTAGGTCGTGTAAATGAACACGTTTCTTTCAAACAGATCGAGGGAGAAGAGATGGAAATTTCTTTCAATCCAGATTATCTTAAAGCTGCATTGAATACCTTTGGAGCTGTGGAAATCACGATCAAGCTGATTTCTACGCTTAGACCGTTTGTATTGGTGCCAAGTGATGATACTCGAGAGTTTATCCAATTGATTACACCGATTCGCACGTCGTAATAAGCCTAAAATAAGAGAAAATAAAATCCTGCTGTGGATATCGTGTGCTTTTTGACCGATTTTCAGCAGGATTTTTTGTTTATATCCTTTTTTCGACCTCAAAACGGTTAAAATTACTTTATTTTACATTCTGAGCGTATTTCGATCTAAAATATCATTTTTCTTTTTATCTATCGAAAATCTGTCAGAGGCCATTATTTTCCGTCAAAGTTTGTATTGGGCTCTTTTTTGGGGTATAATAGATAGAGAATAGTATGAAAAAAATCGTGGTGTTTTACATGACGTATTTTTTATTTTAAGGAGCCGATAATGGTGCATACCCCAATTCAAATAGAAGAGACGTACATTACATTAGGACAATTTTTGAAACATGCTAATGTGATTTCAAGTGGCGGGATGGCTAAGCCATTTCTAGAGCAATTTGAAGTGTACGTTGATGGAGAACTCGAGAATAGACGAGGTAAGAAACTTTATAATGGTACGGTAGTAGATATTCCAGAAGTAGGTAGTTTTGTGGTGGAATCTTTAAAAACTGAGGACGCCTAATGTATTTGAAAGACCTTCAGCTCAGAGGCTATCGCAATTACGATCAAGCTGAAGCTGTTTTTTCCCAGAATATCAATGTGTTTCTGGGTGAAAATGCTCAGGGCAAAACGAATATGATGGAAAGTATCTACTTACTTGCTATGGCAAGAAGTCACCGAACAGCCAATGACAAAGAGTTGATTGGCTGGGATCAGGAATTTGCAAAGGTGACGGGACGGATTGAAAAGACGCAAGGCGGTTTTCCTTTAGAAATCGTCCTTTCTAAAAAAGGGAAGAAAGCAAAACTGAATCATTTAGAACAAAAGAAGCTCAGTGCCTATATTGGTCATCTGAACGTTATTTTGTTTGCACCGGAAGACTTGTCTTTGGTAAAAGGATCGCCTTCTGTACGTAGAAAATTTCTTGATATGGAAATGGGACAAATGAGTCCGATTTATCTTCATCACTTAGTGGAATATCAAAAAATTCTAAAACAGCGAAATCATTATTTGAAGCAAGCACGGTTCAAAGATAAGGTCGATCAGACTTATTTAGATGTGTTGACAGACCAGCTGGCCGCAGAAGGGGCAGAGGTCTTGAATGAGCGTTTCAAATTCACCAAAAGACTACAAGAATGGGCAGAACCGATCCACCGGTCGATTTCTCAAGGAAAAGAGCAGTTGCGTATCGAGTATGCTTCTTCCATACCCATTAACTCCGAACAAGATAAAACACAACTCATGAATGACTTATTGGATCAGTTCAAGAAAAACCAGCAACGAGAGCTGGATCAAGGAACAACAGTAAGTGGACCCCATAGAGATGATCTTCGCTTTTACATCAACGATAAAAATGTCCAGACGTATGGATCTCAAGGACAACAGCGCACGACTGCGCTTAGTGTCAAGCTTGCGGAAATTGAATTGATGTTTGAAATGACAGGGGAATACCCTGTTTTATTACTTGATGATGTTTTAAGTGAATTAGACGATGACAGACAGACGCACTTATTGAAATCCATTCAGGATAAAGTGCAGACTTTTTTAACGACCACCAGTTTAGATGGTGTAAAAAAAGAATTACTGAACGATCCCCGGATTTTCAACGTATCAAGTGGGCAGATTAAAATGGAGAGTGAATAAATTTGGCAGATGAACAATTGACTCCAAAAGAAGTAGTAGAACTAAGAGAAGAGTATGATGCAAGTCAGATCCAGGTCTTAGAAGGACTGGAAGCTGTTAGAAAAAGACCGGGTATGTATATTGGATCTACTGGTGAGGCCGGTTTGCATCACCTTGTCTGGGAGATCGTAGATAACTCTATCGATGAGGCAATGGCAGGCTATGCAGATAAAATCGAAATCGTCATAGAACCTGAGAACATCATCAGAGTAACAGATGATGGACGCGGTATTCCCATCGATATCCAGCAAAAAACAGGTCGACCAGCCGTAGAGACGGTCTTTACGATTCTTCATGCCGGAGGTAAATTCGGTGGTGGCGGATATAAAGTATCTGGTGGTTTACACGGTGTAGGTTCTTCTGTTGTTAATGCTTTGTCAGAATATCTTGAGGTCAATGTCCATAAGAATGGCAAAGTATATAACCAACGCTATGAGCGTGGAGCCGTTATGTATGACGTGAAAGAAGTCGATACAACGGATCAAAGAGGAACAGAAGTTGTCTTCAAGGCAGATGCGGAGATTTTTAAGGAAACAACTGTCTATGATTTCCACAAATTGTCAACCCGTGTTAGAGAGCTTGCTTTCTTGAACAAAGGACTGAACATCTCGATTGAAGATCGCAGAGAAGAAGAACCTGTTCGTCTTGAATATCAGTATGAAGGTGGGATTCAAAGTTACGTTAGTTACTTGAATCAAACAAAAACGAATTTGTACGAAGAACCCATTTTTCTTGAAGGTGAACAAGAAGGAATCGTTGTGGAGGTTGCATTACAACATACCGATGGCTTCCATATGAACATCATGAGCTTTGCGAACAACATTCATACCTACGAAGGTGGGATGCACGAGTCTGGATTCAAGACGGCTTTGACACGAATCATTAACGACTATGCACGTCGCAATAAAATTTTAAAAGAGAATGATGACAATTTAACAGGGGAAGATGTCCGAGAAGGTTTAACGGTCGTATTGAGCATCAAACACCCGGATCCGCAGTTTGAGGGACAAACGAAAACAAAATTAGGTAACTCTGAGGTTCGTACGATTACAGATCGTCTGTTCAGTGAGCATTTCGATCGCTTTTTGATGGAGAATCCGACAGTGGGAAGACAAATCATCGAAAAAGCTTTATTGGCAGCCCGTGCGCGTCTTGCAGCTAAGCGGGCAAGAGAAGTTACCCGTAAGAAAAACGGTTTAGAGATCAGTAATCTTCCAGGAAAATTGGCTGACTGTTCTTCTAAAGATCCAGAGAAATCTGAGATTTTCATCGTTGAGGGTGATTCAGCCGGCGGTTCTGCAAAACAAGGCCGCTCTAGATTATTCCAAGCGATTCTACCGATCAGGGGTAAGATCTTGAACGTAGAGAAAGCTTCGATTGACCGTATTCTTGCAAACGAAGAGATTCGTTCATTATTTACGGCAATGGGAACAGGCTTTGGTGAAGAGTTTGAAATCGATAAGACAAGATATCATAAATTGATTATCATGACGGATGCCGATGTCGATGGTGCGCATATTCGTACCTTACTACTCACACTGATATTCAGATATATGAGACCCGTTATCGAAGCTGGTTTCGTTTATATCGCACAGCCACCGTTATACCAAGTTAAACAAGGTAAAAAAGAAGTTTACTTGGATACAGAGAAACAGTTGGAAGAATACTTGAAAGAGATTCCGCCAACGCCTAAACCAGATATTCAACGTTATAAAGGTCTTGGAGAGATGGATGCCGAACAACTTTGGGATACAACCATGAATCCAGAAAATCGTCGCTTACTTAAGGTAACGGTTGAAGATGCAATCGAAGCGGATATGGTCTTTGATATGCTGATGGGTGAGAAAGTTGAACCACGTCGCGTGTTTATTGAAGACAACGCTAAATATGTTCAGAATATTGATATTTAAAAAATAAGCATGTATAGAAACAGAGTTGCAGCTCAAAATACCCATTTTGATTGGGTATTTGAGCTGCAGCGTGCTTGATGAAAACAAGGAGGAACAAATACTTGGCTGAAAATACAGAAGCACGTATGGAATCAATCAACCTTGCTAGTGAGATGAGAAACTCATTTCTAGACTATGCAATGAGTGTTATTGTTTCCCGTGCCCTACCTGATGTACGAGACGGTTTGAAACCTGTTCACCGTCGTATTCTTTACGGAATGAATGAGCTAGGTATGACACCGGACAAAGCTTATAAAAAGTCTGCTCGTATCGTGGGAGATGTAATGGGTAAATATCACCCCCACGGTGATTCTGCTATTTACGAATCAATGGTTCGTATGGCACAAGACTTTAGTTATCGAAATCCTTTAGTCGATGGACACGGAAACTTTGGTTCTATCGATGGCGATAGCGCTGCAGCGATGCGTTATACTGAGGCAAAAATGAGTAAGATCGCTATGGAAATGCTAAGAGATATCAATAAAGACACGATTGATTATCATGATAATTACGATGGTTCAGAAAGAGAACCAGATGTTTTACCGGCAAGATTTCCAAACCTTTTAGTCAATGGCGCTTCTGGTATCGCGGTTGGTATGGCAACGAATATTCCACCACATAACTTAAAAGAAGTGATCGCAGCTTGCCGTATGTTGATGGCTAACAGTGAAGCGACTGTGGCTGAACTGATGGAAGTTTTACCAGGACCCGATTTCCCAACGGGGGCAATGGTTTTAGGTAAATCTGGAATCAGAAAAGCTTATGAAACTGGTCGTGGCTCTATCAAAGTCCGTGCAAAAGCACATATTGATGTACTTAAAAATGGTCGCGAACGAATTATCGTAGATGAATTACCGTATTTGGTAAATAAAGCGAAGCTAGTTGAACGTATCGCTGAATTAGCACGAGATAAGCGTATAGAGGGCATTACAGACCTGACTGATGAATCAGATAGAGATGGCATGCGCGTGGTCATAGAGGTCCGTAGAGACGTCTCAGCGAGTGTTATTTTGAATAACCTTTATAAGATGACGCCTATGCAAACCTCATTTGGCTTCAACATGCTAGCGATCGTGAATGGTATTCCTAAAACACTTGGCTTAATCGAAATTTTAACTGAATACCTAAAACACCAACGTATCGTGATTCGCAGAAGAACAGAATATGACAAGCGTAAAGCAGAGGCACGTGCGCATATTCTAGAAGGACTACGTATCGCACTTGACCATATTGATGAGATTATTTCTATCATCAGAGGTTCTCAGACTGGTCAAATCGCTAAGGAAACATTGATGGAAAGATTTGATCTTTCTGAGCGTCAGTCTCAAGCGATTTTAGATATGCGAATGGTTCGTTTGACTGGATTAGAACGAGAAAAAATTGAAGGCGAATACCAAGACTTGATTTCAACAATCAATGACTTAGTAGACATCCTTTCCAAACCTGAACGAATCAATGAAATTATTGAAACTGAGTTGGAAGAAATCTCTGAAAAACATGGAGATGACCGAAGAACAGAATTACTGGTTGGAGAGTTATTGAGTCTTGAAGATGAAGACTTGATCGAGGAAGAAGAAATCGCGATCACTTTGTCGCACAATGGTTATATGAAACGCATGGCGATCTCAGAGTTTAAAGCACAGAACCGAGGCGGCAGAGGTGTTAAAGGTATGGGAACCAATACAGATGACTTCGTAGAAACCTTATTGACCTGCTCAACGCACGATTTGCTGTTATTCTTTACGAATACCGGAAAAGTGTATAAAGCTAAAGGATATGAAATTCCTGAATACGGTCGTACGGCTAAAGGGATACCCGCTATTAACTTCTTGGGTATTGATAATAGCGAGAAGATTCAAGCGATTATCAATATGCGAGGCGAAGCGAAAGAGAACGAGCACTTATTCTTTACAACACGTAAAGGGACTGTGAAACGAACAGCGCTAAGTGAATTCATGAATATTCGTACAAGTGGGCTGAGAGCAATCGTGTTGAGAGAAGAAGATGAATTGATCAATGTCTCGATGACGAATGGTGACCAGAATATTATTATTGGTACCCGTGATGGTTATGCCGTTAGCTTCCATGAAACAAAAGTAAGAAGTATGGGGAGAGCGGCAGCTGGTGTTCGAGGTATCAACTTAAGAGATAGCGATGATGTTGTCGGTATGGATCTCTTGAACGATGACTCTGAAGTGTTAATCATTACTGAAAACGGGTATGGTAAACGAACAGCTGCTGGAGAGTATGCTATCCGTGGCCGTGGTGGTAAAGGTGTTAAAACAGCGAATGTCACAGAGAAAAATGGACCATTGATTGGTCTGAAAACAGTAGATGGTCATGAAGATATTATGCTGATTACAAATGCTGGTGTAGTTATTCGATTCCACGCTACAAATATTTCTCAAACAGGTCGAGCAACGCAAGGCGTTAGACTCATGCGTTTAGAAGAAGGCAGTAAAGTATCTACGCTAGCTAAAGTTGAACCTCAAGAAGAAGAAGTACTAGAAGAAAACGAATTACTGACTGAAAATGTAGAAGTACCAGAAGAAATAACAGAACCCGAAATGAATGAAGACACAGAAGAATAAATAAGCGAATCAAAATAGTTTAAAAAGATCGTCTAGTATTTGGCTTGATCAAGCTGAATGCTAAGACGATCTTTTTATTTAATTTAAAACAAATATCTTGATGTTCTGTTGCTTTAGGTATTTCCTTATGCTATAATTGTTCGGAGTGAGTACTCTTTAGAGAATACTCTCCTTGCTCTTTCAAATGAAAGGGCCAAAGTCCATAAGGAGGTGACAGTCAACGATGAGTCAATCAGCGAAATATGAAGTTTTATACATTATCCGTCCAAATATCGAAGAAGATGCTAAAAAAGCGTTAGTAGAACGTTTTGATACAATCTTAAAAGATAACGGTGCTGAAGTTACTGAATCAAAAGACTGGGCGAAACGTCGTTTTGCATACGAGATCAAAGGATATCGAGAAGGTACGTACCGCTTGGTAAACATTGTTTCCGAAGATGCAGCAGCAATTAACGAATTCGAACGTCTAGCGCGTATTAACGAAGACATTCTTCGTCATATGATCGTACGTTTGGAAGACTAATATGTTTCACGTGAAACATATTGTTATTGCAAAGTAATGATGTAGAAAGGAGCCCAAACATTGATTAATAATGTCGTACTAGTTGGAAGATTAACACGTGATGCTGAATTACGTTATACAGGTAGTGGTACTGCTGTAGCTTCTTTTTCAATAGCGGTTGAACGTACTTTTACAAACGCTCAAGGAGAAAGAGAAACAGATTTTATCAACTGCGTAGCTTGGAGAAAAACTGCGGAAATTATTTCTAATTTCACTCGTAAAGGTTCTCTAGTAGGTGTAACGGGTCGCATACAAACACGTAATTACACAAACAACGAAGGTCGTAAAGTATATATTACTGAAGTTGTGTGTGAGAACTTCCAAATGTTAGAGCCTAAGTCTGTAACAGAGAAACGTAGTCAAAATGACAATGATTCTTCTGGATCAGGATACTCTAATAATAATGCAAATTATTCAAATCAGAACAATTATTCTCAACAGAATAATAGTCAAGCTCCTGGAAATAATCAGAACAGAAACAACAATTTTGCAAACTTCGATGAAGATCCGTTTGAGAAAAACGATGATCCAATCGATATTTCAGATGACGATTTACCGTTTTGATTCATAACTAAAGAAGGAGGAGTATAAAATGGCAGGACGCAGAGGCGGCAAGAAGCGCCGGAAAGTTGATTTCTTTGCAGCAAACCATATCGAATATATTGATTATAAAGATATCGATTTGCTAAAACGTTTCATTTCAGAACGCGGTAAAATTTTACCACGTCGTGTAACTGGAACTTATGCAAAGAACCAACGTAAATTAACTAAAGCAATCAAACGTGCACGTATCATGGGATTACTTCCATTCGTTGCAGAAGATTAAATAGATATTTAAAATCGTAGCAGATTATCTGTTGCGATTTTTTTATTTTGATGTTTCACGTGAAACATTTAGACAATAGCTATTTCGAACAGTCTAGAATATGAAAGCGAAAAATGGTAAGATATAGTAGTCTAAATATTGAAACAGAGGAGACAATATGAAACGAGTCAATGAAGAGGAATCTATTCCCAAATTTCTAGATCGACCGTTTATGCGGATGATGATTCTATTTGCTTCTTTAGCCATTGTCGTATTAACTATACTCAGCTTCATCGCAAATGTATGGATAGGTATGTTGATGCTGCTATTAGCCGTTACCATTGTTGTAGTAACATGGAGATTTGGCAAAGAGTATGTAGAAGAATTAAACTCATATATTTTAAATCTTTCTTATAGAATCAAACGTGGTGAACAAGAAGCATTAATTAAAATGCCGATTGGCATTATCTTGATCAACAAGAACGAAGAAGTCGATTGGGTCAATCCCTATATGCAGACACAGCTATCAAACGAGGAAAGCGTACTCGGTAAGCATATTAGTGAAGTCAATGAAGAAATATATCAATTGCTTCAAAGTACAGACGAATCAAACTCTGACCTATTAGAATGGAATAATAAAATTTTTCAAATTATCGTACAAGAAGATATCCATGCAATTTATTTAATGGATATTACGGAATACGCTGAAGTGAAAGTGAAATACGAAGAGGCAAGACCTGTTGTAGGTTGGCTATTCTTGGATAATTACGATGAAGTCGTTCAAGGATTAGATGACAGAGGCGTATCTGGCTTCAATAGTCTGTTGACTACTTATCTATCTAACTGGGGGAAACAGCACAGTATTTTCTATAAGAAAACATCTGATGATAAGTACTTCCTCTTGTTGAATAGAAGTGAGTTAGAAAGAATTGAAAATGAGAAGTTCAATATCATTGATAATATTCGAGATCGGACTTCTAAAAGAAATTTACCACTTACAATCAGTATTGGTATAGCCTATGGTGATGATGACTTTGATAAGCTTGCTGAATTAGCTCAGAGTAATCTTGACTTAGCACTCGGTCGTGGTGGTGATCAGGCGATTGTTAAAGAAGTCGATCAAGAGCCAAGATATTATGGTGGAAAAACGAATCCGATGGAAAAACGTACAAGAGTACGTTCAAGAATGATTAGCCAAGCAATGCAAGAGTTAATCAAAGGAAGCGACCAAGTGTTCGTAATGGGACATAAAAATCCAGATATGGATGCTATTGGTTCTTCGCTTGGGATTGCGCGCATTTCAATGATGCTGAAGAAAAAATGCTGGGTAGTCATCGATCAAGATGACTTAAGCAGTGATGTCAGTAAACTGATGGATGAAATCGAAAAACAAAATCAAGTAAATCAAAATATTATATCTCCAGCAGAGGCACAAAACATTATTACGGAGAATGATTTAGTCATATTAGTTGATCATCATAAACCCATGCTATCTATTGCACCAAATCTTCTCAAGAAAACGAAGAAAAATATCGTTATTGACCATCACCGCCGTGGAGAAGACTTTACAGAGAATCCACTGTTGGTATACATTGAACCGTATGCTTCTTCAACTGCTGAGTTGATTACTGAATTATTTGAATATGTTTCTTCCGATGGTGAGCCAATCAACAGAATTGAAGCAACGGCTATGCTTGGTGGTATTATTGTGGATACTAATAACTTTAGTTTAAGAACAGGATCGAGAACCTTTGATGCAGCAAGTTACTTACAGTCAGTAGGAGCTAATTCTACGATGATCCAAAGGCTGTTGAAAGAAGATCCTGAAGTCTATCTAAAACGAAGTAAATTGATAGAAACAATTGAATTTGTTCACGAAGGTGTGGCTATTGCTCACGGCAAGGATGACCAAATCTATCCGCCGGTAACAACTGCTCAAACAGCAGATACAATGTTAAGCATGTCAGGTGTTGAAGCGGCCTTTGTCATCACTAAACGGTCAGATGATATGGTTGGGATCAGCGCAAGAAGTCTTGGGAAAATCAACGTACAGATTATTATGGAAAAAATGGGCGGTGGCGGTCACCTTTCTAACGCTGCTACTCAAATAGATGGAAAAACGGTACAAGAAATACGAGAAGAGTTAATCGAACAGATTAAGACAGAACTTGACTAATTTAAATAAAAGGAGTTTTTAACTATGGAAGTAGTTTTATTGAAAGATGTCAAAGGGACTGGAAAAAAAGGCGAAATCAAGAATGTTTCAGATGGATATGCAAATAACTTTCTATTGAAAAAAGGTCTTGCGAAAGAGGCGACAAATTCAGCAGTAGCAGAGTTATCTGCTAAAAAGAATGCGATGAAACGCGAAGAGAACGAAATTCTTGAAGCAGCAAAACAAGACAAGAAAAAAATAGAAGATAATCCAATTGAACTGAAAGAGAAAGCAGCAGAAGATGGTCGACTGTTTGGCTCTGTAACAACGAAACAAATTGCAAAAGAGATGGAAAAACAATTAGGAATCAAAGTTGATAAGCGTAAATTGAATCAACCGATGCCAATGAGAGCTGTCGGTTCTCAAAATATAGAAGTTAAACTACACAAAGAAGTTACAGCTGAACTAACGGTTAGAGTTACAGCATTAGATTAATGATTAAAGAGAGTGGCTTTCAAAGCTTCTCTCTTTTTTTACGAAAGATTGTTTCATATGAAACAACGATTAAACGTATGTTCCCTCGTATACTTTTATAAAAAGATACGGTACAATTAAGAATGAATTTGTGACCTATAGGGTGCGAAAGGAAGAATATACTAGCAATGGAACCAATTGGAGATCGTTTACCACCACAAAATATTGAAGCTGAGCAGTCAGTGCTTGGATCTATTTTATTGAATCCAGAAGCACTGATACCGGCAATGGAGTATATTGAATCGACGGATTTTTATCGTCGCGGGCATCAATTGATTTTCCAGACAATGGTTGATCTGAGTGAAAGAAATGAAGCGATAGATGTTGTTACCATTGCTGATATGCTGGAATCAAGAAATCAGTTGGAAGATATCGGTGGCACTCCTTATTTAGCAGATATAGCGACTGCAGTGCCGACCGCAGCTAACGTGGAGTATTATTCTAAAATCGTAGAGGAGCGCGCTATTTTACGTCGTTTGATCCAAACAGCAACAGAAATCGCGACAAGAGGATATGATGAAGCTGGAGATCTTCCGAATCTTTTAGATGATGCGGAAAGAAAGATACTAGAAGTTTCAGAAAAGAGAAGTCGAAGCGGATTTGTAAACATTGAAGAAGTATTAAGAGAAACCATCAATAATATTGATGAGTTATTCCAAAATGATGAAGAAATCACTGGAATCTCAACTGGGTACAAGGCATTGGACCAGATGACAGCAGGTTTACACGAAGACGAACTGATCATCTTAGCTGCAAGACCAGGTGTAGGTAAAACGGCTTTTGCTTTGAATGTTGCTCAAAATATCGGAACGAAAACGGATGAAACAGTGGCTATCTTTAGTTTAGAGATGGGTGCTGAACAGCTTGTTAACCGTATGCTATGTGCAGAAGGAACCATCAATGCATCTAATTTGAGAACAGGTAAACTAACCGAAGAAGAATTTACCAAGCTCTTTGTTGCAATGGGAAGCTTGTCAAAAGCTAACATTTATATCGACGATACACCGGGAATCCGTACTGCTGAAATTAGAGCAAAATGCCGCCGTCTAAAACAAGAACGTGGTAGTTTAGGCTTAGTAGTGATTGATTATTTACAATTGATTGAAGGATCCGGAAAAGAAAGTCGTCAACAAGAAGTATCTGACATTTCAAGACAACTGAAAAAACTAGCAAAAGAATTATCGGTTCCTGTCGTCGCTTTATCACAGCTATCACGTGGTGTGGAGCAGAGACAAGATAAACGACCGATTTTGAGTGATTTGAGAGAGTCTGGATCGATTGAGCAAGATGCGGATATCGTTGCATTCTTGTATCGTGATGACTATTACCGCAACGAAGACGACGAAGAAGAGGAAGATTCTGTTGAAGATAACGTCGTAGAAATTATCTTGGAGAAGAACCGTTCAGGTGCGCGTGGCACAGCCAAGCTGCTTTTTATTAAGGAGTACAACAAGTTCTCTTCTCTGACGTATTATCCAGAAGACCAAATCCAAGGTATATAGCATCAAATCATTAAAGCATCCATCTGTAATCGACGTTAACACTGTTAACAAAGAAGGCATATGGGTGCTTTTTTTGTTCGAAAAAGCAAACCCTTTCAATATAAAATCAGATACTGGTATACTTTAAAAATAGAACACTGTACTTAGCGAAAGAAGGTGAACATAACAATGAGTCCACAAATGAATGACGAATTAGCAATCCATTTATCGTTACCCTTTGATAATCAGCATAAAGAGAAAGTAGCTGTACTAGAAGAAGTCGCAGAGTGGCTCTCTGACCAGTTAGAAGAAACAATCGCTCCTTCTCTGATCGTTAGTGGAATAAAAGAAAGAGAAGCGGTAGGGTCAACAGGTTTTGGAGATGGTTTCGCGATTCCTCATGGACAAGTACCTAAGCTTATGCACCCAGTACTGGCAATTATTCGTCTTGAGCAACCAGTTAACTGGGAGGCAATGGATGATGAAAAAGTAGACCACCTATTGATAATTTTAGTGCCAGTCGACAAAGCGAATCAGACCCACTTAGAGCTATTATCAACGCTTGCCTACCATTTGATCGACCAGGATACAAAGCATCGTTTAAAGACGATAAAAGAGCCTATAGAGATGCGTGGATTTATTAAGAGTCTATTTGAAAGAGGAAGATAGGGAGGAAATGCAAATGAATATTCTAGCTGTTACAGCATGCGCTACAGGCGTTGCCCATACCTTTATGGCAAAAAGAGCACTAGAGGATGCTGCTAAGAAGCAAGGACACCAGATCAAAGTAGAAACGCAAGGGGCTACAGGTATAGAAAATGAATTGACACAAGCAGAAGTTGATGCGGCAGATATCCTGATTCTTGCAGTAGAAGTAGGGATAGCAAAGAAAGAACGATTTGAAAATGTCAAAAAAGTAGAAATGCCAATCGGGACAGTGATTAAAAATGCAGATAGCTTGATTCGAAAAATTGAAGAAAAATTAAATACGTAGAGACGGAGGAAGTACTATGCGCAAATTTCAACAAGCGTTAATGACGGGTGTATCCTATATGCTACCGTTTATCGTATTTGCCGGCATGACAATTGCTGTAACCCAAATGTATAGTCAATACATACAGACCGATTCTGCAGCAGTCAATACATTGAATGGATTTGCATGGGTCATGATTGATATGATTCCCGCTATCTTTGCCGCCTACATGGCCTATGCCATTGGAGATAAAGCCGCAATAGCGCCAGGATTTATTGGCGGATATATCGCGGCACATCCAACAGTTGAAAATACTTCGGCAAGTGGTTTTTTGGGTGCGATACTGGCTGGTTTTATTGCTGGTTATGTTGTACTGTATTTTAGGAAGCTGCCTTTTCCAGACTTTTTGGAATCCATCAAGAAGACGCTATTTATCCCTGTATTGACGGGATGGTTGCTTTATTTTATCATGGCTTATCCAGTCGCTATTACAGTAGGCGCATTGAATGATTTAATTATTGCTAGTCTGATCAATTTATCTGAATCACCACAGTACGCGTTCTTGTTAGGCGCAATTTTGAGTGCAATGTGTGCTTTTGATATGGGTGGACCATTGAATAAGATTGCCATTACATTTGTATTTGCCTTATGGAATGAACCTAGTGGGATTGGTTTTGTAGTGAATGCGGCAGTATTTCCAGGAATCATGGTACCAGCACTTTCAGTAGGTATTGCGTCGCTGATCGCTAAATCTAAATTCAGTGAAGCAGAAATTCAAATGGCACCAGCATCAATCTTATCTGGACTAGTTGGTATTACGGAGGCAGCTTTACCGTATGCTTTTCAAAATCCGTTTCGTGTCATTGTGCCAAATATGATTGGTGCAGCGATTGGTGGGGCAATGATGATGGCTTTTGGTGTCTCAACGACAGGGGTATCTGGTGTATTCGGCTTACCGATGGCTAGTAATTTGCCGATATTTATCCTAGCGATCGTGGTGGGTGTGATTTGTTCGGTTGGTTTGCAGATACTTGTTCGGAAACCGCGTAATGACGAGACAGACAAAGCGACATCAGAAGAGGAATTGGATTTTGATATTACGATGTAAAATAAGTTTAATTGAGGGTACACTGATGTTAGCAAGGAACAAATCCTAAATAGGGTGTTAATGTACCTAGAATATATGGTAGAATAGAACTGTTATTGATGATAACAATTTATGCGAATATAGATTAGGGGGACACCTCCATTTGAAGACAGACAGCATCGATAGATTGAATAGGATTATTCTATCTTTATATCAGTGTAGCGTCAGTTTGAATGATGGGGTACTGTCTCCTTTTATTATTTTTGCGTAATTAAATTTTTTTAGATGAGGTGGACAAATGTCGTCGGTCGTAGTTGTTGGAACACAATGGGGAGACGAAGGTAAAGGTAAAATTACCGATTTTTTAAGTGAAAACGCAGAAGTGATTGCGCGTTATCAAGGAGGAGACAATGCAGGCCACACAATCAAGTTTGATGGTGTGACGTACAAACTACATTTAATTCCTTCAGGTATCTTCGCAACAGATAAAATCAGCGTAATCGGTAATGGTGTTGTGATCAACCCTAAATCTTTGGTTAACGAATTACAATACTTGCATGATAGAGGAATATCTACAGATAATCTTCGCATTTCAGATCGTGCACACGTGATTTTACCGTACCATATTAAAATGGATCAATTGCAAGAAGATTCTAAAGGAGACCAGAAGATAGGTACAACGATTCGTGGTATCGGTCCAGCATATATGGACAAAGCTTCTCGTATCGGAATCAGAATCGCAGATCTATTAGACAAAGACATTTTTGAAGAGCGTTTAAGAACAATTCTTGAAGAAAAGAATCGTTACTTTACTCAAATTTATAATTCTGAACCAATTGAATTCGATGAAATTTTTGAACCGTACTATGCTTTCGGTCAGCAATTCAAACAGTATGTTTGTGATACATCCGTTGTATTGAATGATGCATTGGATGCTGGCAAGCGTGTACTATTTGAAGGTGCCCAAGGTGTGATGTTGGATATCGATCAGGGAACTTACCCATTCGTTACCTCTTCTAACCCAGTTGCTGGTGGTGTGACGATTGGTAGTGGTGTCGGTCCTTCAAAAATCGATAAAGTCGTTGGTGTATGTAAAGCATATACATCAAGAGTTGGGGATGGACCATTCCCTACAGAACTAAATAATGACACAGGACAATTTATTCGTGATGCCGGAAATGAGTATGGTACAACGACTGGACGCCCACGTCGTATCGGTTGGTTTGACAGTGTTGTTATGCGCCATGCGAAACGTGTTTCAGGAATTACAAACTTATCATTGAACTGTATCGATGTACTATCAGGTCTTGAAACTGTTAAGATTTGTACGGCATATGAGCGCAATGGTGAGCAAATTCTACATTATCCAGCAAGCTTAAAAGAACTTGCTGAATGTACGCCAATTTACGAAGAGCTTCCAGGTTGGAGCGAAGATGTTACTGCTTGTAGAACATTAGAAGAATTACCAGAAAATGCGCGTAATTACATTCGTCGTGTTTCTGAATTGACAGGCGTTCATATCTCAACATTCTCAGTAGGTCCTGATCGCGATCAGACAAACATACTTGAAAATGTATGGGCACCCGTATCTTAATAAAAGCGTCATAAAAAAAGCCTCAATCCTTCTGTATAAACGAAGGATTGAGGTCTTTTCTTTATTTTAGTTGGTTTGTGTAATCCAAGTGTTCGAAGGTATGTGGTTCGCCGATCGCAACCAGCATACTATTTGGTGTGATTTTTTCATCAGGTGATACATTAACTTGTAACTTCGCACCTTCTTCATTTTTCATACCAATAACATTGATTTTATATTTGTTCCGTAAATCTAATTGCACAAGTGATTTTCCTACCCACTCTTTTGGTGTTAGGAATTCTATGATCGCATTGTCTTCATCAAGTTCAATGACATCTAAGATTTTGTTTCTCATGATATTACGCGCTACTCGGTCGCCCATTTCTTTTTCAGGACGAATAATTTCATGTGCGCCGACCTCTAAAAGGATCTCTTTGTGGACTTTGTTTTTTGCTTTTGCAATAATTTGTTTGATGCCTAACTTTTTACAGTTCAATACGGCTAATACGCTGGCTTCTAGGTTTGAGCCTGTACCGACGACAACGGTATCGCATTTTTCAAAGCCGATACTTTTTAATAGGTCTAAATCGGTGATATCACCTTGAACGCCTTGAACAACAAATTCTTCCACTCGATTCACATCGACTAAATCTCTATCAACAGCGATAACATCAAAGTAATGCTCGCCTAATTCTTTTGCAATGGTAGATCCGAATACACCCAGACCTAATACCCCAACAACTTTATTCAAAGTTATTCTCTCCTATCTCTTAACCAATAATAATATTTCCTGTCGCATAGACTTTTGATTTTTGCTTACGATCAAACTGTCCTAGCGCTGTAAAGATCGTGATTGGACCAAGACGACCGATAAACATCATAAACATAATGACCGTCTGACTGGCACGTGATAATTCGGGTGTCAGGTCAGCGGAAAGTCCGACTGTACCGAGGGCAGAAACAGCTTCAAAAAATAGATACTGTAACGGGACACTTTCATCGAAGATAGACATCAACGACATCCCCAAGAAATTTAAAATAACAAACATCACGACGATAACGAGCGCACGTTGAACGATCTCTCTATCAATCGTACGTTTTTGATAATGTACATTTTGTTGACCAGAGATTTCTGCCCACAACAGTTTGACAACAAGTGCCACAGTAGAGGTTTTTGCACCACCTGCTGTACCGCCGGGAGATCCACCGATAAACATGAATACGGTCATAAAAATAATCGTAAATAGATGCAAGCTTGTATAACTAACGGTTCCAAATCCAGCGGTACGTAAGGTCACTGCCTGGAAGAAGGTAGCTTGAAGCTTACCTGAGAAGTCCAGACTGCCGATCGTATCTGGGTTTGACCATTCTGAAAACATGAACAAAACCATTGCGGCAATAATTAAAAATACTGTCCAATTCAATACTAGACGAGTATGTAGTTTTAGTCTTCTATAATGACCTTTGAAGTCGATCCAACTTCTAACAGCAATAAATGCTTTGAAATTTTGAGCGAGATCAAACCAGATAGAAAAGCCGATTCCGCCAACAATGATCAATAAAGGAATCACAATATTAATGATTGGTGCGTCAACGAATCCTTGCAGACTTGTCGTACCGAGGTTATCGAATCCAGCATTATTAAAAGCGGATATCGATAAGAAAATCGAGGTAAAGGTACCTCGAGCCCAGCCGAACAAAGGGATAAAATGAAAGGCAAGAAAGAAAGCACCCACGCCTTCTATCATGAAGGTGTATCGAACAACAGAAAGTAGGAAGTTTCTAAAATTGACCATACTTCCTCTATTCAAAGCTTGTTGAAGCGTTACTTCATCTTTCATACTGACTCGACGTCCCAGACGCATAACGATCGTTGCAACAAGGGTGATCAAGCCAAGACCGCCGAGTTTGATCAGGACTAGACCGATAATCTGTCCAAATAGATTGTAGGTGTAGGCTAGGGGTTCTGTGAATAACCCGGTCACACAGACCATTGACACAGCAGTAAATAAGTGGTCAAAATAGGTTGCTTGAGAGCCGGCTTGTTGACTGAATGGCATAGCCAGTAAAATGGATCCCGTAAAAATAACAAACGCAAAACTTAAAACGATTTTAAATGGGATGGGTAAAGAAGAAAAGCGATTCAACAATCGTCTCATATAGTCATTTTTCCTTTCTAATACTAAAAATCAATATCTAGATTGTATATCTAGAATCGTTAAAATACAAGGGATTCAGGTAATATTTAGCAGGACTGTGAATAGAGCACATGGATTTTGTCACGAGTACTCGTTCAGTCAGAACAATCAACTTCGAATATGCTGTCAACAAGCGGTTCCGAGACGTTCCGTTTGTTTCTTTCAGGAGATAAAGATAAAATTGGAGTGTTACAGTGTTTACTCTTTGACACTGATTGTAGGAGGAGAAGAACATGGAATATAATGGAACGATGATGCAATATTTTGAATGGGACTTACCAAACGATGGTACACATTGGAATAATTTAAAAGAACAAGCTACTCATTTAAAAGACATTGGCATTACAGCAGTATGGATTCCACCTTGTTTTAAAGCACTGAGTCAAGAAGATGTAGGGTATGGGATATATGATCTTTACGACCTTGGCGAGTTTGATCAAAAGGGTACGGTCCGTACAAAGTATGGAACAAAAGAAGAACTTTTAGAGGCGATTCATACGCTACATGAGAATGGTATTCAAGTATACGCTGACGTGGTATTAAATCATAAAGCAGGCGCAGATGATACAGAAACGTTCGAAGCTGTTGCTGTCAACCAAGAAAATCGCCATGAGGAAATAGATGAGCCCAGAGATGTCGAGTCTTGGACGTATTTCAATTTTCCAGGTAGAGAAGGGAATTATTCTGATTTTGAATGGCACTGGTATCATTTTTCGGGTGTATCAGATGATGAGATTTCTGGTGAACAAGGTATTTACCGAATCCAAGGTGAAGGTAAGGGATGGGCACCGGATGAGTCCGTATCCACTGAATTTGGGAATTTTGATTACTTAATGTTCGCTGATATTGATTATAGTCACCCAGAAGTTATTGAAGAAACGAAAAAATGGGTTAAATGGTTTATCAACGAAACGGGTATTGATGGAATTCGATTGGATGCCGTCAAACATATTGATAATCGCTTTATCAGAGAGATGATCGAAGAGGTCCGTGCTGAATTTGGAGAAGATTTCTTTTTTGTTTCTGAATATTGGCACCAGAAGTATGAAGATTTAGAGGAATATCTTGAAGATTTGGATTATACGACTTCAATGATGGATGTTCGTTTCCACTATGCCTTACATGAAGCATCAAAATTGAAAACCGATTTTGATTTGCGCAAGTTATTCAATGGGACACTTTACAAAAGGAATGCTTCTCAAGCAGTAACGTTTGTTGAGAATCATGATTCTCAACCAGGACAATCGCTGGAATCTTATGTAGAACCTTGGTTCAAACCTTTAGGATACGGTATTATTTTACTCAGCACGTACGGTTATCCATGTGTGTTTTACAGTGATTACTATGGCTATAATGGAGATGTTGACTACGATGGCTGTCGTGATGTGATCGATAAGTTACTGCATGTGAGAACAGCCTACGCTTATGGAGAACAGTATAATTACTTGGATCACGGGACATGTCTTGGATTTACGCGTACGGGAGACGAGGAACACCCACAAGGGTGCGCGGTCGTACTTTCAAGCGGAGATGAAGGTTTTAAAGAGATGAACGTTGGCGATTTACATGCCGGTGAAACATATAGAGATATCATGGAAAATAGAGAAGAAGAAATCGTGATTGGTGAAGACGGCTCTGCTATTTTCCCAGTGAATGCGGAATCCATTTCTGTATGGATCCCTAAAGAAGCATAAAAAAGAAGCATAAAAAAAGACAGTGCGCTAAGGAGATAAAATTCTCCAGGAAGCGCACTGTCTCTTTTTATATTAATGATTTGGATTGATTTTTGAAGAAGCTTCTTCTTCATCTGCTAAATTGCTTTTGTTTAATTTGAAATCATCATTATTTGATAAGTGATTATCTTTTAACGCTTCATCGACAGCATCTTTAGGGATGGCCTGATCGGTTTTAGGTTCAAGCGGTGTACCTTTTACGTCACCTAAGCGTTCATCGTCGTACATAGCATGAGAAGCTGTAGCAGGGTCGACTACACGGTCAGGTTTAGTATGGATATCTGCGTTTCTTTGCGCTAAATCTCTTTCGATTTCTTCAATCGTCTCGTTGAGTTGAGCTTGACGCGCGTCAAGCTCAGCTTGTTCAGATTGTAATTCAAGATCGGCTTCAGCATAAGATTCTCTGAAATCATCAACGAGTTTCTGTGTTTTCTCTGTACCAGAATCTTTTAATTTTGTTGCCTCTGTTTTTAATTCTTTACGAAATTGATCTCCTGTTTTTGGCGCGAATAATAGAGCTGCAAATGCAGAAGCAGCACTCATCATTACGGCTTTAGCTAAACTTATTTTTGGCATAATGTGGTTCTCCTCTCAAATTGGGTTATTTTGTTGAGTAACGAGCTTTTTGTTTTTGGGCCGTACGTTTGAACGCTAAATTAAAGGTCTTGGCGATTCTAGGACCATCTGTTTTCAATTCATCAACTGTATTTTTACTGATACCTTTGGAATACTCTGCACTGTGATCTTTTAAATAAGTGAGGGAGTTATTCAAACTAGTAGCATGATCAGAGAGTTCATCAAATCGTTGCATTTTGATTGTTGCAACTTTTTGTAAATCTTCAACACGAACTTTGATTTGGTTGACTTTAGTTTGAACGGCATCCGCTTCAACAGTAAAGTGATCAATATGATCATTAACAGTCGACTGTGTTTCTTTAATGTTATTAAATGTTGGTTTCATCTTTTTGAAAGCCATAAATCCGATTGCTAGAAGTGCAATCAACGCTACACCTAAGATGATCAGTGCAATAATATATCCGATTGCCATCTTCGTTCCTCCTTTGTTATTGTGCTATTTTTATCATTTCTAATCTCTATAGATAGAATACCACGAACAGTCTCGTAGCAACAAACAGAAGCTATGGCTAAAAGATATTGCTTGAAACGGCTTTAGTTGTTAGAATAGTAGCAACATACAGCGTTACGTATCTAACAGTAACCATAAAAAGGAGAAAAGCATGACAGAAGAGAGAGCGATGGATTCTGAAATTGAAATGGATGAAATGACGGATTCAGGGCACAAGCTATTATTACGTGCAGTTTCAGATGGAGAAGTATTATCGATAGAAGAGGTACCAGATGAAATCTTTGCTCAGAAAATGATTGGTGAAGGGTTTGCCGTAAAACCGACTTCTCAACTTGTCGTCGCGCCTATAGATGGAAAGCTGATAGAAGTTGCAGAAGCAAAGCATGCTTACTATATCGAAACAGAAGAAGGATTGAAAATTCTGATCCATGTTGGCATTGATACCTTACTGCTAAATGGCGAAGGATTTTCTACTAAGCTAAAAAAAGATGATTACATTGAAGCAGGTGATGCGTTGGTAGCCTTCGATGAGCAATTGATTACAGAAAAAGGGTTCAATACGATCATTTCAGTCATTGTTTTAGACGACGAAGCTTTTGAATTGAAACAAACACTACATCCGACAAAAGAGGCGCATGCAGGAGAAACTGTTGCTCTCGAGATCGACTTAAAACAATAAGAAGAAACAGGATTTTTGAGAAAAATTGAACCACGTTCTAAGGTACTGTATACTTGAATTAGATTACAGCATTCGCAAGAAGATACTATTAACATGTTTCTGAGGAGGAGCATCACTTGAAAAAAATACTAGTCGTTGATGATGAAAAGCCAATTTCAGATATCGTTAAATTTAACCTTGAAAAAGAAGGATTTGAAGTAGTTACTGCCTATGATGGAGAAGAAGCAGTAGCAAAAGTAGAAGAGCATACACCTGACTTGATCGTTCTAGATCTGATGTTACCGAAAATGGACGGACTAGAAGTCTGCCGAGAAGTAAGGAAAATACATGATATTCCTATTATTATGGTAACAGCGAAAGATCAGGAAATCGATAAAGTACTGGGACTAGAACTCGGTGCAGATGATTATGTAACGAAACCATTCTCTAACCGTGAACTGGTTGCACGTGTAAAAGCAAACTTGAGACGTCAATCCTCTGTACAGACTGCTGAGCCAGAAGTACCAGAAAGTAATGATATTGAAGTAGGCGATTTAGTGGTACATCCAGATGCTTACATCGTATCTAAACGCGGGAGCACGATTGAACTAACACATCGTGAATTTGAGTTACTTCACTACCTAGCGCGACATATTGGACAAGTTATGACACGAGAACATCTACTGGAAACCGTTTGGGGTTATGATTACTTCGGAGACGTTAGAACAGTAGACGTAACGGTCAGACGTTTAAGAGAAAAAATCGAAGACAATCCAAGTCATCCGAATTTCCTCGTTACTAGACGAGGCGTAGGTTATTATTTGAGGAATCCTGAACAACAGGAGAAATAAGATTATTATGAAAAAAAAGATTCGTTTTTATCAGTCTATCAATACAAAGATCGTCTTTATCATTGTTATTTTACTTGTATTCGCCCTGCAGATTATCGGGGCGAATTTTGTTACGGCTATGGAACGCCGTTTAGTTGAAAATTTTACCAATGACCGTCAGACACAGATGGCCTTTCTTAAGAGTACCATTTTGCCACTTTTGGAAAGTGATCAAAATCAGGACGAAACAACCGATTCTAGAGAAGAAATCAATCGTTTATTGATGGAATTTTCTGGAAACAATATCACTGAACTCCAAGTGGTTAGTCCGAGTAAAGTCATTTTAGGTATCAGTGATAGTACGCAACAGAATATGATTGGTCAAATTTCTAACGATGCAGATATCGAACAAGCACAACTGTCTGAATCAACACTTGCGAAGCAAGATCTCGATCAAACTTCTCAAACGAGGATATGGAAAATTGTTGAACCGGTCTATTCCAGTACAAATCCAGAGGAATTTCTTGGCGTGATTATATTGGAAAGTAATATCGAGACTGTTTATCGACAAGTGTCTGATATTACAACCACATTTTTAGGCTCGTCAACGGTAGCTATTATTCTATCACTGATTTTAGCTAATCTTGTTGCTAGAGCCATCACGAAACCGATCAAAGAGATGCAGATTCAAACGCGCGCAATCGCAGAGGGAGATTACTCCGGCATGCTGACTGTTTATGGTGACGATGAACTGGGAGAGCTGGCCTTTTTAATCAATGAACTTTCTGACGAAGTTGCAGAGGCACAAGAGTCCATAGACTCAGAACGGCGTCGATTGGATAGCGTACTTACGCATATGACGGATGGTGTTATTGCGACAGACCGTAGAGGGAAGATCGTGATTGTCAATAACATGGCAGAAACGATGCTAGAAGTTTCTGGCGAAGAAGTCAATGGGAAGAATTTATTGAAAATTTTAGGTGTGGAAACAGAGCTGACACTCAGACGTTTATTAGAAGAACAAGAAGATATCTTAATCGATGCTTATAGTGACGGCGTACCGACGATCTTACGAGCTTCTTTTTCACTGATTCAAAGAGAAACAGGCTTTATCAGCGGAATCGTCTGCGTATTGCATGACGTCACAGAGCAAGAAAAGATAGAAGAAGAACGAAAACAATTTGTATCGAATGTATCGCACGAATTAAGAACACCACTAACAAGTATGAGAAGTTATATTGAAGCTTTAGCGGATGGTGCCTGGGAAGATCCAGAGCTCGCACCAAGATTTTTAGAAGTCACACAAAATGAAACAGACCGAATGATCCGAATGATCCAAGATTTGCTACACTTATCTAGAATCGATTCGGGTAAGAGTGAATTAGAAGTAGAGTTGGTAGATTTAACAGAATTACTAGATCATGTGCTGAATCGCTTCGATATGCTGATCCATTCGACTGAATATGAAGGAAAGCATTATCGTATTGAACGCAATCTGTTAGCGGAGCCTGTATTCGTTGAAATGGATACAGACCGTATGATTCAAGTATTAGATAATATCATGAATAATGCACTGAAATACTCACCAGATGGTGGGGTGATCACTGGGAGCATGCGCCAAACGGATCAATCTGTGATCATCAGTATTACTGACCAAGGCATGGGCATTCCCAAGAACGATTTGGTCAAAATCTTCTCTAGATTTTACCGTGTGGATCGGGCACGCTCGCGCGCAATGGGCGGTAGTGGGCTAGGACTTGCCATCTCCAAAGAAGTGGTCGAACAACATGGTGGTCGCATCTGGGCAGAAAGCACGGAAGGTAAAGGTACGACATTTTACTTGTCCCTTCCTTATATCCCGTTTGAGGAGGAGGAGTGGGCATGACATGGACACATATGAAACATGCACTATTGACTTTTCTGATCATCTTGAGCTTATTTTTAAGCTACAATTTAATATTGACTGGAACGCAATCTAACACTTCTTCTTCTTCAGGAAATACGCAAGCACCCGTATTGATTGATCGGACTTTATCAGAAGTTTTCTCGCCCAACCAAGTTGTCTTACACGAGGCCTTTTCAGATCCTCAAATCGCTTCAATGGCAGAAGCTGAAGCGCTGATTAACACGAGCTACGCTAATATGACGTTTAGAGGGGTAGAATCACCAGAACCGTTTACCAAAGCAAATTACCAACAGCTTTTGCAGGGAGATGATTGGGTAGAATTCGTGTTTAATGCGCAAATTCCGTTCGGTCTTTTCGAAAATGGTTTCGAAGATCTACCATCAGATTATGAAGATCGAACCTTTAGTCGCGTACTATTCAATTTGAACGAACCAAATTGGGTGCTGTTTTACAATATGAATGAGGAGATCGTTTACGGAATCCAAGATGTAACGATCACGAATGATGTGATTGAAGCGTTTAGAGATTCAGAAGAGATCGCCTACACACCAGCAGAAGCCTTAGACTTGGGTCAAATTGTCTATGTACCAAAAGAAGCCGTTACGGTTCCATATCGCAATTATCTTGTGGAAAGTCTGCCGAATAGTCTATATACGAATATGTTCTTTGTAGACACCCCATTCAGCGATCCTGCCAATAACAGTGAAGAATGGCGATACTACGATTACACGCAAGAAGTTACGATCAATGACAAGTTACATGTATTGACCTATTTCAGTGAGCGAACAAATCTTGATGAGATAACATTAAGTGAGCGACTGTCAGGCAGTTTTGAAGAACTAAACAGAGTAGAAAATTGGACAGAAAAATCTCAATATCAAGCCTACGATCCTGAAACGCATGAAGCAACATTTCAGCGATATCTAGAAGGCCTCCCAGTATTTAGTCCAGAGCAATATGAAACGACGACGCTCGTTACTTACGTCAAAGCGGGTGTAAAGAAACTACAAGTTCCTTTACGAATTATTCAAACACCGATTACTTCAGATGAATTTACTGAAAAGAAACTTGAGAGTGGTCAGGAACTTGTTTCTAGACTCAAAGCAATAGGGGTAGAAGCCTCAAAAATAGAAGATTTAGAGATTGGTCTTACATGGAAAGAGAATGAGGAAGAGCCTCGCTTGATCAACTATGAACCAGCTTGGTATGTTAAGCTCGTTGGTGATAGTCAATGGTATGACGCTGATCGTTATATAGAACTGCAGGGGGAAGAATTTAATGGACTTTAAAAAAATCGAAAATATTTTTCTATTGGCCTTTGTTTTTCTGAACGTCTATTTACTCATCAGCTATATCAATCGAGCAGGTATACAGTCTGCTGATTCTCCTACAGAGACGATCAATATTATCAGGGAAATGCGAAAGAGAGACATTCAAATTCCAGGAGATCTCTCAGAAGAGAAGCAAGAAGTTTATTACATGCAAGCCAACACGAATACATTGATCGAAAACAATATGAATACGCTCGAGAATCAAGCAGGTTCCATTAATGATGAGGGAACGTTATATACGAGTATTTTGTCAGAAGAGATCACATTAGAAGGTGATCCCAACGAAGAGGTTACAGCTGAACAAATCGCAAAATTAGAGGCATTTGTGAATAGCCCGTCCATCTTGTTTGGTGATCAGTATGCATTTTTAAGATATGATTCATCAGAAAATCGATTTATCTTTAGTCAGATGGTTGAAAAGACGCCAGTGGGTGATGGCACATCAGAGATCTCCTTCCTTTACGGTCAGAGCGACGGCAGTATTATCTCTTACCAGCAGACGTATGCTGGACCAATGCAAAGACAAGGAGACCCCATTGAGATCATCTCTGCCCGTGAGGCCGTAGAATTTTTGTTCCAAAATAATCAGTTAAGTTCAAATGCTAAAGTATCAAAACCTATTCTAACGTACCATCGAACACTGGATTTAGAAGACCTTAGTATGTATGGCCCTGTGTGGTTGATTCCTGTAACAGAGAGTGGTCAGAGCAAGGTATTTAGAGTGAACGCGAAAGATAAGACACTCGTCTCAGAACCTACAGATGCATCAATCATCCCAGAAACGGATCAAGAGAAGCTCGATTATGATGCCGAACCGACGGAACCAACAGAATCAGAGAACAATTAAACCTACTTGCACACTTCAAGAAGTCGTCTAACTTTGTTTAGGCGGCTTCTTGTTTAGGTAGGTTATTTATTGTAAGATAGACAATGATCAAGTACCGGAGAGGATTTTTTTAATGTTAGAATCTGAAGTATCTGGACTGAACATAAGTATATTAGCTAGTGGGAGTACAGGCAATATCACTTATATCGAATCAGATAAAGTAAAACTATTAGTTGATTGTGGATTCAGTGGAAAAAAAGCGACTGAATTACTACAACAAATCGATCGCCGACCAGAAGATTTAGATGCTATCTTGGTTACACATGAACATAGTGATCACATCAAAGGCGTAGGGATCATGGCACGTAAATATGGTTTAGACGTTTACGCAAATAAAAACACTTGGACAGCCATGGAATCAAAATTAGGAAAAATCAACTTAGAACAGAAACATCAATTCGATCTAGATAAAACAATGACGATTGGTAACATTGATGTTTCCAGTTTTGGCGTTTCTCATGATGCAGTAGATCCACAATTTTATACCTTCCAAAAAGACAATAAACGATTTGTGATGTTGACAGATACGGGCTATGTAAATGATCGTATGCGTGAAAATATCAGAGATGCGAACGCCTATCTGTTCGAAAGTAATCACGATTTGGGCATGTTGAGAATGGGTCGTTACCCGTGGTCTCTGAAACAGAGAATTCTTGGAGACAAAGGACACCTTTCAAATGAAGATGGTGCACTCGCCCTTGCTGAGATTATTGGGGATAACACAGAGCGTGTTTATCTTGGTCATTTGAGCAAAGAAAATAATCTAAAAGAAATTGCGTACTCTACAGTAGAAGAGATATTGATGCAAAAAGGAACTGGTGTGAATCATAAATATACTTTGTTCGATACAGATCCGGCAGAAGCTTCTCCTTTATTTACGCTATAAATAGTTAGACCAATCAAAGATATGAGCCATTCCAGTAGGGAAAGGTTCATATCTTTTTTATGAGGATTTGATTAAGGAAAACCTTCTTATAATCGGATAATTATGATAGAATGATGAAAAGCATTTTAAAACCTAAAAGGGACGTGAATCATTTGACTGCAAAAGCCTACATTGATCAAGTATTAAGCGAAACAAAAGCAAAGCATGCTGGAAAAGAAGAATTTATCCAAGCGATAGATGAGTTTCTACCAACACTTGAACCGTATTTAAATGAGCATCCAGAGATCGAAGAAAAAAATCTGCTTTCTTTGATTGTGGAACCCGAGAGACTGATTCAATTTCGTGTACCTTGGCAAGATGACGAGGGGAAATGGCAAGTTAACCGTGCATTTAGAGTGCAATACAACTCGGCTATCGGACCATATAAAGGTGGACTACGTTTTCACCCGACAACGAATGAAAGTATCGTTCGATTCTTAGGATTCGAACAAATTTTCAAAAATAGTCTGACAGGTCTACCAATCGGTGGGGGAAAAGGCGGAAGTGATTTTGATCCAAAAGGGAAAACAGATGCAGAAGTGATGCGATTTACACAAAGCTTCATGACAGAATTCCAAAAACATATTGGACCAGATATTGATGTGCCCGCAGGAGATATCGGTGTAGGCGGAAGAGAAATCGGCTTCTTGTTCGGTCAATACAAACGATTGAATGGATTTGCTGCTGGTGTGTTAACAGGAAAACCGGTCAGTTCTTGGGGAAGTTTAGCCAGAACAGAAGCCACAGGATATGGTCTCGTTTACTTCGTACAGAATGCGCTTGAAGACAGAAATGATTCATTCCAAGATAAGAAAGTCGTGGTTTCCGGCAGCGGAAATGTATCGATCTATGCAATTCAAAAAGCACAAGCGTTAGGTGCAACAGTCTTAACTTGTTCGGATTCGTCTGGCTATATTTATGACCCAGAAGGCATTGATTTAGCACTAGTACAAGAGATCAAAGAAGTTCGTCGTGCGAGAATCAAAGAATATGTGGACAAACATCCAAATGCGACATATGTCGAAGGAAAATCAGTCTGGTCACTTTCTGAGGCTTACGATATCGCACTACCTTGTGCGACCCAAAATGAAATTGATGCAGATCTAGCGAGTAAGATGGTAGAAGCGGGTGTGAAAATCGTTGCAGAAGGCGCAAATATGCCTTCAAGCAAAGATGCAATCGATGTTTATCACGAACACAGTGTATTGCACTGTCCAGGAAAAGCAGCGAATGCAGGCGGTGTAGCCGTTTCAGCACTTGAAATGGCTCAAAACTCTGCTAGATTAGCATGGTCCTTTGAACGTGTGGACAATGAATTGAAATCCATTATGGAAAATATCTATAAATCATGTAGTGAAACAGCGGAAAAATACGCTGAAAAAGACAATCTAATGGCTGGTGCGAACATCGCCGGATTTGATCGGGTTGCTCAAACAATGCTATCGCAAGGACTTGTTTAAGTCGAAATTTTAAAGAATAGCTAAAACGAAAAGTCAGTGCCTATCGGTGTTCTTCAGCCGACAATGGACTGACTTTTTGTTTTGATTTGTACCAATAAAGTCGAAAAAATATAGATTCTTCACAAGTTATGATAAAATACGCTTGTCATAGAGGGATTTAATCGATATTAATTCAAATAAAATTCAAAAGTAAATTGTACAATCATTAGGAAAGCAAGAAACGTTGAAGAGAGGAAGAATAATATGTCTAAAATAAATATAAAATCACTAATGGTCATTGGATTGACTTCCACATTACTCGTCGGGTGCGATGCAATGGACCAAGGTCAAAGTGATGACGCAGCGGTTGAAGATCAAACAGGTAATGTAAATGAAGAAGGCGACGTCACGGTCTCAGAGCAGAGAGTAGACGTATCTTCAGGTGTTACAGACGCTGTAAGTGCGATCGATGATGCAGTTGTTTCAGTCATCAACTTGCAGCAAGCTGCAGAAAACCCGTACGGATGGTACGGTGGGACAAAATCGGATGAAGCACCTGGAGAAGATGATCTTCAAACCGTTGGAACAGGTAGTGGAGCTATCTATAAGGTAGATGGCAATAAAGCCTATGTATTCACGAATAACCATGTTATCGATGGTTCTGATGCAGTAGACGTACTCTTGAAAGATGGCACACGTGTACAAGCAGAAGTAATTGGAGCCGATGTATGGACAGATTTGGCGGTTCTATCGATTAGTTCAGATGATATTGATGCTGTAGCAGAATTCGGTGATTCAGATAACCTTAAAGTAGGTGAACCTGCTGTTGCCATTGGTTCTCCGTTAGGAACAGATTTCGCTTCTTCTGTAACTTCCGGCATCGTATCCGCTGTTAATCGTGCTGTGCCAGTAGACACAGATGGTGATGGAACATACGACTGGGAAATGACCGCTATTCAAACAGATGCAGCGATCAATCCAGGGAACTCAGGTGGCCCACTAGTTAACATTGCAGGACAAGTCATTGGGATCAATTCAATGAAAATCTCTACATCAACAGTAGAAGGAATGGGTTTTGCTATTCCAAGTAATGATGCCGTTGATATTATCAACCAATTAGAAAAATCAGGAGAAATCACTCGTCCGATATTAGGTATTGGAATGGTCGATCTTGCAATGATTTCTCAACAGCAACAAGATGCTGTATTGAACGTTCCAAAAGATTTGACTGGTGGTGTCGTGATCGCTGAAGTAAACAGCGGTAGTGCGGCGGAAGCAGCTGGACTTGCTCAAAACGATATCGTTGTTAAATTCAATGGTGTTGACGTAACAAGTGGCGTAGAATTGAGAAAACAAATTTACAGCACAAAAGTCGGTGATGATGTCGAAGTAGAATACTACAGAGATGGATCATTAGAAAAAACAACAATCAATATGAGAGCCTCAGATCAATCATTATAAGCGTAAACGAAAAGAGCTTGCAGCTAATCCTGCAAGCTCTTTTTTTGCACAATGTGCATAACCATGTGTGTAACTTCTTTAAATTGTGCATAACTTTTTTAGAAGGGTTGGGAGAATAGGGAAATTCAGCAATATATAGTTATCCACAATTTTTGATTAGGGTGTGCGTAACTATATAAGCGGAATGTGTACTTTGTACACAAACGTTTATTTTAAAGGATTTTTAAGCTGTTAAAAAAGCATGCATAGACAAATCTATTCTGTGTATAACTTTGAAATAAGAAAGACAAAATCGCTAAAAAGAAAGCACTTAATTTGGCACGTAATGCGAAATAAGGGGAATGAGCCTGTGTATATGTGTATAAGTTTTGTGGATAACTGTGTAAAAGAGTGAAAAAAAAGAACCCTGCTGTGTTTGCACACGAGCAGAGTTCTAAGATAGTGGGAGTTTTGATTTATTTAGCGATAGCTTTTTTAGTTACTTCAACATTACCTTCGATTGCTCTTGAGTAAGGGCAAACTTGGTGTGCTTTTTCAACTAATTCTTCAGCTTCTTCTTGAGTTACGTTTTCGATTTCTACTGTTAGATCAACAGCTAATCCAAAGCCTTCGCCTACTTTTGCAATACTAACGTCAGCGATAACTGTAGATGTAATTTTTTTCTTAGCTTGTCCAGCGACTAATTGAAGTGCGCTATCGAAACAAGCTGAGTATCCTGCTGAAAATAATTGTTCAGGGTTTGTTTTACCTTCTTCGCCACGTCCGCCTAAACCTTTAGGTATTGTTAACTCTAAATCTAAAACACCATCTGAAGATTTTACGTGTCCTTGACGTCCACCAGTTGCTGTAGATGTTGCAGTGTATAATGCGTTTGACATTTGAATCACCTATCCTTTTCTAATTTTGTTTACAATTTGATTGTACACAATTAAATTTTAAAAGTCAAACTATATAAACTTACTTTATAAATTGCTATAATTGAATATAGGAGTGATGAACATGGCAAATGAGCTATTAAAGCTGGAGAATCAATTATGTTTTTCTTTATATGCAACAACGAGACAAATGACAAAAATTTACCGTCCTTTGCTTAAAGAACTAGATATCACCTACCCTCAGTATCTTGTGTTACTTGTACTATGGGAAGTAGAAAAAATTTCAGTAAAAGCGCTTGGAGAGCGGTTGTTTCTTGATTCAGGAACATTGACGCCTATGCTGAAACGAATGGAAGAGAATGGTCTGATCACTAGAGTACGCTCAGTCGTAGATGAACGAGTTGTTGAAGTTAGTTTAACAGAAAAAGGAAAAGACGCAGAAGCAAAAGCCCAGTCTATTCCTATTAACTTTATTAAACATCTTAATCTTGAAGAAGCTGAATTTTTTCAATTAAAAAAAATATTATCAAAAATGATGGGTCAATTTAGCGAATAAGGGGAATACAATGGATATCACGATTATCTCAGTAGGAAAGTTAAAAGAAAAATACCTGATCGAAGGAATTAAAGAATATACGAAACGACTAGGAGCGTATTCAAAGTTCAAAATTATCGAAGTAGCAGATGAAAAGGCACCAGAAGACTTGAGCGATGCTGAAATGGTACAAGTCAAAGATAAAGAAGGCGAAAGAATTCTCGCAAAAATTCCAAACCAAGCCTACGTCTATTCTTTAGCCATCAAATCAAGAGAACGAACATCAGAGATCTTTGCTAAAGAAATCGAACAGTTGATGCTGCATGGTAACAGCAGCATCGTGTTCGTTATCGGTGGCTCATTAGGCTTAAGCGACGACGTCATCAACCGGAGTGACGAAACCATCTCTTTTGGAAAAATGACCTACCCGCACCAACTCATGAGACTGATCCTAACAGAACAAATCTACCGCGCCTTTAGAATTATGCGGGGGGAACCGTACCATAAGTAAATGAGGTTTTTTTCTATAAGCTAATTTTATAATTTAGTTATAAAGGCTTACAAAATAAGAGAGGACTGGTAACTATTCTATGGTAAAAGAATATAATGAACGGTTAGTAGATATTGCTTATGCTTCTAGTACTTCAAAAATAAAAAAAGAACTTAATGGTATTTTTGAAGGTTCTGAAGAAGATAATAATAAAACTAGGCGTAGATGGATATGGGAGTTAATTCAAAATGCTTCTGATTGTACGCCAAAAGGTGAAAAAATCAATTTAAATCTAGAAATTAACGATAATAGAATTGCTTTTAGTCACGATGGTAAGCCATTTACTTATAATAATCTTCAAGATTTAATTACTCAAGTATCTACAAAAGAAGAAGCCGGAGAAGAATTGACTGGAAAATTTGGAACGGGTTTTATGTCTACCTTTTTAATATCTAAAATTGTCGAAATAGAAGGTACTTTCATTCGTAAAAATGGAACATCGACCAATATGAATTTTACTATTAATAGAACCGAAAGAGACTATAACGGAATAAAAGAACAAACAATACAAATGCTAGATGAATTAGAGGAATTAGATAAAAGTAGCAATGAAATAGCGACATGTAACAAAACTAAATTTACTTACAACATTCAAGGAAGTAGTCAAGATTCAAAGGAAGCTGTAAAACAAGGAGGAAAAGATTTATTAGCAACTATACCTTATCTTTTAGCATGTAATGATAATATTCAATCAGTAAATTATAATGGTAAGAAGTATGTAAAAGAAATAAGTAAAGAACACCCGGACTATAGTAATCTAACATTTATTCAACTAAAAACGATAGATAACAATAATAGTAATATTGAGAGTTTATTATCTTTTAGTAACAATAACGTGCAAATTGCTTGTCCTGTAGAATACAATAAAAATTCTGAATTAATATTTTTTAAACCTTTGCCCAATAATATTCCAAAGCTGTTTTGTGATTTTCCCTTAATCGGAACTGAAGATTTTGCTTTTCCTATTATAGTCAATTCAGCTTTTTTTGGAGTAAAAGAAGATCGAGATGCTATAAGAGAGGGCAATCAAAATAATAAAGATTTACTAGAAGAAGCGATTTCTTTATATAGAAGATTAATAGACTTTTGTTCGACAAATACTTTTACTAGAGATGAATTTAACATTTGCATGTTACCAAAGCGTCAATATTCGGGACTTCAAAAATATTGCTACGATCAAATTTTTGAATACATATCTAGAAGTCCTCTTATAAGGATTAATAAGTCCAAAGTTAATGACGAGCGAAAATCGTATTTAAATGATGTTGGAGATAATCAAATCTTTATGCCAATAACAAGAAAAGAAGACAATAATATGATTTTCTGGGAACTTTTTTCCGATGGTAGATATTTCAATAGCCCTACAAAAGAATCATTTTTAGGGTGGAAAAAAGTTTTTGGTGGAAATTTCCAATTGAAATCGTTAAATGTTTTATTTGAAGACAAGGTTATTTTAGATTTTATTAGTCCTTTTATTGATGAAGAAGAAGCATACGAATGGCTGAATAGATTTTATTCGCTATGGATTGACGATGAAGGTATAGAAGAAGTGATTGAATCTGTATTTGTACCAACACAACATACGAAGTTTAATCACTTTAAAAATATTTATTACGACGATGATATTAGAGAAGATCTCAAGGAGATTTTATTTGAACTAATGCCTGTGCGAAAAGAGCAATTGTTAAATCAAAGTATCAAATCTTTTGATACTTACTTTAAAGAAAATCCTTCAAAACGAAAAAATACTGAATTGTCAGCTAAATCAATTGATAAGGAGGTAAACAAAATTCTAGTAGACGAAACTTCTGAAAATTTAGAACGAACCAAAGAAGTACAAGCTATATTTAACAAAATAAATGACTTTTTCTTAAAAGAAAAGAGTCTATCGGAAGAGTATTTTCTAAAAGTATTCCCTAAGAGAATGCTAGTTTCTTCTACTAAAGAAACGTTACGAAGAATGGCGATTGCAGAGAAGGTTGAGCGTAATGGAATTGATTTAGACGAATATATAAATAACCATCAAAAAATAAAAGATATTTTAGAAAGCTCTGATATGAGTTCAGAAGAAATTCGGGCTCTTTTAAAACATGTGGTTACCTCTACACCAGAAATGAGAGAATACTTCGAGAGTTTATTACGAAGAAGTGTAGAAAATGTATATAAGTATTTAAAAAGATCTAACAAATATTTTGTTCCAGAAACTTTACAAGAATGGAAAAGTAATAGTTATTCAGAGACAATATTTCCTGCTAAGAAAGATGGAAAAGAGTTAACGGTTGTCATAAGACCTACAGATAACTATCAAATTATTTTTTATGGTGAGGAAGAACTAGAAATATTGGATAGTGGTAATTATGAGTTGTGGACTGATAATGGGGAAGAGAATGGATGTAAAGCTATTACTTTAGGTGAACTTCTTAAAACGACAGGAATAACAAGGATTCCTTTAAAAAAAATCTAATATATAGATACTGAGGTGTAAAAATTGAAAACGAAAGACGAAATTATATGTGCTATAAGAGAAAAAGATAGAAAAAACATAATGTATATACATCCGGTTTTATCGCCTGAAACTGCAGCTAAATATATTTCTGCCTTTGCTAATGGAAATGGCGGTGAAATAATATTAGGGATATACGACGACGGCGTAAACTTGCATACGAAAAAAAATAAATTTCCACTTCAAATTGAAAAGACAAAAGAATTTTTAAATATAGATATCAACTATATAGTTGGTGAAGTCGAATATAACGGAGCAATATTTCCATATATGTCAATCGATGAATCAGATGAATTAGTAGAAATGTGTAATACCCCTTACTGTATTGATGATGATGGAAACGCAGTAGAAATGAAACGGAATAAGATATTCATTTCTTACACTCATGCAGATAAAGATCTTGCGGATCTAGTAGAAAATAAATTGAATAAACAGAAAGACATAATTATAACTAGAGATATTAACATCACTAAATATAGGGATGATTTAGATGAGTTTATGAAAACAATTAGAGAACATGATTTCATTGTATCAATTGTGACTAGGAAATACTTGATGTCCTTGAATTGTATGTACGAAATTACTGAGTCAATGAAAGATTATAATTTTATTGAGAAATTACTGTTTATAGTAGTAGATAAGGATGATGCACAGTACTACAAGGAAAATAATATTTACGATATCGAAGCTGGAGTTTATGATACTGATAAGCGTCTAGATTACATTATTTATTGGAACAATAAAAATAAACAAATGGAAGAAAAACTTAAAAATGCTGATCTTCCTTACGAGTATATTACTGAATATACGATCGATAAAAGAAAACTGGTATCTATCATTACATCAACAAGTAAATTTATGGATATGCTAAAAGATAAAATTGGTAGTACGTTTAACCAAATTCAAAAGGATGACTTCAAAATATTGAAGGATGAGATAAGAGAGAAGTGATAAAGTAGTACTAATAGATTCGTATTAAAAAATCTTTGTGAAAATGAAGAAGTAAATAATTAAATCAGAGGAAAAACAGAGCACGAGGTACTATACTGTCAACAAGGTTTGTAAATTTATTAAAGGAGATTGATTAAAAACTGTGAATCGCATTAGTGAGCTTACAAAGTTTGATATTCTTAATTTGTTTCAAGACGGTATTGACATAAATGACGTATTTGAAACGAAAAAAGTTAATTACCCCTACTTTGGACGAATGGATGAATTGGATTTCCTTAAAAGATTATACGATTTGAAAAACATGCCGAGTTATGATCCTAGGTTTTCAAATGCTGAAGATGATATATGGCAGCACACCATAAGTAATGACGATTATCCAAATGGATGGGTATTTGAAGACGAACGCTTCAAATTAAAAAACGGAAATGATGAAAACTACTTAAAATTTATTTGTGAAATATTCCATCCAACAGTTAGGTATGAAAAAGGATATTGGAGAGATTTTCTTCACGAAGTTAACAAATTGTTACAACAGGATGGATACGAACTTTATCCTGCAGCAAAAATATCTAACCGTAATATATACGATTGGAAATTATATCAACCAGAAAATGCAATATTTATCCCTTTTTCTCAGAGGAATAGAAATGAGATAAAACAACATCAAATAAATTTCACTATTAAAAGAGAAGCAAGAGTCCAGATTTATCATCTTTTTGAAATATATGATTACTTAGAAAGAAAAATTAGCGAAACGGGTTGGCAGTATGAAGAATTGGTAAGTACAGATGTTCTTCAAGAGATAAGAAAATTTTATACTCCTAAATGCTTTAATAATGAAAGACAATATGTGGAAACTAATAGCCTCGAAGATTTTATTTTGTTTACTTCACCATATTGTGTAATAGATGCTATAGAGTTTTTTGATAAATATACCGATAATATCTTCACAGATGAGGTTAATACTATGTTTACTTTAAAAGATATTCCTTTAAAGTTGACTAACGGGAAAATTAAAATTAACAAAGAGAGTCATATAAAGAGTGCAACATTAACTTTAATCGGAGAAGCAGGACTCAAAGAATTACTTCAAGAGGCAAGTGGATATTATGAAAAAGAGAATTTAAAAATTGCTGTTGAAAAAATTTGGGATGCGTTTGAGAGACTAAAAACTTACTATTCCCCAACGTTAGATAAGAAAAAATCGGTAAGTAAAATTATTGATGAAATAAGTGGGAACAGAGAGCCTTTTAAAAAGCTATTTGATAAAGAGTTTTCTGAGCTCACTATTATGGGAAATGAGTTTAGAATTCGACATCATGAAACTACAAAAGTAGATATTGAGGACGCAAGACATTATGATTATTTTTACAAACGCTGTCTTTCTTTAATTACGACTGTCTTACAATATTTGGACAAGAGAAGAGAAATTTGAAAAACTTCTACAGTAACATTTCATAGTCATAACAGGAATAAAGTTTTTATTTTATAGAAATTAATTAGTCAAGTCCAAACTTCTGTGTAAAATGTACGATACTTTGTTTTAGTCTGATTAGTTTGATTCAAACTGGATATATTTTCTCGGAGAACTGATCCAGCTTTCATGCACGTCCATCAGGACGGCTCCAATTAAGCGATTAGCTGAAGCAGTATTGGGGAAAATCCGGATAACTTTTTCTCTCCGTCTGACTTCCTCATTCAATCGTTCGAGTAAATTCGTGCTCTTCAATCGGTTGTGGCTTTTGCCTAAAACAGTGTACTGGAAGGCATCTTCGAAACCTTCATCAAGTGTTCTACAGGCCTTTTGATACTTTACTTGATCAGCGTATTCTTCAATCAACGCACTTTTAGCCTTACGGGCTAAATGAATATCTGAGAATTTGAAGATCGCTTTGACTGCTTCTCGAAAGGGTTTAGAACCTTTCTTAGGAACTGTACTTAAAATGTTTCGCATAAAATGAACCTGACATCTCTGCCATGAAGCGTGAGTGAAGGAAGTTTGAATAGCGGACACAAGTCCTTTATGCGCATCAGAAATCACGAGCTTGATTCCTGATAGTCCTCTGTTTTTCAGATAGTCGAAAAAATTCGACCAGGTTTCATGACTTTCTTCATTTTGAAGCATAAAGCCAATGATCTGGCGATCACCTTCTTCTGTAATCCCTATAGCAATATGGCAGCTTTGAGAGAGGACGCGCTGTTCTACTCGTGCTTTTATGTAGAGAACGTCTACCATGAGGTAAGGGAACTTCGTTCCTGTCAGTGTTCGATTCTG
>NZ_JAGFVM010000040.1 GCF_017599325.1 Marinilactibacillus kalidii | reverse complement strand
TCTGAATTGTCAATATAAGCTAGACAAATACGACCCATCAATATAACTCAAAAATACTTCTAAGGGTGTTTGATAATTTAGTGATTTTCTAGGGATTCGGTTTCGTCTATCGGCTACGCCTGATACAAAATTCTGATCTACTAAATTAAAATCCATTTCTTTAGGTAGGCCATTTCGTCGCAGTAAACCATTTGAATTTTCGTTCAAAGCCCTTTGTGAAGGCGTACCTGGATCTGCAAAATAAATGGACACATCATGTTGGTTGCAGATTGACTTCCAGTTTGAGAACTCTTTACCACAATCAAAAGTAATGGACTTAAATAGACATTTGGGAATAGAACTGAACCATTGGTTCAAGGTGGTTTCTATATCAACTGCTTTACGTCCTTCTGGTTTTAACGTGATGATGACTTTCGAAAGTCTTTCGACTAACGTTATAATGGCGCTTTTGTGGTGTACACCAACAATGGTGTCTCCTTCCAAATGTCCAAACTCTTCCTTAAATAAAGGATAATCGGTTGTTCTTTCTTCAATCGTTCTTTTAAATGCTTGTTTTCCTCGACGTTCTTTATGACCATTGGGCTTTCTTTTTCCCTTCATGGGAAGTAAAGCTTCGTCGAATAGGTGTTCATTGAATCGACGATAAAGCGTTCGGACCGAGCATCCAATAGGCTGTTCCGATCTACCAATAATGACATCGGGCGTCCAGCCTTTAGCAACTTGATCCTTGATATAGTCCTGTTGTTTAATAGGAAGAATGATTTTCTTTCGTCCGCAACGTTTTTTATTCAATTTGTATTGTCGATAATAGTCAAGAATTGTAACACCTTGCTTTAAAGCCGTAACGACGTTATGGATAGTTTGCCTTGAACGATTAATCAATTGAGCGATTCTAGCGGTTGATACATTATTATGGTAATACGATTCTATCAATACAAGCTCGTCCGTGGTAATATGGGAATAGGTCATTCGTGATCACTCCTAATGTTTTCTTTGGTCGGAAAATACATTTTGAGTGTACCACGAATGGCTTTTTTATTTGTCTAGCTTAATTTTACAATTCACGTTTATTCCATGCTATATCGCCTTTCAATAAGCTATACTAGTCTAACGATAGATCATTCAAGGTTAAAAGTGAGGTTTATTAAATGAAAAAAATAATAGGAATGCTTTTTTTAATTACCCTAGTTGTTGGAGGCATTTGGACTTGGCAACAACAGATCCAGACTAACGCTTACGAACCAAGTACACTCTTTGTTTCTCCAAAAGGAAATGACGAAAACACTGGTTCAATCGAATCCCCATTAGCCAGTCTAGAAGAAGCTACTGAAAGAGCTGTTCCTGGAACAGTTGTCAATATTCGAGAAGGAACTTATACAGAACCACTGGTCATCCAGCATAGTGGGACAGCTGAAGCGCCGATTCGCTTTCAGGCATATGAAAATGAATCAGCGATCATTAGCGGACAAGGATTCGAAGATACGCAAGAAGACCAAGCGCTCGTGATGATTGAAGGATGTAATTATCTAACGATTGATGGTCTAACCCTTGAGAACCTCTCTACTGAATTAGTCGACAAAACTGTTATCGGTATGCTCGTAACCGGAGATAGTTCACATATCACATTATCCAATAACTTGATTCAATCTATCGAAACTCGTGTACAAAACGGGAACGCACATGGGATTGCTGTATATGGAGACGATTCAATCGAGGCAATTGATATCCATCAAAATACATTGACGGATCTGAAGTTAGGATTGAGTGAAGCTCTTGTAGTAAACGGGAACGTTAGTGATTTTTCAATCAGTAAAAACCTTATACATCATACTGATAATATCGCAATCGATGTAATTGGCTATGAAGGCATAGCTCGTCAGGCTAAACTGGATCGTGCTAGAGACGGTGTGATTAGCGAAAATATCGTTCACCATAACTCTAGCTATAACAATCCGAGCTATAACGAATATAGTGCTGGGGGAATCTATGTAGATGGCGGACAACAGATCACTATCGAAAAGAATACGGTTTATCAAAATGATATCGGCATTGAAGCAACTTCTGAACACTTTGGGAAAACTGCAGATAAAATCTTTATACGGCAGAACGAGGTTTACGAGAACACTTACACCGGTATCTCATTAGGTGGTTATGATTCAGAACGAGGCGGTACGACGAACACTTTAATAGAAGGAAATACTTTACAAAAGAATGATACTGCTGATCTAGAAGGCGGACAACTTCTGTTCCAGCATCACGTTGAGTCAACGGAGGTTATCCAGAATGAATTGACTAATTCCGCTAGCGGCTTATTTATCAGTCATATGATAGCAGAAAAACCGAGTGTATCTTTTCACGACAATCACTATATCCCTTCACCTCAAACTGACCCATCGTGGATCTGGCAAGGAGAAACGTTTTTTTCGGAAGAAGCATTCGAAGCACAATTGAATTAATCGTTTTTGTAACTATTTAGATGATCACCATTGGTCATCTTCCTCAATTTTATAAGGTAATAACATTATTACAGAACCGATTCCTACTATTTTCAGTATGTAAGTGTTTTATTAGAAAAACCGAGTGATTCTTTGATGAAAGATAACGTTCAGCATGTTAATATAGGTAAGATGCATATTTATAGGACATTACTTACGACGAGAGTTGAATCATTGTCAGTCAGCGGTTGCTTTTTGTAACGTTTGATTCGATCAATCTCCTCTCACCACAATTCAAGAAAGGAACGGTAAGATATGGATAACGAGAAAGACAAGAAAAAGAAACTGGAAAGAAAGAAACCTGAGAAAAAGAAACCCGAGAAAAAGAAACGACCACCTAGAGAGCAGACTGAGTTTGAGAAAAGGCTCGAATCAGAACGACTCTTAGCTAAAAAACTTCGTAAAGAAGAAGTAGAAGCTCGAAAAGAAGCGATCAAGCAAAGAGAACGATTCAAAGGACTTCAAATCAGACCAACTGTATCCTTATTCGATGAAGAAGGCAAAGAAGAAGTAGGCGAAAGAAACTGGAAAGGGTTCGGATTTGATATCCATCCCGAAGTAACCATTCCCGCATTTATCATATTAGCGATTTTTATCGCAATCACATTGGTATTCCCAGAACAAGCCGAACAATTCTTTATCAGAACCCTCGATATTATTTCGAGTTCTACTGGTTGGTTCATGATTTTCGCGGCTAACATTTTTATTGTTGCCGGACTCTATTTTGCCTTTAGCCGCTATGGTTCAATCGTTATCGGCGGTAAAACAGCCAAACCGGAGTTTTCTAGATTTGCCTGGTATGCCATGCTATTAAGTGCCGGAATGGGAATCGGTCTATTGTTCTGGAGTGTCGCGGAACCCATTAATCATTTGGGTAACCCTTCTCCAATGTTTGATTCCGTTTCACCGAATTCACCCGGTGCTGCTCAGTCAGCTATGGCTTCGACGTTCTTCCACTGGGGTATTCACCCTTGGGCAATATATGCAATCGTTGGACTTGGTCTAGCTTTCTTCTCTTATAACAAAGGCTTGCCACTGACGATTCGATCATTGTTCTATCCATTAATCGGTAACAAAATCTACGGATTTTGGGGAAATATCATTGATATTCTCTCTGTACTTGCTACACTGATGGGACTAGCAACCTCTCTTGGTCTCGGTGTTTCGCAAGTTAATGCTGGGCTGAATAATTTATTTGGTATCAGCGTTAGTACGACTGTACAAGTTATCTTGATCATCGTCATTACTGGATTTGCTACTATCTCCGTTGTCATGGGACTAGATGGCGGTGTTAAACGACTAAGCGAGATCAACATGGTCTTAGCTGGTGTATTCTTACTATTTGTATTGATTACTGGTCCCACTGTTTACATTTTAAGTGGGTTCACTCAAAATGTCGGTTATTTCGCATCTCACTTTATTGAAATGAGTACATGGACCGAAACTTTCCGGGATACAAACTGGCAAAGTACTTGGACGATCTTTTACTGGGCTTGGTGGATTTCATGGTCACCATTCGTTGGTATGTTTATCGCGCGTGTTTCAAAAGGACGTACCGTTAAAGAATTCATTATCGGCGTTGTCTTGATTCCAACAGCCATTTCATTCATCTGGATGAGCGTATTCGGCGGAACAGCCATCTTCCAAGAAATGAATGGTATTACTGACTTAGCTGCTGCTGTAGGTATCGACGAGTCACTTGCCTTGTTCGCAATGGTTGAAGGATTGCCTTTATCATCCATCTTATCATTTGTGGGTATCATATTGGTTGTCGTGTTCTTCGTTACTTCTGCTGACTCTGGTTCACTTGTTGTTGATCATTTAACTTCAGGTGGTAAACTTGATTCTCCAATTCCACAACGTATTTTCTGGACTGCGATTGAAGGTGTCATCGCTGCGACATTACTTGTTGGTGGTGGATTATCTGCATTACAAACGGCATCTGTCATTACAGGATTGCCTTTCACGTTTATCTTACTCGCAATGATCTATTCACTTTATTTGGGTCTAAGACAGGAATTCCTGATCGAACGAGCTGTTAAACAGAAATTGCAAAAAGTTACAGATGATCATATCATTGGTGAAGTTATTCAGACAAGAGTACAAGACGAAGCACTTGTAGAAGCTGTTGCTGAAAAACTAGCTGAAGAAGAACGATCAAAATCAACTGATTCTTCAGTCACTGTTAGCGACAAAGAAAAAGATGCTTTAAAAACGGATCAATAAAAACTAAAATAAAAAGCCAGAAGTCAGCGTAACTGCTCACTTCTGGCTTTTATTTATACTTTGAATGCTTTTTAATCCTGTATTGCTTCTAAATCTGAAGGATCAATGAAAAATTTGACTTCGCCTGTTTCCATATCTACATTTGCTTTGACCTCGACGCCATCCGCGAATAACCCTTCTTTTTGTGTTTCAACTTTTAATCTCATTGCGCCATCGGTCATTTCGGCACCATATGTCAATGTTCTAAATTCTTTTTTCATATTCTTCCTCCTTTATACTCTCTTAAAGCAAATTAATCATCTCTTCGTCGCCATATTCGAATATCATTCAGCCATTTCGTTAACGCTATCCTTTTCCAGTTCCCTACTCTATTTCATTTTAATTTTCATCACGCTTTATCGATATACTCAGACTCAAGAAAATACCGATCAATATAAATAATAATGGACTTTGTAATAGTAGGTAATACACGATTTCAAAGGGTACAGATAGAAAAACAGGGAAATACAATATGATCATCAGCACTGCATATAGTGAAATAAGTAAAGCAAGTATGTATCTTGCATAACGACTATAGCTTTGAGGTAATGTGACCACTGGACTTGCTAGGAGTAGTCTAGTGAGTACTGCGAAAGAAAAGATGAAAAAAACTGGACGGGCCAACTGGAAGTAAATCAATGAGTAGGTCAGTGTGAACGTTCTTGCACTATACGCTTTGAGATAAAGCACATAGGCACCGATATAAATAAGGCCAATGGTAGCTAGTATCAATCCGATCGTCAAATAGAGACGATGACCATTCGAGCTTTCTTTTTTCATCGTTATCACTCCTATGACTGTCTATTAAGCCTCTCACTTAGTGCTGAAGCAATGCGGTTTAACTAATCTTATAAGTAACGGATCAAGAAAACAAGCAAATGTTTAAGCAGCTTGTTTTCTACCGGACGTCTATTTGATTAATGATGTAGTTTAATGAAAAAAGACGACTTCGATAGCTATCGAAATCGTCCAATGATTTAATGGTTATTTGTCAAAATCAGCGACATTCCCGTATTCCTCGTCTAATCTACCGCTGAACCAACGGTTGTTCAATACTTCAGAGATCAATACTTCTTTTTCTTCGTCACTAACTGTTTTGTCCGCTTTAATAGCGGTTAACACATCTTCGTACGTATAATCTTTTTGTCCCATTTCTGCAGTAGCGTCTGACTGATCTGCATTTAAAAATAATATCTCTTTATTTTCTGCTGTCCATTCTGTCCATTCAGTCAACGATTCACCATTGGGATCGCCATTCTCCATAAATTGGTAAAGGTAACGTTGGAACGTTTCTCCGAGCGCTTTTGCGCCTGCTGTCTCATATGCATCACCCACTAAAGTAGCATAGTTCTGATTATCTGTATCAAGTAGCGGTACAAAAACACCATGGAAAGAACCGAGTTTAGCCATATCTTCTCCCACAACCGCCGGATCTTCTCCAAAGTTGATCTCCATTCCATAAATGGATGCATCATACTGCTCTTTCATTTTTTCAGCCGATTCTGTTACATTAAATAGACTATATAACTGTCCACCATATTGATTGATAAAATCATACTGTGCAGAAATCGCTTCATCCGAATCAATTGTTCCATCCGCTACGTATTCGCCAAAGAAAGGATCAAACCTTCCAAACAATGAAAATTCATTTCCACCAGTTAGCATCAGCAAAGGGACTTCATTGTACTGCTCAGTATCAAATCCTTCTTTAGGAATGACCGTTCCGTCATTGTAAAGATGTGGAAAGACATTCATTCGGATACCGGCATCCCCCATAAAACTGACTAAGCGATCCCCTTCAAGTTCAATTAAATATTCTTTAACAGCCACATCATCAGTTAACAACCATGCTTTCGCTGCTTCTGCTGTTTCTTTTATACCATCTTCTACCACAAGTGGCGCAATTGCCTCGGCAAATACGCCCTGACTATTCTCTTCATCTGCAATCGTCATTCCGCCGCTGAAAGAAACGGCTTTATCGAATTTGTCTTCAAATAACGGTGAAATCAACATCGCCATTACATCTCGTCCTCCAGCCGAGAATCCTGAAACTGTGACATTTTCACTATCTCCACCGAATGATTCGATATTTTCTTTTATCCAGTCAAGTGATTTTACTAAATCCAGCATAGTATAGTTTCCGGAATTTTCTTCTGACGTCCCTGTCTTCAACGCAGGTAAGGGATTAAAGCCCATAGCCCCTAACCGATAGTTTACAGAAACGACGATGGCATCTTGATTACGTGCAAAGGACGCACCTGAGATTTCTTGTGCTAAGCCTGTCTGGTTATTTCCACCATGGATGTAAACAAGTACTGGTAATGCTTCTTTTTCATTTTCAGGGCGGTAGATGTCTAGATTCAACGCTTGTTCAGATCCATCTACACCTTCCGCACCTAACTGTAGTGCAACATCTCCAGGTGCCGATGCATCGAACACATCTGACCAAGGCTCAGGATTTGCCGGTGCTTTCCAGCGATTCTCTCCAGACGTGTCTCCACCATATGGTACACCTAACCACTTGTAGACCCCCGCTTCATTAACACCTTTTACTTGACCAAATTGCGTATCCCGAATCGTTTGATCATTATCCTTTTTTGTATCTTCATTTTGGGCACTTTCTTCTACTGAATCTGCATCCGTTCTCATTTCCTCATTATTTGAACATCCGCCTAATACTAATCCAGCTAACGCAAACCCCATACCTATTTTAACTGATCCTTTCAACATACCCTTTTCCTCCTTTTAAAAAAAATAACCTAAACTCATCTCGAGAAATTCTCAAGATGAATTTAGGTTATGCCCCGTACGGGTAACATTCCTTGCTTATGTAAATACAGTATAGCATACGTTATCATTCGAAATCAATAGCGCTTACATTTTCAAGATTCATCTTTACAACAAATAGTAAAAGGAAGAAACGCTATTTTAAGCGATCCTTCCTTTTTGTATGTTCTATTTATTAAAATTCTTCTTCCCATTCAGGTAAGGATTCATCGACAGCGTAGTGACTCTCCCCACGAATGTCTTCATAGAAAAGTGCATTTGCGACATTTAAGCGAGGCATATTTCTTATCGCTATAATAATTGAAGCTATTATGGCAATAGCGAATAACAATCCAGTAATTATTACTAAACCGACTCCTGCGCCACCATCAAAAGTACTCTCTGGAAATAAACTTAGGACGATAACGATAATAATCAATGACGATAGATATAGTAAAAACGGTGGTAATACATATCTTAAATGTAATAAGAACAGAGATACCTTATGTCCATCCATCATTTTGCGACTTGCTGTAATTGCATTATTAGGACTGATTGCCTCATCATCTTTCATTATATAGGGAGTCATTGAGTAGGAGTACTGCTTAATCATACCTGGAATCGTAAATAGTAGCGCCCACAAAAAGATGTAGATTTGCATTAATAAACTACCCAAGAAATAACGGATACCATTATTTCTGATTTCACCCGTCACATTTTCTTTAAAGTTTAATGCTTTATTTCGTGCTAGCTTCAAGTGGATACTCGCTATCAAGAAAGGGATAATACCAGCTACCAAACTAATAATCAATACGAGCGTAATCGCCCAAAAGATACTTTCATTCATGATGGGGATAATAAGAGCAGCGAGCATTATTACATAGATTAGAATAGGTGGCACAAAAATGGAACCATATGTAATCAACCTGTTCTTTTTAACAATTTCATTTGCCTTGCTTCTGATTATTTTTGTATCGATAATGTTTCACTCCTCATTTATTTTAACAAACAACGATTTTAATCCAATAGTCATTTGTCACTAGGATATTATCACTTATTTGCTGTAAAAATGCAATTATTTCCCTCTCATTTGTTTAATATTTACGATTTCCCCTCTTGTACATCCTCTTCAAAAAAAGAGCCTCTACAATAGAGGCTCTAAAAATTTATTTTTTCTTCTCTTCGATTTCATAGATTCCGTCTTTACCAAAATACTCTTTCGTGAGCTTCACGATCATCGGGCTCAGTAAAAGAAGTCCAATCAGATTTGGTAAGGCCATAAGCCCATTCAATGTATCAGCCAAAGCCCATACAGCGCGGAGACCACCCACTGATCCAACAACAATCAATGGTAAATAGACTAAACGATAAATCATAATTGATTTAGGACCGAATAAAAATTCCATACACCGTTCCCCATAATATGACCAACCGAGCAATGTAGAAAAGGCAAAGAAAATCAAACCAAATGTAACAACGTAACCACCATAAGCTAGTCCTTCTTCAAAGGCGGCTGTTGTCAAAGGCGCACCATCTAGCCCTGTATCATAAGCACCTGTCATGACGATGACAAGTGCAGTAATCGTACATAGCACAATCGTATCTGCAAAGACTTCAAAGACACCCCATAACCCTTGTCTAACAGGATGATCCGTTGTCGCTGCGGCGTGTGCAATGGGTGCACTACCAAGTCCGGCCTCATTTGTGAAGACACCTCTAGCAACCCCATAGCGAATAGACAACATAATTGAAGAGCCAACAAATCCACCTGTCGCAGCCGTTCCTGTAAATGCATCATGAAAAATGACTCTAAATGCTTCTGGTATCAATGTAATATTCAGCACTATGATGGTTACACCACCAATAATATAGATAGCTGCCATGAAAGGTACAATAATTTCAGTGACCTTTCCAATCGATTGAATCCCACCTAGAATCACCAGTGCCACTAGAACTGCTAGAACAATACCAGTAATCAATGGATCAATTCCAAAAGTCGCATTTAACGAATCCGCAACGGAATTCGATTGCACCATATTTCCGATACCAAATGTTGCGAGTGTTCCAAATGCTGCAAAGACGATCGCAAGCCATTTCATATTGGCCCCTTTTGTTAAGTAGTACATCGGTCCCCCAACAAAACGTCCATCTGCCGTTTTTTCACGGTATTTGATGGATAACACCACTTCTCCGTACTTTGTCGTCATTCCAAATAATGCGGCTACCCACATCCAGAAAACCGCACCCGGTCCACCAATGGCAATCGCTGTCCCCACACCAGCGATATTTCCCGTTCCGACTGTTGCTGCCAAGGCTGTTGAAACAGCTTGAAAAGCCGTTATTTCACCTTCACCAACTTGATTCTTATTGAACATTTTGAAGAATGTCTGTCTGATAATATAGCCAAATTTTCTAAATGATACAAACCCAGTATACGCTGTTAAAAAAATACCTGTTCCGAAAATCAATAATAATAATGGCCAGCCCCAAACGATATCATTCACAAATTCATTGACTTTCATGACTTGCTCCATAAACCCTTCCATCCCTAAACTCCTTTAGTGTTAATCTAATTTATAATTAATAATAATACCATAATATAGATGACTGTTGTTGCGCTTTTTTTCGAAAAATCAGAAGATTACGTTTACATATAAAAAAAGTATTTTCAGATTTTTCAGCTGTTAATTCTCTTTTTACTTCATGATTTTTCTGACTCATTGCCTCCTTTTGTAAAAGAAATTTTGTTGATTCTCTCTAATCATTGGCGCATTGAGAAAAGCATCACTAAATTGATCAATCAGTAGGATTTGCATTTCCCCCTTTTATAAGCTTAAATGTATTTATCAAGAGATTTATACTACATTGAGAAGTACAGTATTAGAAGGAGAATGGTATGGCACAATATATGGGGTTAAATGTTGAACAAAATTTGGATTTGATTCATCCAGAACTACTTATGGCTGATGAACTTTTTAAATTGGTCGATTCCGACAGAGAACACTTGAGAGCTTTTTTGACTTTTGTGGACAGTTCTGTCGATTCAAGCACTCAAAAAGATTACATCAAAATGAAAATGAACGGTGCCGCAAATGGAACCGATAAATTGTTCTTTATCTTTAAAGACGATAAAATCATAGGCTGTATCGATTTACACAATATGGATTTCACTAATGGAAAAGCAGAAATTGGTTATTGGATCCATTCAAGTTATGCTGGTCAAAATATTATTTCTAAAGTAGTTAAAGAAATCTGTACGTATAGTTTTGAGATTCTCAAGCTAAACAAGTTAGTTATTTTTGCTGATGTCGAAAATATCCCCAGCAATAAAGTCGCCTTAAAAACGGGCTTTAAATTAGTTGGTACAAAGCTACAAGATATGGTTTTACATGATCAATATAGAGATATGAACGAATACTACCTTTTAAAAAATGATTTCATACATTAAATCGAGTGATCTTTTTCAAGTAAATACAAATCCTCCAAAAGTGGCGTCATTACGCAACCTTTGGAGGATTTTTTGAGAAATCATTTATTATTCAAACATACTTTTCAATCTCTAGTAACCTGATGCTTTATCATGTTGATTTCATATAGACTTCTAAAGCAATCATTGATTGATAGAGACTTTCATGCGTGACCGGATAGCCAGTACTAACGAGTATTTCATCTTGAACGATTTCATCAGCAAAAGCTTTGATTTGTTTTTCAGACAACTGCCCTAGTTCGAGATCCTTTAGTGATTTGGGTAAAGCCAATTCATCGTAAACATTGCTCAATTTGTCAATCTCACTCCAGTTATCTTCGAATGCAAGTTGAACCATGACACCATAAGCTACTTTTTCGCCATGCAAGAACGCATGAGATTCTGGAAAAATCGTTATTTTATCGTGTACAGCATGTCCAATCGTGGTTCTAGCATAGCTGTCTCCTAAACCACCAACTAGTCCGCTGATTGCAATAATCGTCTCTATAATCTGTGTGAATACTGGCGTCAAGGTTTGTGCGCGCATATCAGAGACTGCTTGAAGTCCATGTTGAACGATATCATCTCGACACTGTTGTGCTGCCGCGCGAGCCATTTGCAAGAAAGCGTTTGTTTGATGCGCTGGTTGCGATAAAATGACATCTGATTCATACCATTTCGCCAAGGTATCCGCTATCCCTGCAATAAAGTAATTCACCGGAGAATTCATAATCAGCGCTGGTTCAATCAACAACATCCCTACTTGCTCATTATGAATATCAAAACCAAGACATATTCCTTCTTCATCATACATTACACTCAACGGCGTCCACGGCGCACAATTGCTGGCTAATGTTGGCACCAAAATGGACTGTAAACCAGCTACTTTAACAGCCGCGTATTTCACTGCATCACAGAGTTTCCCACCGCCCACACCGATAATCACATCTGCCTTACTCTCCTCAGCAAGTGCTACGATACGATCTACTTCTGCGTAGGTACATTCTCCGTTAAATGGACTCAATTGGTATTCTACGTCGCTTTCTATAAGCCCTTTTAAATAGGGTTTAGCGCTATCCCAAGAGGTTGTACCATGTATCAATACAACCTTTTTATATTGATGCACTCGGTGTGTCAGTGTCTCCAACACACCAGTTCGACACTCATATTCTTGCGGTCCCGTTCTAACAATTAATGACATTTCAGCTTTCTCCCCCTAATGATATTAAAAATCCGTCCTTGCACAACTAGACTTGTGCAAGGACGGAAAAATAAAAAAACTTCTCGTTTTGTTACCTTGATTTAAAATTCTTTATAGTAACTAACTTAACCAGTGTACGTAACCTAAGAATTTACTGACACTTTGACCTATTCTGGACAACAAGTCTAATCATCTAACACTCAGCGAACTTCAATTTTTATAATCCTAAACCCTTTTCTAGTCAATTGATTTTCATAATCTTATCAATGAATAAAAAGGTTGTCAACTTAACTTTTTTATTTAGTTACTGATGATTTAGAATACATCTTTCATCGTGTTTTCCCTAGTCAGTTTTTCATAAAATATAGCTGTAGCTGCATAATATCGAGCACAATTTCTAATGAAAAGAACGATAGCAATGATTGGACTAATAATACCTAAAACTAACAAACTTAGTATATAGGCGCCTACCACCTCAATACCAAATAAAAGTGCAACAAAACTCACCGAATAAGCCGCAACGCCAATAGTCATTAGAACAACAGGCAAAATATAATAGCGAAAATAAATAAAAAATATATCTTTCTTATAGCCATCCATCATTTCTCGACTACGCGTAATTGCCTGATTAGCGTTAAGTGAAGGATCTTCCTTCATAATAAATGGTGTCATCGAGTAAGAAAAACTCTTTATTAAGCCTGGTATGATGAAAAGTAATGTCCAAAGGAATGCATACACATTGAGTAGTAAAGCCCCCAAATAGTATCTCAGTAAATTATCTTTGTTCTCCATACTCAAACTTTTCTTAAAAGAAATTTCTTCGCTTTTAATAACTTTAAAAAGCGTAATAGAAATTAAGAATGGCACGCCGACTATATATAGTAGGTTGATAACATCTACTAAGTAATAGATGTCCAATAAGGAAATAACTATTCTAACCAAAATGATAATGATGAATGGAACAACCATAATACCGTATGCCACTTTTGCATTATTTTTAACTAACTCATCCGCAGTCTTTCTCATTTGTTTTCTATCTATAAACATGCAATCTCCCCTATGCTTTTTAATTAAAGCGGTCGTAACTCAATTCACTGTTAAACATGTTATATCTTTCATATGATATCAAACACTTTCCTTCATCACAATCATTTTCGCAACGCTTATTTATTATCCAACAAAGACTTGCTTTATCTCCAACATTTGATACTCTAAAGTCAAAACTACTATCAGAAAGGATAATGATACATGAAAGCATTGATTAATATTGATTATACGAATGACTTTGTTGCGACGGATGGTGCGTTGACTTGCGGTGAGCCTGGTCAAGCTATACACGACAAAGTGTTGGCATTGACTAAAGAATTCTATGAAGCTGATGACTTTGTTGCCTTCGCAATCGACAAACACACAGAACAAGATCCTTACCATCCAGAAACGAAGTTGTTTCCTCCCCACAATATCGAAGGAACAGATGGACGGCTGCTTTATGGTGATTTGGAAGCTTATTACCAACAAATTAAAACCGCTAAAACTGTTTATTACACAGACAAAAGGCGCTACAGTGCATTCAATGGTACTGACTTAGAAACAAAACTAAGAGAACGTAATATCACAGAAGTCCACTTGATCGGTGTATGTACAGATATTTGTGTCTTGCATACAGCAGTGGACGCTTATAACAAAGGTTTCTCCATCGTTGTTCATCAAGCAGCCGTTGCGAGTTTTGATCAGCCTGGTCATGAGTGGGCACTGAGACACTTCGAGAATACGTTGGGAGCAACTGTTATCTAATTACTTTTAGTACCAAAAGAGTATCGTAAAATAGCGCTAATGATGGTTTATTCACACCATCATTAGCGCTATTTTATATTCCTTTAAAAATTTTCAACCGCTAGAAAAATTAAAATTTCTAATATAAACTTTTAGTCGTAATTTCTGTACTTCAGTTTCACTAATGCGATAAAAGATACTACACAAATACCCCAATAACCAACGGATAGATACAAGGGCGAATTGAACCCAATTACAAAAAGCATCTTTTTATCTTTTAAAGATCCGTCAGTTAGTTCTCTTTATCCTGATCTTCTTTACGATTGTAAACCTCTTGTCTAATCGCAAATCGAATAATATTAAAAATCCAATATAGTATAGTTACGACTATTGCCAGATAGCTTAACGCCATTAAGATTCCTCCGATAACTGTCTGAAAGACAAAATGCAATAAAAAGGTTATCAAAGCATAAGCAATCGCTAAACTCCAGAATAGTTTTCTACTCATTCGTCACACCTCCGCAAGAAAAGCGTTTCTTGCTATCAGTTTAACACAACCTTAGCAGCCCCTTCCACATACGCTACGTTATTCTATCGGGTTTTTATAACATTCTATACCTATGTACCTTCGAGTAGTGTTCCACAAAAACTAGCTCACTACTCGATTCTTTCCACTTTTTTTCATATTGCGTCCCAACTACACATGCACAGCCCGAAAATGATTCTCAAAGTCGTTCATTCATCATATCGGCCAATTGCTTAAGCTCATGTATTTTTTTTGCCATACTTAATAGATAAAGACTAAAGAAAATCACCATACTGATCAGCGCACTCCCTAAAGTTGGTAGTCCTCCTCTCAAAAATATGCCTAAGGAAAATAGTCCTATTAGTTGAACCGTCGCGTTTAATATATGAAACATATACCAAGATTTAAAAGTTAATTGAGACATCAGATACGGAATCAACGATAAAACAAATGTCAAAACCGCAGTAATTAAAACAAAGTTACTCATATCTCCAACGCTTATTAAGTTAAAAACATGTAACAAAGATGCTATAAAAACAATCGTTGTAAAAATAAATGTCATCGTATCAAAATAGTCTGAAAAAAATTGTTTACCCATCGTATGCTCTCCTCTCTTATAGATCCAGATACGTTTTTACACGTTGAATATAATGACGATTGATCACCTGTTTTTCACCATTTTTCAAATGCGCTTCTAATCGGTAATTGTGCATTGGACGCACGCTTTCCAGATAATTCATATTCAATAAAACACTCTTGCTGATACGCACAAAAGAAGTCTCTTGCAATAGCTTTTCTAATTTATACAATTTCTCTTTATTCTCAAGCACCTTTGATTCTGTATAAAGAAAAGTTTTATTCTCTACCGTTTCTACGTAATAAATATCACCAATCTTAACTGGATGCTCGCAATCGTCTACAATGCCTTTCAATTGCAAACGGCTTTCTTCCACCACATCAATTACTCTCTGAATATGTTTGTCATAAACCCCATATGCAATACTAACAAGTGCTTCTTTTAAGCTTTTATCTTCAACCAACTTCAGCTTCATATGCTCCTCCTTTCATAACGATAGATTAAGTTTACCTACCCAAATAATGTATTTCAATCTTATTAAGCTCTCTTGCACTATAGATTCACTAAGTTGCACTAATCATCTTTCACTTTAAAAAAAATCAAATTTTAATGTTTATACTTTTTGAAGAATGGTAAATTATGAAATGTACATACGAACAATTTTTTTAATATGACTCCAGACGAAGAGACCAAATCAAAAGGTCAACTAATGAATTTAGTTAGGAAGTGTTGAACATGTTTTACGGAGAAAAATTGAAAGACTTGCGCGAATTGAACGGTCTCTCCCGAAAAGAACTTGCAGAAATGATCAAGGTAACAGAACAAGCTGTGTGGCAATTTGAAAATCAATACACTATTCCTAAACTTGAAATTATCAATGAATTAAAAAAGATTTTCTCTGTCAAGCCTCAATTCTTTTACACAGAATCATTCATAGAAAACGTCGCTGATATCGAGCGCATAGCTTATAGCGCTGAAGATCGTGATTCTAGGAAAAAAGCTAAAATGGAAATGACTTATATCAATTTTGTAAATCATTTTATTTCTAAGTTTGAAAAGACAGTGGCTTTGCCTACTCAAACTATTTTTTCTCTAAGAAAAAATGTCGAAACATATCTGTATCGTTCTTCTTCGATTGAGAAAAATACGATTGAGCACGTTGCTTCTATCGCTAGAAAAAAACTGGGTATCATTGAGAATAAAGAACTACTGTACAGGCTTGAACTGTCAGGAATTTATATACTAGAAAAGAATATGGGCTCACGAATAGATGCTTACAGTACTTGGACTAAGAAAGATATCCCTTTTATCATTCTTGGTACTGAGAAAAAATCCTCTGTCCGTCGTAATTTTGATCTCGCACACGAATTAGGACACTTACTCATGCATCATCATATCGATATGGATAGTTTGGATAAAAAGGAACGTCAACAAATTGAAAAGGAAGCGAATGATTTTGCCTCATACTTCTTACTACCTGAAGATGAATTTATAGAAAGCTTCCATTCGCTTACTAAAAAATCCAATCCTGAGTCTTATATTGAGCTTAAAATGAACTACCACGTATCTATTCAAGCTTTAGAATATCGCGCTTATAAGCTAGGATTACTCACTTTTGAAGAAAATCGTTACTTTTATTCCGCTTTAAATCGTTTGAAATATAGAAAATTAGAACCTTTAGACGAAGATATTCCTATCGTACGCCCTGGAAAGTTACGTGCATTACTGACACTTGTTCTAGAAAATAATCTATTGAGTTTAGATGATTTTCTAGACACCTATGCAATTCATTCAGCTTTCTTAGAATCATTGTTGGGTATTGATGAAGATGTATTGCTTATGTACAAAGATAAACCTCAAACAACTAATTATTTCAATGATCGAGTCATTTCTCTTTTTTAAAGATACATTATGTTTTCTCAAATTGAATAGATAAATACTAATAAGCAGATACCGATAGACGAGTATTTGCTTATTTTGCTTACTGATAACAAAAGCAGCAGTGATCCTAAGATCCCGCTGCTTATCAGAAGCTTGTCAGTCGATTTAAGACGAACCGCTTCTAAAGTATTCTATTCTTATTCAATGACATCACAGACGCTCTTTTAATCATAAAAAGCCCCATGCCTAAAATAGCTAAACCAATTATATTACCCGTGATCCCGATATGAATGGAAACTCGGTAGTCCGCATTTGTAAAAGAAACCAGCGTTAGTTGTGATAAATGAATCGAGACTAGCGCCGAGGTCATATTGATAAACTTTAATGCCTCTGCCAATACATTCTGTTCCATCCTAGCACTTACAATACCAGAAAGAGAAATAACCAATTCAATCAACGTAAAAATCAGTACTGAAATCCCAACGATTTTAGGATAAGCGATCATATTGTATTCCGGATGAAAGAGTCGCATGCAATAAAACGCAAAAATAAAACTGATGATGATAATCGAATAACCGATCATCTTATAGACTTTCTCAGCATCTGAGTATTGCTGGTTCTTATCTCGATGTGTATGAAACACTAAGTATTTGGTTCTCACAATCAATACGTTATAAAAAGAGTGAATAAAAAGAAAAACAGAGAAACTCAATATACTCATTAGAATTTTGCCGATCGCAAACAAAGTATGCGTTAAAATAGAGAATCTCACCCATTTAAACGGGTTTCCCCTCTCCATAATAAAGGCAGTACCTCTTTGAATCACTGTATCCCTCCTTCATCGTTCTGTTAAAAACACCTTTTACTAGCATATCATACATATCGCAATTTATAGAGTAAAACTTCGATACTACAACAGAATGACAAACTATTACTGCAAAGAATAGATGAGGATAGGACTTTTGTTCGAACATCTTTTATTAGTTGATTTTTGTATTTAATCTATTGCAAAACTTTCAATTGATTTTCGCGAATTGTATCTTCTATAACCTTCTGACATTTAGTGATATTCAGTAGCTTGACTCGATCAAAGTATTGTTCACCGTCTTTTACCTGTTCGTACTCTAGCTAAGTTACATTCATATCCGTCGCTTTAAATCTAACAGGCCACACAATTATATCTAATTCATTATCCTTTATTATATTTGGCAAGCACACTTGTTTAGATATTGCAGTAATGTTTCTCGTTTTTTCTTAACTTCTATCAATCTTACTTTTTTCGTTTAAAAATAACTTTTCAACATTTTCCTTAACCTTTTTTGAAACTGGTATAATATATGTCAAATATCCTGTTTGAATTATTCGACTCCTATCTTATCAATATTAAAACCCTACTTCTTTAAAAAGTCACCTGTTTCTAGATGACTAGTAAAAAAGTAGGCTATTAAATTTATTAATAATTAACCTTATTTAGAAACTCCTTGTGTCGCAAAATGATACCCTCATTCATTAACAATAAGGATTATCATTTTTCCTCCATAATACAATAAGATTGAAGAATAGTCTCAAGTCGATAATTTAAACAAGTTAATATTTAAAAGGTTTTCCTTTTCATTTCAATTAAAATAAATTCAATAAAGTCAATTTTGTAACTAATGAAATTTAAATATAATGCTGCGCCTGTGCATTCCACAATTCTTTATATTTACCGTCTATTTTAGAAAGTTCTTCATGCGAACCTCTTTGAACAATCTCCCCTTTATCAAAAACTAAAATCTCATCTGAAAACTTAGTACTAGATAATCTATGAGAAATATAAACAGCTGTGTTTCCAGCAGCAATACTATCAAAGTTTTCAAATATCTCTATCTCGGTTAGTGGATCCAAAGCTGCAGTAGGTTCATCTAATATCAATAATTTAGCACCCTTATATAATGAACGTGCTATTGCTAATCTCTGCTCTTGGCCTCCAGACATATTAATACCAGAAGCATCATATTCTTTCCCTAGAACTGTATCTGTACTATGTGGCAGGGTTTCAACGAAAGTTTTTGAGTTAACTCTTTCTAGTAGTGAATTGGCTTTATTTCGATCATAAGTTATATCAGTAGATAAGTTTTGGCCAAGAGGAAAATTAGGCAATTGAAAGTCTTGGAAAACGACACCTAACTGATCCAAGTATGTACCAACTTCAAACTTGTTTATATCCTCTTTATTAATTTCAATAACTCCACTGGTGGGTTCATATAGTCTAGTTAATAGTTTAATAAAGGTTGATTTCCCACTGCCGTTCTCACCGACTATGGCGTACCTTTTACCAAAATTAAAAGTTGCATCAATATTCTTTAGTACTAATTTTTCCGTATCGGGGTAGCTGAAACTTACTTGCTTGAATTCTACTTGATTCGACTCAGAGATAAGAACCTTACGTAGCCTTTCATTATCTTCTTGATCTGGCATATCCATGAAGTCATAATATGTGTTCAAAGTACTTGGTGATGAAAAAACTGACATAACATTCTGAAAAAGTTGAGGGAAAACTGTTATGAGCTGGCTTATTGCGCTTGAAAGTTGAATAATCATCGCAACTGGCATTGCCCCTACTACTACAAGAACTCCTAAATAAGCAAATATTAGATAATTAATTGTTTGAAAAAAACCAGATGACGCTATGGATACAAGCCGCATTTTTTTATAATTTTCAGAAATAATTTTTTTTGAAAATTCATTGTCCTTATCTATGTTTTTTAACATTTTTTCATTTTGTTTATACATTCTTATTTCTTTTCCAGATTGTATATCATGTAGAACATCATCTTCATAAGAGAACAATGCGCTCATAACTTCAAATTTTTTATAAATATCCTCAAGTCTTTCGTTAGTTTTTCTAGATGTACTATTTGTTAATAGAATAATTACTAATAAAGAAATAATAAACCCAGCAATTACTTTATGAGGCTCCAGCCAGCTATAGCTATAGCTATAGCTATTAGCAATAAGGGTAGTATCGACAGCAAATAAAGGTCGTATTAGTATCATTACCCATAATACTGAAATTGTTAAAGGTATAATTTTTTTTAGTTTAATGCTTATCAATACTAATGAAGATGGACTACTTGAGTTGTTCCTGTCTATTAAACTTAATTTTTCTCTTGTTGTAGATTTTTCTGCAATATCGTATCTCGTAGTTAACATTTTTCTATGAGGGATGGCAAATAGATCTCTTATAAGTAAAGTTTCTTCATTCTCGAGTAAAGGCTCAATACTTTTACTGATCATTTGCAGTAAACCTGAAAGCACAAGGTATACTATTACATAATTCTGGATTCTAGTTATGCTATTTCTAGTTAACGCATCAACTATACGTGTCGTATATATATATCCTAGAAAAGGTAAACTTGATGTTGTAAAAGAATGAATAATTAAGAATCCATAGTACTTTTTTCCTACTTTAAACAAATCAAGGAAAGCACGAACAAAATGATTAAGATTATTGATTGAGCTCCCCTCCTCTAATTAACATCCCTATAATAGTACGATTGTGCCTCGAAAAGCTCATAATAGTCGCTTTTTTTGTTCATAAGGCTTTGATGAGTTCCTGACTCAGAAATCTTTCCATTTTTCAAAAAAATCACTCTATCACAGAATTTTGTAGATGCAAGGCGATGTGATATGAATATAGACATCTTATTATCTGAAAGACGAAAATATGCTTTATAAACTTCATGCTCTGCAATCGGATCTAATGCTGCCGTAGGTTCATCTAGTATTAGAATAGGAGAATCTTTGTATAGTGCTTGGGCAAGTTTCAATTTTTGCAACTGTCCTCCAGATAAATTAATCCCATTGTTATAAACAGCCTTAACTATTTTCGTTTCATCTCCTAAATCTAGATTTTTGACAACAGTTAACATACCGCTTATCTTTAATACTCTTTCATACTTTTCCTTTTTGTAATCTAGTCCTTGCAATATTGTCTCTTTAATTGTATAGGTTAATAAATACTTCTCTTGAAAAACCGGAGAAAATAAAGAATAGTAATCATTAATATTAAACAGATTTCTTGGAATACCATTAATCAATATTATCCCTTCATCAGGATTCAAAAGACCGGTAATAAGTTTGATTAGAGTAGATTTCCCTGACCCATTCCCCCCAACTAAAGCTATTTTTTCGAAATTTTGTATCATTAGAGATAAATTATTTATCGTTGGATCAGAGTTATCTGGATAAGTATACGATATATTTCTTAGTTCAATTGTGATTCGCCCTTTAGGAATTAATTGACCTTTATTATGATTGAAAACTTGCTTTTGAGACATAAAATCATCATATATCTTTATTTCATTAAGACTTCTAGTAGCATCTCCCATGGAAGTAATAAACCCCATTGCTGTTTGAGCTAAGATAGTCACTGAACCTGCAAAAATAACAAAACTAGAAACTGGAATATCACCAGATATAATCATATTAACACTTCGAAAATATGATAAAGCAGACATTAATAGTACACCTATAGTTAAGATAGAACTCTCAATTAAACTTAACTTGACCTTTGGAAGTAAAGTGTTGTAATAAGAATTTCTTGTCTGATTCTCAATTTTTTCAAACCATTCTTGCATCCTAAATGTTCTTACGTCTTTTAGTAATTTTGATTCTCCATAAATTTTACTTAAGTACTTCAGCTTTTGTGTGTTGACGGCTATTTCATTAAATAGTTTCTTATCCAATCTAACCTGAAGGAAATTTAATAAAGCAGCTGAAATAATAAATATCGAAATTAACACCAAAAATAAAGAGTCTAGTTGACTAAGAACGGTGATGTACAAGATTAACCCTAATATTGCGTTACCTAAGTTTATAATCTCTGAAATAATTCGAATAAATAAAGATCCATTACTATAATTAAGTTCATTAGCATTGTTATATCTTATTTGAGATTCTTTTCCTATGATTAAGGGATAATCAAGCGAAAGGTACTTCTTTTTAATTTTGTACATAGATTGCGTTCTGAAATAATTGATTTTCTCCTCAAAGTAAACGTTCAAAAAGGACTGAGCTACTTGTCCAATTCCAATAAGCCCAATAAAAAGTATTAGTCTTGCTAAATACACATCAATAGAAATACCATTTATTAGCCAGCTAATGACTTGAGAGGACAAAACCAACTGCAAAAAAGGTATACACGTTAATAATAGTATGTTGACTAAAATCATCAGAAAAATGTTCGATTGGAATTCGTAGAGTTCAAGAATGATTATTTTAGCTAGCTTAACTTTTTCTTTCACGGTAACGTCCTCCCAGTCAACAATTTTCTTTATTAAACCATCTTATTGTAAAATTCCTCGTACCATTCAGCAGTTCCAATTTGGCCTATGGTTATATTCAATATGTTTTGGTCAAGGAAAAATTGAATCAAATTGCTTATTTCATCTTTTGATAGTTCTTTGAGTGGAATTGCTAATATTTTATCGGCAATATAACGGCTACCTTTTGGAATAGTTTTATTACTGATTATTCTTTGATATTCTTTTGTATTTAAGTGTATTTTTATATATGTTTGATCTAGGTTGTCTTTATCTTCTTCTCTCGTCTCTAAAAGAATATTTCCATTTCTAAAAAAAAGAATCCTGTCAGCATATAAGTCCAGATTATCCAGTAAGTGTGAAGCTATTAAAATAATTTTCCCTTGAGATTTTAACTTTATCAAAATATTTGTTATTAATGTTACATTGTCAGGGTCAAGCCCGTTCATAACTTCATCCATTAACATTATGTCTGTATCCGCAGCAAGTAACATCGCAAACGCTAACCTTTGTCTCATTCCAAGAGAATAGGTTCTAACAGGTTTTTTTACGTAACTTTCCATATTAAGATCACTTATGATTACTTCTATTCTTCTTACGTCTTTTTTCCACATTTTTGCATACAGCCTTAAGTGTTCAAGTCCATTGAGTTCTTCATAAAGGTCGCTCAATTCTGGTAAAAAAGAAAGATGTTGATGCATTTTTATTTCTAATTTTTTAGAACTATAGTCATACTTATCAGATATTGATATGCTGCCTGAGTCTGGAGAAAGAAAGTTCATAATAATATTTAAAATAGTTGACTTGCCTGTTCCATTTGGTGCTACCAGTCCAATTATTTCTCCTCTATTTGCTTCAAAATCTACTTCTTTTAATATTTCTTTTTTTCCAAAAGATTTATAAATTTTACTTATTTTTAACATATCAATTCTCCTTTACACATATGATCGAACGAAAGGTATCTTATTTACTATAAAGAGAGATAGTTCAATTACCAATATTAGTACCAAAATAGAAAGTATTCCATTTTGAAAAGATATTGAGGAAGAATTATAAAGATGATTCTGATAGCCAGATAGTACCTGTCCAATAGAGAAAAATGAAGAAGGTATTAAATCTAAATTGGAGAAATAGCCAACGCCTCGAATATAATACAGTCTCTCAGTAAATATGAGTGCTCCACCAATCAGTAACGTGACGTATTCATTTTTAAATAATAAACTGCACAAGACACAGAATCTTGTAAAAGCATATGAAATCATTAATAGTAATGCAAAAGCTTGTAGATAAAAAGTTCCAATAGTAATAGTATCGTAGTTAGCTACAGAAAGTATCGGACCTTTAAAGATAGATACTGGTATAGAAAAACTGCCGAACCCATTTTTAAAACTGACAATCGTAATACCTAACATAAATAATAATATAGATGTAAACAAACTCGCTGTTAAAACTACTGCTGTTTTTGCCAAAAGTTTACCGCTAAATGAGATTGGAAAACTCCTAACTAGAGAGAGGTGTTTTTTATCTTTAGTAACTATGTCATTTGAATAAATTACGACTAATCCTATCAGAACAACTGGTACTAATGTGGTATTCCAGACTCTAAAACCAGTTTGAAGCCCAGTTTTCTCTTCTAAGATTGATGGATTAATTTCTCTCGTCATATTAGTGTATGCTTCGTATCTATTAGCGGTATCCATATACCAATACCGCCCCTCTTGTTGAGGATAGTCTTGTTCAATACCATAATAAGCTCTGTTATACGATAGAAATTCAGGGCTAGAATAAATCCAATCATCTTGATAAAGGTACCAATCTGAAGTGGTTTCCGCATAAGTTTGAAAATCTTCTTCCTCTAGTGAAGCTAGACGTTTTTCGTTTAGTTCGATCAGCTCCGGAAAGTAGCTCAATGCAAATGCAGATCCTTCACTTATTCCGTCTCCTCGCATGTTATCTAACCAACTAGTCATTTCTTCATAATCTTGTCTTATTTCAGTTTCATTAATTCTTTCATTCGGTACATACTCAGGTGATAAGATAATTGAGTAGTACAATGTAGCTAACAATAACAATATAAATGCTGCTATATTCTTTTTGTTTCTGATGAAAGATTTTATTTCAAATAAATAATATACTTTCATATCAATTTCCCTCCCTTACAGGTTTAGCTTCAATTTTATTTTTTCGAGAGAAAAATAATGATAGAACAATAATATAAATGACACTCCATATCAATAGTATGAACGTTGCTCTACTAAAAGTATTGGAGCTCTGATTAAACTTATCAGCTGATACGCCACTTAGGACATCTGTTATATTCAAGTAATTTAAGGGTGTATATTTGAAAAAACTAATTGAACTTGAAAAGAGAAAGCTCATGACATACAAACTCCCACCTGCAAAAATGGTTAGATATTTATTATTAAGTATAGAATTTAATACTGCTGATAACAGTATAGTGTGTACAAGAAGGACCGCAGCTAGCAAAAGAGTTCTTACTAAATACTGAACAGTAGTTATGCCCTCATATCCCGTACCCGTAAATAAGATTTGAGGATAATCTAAATTTCCTGACCTAAATACAAAAGATGCGATGGTATATCCTAATAGAAATAAGCCAGTTAATGAGGTTAGTGTTACCACGGTATGTATTATTAACTTGCTTACGGTTTTTTGATTCTCATCTATCGGAAAAGACCTTAACAAAGTTTTATGTTCTACATCCTTGGTCAAAATATCATTCGATAAAAATAAAATAAACAAGAAAAATACACTACTAAAATAACTAGTTGCTATCACTATATAACTTACGGTGTTTTCTGCATTTCTTTCAATTTCAATGTTTTGACTTAATAAATATTCGTAAAATACGCCTTCTTTTCTTGCTTGCTCATATGGAACTGTATAAGAGGAACTTATTTCGTCATACCCTATCTCATGAGCATTAACTCGATTATCAGCTAACGCCAATCCTATCTCTGAGTATGCTTGCAGATCTTCATAAAAATTCAACGCTACCTCCTGTCTCCCTAAAAGCTGAGATTCTTGCAAAACTTCATTATATTCCGGAAAAGCATCAGGGTTTTCCCCTACAATGTGCATAGGATAACTAGCAATTGCATCTCTAACTAAATTTAGCTCTATCTGCGTTTTATCATTGATACTATCGATATTATGATAAGGAATATAAGCCAATAGACCTATTAAAAAAGCTACTATACTTAAAAATAGAAAAATGACTTTTGGATCTTTAATAAAAAGTCGGGTTTCAAATTTTAAATACTCCTTCATTTTATTTCTCCTTTCTTATAGATTATCGACTAAGAAAATCCAGTCCAAATCAAATCTTTTTTCTTTCAATATATTAATTAGCGCTAAATGAACCCCAATCTGTCCTTCTAAAAGACCAACTTTCCTCGTAGATTTATTATCTTTCTCATCTCTATACTTCAAAATGCTCTTTCCAGTCTCAACTTCACTTAATTCTGATATAAGCTGTTGTCTTTTCTTGAGAGCTAAAGGCTCACCTGTGCTCAGGTAATAATTATGGATTAAATATGCCAATCCTGACTTACCATGGCAAAATATATCTACATTGTTATAACCTGATATATAAGAATCATCAGATTCTAAAAATTCGATATGCCTTCTTAAATATATATCAGCACTTTCCACGCTCATTAATGTATTTAAAATTGGAAAACTACCATAACACCAAGAATTGTTGATAAACGTTTCTTTTTGCATTGATTCATTATTAGATAGAAAGGTCGGAAAAATACAATTTCTATCATAGGTTTTTTCTATTTCGTCTACGAGAATTTCTTTTATATTCTCACTTAAATCAGACTGATCACTTTTGTGAATCATATTAACTGACGATAAAACACTTGAAATACCGTGAGATTTACCAAGGATTACGACATTATGATTAAAATCATTTTTCATACTATCGGTCATGTTTTTCTCGAGAATTGTATAATTTCTAACTTTATTATCCTTATATACCGAATATTTTGTCAATAATGAGAAGTATCTCAATATATTAGCAATCAAGTCTTTACGCTCTTTTTCAAAAATTTGCACATTACTATTTACTAAATATACTAATACTCCAGAGAAACCAGAGAATAAATCGTAATACTTGAACATGTTGTTCTCTAATTTGGCTTTATCAAGATCATTATTTTTAAAGTATAACTTCAATGATGCAATAATACTTTTCTCAATTTTCATTAGTATCTTATTGTATCTACCATCGGTATTAAGAGCTGATATACCAACAGCTACTCCGCATAGACCGCTCCATAACGACAAATTCAACTTCGTTTTATTCATTTCACTAACTATATCGATTACGAGTTCATCCTTAACTCCAGTAAAGTAATTACTACCACTAGATATTTCTGATAATAAAAGACAGAAACCTGGCAATCCGTCCCCTAGGGTTAATTTATCAGGTGTATTGTATAGCTTATTTTTCAAATAATGAGCAGCAAAGTCCTCTGCATCCCCTATAACCTTATATTCACTTACCATCTTTTGCGTCTCCTTTTAAGTAATGCATTGATAATGCAAAATTAGATACTAAGCCATAAACTTGAAATTCTTTTTCTCGATCAATACCTAGATGTCTATTGATGTGCATGTGCACTAAACTTAAAATAATCTCTCTTGATTCTTCGTGATACATAGACGATAAACTTGCTTTTAGTTCAAGGAGTTTTTCCCCAACTTTTCTTGTTCTATTGTCTGCATCATAGGAATTTTCAAGTTTGTAAAGTGAATTCTTAACCAATCTATACTCTTTCTTAGTACTCAAGGAGTAAACTTTGAAAACCTCGTTTATCTCATAGTTAGTTAGACCTAGTTTGTTTAAAATTAGAAAAGTACTATAAACCACTTCTGGCACTTTAGTGTTTTTACCTTTTCTGAAGAACCACTCACTATCTTCCTGAAACCATTCCAGCATCAGTTTGAATCTTTGTTCTCCACCATACCTAGAGTACTCAGGTTCAAATAGATCTAAAGTATAGCTGTCAACTTGATGATCATAAATCAGTTTATCTAAATCAATAGTAAGTTTCCTTAAAATAGACGCTATATCCTTGTCTTCATTCACTTTGAATCTTAGCCGAATATGATCTTTCTCGTCTTTATATCTCACAAAAAACCATTGATCAAGATCCACTTTGTATTTTTCTATAATTAGTTTAGGAAGAATTGAGTCCTCAAAATTTTGAAAACGATTAAAATAAATCTTTAAATATATCCAATTGTCCTTTATTGACAATATAGCGTTAGATTGCTTCTCTTTTCTATAGGCTATACTGGTGATTTTTTTGGGAGAGTATGTTGCATTTCCAACTTCTATAATATGTTGCGAAAAAGCACCATGCTTTAACTGATATTTCACATCAATAAAAACATAATATGATGACTCAGCTTCGCTATTTTTTAGTTCCTTACATAGCAGTTCAAGGTGCAAGTCGTTTTCTAAATTATATACTGTGGGTGAATCACCTTTAGAGAGTCCGATTATTTGCGGAACGCTATATCTATTTCTCCAGAAATTCATCCTTTCTTTGAAATTATGGCCGTTTTTGGCCGCTTTAATAATTTTACTATCTACCTTCCATTCGGCTCTTCGAACAACAACATTCTTATATCTAATTTCTGGTAAATATGGTAATTGAAGTTCAGGTAGAGTACTGATATCGCTAATTAATGATTGCATATCTAAACCCAATTTTGATAAAAATAAATACATTCTAGGTAATTTACTGTTTAGTGCTGCAGAATTAGATTGATAGGGTATTATTCTTTTTTGTAAAGATTTTGACCATATGTAAAATGAGTTATTGTCAATGCCTAAATATAAGTCATCTAGTGAAATAGGAATTTTACCCTTCGTTTCCACAGTATTAAGTGGAATTTCATACTTAAAAATTGACGAGGACGATAGTATATTTCCCATTTTCGAGTCGTAAGGGCTACAGGTTATTTCAGCAAGAATGTAATTCTCATTGTATTCTTCAAATAGTAAGTTACTTAATTCTTTTTGATAATTGTCTTTTTTTAAGGTATCCAAACTATTTAAAAAACGTCCATTTAACTTTCCTAAAGCATTGCTACCTATACCTTTTTCTAGAATACATAACTCGTCTGTCAAATAACAAATTAACTCGTAGCCATTCGGTTTAATATAATCATTAGTCTCGTTAGGATCTTTTAACTCAGAGAGTAAAGAATCATCAATGTAAACTATTTTTTCTTTATTATAAATAGCCTCTATGATTTTATCTTTTAATAAATAGTAGTTATCATTTACCAGATCAACCTCTTTTTCTTTAATAAGTTCCTCGTAGAAATCAGAATCATAAACTAACGTTTTCACTGAAACTAATTCATGACCAAATCGACCTATAAAGAATTCTACTAAGCTTTTAGGAATTAGATTATGAGTATTCCAGTTAGAAAAATACGATAAGTACTCATCAATGATTTCTATAGAATGAGAAATTAATTTAGTATTAAGTATTTCTTCTTCCTTTATCAATACAATATTGAACCATTTATTAAAAGATGGCTCATTAATTATGGCAAAATTATTTTGGTTGGTATCGAAACTGTTTACGACTTTAAAGTAGTCTTCATGGTTTATAGTATTTGTGTAACTTCGTATTTCTTTCAACTCGCTAACTAATTTAACAAGATTTTCACTACTTGGACTGATTGACTCTAAAATAGTCAATATTTCGCTGAGCGGATTTTCTTCTGATAAAGATCTTCTGCAATTCGAGATTAAAAAATCATTGCGTAGTAGTTTCTTTACAAATTGAGTAAAAGTAGGAATTTCTATCTCCTCGAATTGTACCTTCACCATCTTGAAAATATCTTGAAAGTGAACAAACTCATGACACGTAGATATAAGTAATTCAATTAGTTCATTGGATTTTAATTTACTAATACTGCTTGTTGTACTATCTGTATCTCTATATAAAAAGATTACTTCTTTTTCACGCTTCAAATGTAAAGGATTGACCTTCAACCGTAGTGCCTCCACAATCATAGAATCATCTTCACAGGTCGATACAATTTTTTCCATTAGTTGACTACTAATGGAAATATTTACATATTTGCTTTTCTCTGTACTACCCATTGTGTTAAGGCTTTGCATATTAAAAGAAGCAGCGAGTCCGAATGGAGTTGGTCTTGTGTGCATACGGAGTAAATAATTCGTTAAAGATAATATAGCGCCTTTTTTCTTTTTTTTACTTAAATCATTGAAATTATTAAGACTATAGAACAATCCAGTATTAGAGCTATGTATCGCTTTCTTAATATCTTCATTTTCCCAAAAGCTCATTATACTATCTGCTTGTGAAACAGATAGTATGTTAGTATCTTCAATTTTATTTTTAATATTAAGTAATGGTTTTCTTTCAACTATGTAATCTCCAGTTTGGATGTTGTCATTTATCAACTTCATTTCATATCCTCCAGGAATAATGCATTAACGCAATTAGTATTTGACTATAGATGTATAAAAATTAAGAGGTGTATACTATTTTTCTATGTATACACCTCTCTATTTTTATTATGGTCTGATTGGACAAGGTGTTGGTTGAGGAGAACATGAACATGTAGAGTAGTTACTACGTAGACTTGCGCTCTCAACGTCGTTAAACATTTCAACTTCTTGTTCTACAACTTCTACTTCTAATAGATTTTCCATAAATAGCACCTCCTAATATTATTTTGAATTATTATGTAATATTAATCCAATAAAGCAATTATATTAAATTTAAATTAGTAAATCAATATATTTATTAAAATAAATTGACTAATTTTTAGAATATTAATATAATTAGATGAAATATTAGTGAAAATTAGGAGTAGAAAAATTATGAGCCTTGGAAAAGAAATAAAGAGAATTAGAAAAGAGCTTAATTTAACCCAAGTACAACTCGCCTCGGATATATGTGCTCAGACTTTGATTAGCAAAATTGAGAATGATGAAATCATTCCTAATTCTGTCATTTTGACAAAACTCGGAGAGCGTCTGAGTGCTGACCTCATCTCTTTTAAAGATAAAGGTATGAAAGCAACTGCAGATAAAAAGATTGAAGAAATAAGGAATATGATTGACCTTAGCCTATCTAAAAGAGATTACGAAATGATTGAGCTTATTGTTAAATCTAACGCTGAAATCATTAATGATCATAAACAGAAGTGTTATGCGTTTTACTTTCGTTGGATTAAAGGCTTACTATTTTACTATAATGAAGACAATCCAGATAGAGCAATAAGTGAATTTAACAGCTTAAATACATGTGAACTACCACCCGATTTTGCTGTAGATGTTACCTGTAGTATAGGAATTGTCCATTACGAAATGAATAATTTAGAAAAAGCTAAAAAATATTTTGAAATAAGTAAAAAATGGTTCTCTGATAGCATTGCAATAAAGTCCAAGATAAAACTACTAATAAATTACTCATTATGTTTAGAAAGGCTTGATAATAATGAAGAGGCTCTAGAGTTAGTTTTTCACGGAATAGATATCTCAAAAAAAAGTAATTCCATAATAGGTTTAGCTGATTTATATTATCATAAGGGATATATCCTGAATAAGTTAAATCAATCCGAAGAAGCAGTTAGATCTTACAAAATAGCCCACTCTCTTTTTGAAATACAAGAAAATTCTAAGTTTAGCTTAATGGCTAACTTGAGGATTGAAGAAATTGAGAATAAGGAGGTGAAAAACATTGAAAAAAACCTTGCTTAGAGCTTTTATGTTCATTGCCTTATTTAATCTATTATCAACAGCTTCAGAATTAGAATCAGCTGACGGAGGAAGACTTCCACCTTTTCCCGTACAGAGCAATAGCTATTTTCAAAAACTATAAATAAAAGCTCACTAGTAAATGATAAGGTGCCGCCCCCAGAAGATAGCGTAAACATTCTAACTTCTGGGGGTTTTTGTATCTTGAATTGTTAGAAAAGTGCAACGTTACTCCGAAAAATACTTCCTAGGGTATTTTTCATTTTAACTATTACCCTGTAACAAGCGATCTTGATGTCTAGATACCCTGTTGAGTAAATAAGCTCTTCCGTTTAAAAAAAGCCTTTTTCTGAATCTATTTCTATAGTTCGGCAACCAAATCGGCTTTTCGCTTGATCCCCACTCTCTGTTAAAGTGGCAGAAGCTTTGTATAAGTAAGAGGCATCTAGTCCATCCCACAAGTGAACATCTCCAAGCTTCTTTGCATGTTGAAAAAATGTCCAACCTTCTTTTACCAAAGAACTCTCTCTCGTCATTAGACTCTTTTTTTTATCCATTTACAAAAATAGATAGTATAACGATTTGCCTCTTATTTTACTCTACTGTTATTTTTTGTACTCTCATTAGAATGTCCTATTTTATTATTGATGCAAATTGTTTTCTAAAACAGATGTACCTTTATGCCGCTACAATAAAAAGATTTTACTAAGCAATTACACGGTTAAAGCTATTTACTAACTTGAATTTTATCTATGCTATCATACTAGATTTATAAACCCCTTCATTTGCAACTCCTTCATTTATTGCATACAATGAATTGTGCACAAACTATCAGTGATGACTTCATTAAATCATCACACCTTGGAGTGAAATGATGAAACCTTTCTTTAAATCTTTATTTGCAATGAATAGTGTTGTATTTTTACTTAGTATTGTTTACCTTTTCGTACCGTTAAATCCAATACTTTCAAATGCTTTTGGCATACTACTGATCCTCACACTGCTTGGTAATATCATTGCCAGTACAATTGGGAGTCCATTCAGAAAGATAGATTGGCTTTACTTACTACTTTCTAGTATAGGCTTACTTGCAGTGATGCTATTGAACACCGCTGCTTCCCTTTCGCCTACCAATGAGACCTCTAGAAGTTTATTGTCGATCGGTATCCTTTTTGTGATGATGCTATTAGGCATGTTCATTACGTGGAAACCAAAACCACAAGTGGATCGACCCACTTATAGACCCTATTCATTAAGAAAAGCACCTACTAAAAAAACAAAGAAAATAGTAACAGGAATTCTAGCGACCGTTATTTCTTTATGCTTACTGCTTGGTACTTTTCTTGCCTTCGTAATGGTAACAAACCTAGATGTCGGTTTACTACAAGTTTTAATTTCTCAATATAGCTTGTTCTATGGTTTTATTTTCCTTAGTCTTACGGGCTTGTTGATAAAAGTGTTAACAATCAAATTACCTTCAATGCCAGGACTACTCTTATCCGTATTCGGTCTATCTTTATTTGCCTTTTTCAGTTTACCGTTGACGACAATCTTCTCTGTACTAGATAAATCAGAAGACACTTACACTGAAGCGTTTGGTGAAAACTGGCATACGATTGGTGAAGATGATCCTTTATTTATGAGCAGCCCGATTTCGATTCCTGATTATTTCTTTGGTACACCTTCTACCGCTTACAATGTAACCGAAGATGTTTTATTTTACGAAGGAACAGAAGGAGTCGACGATGGCCTATCGCTTCGCTTTGACGCCTACACTCCACCTACGGATGCAGCACAATTGCCTGGAGAGGGCGCAACCTTGATCCGCATTCATGGCGGTGGTTGGAACAGTGGTGATAAAGGTGCTGAAAACTATTCGCAAGTAAATAAATACTTTGCAGCACAAGGTTACGTCGTATTCGATGTTCAATATGGATTGAATGATCAAGACCAATTCATGAAATTTGCGACCGTACCTGATGAAATCGCTGGTGACTTCTCCATCGATGATATGGTCCGTCATTTAGGAATCTTTACCACTTTCTTAGCTGATCACCAAGAAGAATATGGCGCAAATCTTGATTCTGTATTTGTTTCAGGTGGCTCAGCTGGTGGCCATTTAGCTAACGCTGTCGCACTTGGATTAGCTAGTGGTCAATATACAGATCTATTAGATGAACGCTTGACCGTCAGTGGTATTATTCCGATTTATCCAGCAAATGGATTAGCAGGATACCAAAATATCACGGGTGAAGACGCACTCGTTGACCCTGCAATGCTTGTAGAAGAAGACAGTCCGCCTGCACTTGTCTATCAAGGACAACACGACACAATCGTGGACCCGCGTGTATCAGAGTTATTTGAAGATGCCTATGTGGAAAATAACAACCCATCAATCGCCATTCTGCGTATGCCTTACGGTGAACACGCCAGTGACTTCTACTTCCCTGGCTTTTACAATCAAACATTGATTTATTATATGGAACGGTTTATGTATCAGTATAAATAAGAACTTTTTCTATCAGAATCATTAATAACTAACTAAAGAAGCTGTCGCTAATTAATAATCATTAGCGACAGCTTCTTTTATATTTTCAATGACATTGATATCTATCGCTTTTGTTTAGATTTCTTATCACTAGTAAGAAAAACAACAATCATTAAAAATACTGTTGTCATCATAACCGTTTCGATATTGTCAACGATCTCGTTTCTTCTTAAAAAAAATACGAGTATTAGGTAAATAATTACTACAAATATTCCTAATTTTTTTGACAGTTTATTCACCTTCTTTATTTTAATTAATCAGCATGCAATCTAGCTCTTTGAAGAATGCCCATTAAATAGACTCTTAAAATCACACGTTTTTTCTTAGCCGCTTTTGTCTTAATGCTATTCTAACCCACTAACTTCTTTACTCATTTCATCATATATCCTAATGTTATCTGACGATTGCTCCTTTTCAATCTTCATCAGTATTTTACTTCCTACCACACCAAGTTCCACAGCTGTGTTTGCTTCATAGATGTGTGTGGAGTGCTGCCCATCCAATTCTGTTTTGAAGACACCATTGGTGGCGTCAGGACTTGAAATATAGACAGAATAGTAAATATTTTCGTCTGTGATCGTATAATTGTGCACGTAGTCTTCCACGATTCGTTCTGGTTTTGCTTGATTATCTACTGTTTTGCGGTAGAGTTGTCCGTTCTCATTAATGTAATAGTAATAACCATTTTTCTCTGTCATGTCTCTGGCTTCTTCTTCTATAACTGTTCTCCAACTATCTTCTCCGTTATCCATTCGACTAACCTTGAAGTGATCTCTCTCGATATAATTGACTAGCACATGATCTTTGTAGGTACTGAAGCCTCGAATATTTCCTTTAAAGACTCTATTGAGATTTCCTCCGTTTAAATCCATACGGTAAAGATTGAAATCATCTTGGTAATTCGAGAAATAAATCCACTTTCCTTGAATCTGTATGTCATCCACATAAGTGAAATCATAGACAACTTCAAGACTGCCGTCCGTTAGCGATAATCTTTTGAGTACGCCCGCATCTGTTAAGTATAAATAGTTACCTACAAGATTGAGATTGAGGTAGCTAGCACCTTCTTCTTTCATTAACGTTTCTTTTTCTTCAAAGGTTTTTGTTGTTTGAACGATTCTATTCCCTTGTTCAATATAGTAGACAGCTTCTTCATCCTCTACAACAAATCCTCCGTTATGGAGATTTTCCACAAGATTTCCAGAGGTCATAGGTTCTACTGCCTCAACTTGAACAGTTGTGCCGGCAGAAGCATTATGGTAAAAGGTCTTCACTTCCCACCAAATACTGCCATCTAGCAAGATAGGTAATAAAAAGATAAGTAACGATAAAACAACACTAGATGATTTCCACTTTTTTTCCTGCTCGACTTTTTCATCGCCACGAATTTCTTTTAAAAAAATATTTATATACTCGAGTGGTCCTTCTACACGTACTTGACCAGATCGGTACGTAACGGTTACTTTATCATTTAAGACAAGATTGTAAGGAAAACCGAACCTTGGTCTGACGATTAATTGTGTTGTACTTTTATCGAGCAATTCCCAATTTTCTTGGACGAGCAGTTTTTCAATGCCGTCGAAGCTTTGTATGATCTCACATTTTGAGTCAACATGATACGTATCGATCAAACACTTCGTATAGACGACCCATACAATAAACAAAACGAACCAGTAAACATCGAGTGAGACATCAAATAGAAATTGATACAACACGTAGACGATTAAGAAACCCGGTACTAGTATCAGCAGCGTTCCCCGCAAGGCAATGTCTATCCAATTTTTGACTATCTTCATATTCCCTTAACTCCTTTCTTTCTTTTGAACGCGCTGTTTACTCTTCTAAGTTTTTGACTGATCCTGTTTCTGGATCTATTTTCTTCATTTCGTAGTTGTCATTCATATCATTAGATGTGAATAGAATGATATCCCCAACTTTAGTAAAGTTATTGATATAATTTGAACGTCCATTCAATTTTTCTGTTTCTTTTCCGTCTAAGTTTGATCGGTAAATGGGACTAAGATAGTCTTGATCTAGACTATAGTATACTGTATCGTCTATGATCGTATAGTTATTTATCCGACTATTAACAACAATATCTGTCTTTGTGGGATCTGCTATTAAGCTTCTTTTCAACTCAGCATTGATGCCTCGATAATAATAATACCCTTCCCATTCAATGATTGAATCATTATCTTCCGAAAAGACTTCGGTTCTTTTCTGCGTATCTAAGCTAACCCTTTCCGTAATTCGGTTGTACTCATCTTCGTTTTCTAAGTAAGTAACCAGTAAATGATCGTCGTGTACTAAAAACTCACTTGCTTCAACAGATAAGAACCGCTCCAGATTTTCACCGTTTAGATTCATCCGGTAGATATTTGAGTCTTGTTCTTCATTGATAAAGTAGATATAGTCCCCCATGATTTGCATATCGATCGTATAGCCCATCCCATAAATCGTTTCTTTTTCTGTGCCATCAAATCGTATTCTATCTATTGACGAACCATCGACATAATAGAGCCAGTCCCCAACGAGATTCAAGTTACTAATACCAAAAGGATCCTCTCTGCCTACCAATTCTTGCTTTTCCTTAAACTGTTTATCCGTTCTAATGATTCTTTCTTCATTCTCAACGTAAAAATTGAATTCGTTTGTTTCAACACCATAACCACTATTCATCGTATTCTCAATTAGGTTTCCTTTGGTGGTTTCTTCTCGGGTTTCAACTACTTCGTTCGTCGATGCAAATACGTTGTGATACATCACTTTCGCTTCCCAATATAAGCCACCATCCAACAAAATTGGTAGGATAGCAAGAATCCCATAGAGCATGACTTTCGTAAATGAGGGGTGTTTCTTTTCCCACATTGATTGATCGCCATCAAGATTATCCTTGACTGTCTCAATGTAATAATGAGGGCCTTTTAGCGTAGCGTACTGATTTTCAAAATGAATCATCACTTCGTCTCGCACCACGTAATTGAAGGGAAAATCAAATCTCGGTCTAATCTTGAGCCAATCCAGTCCGCGATCCATTACCTCCCACTTACCCTCTTGCAGTATGGTCTCTACTACTTTTCTGTCCTCTACCTTGATCACACTATCGTCCTGTATATACTTATCATTGAACCATTTCAAAAAACTATACAGTACAAATCCTGTCCCCAACGTAAAGTAGTTAAGATCAACATTAAATAACATGCCATAAATTAAATAGACCAAAGCCAATCCTGGTAAAAATATCAATACTATTCCTCTAATAGCGAGGCCAATCTCATCTTTTCTTTTCAACATACGCTTTCCCCCAGAACGTTTCTTTTTATGATTTCCCTATCACTACTTAATTCATTTCTTCCATTTCACCGGTCTTTAAGTCGATTTTTCTAGTCGTATAGCTCAATTCATCTTCTACAGTAGTAAATAGCAGTGAATCCCCAATTTGGGCTAACCCTTGAATCGAATCAGCCTCAAACAGTAATTCATTTTCATATCCATCAACGTTTATATGGTGCAAGGCTGCTCTGGCGTTTACTGTTGGATTCAGTTGATAGGTATAGTAAATGCCATTTTCTGTTGGTATGAAATAATCTAGTTGTTCTTCAGTAAGCGATGTTTGAGATAACGAACTGTCAATCGAAAGCTTTTTAAGTGTCGTATCGCTCCCTAAATAATAGTAATCCTCTTCCCAACGAATCAAGTGATTAGCAGGTTCTTTAAAAAGTGTTTGCTGTTTTTTTCCATCAACTAAACTGAGCTGATCTACGACAAATTCCCCATCTTTTCCTTCGGGATGACTAACAAATAATGAATCCTCATAAATTGAAATATCAGTAACATAAGTATCCATCAGTTTTGTCAATGTGCCTTCATTAAGATCGATTTTATATAGATTCCGATTATTGTTTTCCATGATAAAGTAACTCTCGTTTCCAACGATATGCATTTCCAACATATCAGGTGAATCATAGACTACTTCTTTATTTGTACCGTCAAATTGAACGCGGTGAAGGACAGAATCTTTGGTGTAGTAAAGCCATTCTCCTATAATATTCAAGTCACGCAGTCCACCATAGTTATTGGGTGCACTGATCACTGTTTCCTTTTCTTTAAATTCATGATTTGTTCTGACGATTTTGTTATTGGATTCTACGTAAAAGAAGAATGCATCGTTCTCCACCGCATAGCCGTTATTATGAGTATTCTCATTCGTATTCCCCAATTGTTTTGCTTGTACTTCAGTTAGCGCTAACGGTTCCGCAAGGATTTTACGCTGACTCCACAAAGCTTGCCAATCCAAATTAGAGGGGAATAACAGCGTCATCCCTAGCACTATCAATAATAAACTGTCCCTCAGTATCGTTAATGGTTTTCTTATCCAAAACACCTTTTGATTTTTCAGCTGTCTTTTTAGTGTCCGTACATATATTCTAGGACCTTTGAGCGTTGCATTTCCGTCAATGAATATCAGCTCTACTTCGCTTTTAATCACCCAACGAAAAGGCCGATCAAAACTAGGTTCAAGTATCATTCGAGAAGGTTGCTCATTAACAACTCTCCAATGCTTCATTTTCAATTTAGTATGTAAGTCAGCTACATCTTTAAGATCCACTTTAAGTTGAGTCGTTTGATAAATCGAGACAAAAGCGAGTATAAAGCCCACGATGTAAACCATCATGTTCAACATTTGAATACTATAAAAATCATATGTATCAAAAATTCCTAGTAAATAATAAATAAGAAAGAAAGGAGCATAGATTACTAGACAAAAGCGCCAAATTAAATCTAACCAGTTTTTAAAACGTTTCATTCCACTCACTCCTTTGATGATAAAATCAAAATAAATAGTACAATTTTATCTTTTCTTTATTTTAGCAAAAAAAGCAAAGAATTACGTAACCGCTTTTCGTCCGAAATGTGAACAGATTCGTAATCGTTGTTTAGATACTACTATTGTATGATTGCTCCGTTTTCTAGCTTGTCTTTATAAATAATCAAAAGAGGTAGAAACCACCCTGTATACCACAGTATGTTTTCTACCTTTATGCAACTTTTCAGTTACGATTACTTAAATATTCACTATCATTTATCGAAATACGGTTCTTTAAAGATAACTTGTCTGTCATCGATTACGATTTCTGCCTCTACACCATAAGGTAGAATACATCTTGGATAAGCATGTCCGAAAGGTAAGTTGTATGCTATTGGTAAATCTTGATTGTCTATGACTTCTACTAAGATTTCTTTATACACTTCATATTCTACTTCGTCTTGAGGTTTACCGACAAGTACACCCTTGATTACTGAGAAAATTCCATAATTTTTTAGTGAAAGGATCATCTCTTTAAATCTTTCTGGGGTTGGCTTTTCTTCACTAGTTTCAATGAATAGTAGTTTATCTTTCCACTCGTCTAGGTTTGGAAAAATACTATACTTGTTTATGATATCTAATTGATCTGGATATCGTCCGCCGGTCAAACATTCTGCTAAACTTTCTAAACAACCGCCCAATAATGGACCAGACACATTTCTCGTTCCTTGAAGGATCTCTATACCTTTTGTCTCCAGATGCCTGATGCGCTTAGTGCCAATTGCTTCTACAGAAAAATCTGTTCTTTCTTCATACCACCAGCTACTTTCAAGAACACCTTCTAATTCTTTACCTTCGAAGAAACCAGAAATCACTTTCTTTGCATAAGGGAGTAGCTCTTTGTCTAATTCAGCTACATCGCTCAGAAAATTGGGTCCATAAAACGAGTTCATTCCCAACTTGTAGAACATCAGGTGATTGATTGTCGTATCTGAAAATCCTGTAAAAACCTTAGGATGCTTTTTTACGTTCTTTAAAAAGGTTTGATCTTCCATCAAATAAGGAAGTAATCGATATGTATCGTCTCCACCAATCGCACAAATGATTCCTTTGATTGAAGTATCCTGAAAAGCAGATTTCAAATCCTCTGCACGCCACTCCGGATGGTTTTCCAACGCTTCAATACCTTCTAACGCATGTGGCATCACCACTGGCTCTAGCCCAAATGCTTCAAGACGTTCTTTTCCTAAGGCTAATTGATGTGCTGCAAATGATTCTCCTAAAATACCACTAGAAAGACTGACAATCGCAACTTTATCTCCTTTTTTCAAACCTTTTGGTTTCATCTTTTTTTACCTCCTTAATATATCTTTCCATTATGTAAATAAGAAGTTCTGGGTTTTAAGACATAAACAGATTAACAAGGCTTCTTCCGAAATCTCGACCTGTATCATAGATCGTTTGAAAAATTTTTGGATAATTTAAAATAAAACCAGTCAATAAGATGGCACCGATAGCTGCCAATAGTATGTTTACTGGGCTTTTCAATTCTTTTCCGAATAACTTCATTGTATCGATTTCTCCTCTTTTTTTGTGATTAGCTTTATTACTATTGATGGAATTTCGTATAATATGCACATTCTATTCGAAGCCTAAACGGATTATCCATAGTTAAATATGTACTGTTTAACTTTAATAAAACTATACCATTGAATAAAAGAGCTCACAATCTTTAATTAATATAAAGGTCGTTCAACCCAAAATCTAGATTGAACGACCTTTATATTATTTTCTTATTTTTCGTCATATCTATCATATTTTTGATATCTTAATTAGTGAGAGTGTAAAATATCTTGTGTAAATAGAAAAAAGGAAGTCCCTTCTGTAGAATAGAGTTACCACACTACATTCACAGAAAAGAGGACTTCCCTATGAACAATTTTACTACAGATATCTTGCAGACTCTAGCTACAAAAGGTGATTTGAATGAATTATTTCGTTCTCACTTGGAGTTAGCTGTAAATACACTCTTAAAGACAGAATTAACTGCTTTTTTAGATTATGAAAAATATGATCGAATCGGATTCCATTCAGGGAATTCTCGCAACGGCACTTATGACCGTACGGTCAAGACAGAGTATGGAGAACTTCAAATACAGATACCTCGCGATCGCAATGGAGTATTTAAACAACAGACTATCCCTCCTTATAGGCGAACCAACGGTACGCTTGAAGAAACAATTATTCATCTTTTTCGAAAAGGAATCACCATGTCCGAAATCGCGGATTTGATCGAGAAAATGTATGGTCATCACTATACACCACAGACATTATCTAATATGACTAAGGTGTTTTCTGAAGAAGTTTTAGCTTTTAAAAAACGTTCACTAAACGAGCGTTACGCTGTTATTTATTTGGACGCAACGTATATTCCTTTAAAGCGTAAAACGGTTGATAAAGAAGCCGTTCATATTGCCGTAGGAATACGCCCAGATGGATCCAAGGAAGTACTCGGTTATGCTATTGCCCCTAATGAATCCACAGTCACTTGGAAGGAATTACTAGAGGATCTATCAGCACGCGGTGTGAAGGATGTTCTTCTGTTCGCGACCGACGGTCTGAAAGGTATCAAAGATACGATCCACCAGGCGTTTCCTCAAGCTGCGTATCAACACTGTTGCGTACATGTTTCTCGCAACCTTGCCAGTAAGGTACGTGTAGTGGATCGTAAAGAAATATGCGAAGATTTTAAGACAATCTACCAAGCAGATTCTCTTGAGAAGGCTATTGAAGCGCGCCGTGCGTTTTCTCAAAAGTGGCGCACTAGTTATTCTAAAATAGTCAAATCTATTTTAGAAAATGATAGTCTGCTTACGTTTTATAACTTCCCAGTTTCGATCCGAAGGAGCTTGTACTCCACCAATTTGATTGAATCCTTTAACAAACAAATCAAAAAGTACAGTCGGCGTAAAGAACAATTTCAAAACGAAGAATCCATGGATCGCTTTTTAGTTTCAAATTTTGATATGTATAATCAAAAATTTTTAACTCGAAGTCACCGTGGGTTCCAACAAGCTGAAGCAGAACTGGAAATGATGTTTGAAGCTTCAATAAAAAGATGAATTTGTTTTACAGAAGGACCTCTTTATTTACACAAACTTCTTGACGCTCCCT
>NZ_JAGFVM010000039.1 GCF_017599325.1 Marinilactibacillus kalidii | reverse complement strand
AAAAATGAAACCTAAAAAAAGAAGACCTATCGAATGAAACCGATAGATCTTCTTAAGGGTAACTAATGTTACCAACACCAGTTGACACAGAGCCGAAAATGTCTTGTGTTTGTAATCGACTTTTTTTATTTGTTTGTAAAGAAAGGGTTTTATACCGTTGGATATTGATGATTGTTCGTGTATCGCTAAAAGCGAAGATAAGTTTAGATCAGAGAAAAAAGTTATTGTACCTTGTATACACGATTGATTGAGATAATTTTCAAACAATTAAAAAATAAACCCCTGAAATGAAACTGACCATATTAACGTAGGGATGAAAATAAGTAACCGGTTAAATGTATGTAAACTATATGTATATTACATAAAATTAATGTAAATAAGACGGTATTTGCTTAATGCCTTGTAGTACAAAGCCTAGACAACATCTCCTAAATGTTAAAATAATCCTTAGAGGAAAGTACGCTAGCCATCGCTAAATCATAGAAATAATAAATAGATTAAAATATGTGAATATTATCATATTTTAATATTATTATTTGAAAGCAATCTTTATTTTCAAATTTTCTTTTAATTTTCGTGTTTGTGTGGTACACTATAGTTACAACTTTGTGAGGTGAGTCGATTATGCCAATTACTATAGCAAGTATAAAGCAAAATCTTGACGGTCAATTAGGAAAAGAAATCAAATTGACAGCTCAAGCCGGACGAAAAAAGACGACAGAACGCAAAGGGATATTAACAGATACGTTTCCTTCAGTGTTTATTGTTGAATTGAACAAAGATGAAAGTGCTTATGAACGTGTTTCATATAGTTACACCGATGTTTTAACGCAAACAGTTGAACTTGAATTTACAGGAAATGAATTTTAAAATCGTACTTAGTTAGATGAAAGTGAGTCGTAACGACTTACTTTTTTTATTAGCTAAGTCCATGCTTTTACATAGTTAAAGAGGCTGATCTGTATTTAATCGGATCAGCCTCTTTTTATGGTGCAACAATTTCTACTTTGATTCGATCTGGATCTTCGAAATAAATAGCGTAATGATTAGGACCACCAGCATACGGATGGGCATCAGCATAAAGTATGGGAACGTCTTTTTGAGATAACAATGTTGTCAATTCATCTACGTGTGCTCTAGACGATGCATAAAAGGCAAGATGGTTCATACCCACTTGTTTCCTGTGGTATGGAATAGTCGCAAATTGTTTTTGAACTTGGACAAAAACAATGTAAGTAGAATCTAGCTTCCAACTCCGACCATTTTCCCATTTTTGGTAAATCTCGTAGCCTAATTCAGTCAATAACCAGCCCCAAAAATCAATGGACTGCTTTAAATCGGAAACATAAAACTCAATATGATGTAATACACCTTTTTTCATAAACGGACCTCCAATTCTATCTTCAGTATAAACTGAAAATGGTTATGAAGAAATAGACTAAAACTGAATACTTATTAGCATAGACAGTCCGTATCACAGCAAGACAGATCGTCTAAAAACATTTGATAGTCTTTATAAAGTTGTAAGACGAGCGGATCAACAGGTATCTTTTCGCGCTCTGCAATAATGTTAGCGATATAGGCAAATCGTTGACGGTATTTATAAATAAAACAAAGAATGACACCCTCATGCTCGACTTGAGAACCTACCATGAAAATATTGTGATAGATAGTGGATTCATCTTGTTCAGTTAGCAAAATTCGATGACGATCAAGATCGAAGAAGGGCTTCAGAATTGGCGATTGTGATACCGAGAAGCCAGTCGCAAGAATTGGCTTCTGTGTATGCTCAAAAACTTCTCCATCACTAGTAGAAAGAAAATAAGCGTCATCGCTATGGTGTATTTCGCTTATTTCTACCCCTGTATGAATACGAATATAATCAGAAACTTCTCTATAGCGGCTTTTTGTATACAAAGACAGAGATTGGCTTGGATCAGATGAATCTGAATCAATTCCTGCGGTTCGTGTATAAATCGTAGAACGGATGTTGCGCTTTGCTAGATTGATTGCTGCATCGAAGCCGGATTCGTTACCACCTATAATCGCTTGTTGCGAATTTGTATTAAACTGGCTATAGTCTTTTAAATCGACATAAAGGATACTGTTCTCAGTTCCGCGAATATTTCCTAGGTAAGGGTAAGAAACATCTCCCAAAGCCATAATGACATACTTTGTTTTGTATTGTTGCTTCTCTCCTGTAAGGATATAGCCTGATTCGTGCTGCTCAATCTTTAAGACAGTTTCTTTCGTTATGACGGAAACATCAAAAAACTGTGTGACTTCTTTAAGATAAGCTGCATAAGAAACACCTGAAAGGTGTTCTTCTTCCGCGTAATAACCAGGGGAAGTATCGGGAGTAATGGCATTCATATCTGGAAAACCAAACCCATTCGTGTTGAAAGACGGCGAAATAAATCTGGTTTTATCATTCCAGTCTAAAAAAGATTGTCCAACTTCTCCTTTATCGATAACAAGAATATCTTTGATACCCAATCTTTTTAACACTACAGCAGTGCCGATACCAGCAGCACCAGCACCAATGATTGTTACGAGATTATCTATTTTCAATTAAACTAACTCCTTTTCTTTTTTTAAAAAATAAAGTGATCCAAATACTGATCAATGATCCTGCAATGGATAAAATGACAACAAAGAGGATGCCCAAAATCTGAATTACCGGAAACCATGAGGCAGTGCCGGTGGATAATAAACCGGATTGTCCTTCTGGTGTAAATAGTGGATTAGCGAATAAGATCAAACTTACTGCACCAATTAATCCACCAAGTCCATTTAAAATAAATGAATCGACTGGATCATCAATGGTGGAGTTGATTTGGACAATGCAAGTAATCAAGCCACTTATAAAAGTAACAAACATCATCTGTAGTGGAGAAACATATCCTACCAAAGCGGTACTTGTCACGAGACCAACCATTATCCCTGTTAAGATATCTTCGCTTTGAACCTGCATTCTTTTGACGAAAAGAAAACCTAGACAACCAGAGCAAATGGCCAAGACAGTATTTAATAAGACAAGCCCGATTTGACCTTTAACGCCACCGAGAGGGCCTAAATTGAAACCAAACCAACCGAAACAAATCAAGGTTGTTGCGATATAATTAATCGCTAAATTTGAGGAATTTTCTGGAACGTCTATAGTCTGTTCAGTGAAATATCTCGTCAACATAAGACTGGTGATACCGGCAGTCAAGTGGACAACTAATCCGCCAGAAAAGTCCAACACCCCTAATTGATTGAAAAAACCTTGCGTATTCCATAGCATAAAGGCAATCGGTGCATAAACAAGAACCATCCAGACAGGAATGAATACAGCGAAAAATGGCCATCTGACTTTATGTATCAATGTGCCCACAAACATACCGGCTGCATATAAAAAGAAACAACCTTGTATGATCATATTTAGTAAGGTTTCAACGTGTCCACTTTGTAAAAGAAAATAATAATGAGAGAAGTTTTCCCATATATACCCATCATTTACAAAAATGATAGGATACCCTACTAGTGCCCAGGCCAAGAACCCTACAAACAATCCAACACTCGTCATTACCAAAGTGTCACTTATTGCGGTTTCCTTGGTAATCGTTGCATAAAGTACAGGCACACTGAACAGCATAGGCCACATCACCAAAATACAAACCATTATAAAAAAATCGTTCATTCACTCACTCCATTCTTTCTAAAACGTAATCTTTACGATTTAGAATAAGTGTATCATATTCTGTCAAGTACAGAGATGAATGCGTTATTTTTTTAATTTTGATGAATCTCTTTTAGAATAGAAATAAGCAAGGTCTGGTCTGTGAGAAAAGATTGTCTAATGAAAAGGAGGAAAATAGTGGAAATTATTGAGAGAGCACCAGCAAAAATCAATTTAACATTGAATGTACTGGGAAAAAGAAACGATGGCTTTCACGAAATGAGAATGATCATGACATCAATAGACCTATCCGACCGATTAACACTAACCTCTAAAGAACAAGACGAAATCACCTTATCTTGCAATGCTGCTTTTATTCCTCTAAACAAAAAGAATATCGTTTATCAAGCTGCACGTTTGTTGAAAGAAACGTATGGTATACAAGCAGGTATCCATATTGCTATTGAAAAAAAAATACCCGTTGCAGCGGGATTGGGCGGGGGTAGTAGTGATGCAGCTGCCACACTCCGAGGATTAAATCGATTATGGGCGCTAGATTTATCTTTAGAAAAGCTAGCAGAACTCGGCGAGAAAATCGGATCCGATGTCCCTTTTTGTGTATATGGAAAAACGGCTTTTGCTACCGGGAAAGGGGAAATTATTCAATTAATCAATGATTTTCCAAAATGTTGGGTAATTGTAGTGAAACCACCTAAAGGCATTTCGAGTTGGACGGTATTCGAAGAACTTGATCTCATGTCTATTCCTAGATACGACCACCAACGAATGATTGAAGCAATCAACGCGAATGATTATGAAGAAGTGGTTCAATATGCAGGGAATGCACTAGAAGAAATCTCTACTCAACAGCAACCCACGATAAAAAGGATAAAGGACAAGATGGAATCATTCGGCGTAGATGTGGCCGTGATGAGTGGGACAGGACCAACTGTGTATGGGCTGACTAGACAGCGATCTAAAGCTCAAAGAATCGTTAATGGGTTAAAAGGGTTTTGTAAAGAAGTCTATTTAGTGAGAACCTTAAATTAAAACGGGAAGACTGACTCTTCAAAGAAAGAGCTGTCGCTCCGTTTTATTTTTTTTGAAACAAGCGTTGACAAATCGTAACCATTACGATATAGTAGTGTATCGTAATGGTTACGATTTGAAAAGAAGGTGGATGAATTAATGATGTATAAGGGAATAAAGGTTTCGGGTATTGTTTCAATGGGATTATTATTAGCAGCTTGTCAGGAAACTTCTGCAGATGATACAAACGAGCAACAAATACAAGAGCAAGCAGTGCCTAGCACACTAGAAGTTAAAGGCATGGCGAACCATTATCATACTGGCGACGAAATAGAATTAACAGCAAAAGCTGATGAAGAACTAGCAGCTGGAAACTTGCAATGGTACATAAAAGGCGTTGAAGCCAGTGATTGGACTGAAGTTTCTGGAATGACTTCAGCTGATTTTTCAAGAGAAGCAACCGAATCTGGTCTTCAAATAAAAGTCGCTTATTTAGGAGAGGAAGCAGCTGAAACAGTGGAATCAGAACCTGTGGAAGTTGAAATTGATGACCACGGTGCTAATGATGAAGTAGGCAAAAGAATTTATAATGGATTTTTCTATAATGATGAAATCGAAGATCGGCCACTAACGGATTGGGCAGGTGATTGGCAATCCGTTTATCCTTATCTCCAATCTGGCGCCCTAGATGAAGTCTTTGAAGAAAAGGCAAACAATAGTGATACTATGAACGCTGAAGAGTACAAAGATTATTACGATATTGGCTATGTGACAGATGTGGATCGCATGGTCATTGACGCAAACAGTTTTACCTTCTATCAGGAAGATGGTACGGAAATGAGCGCAGAATATGACTATGATGGCTATGAAGTTTTGAACTATGAACGTGGAAACAGAGGTGTTCGTTATGTTTTCAATAAAGTTGGTGGTTCAGAAGATATGCCTGAATATATTCAATTCAGCGATCATGATATATCAGAAGTTGAAGCACACCATTATCATCTTTATTGGGGTGATGACCGTGCGGAGTTGTTAGAAGAAGTGGAAAACTGGCCAACTTATTATCCTTCTGATTTGGATGAAGCAGGGATCGTTAGAGATATGCTTGCGCATTAACCAACCTTTTATTGAGATTTCATTGACTTGATCACTAAAAGTGTGATATCTTTTAAATCGTAACCTATACGATTTTGGTAAATGGCGATAACCTTAAAAGGGTTTAGTATTTATAAAATGATCAACTAATTAAACAAGAAAGACTAAATGATTAATAAGAGAAGCTACTTTCAATGTGGTTTGGAAGTAGCTTTAACTATGGAGAAATTAAAAGAATAGAGAAACAAAGGAGACGATTAAATGAAATTGAAACGATTAGCTTCTACGACGGTGGGACTAACAATCGCTGCATTGCTAGTAGCCTGTACTAATGAAGAAAGTAGTGAAGCGCCTAAAGAAGAGGCTGAACTATCTATTGTAACTTCTTTTTATCCGATACATGAATTTGCCAGTATAGTAGCGGGAGATCGTGCAGAGGTTAAAATGATGGTTGGTGCTGGAGATGACGCACACCATTATGAACCAAGTGCACAAGATGTGGCGGCTGTAAATGAAGCAGACTTGTTTGTGTACAGCAGTGATGACATGGAAACTTGGACAGAGAGTCTCTTTAATACGATTGATAATGAAGAGCTTGTTATTTTAAGTGCAGCTGACGGTGCGATTTTAGATCCTAAGCAAGAGGACAGTGAACAAACCGGAACTGATGAAGTCATGATTGAAGGCGCATCAGGCCATTATCATACAGGAGACATGATTGAGCTATCAGCACAAGTAGCTGATAATGAAGCATTAAGCAGTTGGCAATGGTTTACTAGAGAAGACGATCAAGCAGATTGGGAGACTGTATCTGATGCGACGAGCTCAGAATTAAGTTATGAAGCACCAGAATCTAGTTTCGAAGTAAAAGCAGTCTTATACGGCGAAAACGACGAAGTCTTCGCTGAGTCTGAACCAGTCATGATTGAAATAGATAATCATGAAAATGAAGCAACGCACGAACATGGGGAAGATGACCATGACGACCATGATCACGATGATGAAGCAACGCACGAACATGGGGAAGATGACCATGACGACCATGATCACGATGATGAAGCAACACATGAGCATGGGGAAGATGACCATGACCACGAAGGTGAAGCAACACATGACCACGGACACGGGGAAGAACCCGTAGGCGCTAATGGTGTAGAAGTGGTTGGGCTTGCAGGACACTACCATAGTGGAGATGGGGTTACACTTGTAGCAGAAACAGAAGAAGCGGTTAATGAATGGCAATGGTCTACACGTGAAAATGATCAAGCAGAGTGGACACTTGACCCGGATCAAACTACAGAACAATTTACTGGTGAAGCAGATCAAGAAAGCTTTGAAGTACAGGGTGTTGGGCTAAACGATGCGGGTGAAGAAGTAGCTAATACAGGTATCGTTTCAATAATTGTTGATAATCATGAAAATGAAGATCCACATAGCTGGTTAGATCCTGTATTTGTTCAAGAACAAGTGAATGGTATTCGAGATGCTTTGATTGAAATTGATCCAGATGGAGAAGACGAGTATACAGAGAATGCAGCGAATTTTAACGCAGAACTTCAAGAACTTGATCAAGAATTCCAAGAAGCTTTTGAAGGTGCGGAAAATCGAGTATTCGTCGTTCAGCATCAAGCGTTTGGTTATATTGCAGAACGTTATGATTTAGAACAGATTGCTATCGGTGGCTTATCTACGGAAGTAGAACCTAGCCCTTCAAGAATTGCTGAAATTGGCGATCTTGTAGAGGAATATAAGGTACCAGTTATTTATTACCAAGATGGTGCAAATTCTTCGATTGCCCAAACAGTCGCGACAGAAACAGGAACCGAAACGGCTGTGCTTTACGATTTGGAGAGTTTATCTGAAGAATTACAATCAGAAGATATGGGATATATAGAAGCGATGAAGCAAAACATTGAGTCGCTTAAATTGAGTATCAATTAAAGTAAGCAAAATGAATCTGAGGGCAGTGCTTCAAGAGGTAAAACTTGAAGTGCTTGTCCTTTTCTTCCGTTCATAGAAAGTATTGCATTGCTGAGCGGATTAAAGTAGAATACCGAAGAGGCGTTAGGTGTTTGTAGAGAGGGTGTAGAAATGCATTATATAGAAGTAGAAGATCTTGCTTTCCATTACGAGAACGAACCTGTATTGGATAATATTTCTTTTGAAGTTAATTCTGGCGAGTTCGTCATGTTAACAGGAGAAAACGGTGCAGCGAAGACGACATTACTGCGTAATATTTTAGGTTTATTGAAACCGACAAAAGGAAACGTTCAAATATCTAAGAAAAACAGATGGGGGACTAATTTAGTTGTAGGGTATGTACCTCAACAAGTCGCTTCATTCAATGCTGGCTTTCCAAGTACCGTATTGGAACTTGTACAGTCTGGAAGATACCCCAGAGGTAAATGGTTCAAACAATTGGATAAAGAAGATAAGGAACATGTTCGTCGCTCGCTTGAATCTGTCGGAATGTGGGACGTCAGACATAAAAGAGTTGGGGAGTTATCTGGTGGACAGAAACAACGGATCTCACTTGCACGTGTATTTGCTACAGATCCTGACCTATTTGTTCTGGATGAGCCAACGACTGGTATGGATGTAAAAGCGAGAGAAGAATTTTATAAATTATTAAGACATAACAGCGAAGCGCATGGTAAAGGTATCCTGATGGTTACTCACGATCATGATGAATTGAAGCAATATGTAGACAAACATATTGAATTGATCAGAAAGGAGGATTCGCCTTGGAGATGTTTTTCTATGGATTCATGCAAAGAGCCTTCCAAGCATCTTTCCTCATCTCACTGATTGCGCCTATTTTAGGACTATTTCTTATCTTACGTAGACAATCTTTGATGGCAGACACATTGTCACATGTTTCTTTAGCAGGTGTGGCTTTAGGGATGCTAATAGGTGTAGACCCAACCATCATGAACTTACTAGTAGTGATGGGTGTGGCAATTTTACTGGAGTATTTGAGAATCATTTATCGCACGTATTCAGAAATTTCCATTGCGATTTTGATGTCTGGGGGAATGGCTGTTGCTTTGGTATTGATGGGGTTAAGTAATGGTGGAACAACTGTTAGTATTGACCAGTTTTTGTTTGGGTCGATCGTCACGATCAGCCAGCAACAAATCTGGATGCTATTGTTTTTAACCATTACCATCGTATTACTTTATATTATCTTCCGAAAACCAATGTATATTCTTACTTTTGATGAAGAAACAGCATTCACAGCAGGTTTGCCCATAAAAGTGATGTCTATCCTATTCAATGTTTTAACTGGTGTGACAATCGCGGTTATTATGCCAATCGTTGGAGCTTTGCTTGTCTCGGCTATCATCGTTTTGCCCGCAGCGATATCGATGCGGTTAAGTAAAAGCTTTACGGGTGTTATTTTAATCGGTATTTTGATTGCGATTTTCGGGATGATCACTGGATTGATGTCTTCTTATCAATTCGGAACACCTCCAGGCGCAACCGTTACCTTAATTTTTATTGCGGTCTTTATTGTGACACTCGGTTACAATCATATCAAATCTAAAATACAATCAAATAAAAGATAAAAAAACGAGACTGGGGCTTTTTCCTAGTCTCGTTTTTAGTCATTAAAGACGTTAAGTGTTTATGTCCTAGCCATTTTTTTATTTACTTTTTTAAAAAAATCATTTACTATTATGCGTGACGATATATCGCGTGACATAATAAAAATCGGAGGCAATCAACTTGGAATATAATGGCGGACCCATGACGGAAGCAATGTACTATATACTACTCGCATTATTGAAACCGAGTCATGGTTACCAATTGATGAATGCTGTCAATGAAGTATCTGATGGAAGAGTAGAAATGGGGCCTGGGACACTCTATGGCGTTCTATCACGTATGGAAAAAACAGCATTGATTATGTTGATTGAAAAAGAAGGAACCAAAAAAACCTATCGACTTACAGCTTTAGGGAAACAGGCTTTGAAAGAGGAATTTGACCGATTGAATGCAATGGTAGAAGATACAGTGCGTTTATTGGAAGGAGATAGCGAACATGTCGAAAACAGTCATTAAGTTGAGACCGACGAACTATTACAATATTGGTCAATATGAAAGCTGGTTGTATGATATGTCTCTTAAAGGATTACATTTGAAGAGATTAAACCTATTAACAGCAACATTTGAAAAAAGTGAACCAGAAAAAATGCGCTACCGTTTGGACTTTAATAAAAGTAGCCGTGAATTGGGTGAACAAGTATCACTCTATGGTCAAAATGGGTGGATACATATAACTACTTTTGGTGAATGCAGTATATACGCCTCACCTGAAGATTCAAAGATTCCTGAATTACATACAGATACAGTAGAACAAGCCAATTCATTGAAAAAGCATGTAGTGCAATTAGGCCTTCTAGCTATGGGATCTCTACTATTGGTTTTATTTATTGGCTATCATTCTTTCCAATCTTTGATCTCAAATCAATTTATGCTTAGTGAGAGAGAGAAGTGGGGAGAACTTTTATTCCAATTGATGTATATGAGTATTAGTATTGGTTTTATCAGAGATTGGTATACGTTGTGGTCAATAAGAAAAAGATTACTGACAGGTGAAGCAATCGATCATCATGTACCGTGGAAAGCATCATTTTATATAAGAAACATCTACAATGTAGTGATTTTGATCATCTGTTTAAGTTTCATTATCATAACGATCTTTAATCTTTTAAACAATCTGAATTGTCAATATAAGCTAGACAAATACGACCCATCAATATAACTCAAAAATACTTCTAAGGGTGTTTGATAATTTAGTGATTTTCTAGGGATTCGGTTTCGTCTATCGGCTACGCCTGATACAAAATTCTGATCTACTAAATTAAAATCCATTTCTTTAGGTAGGCCATTTCGTCGCAGTAAACCATTTGAATTTTCGTTCAAAGCCCTTTGTGAAGGCGTACCTGGATCTGCAAAATAAATGGACACATCATGTTGGTTGCAGATTGACTTCCAGTTTGAGAACTCTTTACCACAATCAAAAGTAATGGACTTAAATAGACATTTGGGAATAGAACTGAACCATTGGTTCAAGGTGGTTTCTATATCAACTGCTTTACGTCCTTCTGGTTTTAACGTGATGATGACTTTCGAAAGTCTTTCGACTAACGTTATAATGGCGCTTTTGTGGTGTACACCAACAATGGTGTCTCCTTCCAAATGTCCAAACTCTTCCTTAAATAAAGGATAATCGGTTGTTCTTTCTTCAATCGTTCTTTTAAATGCTTGTTTTCCTCGACGTTCTTTATGACCATTGGGCTTTCTTTTTCCCTTCATGGGAAGTAAAGCTTCGTCGAATAGGTGTTCATTGAATCGACGATAAAGCGTTCGGACCGAGCATCCAATAGGCTGTTCCGATCTACCAATAATGACATCGGGCGTCCAGCCTTTAGCAACTTGATCCTTGATATAGTCCTGTTGTTTAATAGGAAGAATGATTTTCTTTCGTCCGCAACGTTTTTTATTCAATTTGTATTGTCGATAATAGTCAAGAATTGTAACACCTTGCTTTAAAGCCGTAACGACGTTATGGATAGTTTGCCTTGAACGATTAATCAATTGAGCGATTCTAGCGGTTGATACATTATTATGGTAATACGATTCTATCAATACAAGCTCGTCCGTGGTAATATGGGAATAGGTCATTCGTGATCACTCCTAATGTTTTCTTTGGTCGGAAAATACATTTTGAGTGTACCACGAATGGCTTTTTTATTTGTCTAGCTTAATTTTACAATTCACG
>NZ_JAGFVM010000038.1 GCF_017599325.1 Marinilactibacillus kalidii | reverse complement strand
TAAAATCAAAGTGTTGAATCGCGTAGCCTACGGCTATAAGAACTTTATTCATTACAAAAACAGGATCATTCTTCACTTCAATCTAAAAACAGCACTAAGGAATCATAAACAAAAAGAAAGAGAACATAAAGCTGCCTAACCAGCGAAATGTTCTCTCCTAAAATTATAGACTATTATTCTTTACCAACATTGCTTGACGTAGAACCACACAAAAAAGCTGACATATTCCATGTCAGCTTTTTTGTTCTTACTTATAATGGGATAATAATCTCTTCTTCATCGTCATTTGACGACTCAGAATGAATCTCTATTATCAGTTTATGTGGAAGGACCACAGCCGTTTCACCCGGTCGGCTGATCCATCCTTTTCTTACGCCTAATTGATCCGGACTATTGTCTTCTTTATTACGTATCCGGGTACCCTCAACTTCTATTATATTGTATTGATCTTCCGAAGGGTAAAATGTTTTCAGCTCATGGGGGGTGTCTTCAGAGAGCTCCACACTATACACAGCTTCTCCGTTGATTTTGACCGTTGCAATTGTTTTAGCATCCTCATCTATCGTGCTGAGATGAACGCCGTAGACAACATGTGGTACAAAAGAAGCAATAAACAAGAAAATGATGATGATTGCATCCAATCTTTTCATTTTTTTCAGATGATACATCACTTTTTTCACTGTTGACACACGCCCCTTTCAATTTCAATATGTATATCAAAAACACTAGTCCCCTCAAGCTGATGAACGGCTTTTGCTGACTAGTGTTTTTTAAGCCAAGTGATTGATTATTTTTTGAATTTCTTCTCAAATAGTGGGCTGACTGATTTATTTTCATGGATACGTTTGATTGCGTGACCCAATAATTCACCGACACTGACTTGTTCAATTTTTTCGATTTTCTGTTCTTCCGGCAATCTGATTGAGTCCGTAACAATCATTTTCTTGATCGGAGAAGCTTCCAGTCTCTCAATAGCTGGACCTGAAAATACGGCATGAGTTCCACATGCATAGACTTCATTTGCACCTTGATTGATCAAAGCATCTGCTGCAAGCGTAATTGTTCCTGCAGTATCAATTAAATCATCAATCAATACAGCTGTTTTACCATTTACGTTACCAACAATATTCATCACTTCGGCAACATTCGCTTTCGGTCTACGTTTATCTATAATAGCTATAGGCGATTTAAGGAATTCAGCTAGTTTACGTGCACGTGTAACACCACCATGATCTGGAGATACGACAACTGTGTTTTCTCCACCTAACCCTTTATCTAGGAACCAATTTGCTAATAAAGAAGCACCTAACAAATGATCTACTGGAATATCGAAGAATCCTTGGATCTGAGAAGCATGTAAATCAAGGGTTAAGATTCTATCTGCTCCAGCTTCCGTAATCATGTTTGCTACTAATTTTGCTGTAATCGGTTCACGAGATCTTGCTTTTCTATCTTGTCTTGCATAACCATAGTAAGGAATAACCACATTGATCGTTTTAGCACTTGCTCTCTTTAAAGCATCGATCATAATCAATACTTCCATAAGATGATCATTCGCAGGCGCTGAGGTAGATTGAATCAAGTAAACATGATCTCCACGGATACTTTCTTCAATGTTAATGCGAATTTCTCCGTCGCTAAATTTCTTAACAGAAACATCTCCCAGTTCTACACCGACGTCTTTTGCGATTTTCTCTGCAAGTGGAACGTTAGAACTCAAAGCAAATATCTTAAGTTTTGGATCAGAATAATGTGCGGACATATGGGCCTCCAATTTTTCTTTGCATCTATTTTTTCCCTCTATTAGTTTATGATGAAGCGGTATATAAATCAATAAGCTTCTTCAATAATAACGCTTTTTTAGAGAGAGTTCTAATCTTTTTGTGGTTTTTTTGTAAAATATGAGTCTTTTATCGTCTGTCTAGCCCGTGCAATCGCTAATGCATTTTCAGGAACAGTTTCTGTGATCGTTGAACCGGCTGCAATATAAGCATTCTTCTCGACAGTCACTGGTGCGATTAAGTTAGCGTTACAACCGATAAAAGAATTATCTCCAACAATCACTTTATGTTTATTTTTGCCATCGTAGTTCACAAAAATCGTACCACAGCCTACATTAATATTTTTACCTAATTCTGCATCTCCAACATAAGTTAAATGACCAATTTTTGTATTTTTGCCTACAGTTGCTTTTTTGATTTCAACGAAATTTCCAATGTGTACAGATTCTTCCAGTACTGTTTGGGGTCTCAAGTGACTGTTTGGTCCAATATCACTATAGTCTCCCATACTAGATTCTTCAAGCATAGAGCTCGTTACTGTTACTTGGTTTCCTACTTTACTGTCAACAATCACAGAGTGCATACCAATAAATGCTTCATCTCCAATTATTGTAGCTCCCTTGAGATAAACGCCCGGTTCAATCGTTGTATCTTGTCCAATCACCACGTCACTCTCAATATACGTATTGGATGGATCAATAATAGAAACACCATTTCGCATATGTTTCTCGTTGATTCTTTCTTTCATGACTTTATTCGCTTGTGCAAGTGCAACGCGGTCGTTTACACCTAGCGCCTCGTCCATATCATCTAATTGATAAGCTTCAACAAGGACTTCTTGTTTTTTAAGAATTTCAATAACGTCTGGCAAGTAGTATTCTCCCTGAACGTTCTCATTTTTGACCATTTCCAACGCTTCAAACAGGGCTTTGTTATCAAAACAATACGTACCTGTATTGATTTCTTTCACTTTTGCTTCACTTTCTGAGGCATCTTTTTGTTCGACGATTTTAGTGACGCCTTCTTCAGCTGTACGGATTACGCGCCCGTATCCAAAGGGATTATTTGCGAGAGCGGTCAATACTGTAGCTTTTGCCTGCTTTTCTTCGTGAAATTCAACCAAGCCTTTTAACGTCTCGGCAGTCAATAACGGTGTATCTCCACAAATAACGAGTGTCGTTCCTTCTTTATCTTTAAGCAATGAGGCAGCTTGTTTCACAGCATGAGCGGTTCCGAGCTGCTCCTCTTGTAAAACATACTCGCTTTTTTCTCCAAGATAGTCTTGAACTGTCTCGGCACCAACACCTGATACTGTAACGATTTTTTCCATACCGATACTTTGTGCCTGGTCAATCACATGCCCAACCATTGGTTTACCCATTACAGGGTGCATGACTTTATAAAGCTTTGATTTCATTCGTGTGCCTTGTCCAGCTGCTAAAATTACTGCATAACGATTATTCACGTTCATTCTCCCATTCTGTTCGAAAATTTAATCATTCATTATTTTAATGATATTGTCGTTGGTCTAATTTAAATCCATCATATTGATACTTAACATACTGAATCTATCATACTTTACCTTACATACCTTTTCAAGTTACTGAGTTGTTTCATTTGTTTGATTGGTTATCTTTTCATATACTGAGTATATAGAAAGTTCGACATATTTTAGACACATTTAATCATGACACCCATTTTATATTCGAACTTCATGAGATGATTACACAGGAGGAAGATTTTAATGAAAAAAAATCAAACCGTTATCGGAAGTTATAAAACTGAAGAAGAAGTAATCAAAGTCGTTAACCGTCTTCAAAGCGAGGGTTGTATGAAAGATGAAATCACATTATTTACGAATCAAAAAAGAAGCGACTCATTGAGAAACCCAGAACACTTAGATGTCGCTGAACCAGATATGAATGGTAATGATGCAGACCACAAAAATAATCAAACGTTTTGGGATTCCATCAAAGATGCTTTTAAAGTAAGAGAAGAACATCACTTCGATGATCCAAATTATACGACTGAAGATGATTTATTGCATAACTACAGAAAAAACTTGTCTGAAGGTGAAATTATTGTTGTCGTCAGTAATTTTGAAGAGCGTGGTCGTTCCTCAAAAACATCTACTTCAACGGAAGAAGTACAAGACCTCCCTCAAGCCTCCAGTTCTATGGGCTCAGTTGCTGGCTTTCCTGAAGAAGGAACTGCACAAGGATTAGGTGTTGGTGGTCAACCACCACTAGAACCAACGCAATCTGAAGAGATACCCTCTGAACTTGAAGATACTACTGCTCAGCCAGAACGTGATAACGCACAAACTAAACCCGAAAAAAAGGGAAATAACGATCTTTAAACAGAAAAAACAAGCTCCCGAGGCGCACTCGGTAGCTTGTTTTTTTCTATGATTCTAGTGATGTAATAAAGTTTCCAGGAACAACTTGAATCGTTCTATTTTCTACATCTACACTTTCAACTTTCAGTAAAGCTGTATAGTTGTCTATTGAACGAACACCTTGATAGATATTCTCAGCGATGACCGTAGCACCTACGAGTTCTGCATCAAATTCATCAATCAGACTCTTCATGCCATTAACTGTTCCGCCACCTTTTAGAAAATCATCAACAATCAATACTCTTGATCCTCTTTTCAGGCTTCGACGAGACAATTCCATTTTTTCAACTCTTTGCGAAGATGAACCTGATACATAATTGATGCTTACAGTAGAGCCTTCTGTCACTTTCGAATCTCTACGTACGATAACGAACGGTACGTTTAAGTAAGTCGCGACCGCTTGAGCAATAGGTACACCTTTAGTGGCAACTGTCATTACCGCATCGATTTTTTTGTCCATATAATAAGACGCAATGACTCTACCGATTTTTCTCAACCAATCCGGCTGACCTAACATATCTGAAAGGTAGACATACCCACCTGGTAATAAACGTTCAGAGTGATTTAATTCTAAACATAATTCATCAATAAATGCTTCGATATCTTCTTGTTTCATTTTAGGAATATATCTTGCGCCGCCTGCAGCGCCCGGAACCGTTTCTAAAATTCCGATGCCTCTTTCCAGAAAAGTTTTTTTGACGATAGTCAAATCTTCACTAATACTGGACTTAGCCGACTCATATCTTTTAGAGAAAAACGTGAGTGATACTAACGTATGTGGGTGCTCCAATAGGTAATTTGTGATATCAATCAATCGTTCGCTTCTTTTTATTTTCAAAATCGTACACCTCATCTATTTAACGTACATTCTATTTTTACATTCTCTATTCTACATCTAATACTACTAAAAACCTAGTTAATTCTTAACGTTTTTTCAAAAACGTTCGGAATCTCAAAAAAACAGCGAGTCTCGTAGCATTCTCTTTCGCCACAAGACTCACTTGTCCATTCAATTTGTTTATTTCGTTTCGATTTCTATTAGTAAATCGTTCGTTTCAATCTGGTCGCCTTCTGCCACATATAAGTGTTCAACACTTCCGGATATACCCGCTCGAATAGTTGTTTCCATCTTCATCGATTCTGTGATGATAACTGGTTCCCCTTTTTCGACTTTGTCCCCGCGGCTGACAAGCATTTGAAGAACAGATCCAGGCATCGTTGCCCCAATATGCCCTTTGTTAGACGGTTCTGCTTTCTTACGAACTGCTTTTGTATTCGTGATACTCTTGTCTTTGATCTCAATTTGTCGACCTTGACCATTCAATTCAAAGTACAAGACACGATTTCCTTCTGAATCTGGATCTCCAATTTGGTTTAGCTTGATGATCAGTGTTTTTCCTTTTTCAATACTAATTTCAATTTGTTCTCCCGTTCTCATACCATAGAAGAAAGAAGCTGTATCGAATTTAGTAATATCACCATACGTATTCTGGAAAAAGACGTAATCTTTGAAGACTTGAGGATACATCGCGTAACTCATCATTTCCTCAATACTTGGTTCGCGCTCCAAGAAGCTTGTCATCTCTTCTTTGAGTGCGCTGAAATCCATTGGCTCTCTATAATCACCTGGACGACCGTCTATAGGTTCCTGACCATTTAGCACGATATTCTGAAGTTCCTCTGGGAAACCGCCTTCGGGTCTACCTAACTCGCCTTTAAAGAAACTGATAACAGATTGTGGGAAGCTCAAGTTACTGCCTTTTTCAAATATATCTTGTTCAGTAAGATTATTTTGAACCATGTATAATGCCATGTCTCCTACTACTTTTGAAGACGGCGTTACTTTGACAATATCGCCAAACATGTCATTTACAACAGCGTACATTGCTTTAAGTTCATCCCATCTATCTTCAAGACCTACACCTTTAGCTTGTTGCTTCAAGTTTGTATACTGACCACCCGGCATTTGGTGTTTATATACTTCAGTAGATGCTGCTGGCATACTTTCTTCAAAAACCGAATAAAATTTGCGAACATCTTCAAAATAACGATTGATATATTCGACATTTTGAATATTGATTTCAGGTGCACGTTTAGTATTTTCCAGCGCATAATACAGACTACCCATACTTGGCTGGCTCGTTTTCCCACTTAATGCGCTCTGAGCCACATCAACGATATCAACACCAGCACGGATTGCTGCACCATAAGTGTAAACACCGTTACCGCTTGTATCATGCATGTGGAGGTGAATGGGTACATCCACTGTTTCTTTGAGTTCAGAAATCAAACGATAGGCTGCATGAGGTTTCAATAAACCTGCCATATCTTTTATCGCAATCATATGTGCGCCAACTTGTTCTAACTCTTTAGCCATATTTTTGTAGTAATCCATCGTGTACTTCGTTTGAGATGGATCATTTAAATCTCCAGTGTAACAAATCGTTGCTTCTGCAATTTTGTTATTGTCACGAACATATTGAATACTTTTTTCCATTTGCGGAATCCAGTTTAAACTATCAAAGATACGGAATACGTCAATCCCATTTTCTGCAGCTACTTGAATGAACTTTTCAAGAACATTATCGGGATAATTTTCGTAACCAACGCCATTAGATCCTCTAAATAGCATCTGGAATAAAGTATTCGGCATTTTCTTTCTCAATTTGCTTAATCTTTCCCATGGGTCTTCATTCAAGAATCGGTAAGCAACATCGAAAGTTGCGCCGCCCCACATCTCTAATGAGAACAATTCAGGGATACCTTGTTCCATTTGTCCGGCAATTTCTAACATATCCTTGGTTCTCATTCTGGTTGCCAATAAACTTTGGTGGGCATCTCTAAACGTTGTATCTGTCAGTAATACTGCATCCGTTTCTTTGACCCACTTCGCAACTGCTTCTGGTCCTTTTGAATCTAGCAATACCTTTGGTCTGACAATTTCTTGTTTTGGTAAAATCAGTTTTTCTGGCATTCTCGGTAATTTAAGTGGTTCTTTTTCCACTTTCCCAATTCCGGGGAAACCATTAACTGTTACATTTCCAATATACTGGAGCGTTTTATTCCCTCTATCTTGAATTTTCGGGAAAACATATAGTTCTGGCGTTTGGTCAATAAAGGTCGTTGATGCGTCTCCGGATATGAAAGCCGGATGTTTGATTACGTTGGCCAAAAACGGAATGTTTGTTTTTACTCCTCTAATGCGGAATTCTTTTAAAACTCTCCCCATTTTTTGAACGGCTCCAGCAAAATCTACTGCATGAACCGATGCTTTAACCAATAAAGAGTCAAAGAATGGTGTAATGACAGAACCTTGGAAGCCATTACCTGAATCCAGACGTACACCAAATCCACCTGGCGAGCGATAGGTGTTGATTTTCCCTGTATCAGGGTAGAACTGATTTAAAGGATCTTCTGTTGTAATCCGGCACTGAATCGCAGCACCAATCAATTGGATATTTTCTTGTAGCGGGATACCGACTTCTTCATGCAAGTGTTTGCCTTGTGCAATCAGGATTTGCGATTGCACGATATCGATCCCAGTGATCATCTCAGAAATCGTGTGTTCTACTTGTACACGAGGATTTACTTCGATGAAATAGAACTTGTCTCCTTCTAAAAGAAACTCAACTGTTCCAGCGTTGACGTAATCAACATGCTTCATCAATTTGACAGCTGTCTGACAAAGTTCTTCTCTTACTTCGTCTGTTAAAGTAACACAAGGGGCTACTTCAACGACTTTTTGGTGACGTCTTTGAACAGAACAGTCTCTTTCAAATAAATGAACAAGATTCCCTTTTGTATCTCCGAGAATCTGTACTTCAATATGCTTAGGGTTTTGGATGTAGCGTTCTACATAGATGTCTCCACGTCCAAAAGCAGCGATTGCTTCACTCTGAGCGCGCTTAAATCCATCGATTGCTTCTTCTTCGTTATGTGCGACACGCATTCCGCGTCCACCACCACCAAGTGCTGCCTTCATAATAATCGGATAACCATGTGCATCCGCAAATGCAACGACCTCTTCTACTGTATGGATAGCATCTTCTGTTCCTGGAATCGTTGGTATACCGGCTTCTAACGCAACTTTTTTTGCTTTTAATTTATCTCCAAATATATCTAATTGATTCGTTGTGGGTCCGATAAAGGTAATCCCTTCTTCTTCACAACGTTTGGCAAAGTCTAGATTTTCTGATAAGAAACCATATCCGGGGTGAACAGCGTCTGCACCTGAATCTTTCGCAATACGGATTAAACCTTCTATATCAAGATAGGCATCTATCGGTTTCTTGCCCTTTCCAACAAGGTAGGCCTCATCTGCCTTAAAGCGATGAACGCTTTTTTCATCTTCCTGAGCATACACACCCACTGTATCGATGCCTAACTCAGTTAGTGCTCGAAAAATACGAATGGCAATTTCGCCTCTATTTGCTACGAGTACCTTTTCCAATTCTTTCACCTCTTACGGTTGATTTTGTATCGATAACTCCTAATTATCTTACCATTTTACCAGAGATTCCCATCTTACGTTTGAAAAATTTCTATTTTTTTCATATACCGACTAGATAAAGCGGTATGTATAATAAAAAAACAAGTTCTGTCCTTTGATTGATCCATTTTCAAGATATATGATAATGCTATTTTAAAAAGGAGGAATTAAATTGAAACCTCTCAAAGCTCTTATCATTAAAACGATTGCGATTGTTCTTATTGCTTGGATCGTTCTCTCATTACTCTGGAGCATTCCACTAATGCATGCTGTTATCGGCGGTGCCATTGTATCTCTAATGATCTACGTGATTGGTGATTTACTTGTTCTTAGAAAAATCGGAAATATTGTAGCGACTGTTGTGGATATGGGTGGTGCACTTGCTATTCTTTGGGGTTACTTATACCTCGCACTTGGTGAAAGCTACTTTATTGAAAGCTTAGTGGTCTCGGCAGGGATTGCCATTTTCGAATGGTTCTTCCACTCATGGCTATTGAAAAGTCATACCGTACCAGATGAACGTAAAATGAAATAGTTTATAATAGATATTAAAACAGATTCTTTGAAGGTACCTCGTCCTTCTTCAAAGAATCTGCTTTTATTATAGGAAATTATGGCTATCAGAGAACTGAATCCCTGCATAAGTATTGCCCAATGATTTTTTAACCCATCTGACTTCTCCGACTTTTTGCTCTAAATGATTTTCGGGTGCATCTAACTTAATCAAATCGTCTTTTTTTAATCTAGCTTTTGTCTTGATTTGTGCGCCTTCAGCACTCAAGTCTACAATAACGGCTGAATACTTCAGATGCTGGTAGCTCAATAATGCATTTGTTTTGATCTTTTCTCGCAAAACCATTCTAGCTTTAGAAGCTGGAGACTTTTTGGTCTGTGTAAAGAATCCGATAGCTGTTGGTAGCAAACCCGCTTTTTTGTAGTCTTTTTCTCCAATTTTGCTTTTAGGATTGCTATAGATGGTTGGGATAACAAATCGATACTGCTCTTGATCCAATTTCGGAAAACGAACCCCTATCTCTGTGCGTCCTTCTTTGTTTTTATCAACCCAGCGAACTTCTGCTTCAAGTGCTGGTCCACCACTAATGTTCAAATGGATAGTAGACAACTTTTTCTTTATCTCATTTGTATCAACAGATAGTCGCGCACCATACTCACTGAGATCTTCTATTTTAGTTGGAATCTTCTGATCTTCATCCATGATAGTCGCTTCTTTAGTGATGACGAATCTTTCTGCTGTTCTATACCGAGGGCGCTCGAAGAATATCATCACGACAAGGAAGAGCCCAATCAAATTATAAAACACCCAAAAAAGATTAATATAGACGCTATCTAACTGTAAATCCACCAGCTCCGGTATAAATATGGCAAACAGCACACGAATGAAACCAACAATAGAAAGTAGGATCAATGTGATATGGAATAAACTCGCTCGCCATAAAAACTGTCTCTCATTTGTTTGAACACCTTTTCTTGTAACATTGAACTTACCATTTCCTTTCAAAAAAATTTCTGAGAGGATGGCCCAAGACATTGATGGCGCTAAGGCAGAATCATAGACATTTGTCCACAAGGTTGTTCTTTTCTTTTCAGAAATTAGGCTTGCAAATATTTGAGATGATATGAAAGCAGGAATCCAGTAGATCAGCAAGTCAATAAATGTAGCATTCAACACCACTATCCCAAAAACAAGATAAAGTATAGGCGCTATGAGGTAAACAAGCTTATAGAGACCAAAAAACCAATAATGAATACCATCCATGTAAAGTAACTTCTGCATAAATGTTAATCCTTTGGTCTTTAAAGGATTCCATTTTCTGACAACTTGTATATTCCCTCTACACCAACGGTCTCTTTGTTTCAGTAAATCTTTAAATGTTTCTGGTGCCAAACCAACTGCAAGGACTTTATTTACAAAGACAGTTTCCCAGCCATCAGCTTGTATTAGCATACCCGTTGCCATATCTTCTGTAATCACACCTGTAGCAAATCCACCGATTTTCTCCAGCGCTTCGCGTCTAAATAATGCATTACTCCCAATGTACATCGTTGCATTATAGATGTCTTTTTTTTCTTCCAGTTTTTGCATAAAAAAATCTTGCTCATTATTGATACGATCGCCGGCAAACAAATTGAATTGAAAGGGATCATCATTATAAAAGGCCTGTGGTGCTTGGACAAAAGCAACTTTCTCATCGGAAAAATAGCCAAGCGTCTCTTTCATAAAGTTTTCTCTAGGAATCATATCCGCGTCCATCGTAACGACGACCTCACCAGTTGAAACCGTCATCGCATGATTTAGATTGCCGGCTTTTGCGTGCTGATTATCTTCCCTCGTTACATGACGTACGCCTAACCTTTCACACAAAACCCTGACATCTTCCCTGTTTCCATCATCGCAGACTAGAATTTCATATAAATCATCTGGGTAGTCCATTAACTGACAAGCTACAATGGTTCTTCTAAGTAAATCTACAGGTTCGTTATACGTAGCAATCAGCATATCAACGGTTGGTAACGTCTCAAAAGAAGAGAGTGATACTCTTTTGCGGTTATTTTTTTTCCAGAATAACGTTGAAGTCACGATACTTTGCAAATAGCCCATCCACTCTGTAAACAATAAAGCTATTCCGGCTATTATACTCACCAAGGAAACGGTCGGTAATGTACTGGTCGTTCTCCAAACCAAATACATCAACTGAAATCCTAAAAATAAAATGATCGTAATTCTTAAAATCGTTTGATTTTTTTTACCATAAAAGTAGCAAAAAGAAAGAATCAATAATGCTACAACCAAATAGGTGATCTGATAAGTATGCATCTCTTTATCTCCTTTTCCATTTACAGACTGAGTACTTTGTTCCTTCCTGTTTCTTTTGCATTATATAACGCTACATCAGCTAACTCGACCATATTATTTGTTTGTTTAACTACTTCTGGGAAACTAACGAATCCACAAGAAATCGTCACATTTATTTTCGTTTCTCTGTCAATGGTAAACTGATGTCTTTCTACACGTCCACGAATCATTTCTCCCATTTCTCTCGCTTGTTCTCTTTTGAATAAAGGAAGGATGATAGCAAATTCCTCTCCACCTTTTCTGAAAACAGACCCTTTTTTTCCGACTACATCTTCCATAATGCGTGAAATTTCCATCAAAACAAAATCTCCAGCACCATGACCATACGTATCGTTGATTCGCTTAAAGTGATCGATATCTAACATAAGCAGTGATAAAGGTTTTTGTTTTTTATTTGCTAACTCTTCAGAGTATTGCCATATACTGTCAAAATTCCTAACATTTTTTAATCCCGTTAAAAAGTCAATTGTCGCTTCATTTTCGTATTTGTGATAAAGATATTCAGATGTTCTCATGTAATTTACCAACAAAATTGAAGATAATCCTGCAATCAGAGACATTACCCAGTAAGTAGGTGTTAACGTTAAGAGAATATCGACATCTCTTACCACATAATGTAGCAAGGTTGATGTAGCAATATTAGAGAAGATGACCATATACATTCCACGTACAATGAGACTATCATCTTTAGAGACTAATTTATCAATAATGGTATATCCTATTAAAAGGATGAACATCATCAACATCGCTGCATAAGCAGAAACACTCACACCGTAAATAAATCTGATGAGTGCTATAAAAATGACAGATATGGTCGTAGGAATTTTACCAACAAAGAGAAACATGAGCAATACAGGAATATATCTGAAATCTACTAGCGTATTGACCCCGACTCGGATAGAGAAATGAATCAATACCCAACCCAATAACCCGCCACATAAACCATCTATTAGATGAGTCTTCCATATCTCTGAGCTTTTTTCATGAATATTCCACCTCAATTTCATGAACGCAAAAATCATTGCAATCACAATGTTAATATTGATAAAAAAATCTTCAAACATACTAATTCTCCTCATTACGTGCTTCATTTCGCTTTCTTTACCTTATCACTATCATAAACGTTTACATTGTAAAAATCCGGTAAAATCTGATTTATTTGTGACGTTTTTGTATTTAAAATTTATACAGAAATCGTATCATACTAAGTTGAATATGTACAAAAAAACGAACGATTTCCCTATATAATAAAGGGATAAACGCTCGTTTTTTTAGTTTCTTTTATTGAAAGTTATTTAACTTCTCTAAATAGTGCTTTACGTCTTAATTTAGGTGAATACTTTTTCAATTCTAATCTTTCAGGATTATTTCGTTTATTTTTTGTAGTAATATACTGTCTTTCACCAGTTTCCGTACATTCTAACGTAACATTTACTCTCATTTTCTAACCTCCTATTTTTTTAGACCTCTACGAATCCTTTTTGCTTCTTTGACCACTTTCAACCCTCGACGCGCTGTTTTTTTATTAGGGCTTTTCATCATTCTTCTTGCCGTTGCTAGATCTGTTTTTACTGACAAACCAATGACCTGCTTTCTATACTGATTTTATTAAGTTTACAAACTTTTTACCAACTGGCTTTTTTTACGCCAGGAATCTTACCCTCATGTGCATATTTTCTGAAATTGAGGCGAGATAAGCCAAATTGACGCATATACCCATGCGGGCGTCCATCTAGTCTGTCTCTATTTTGTAATCTTGTAGGCGAAGCATCTCTTGGTAGAAGTGCCAAGCCCTCGTAATCACCTTTTGCTTTAAGTTCTGCTCTTATTGCTGCATATTTTTTTACAGTTCTTTGTTGTTTTTTCAACTTCTCAATTTTACTCTTTTTAGCCAGTCTACTCACTCCTTCATTAGTATCAAAACCACAAATCGTAATCATTACGTTTTATATATTACGCTATATTTCCATTTTCGTCAAGCTTGTTCTTTACTTCCACTAAAAAAAGAACACCCCATTAGTGATGTTCTTTCTCTCTACTGGATATTCTTTTTTAATTGCGTGAATTGTAAAATTAAGCTAGACAAATAAAAAAGCCATTCGTGGTACACTCAAAATGTATTTTCCGACCAAAGAAAACATTAGGAGTGATCACGAATGACCTATTCCCATATTACCACGGACGAGCTTGTATTGATAGAATCGTATTACCATAATAATGTATCAACCGCTAGAATCGCTCAATTGATTAATCGTTCAAGGCAAACTATCCATAACGTCGTTACGGCTTTAAAGCAAGGTGTTACAATTCTTGACTATTATCGACAATACAAATTGAATAAAAAACGTTGCGGACGAAAGAAAATCATTCTTCCTATTAAACAACAGGACTATATCAAGGATCAAGTTGCTAAAGGCTGGACGCCCGATGTCATTATTGGTAGATCGGAACAGCCTATTGGATGCTCGGTCCGAACGCTTTATCGTCGATTCAATGAACACCTATTCGACGAAGCTTTACTTCCCATGAAGGGAAAAAGAAAGCCCAATGGTCATAAAGAACGTCGAGGAAAACAAGCATTTAAAAGAACGATTGAAGAAAGAACAACCGATTATCCTTTATTTAAGGAAGAGTTTGGACATTTGGAAGGAGACACCATTGTTGGTGTACACCACAAAAGCGCCATTATAACGTTAGTCGAAAGACTTTCGAAAGTCATCATCACGTTAAAACCAGAAGGACGTAAAGCAGTTGATATAGAAACCACCTTGAACCAATGGTTCAGTTCTATTCCCAAATGTCTATTTAAGTCCATTACTTTTGATTGTGGTAAAGAGTTCTCAAACTGGAAGTCAATCTGCAACCAACATGATGTGTCCATTTATTTTGCAGATCCAGGTACGCCTTCACAAAGGGCTTTGAACGAAAATTCAAATGGTTTACTGCGACGAAATGGCCTACCTAAAGAAATGGATTTTAATTTAGTAGATCAGAATTTTGTATCAGGCGTAGCCGATAGACGAAACCGAATCCCTAGAAAATCACTAAATTATCAAACACCCTTAGAAGTATTTTTGAGTTATATTGATGGGTCGTATTTGTCTAGCTTATATTGACAATTCAGA
>NZ_JAGFVM010000037.1 GCF_017599325.1 Marinilactibacillus kalidii | reverse complement strand
AAAATGAAACCTAAAAAAAGAAGACCTATCGAATGAAACCGATAGATCTTCTTAAGGGTAACTAATGTTACCAACACCAGTTGACACAGAGCCAATAATCAAAAAGAGGAAAAATCGTTTTAAACGATTTTTCCTCTTTTTTTTAGCTTGTTGCTTCTGATGGCGATTTTTCTTTTACATCATATATTCTTTCAAATTCGTGGGCAATTCGATTAGTACCTTTTAATATCTCGCTTCTCGTAATAATTCCTTTGAACGTTTTTTCTTCGTCGATTACTGTAATGAATGCATGATTAACTAGCATTCGCAATACATTTTCTAATTCGAAATCTTCATAGACAAATGGAAAGTCCGTTTCCATTATTTCTTCTACATTGATTTCTCCAAGCTTTTCAAAATGAACATCTTCAATTTCCATAATCGCGTGCATGATTGAAGGCATTGAGACGAGTCCCATCATTCTTGATTTTTCATCTATAACAGGAACTACTGAATATTTATCCGTTGTAAGTAAAAGTAAAGCATGGTTCAAACGATTTTTAGTGCCGACGACAGCAATTTGATCTGCCGGTTTGACGAGTTGATGATCTTGATCAATTAGTAAGGACTTTATTTTCTCACCAATCATAATTTCACTCCTTGTGAATTTTGTTATCCACACATTATTTTACGCTTATATACGCTAATCCCCTAATCATTCTTCGAATTAAAAGAATATTCTTAGATAAATTTAACATAATCAGCTTTTTCATATGCTACATAGTGATAGTTGTCTTCTATTCATCTACGCACATAAAAAGAGAGTAGACGGATCTACTCTCTTAAAGATTCCGTAAACAGCTTATAACGTTATCTTCTGTGACAGTTGAGGGATCGCATTGTGATCTGTGTCATAAAAATTGACCTCTCCTGTACTACCTTCAATATCCAGTATAGCATAGCTACCTTTGTTAATGGGCCCTCTTGGTTGTGTTAAGCTTCCTGGGTTAATAAAGTAAATATTATCAACCTTGTCTACTCTCGGAATATGTGTGTGACCATAAAACACAAATTGCGCATCTACTTTTTCTGCTTCTTTTTTCAGATCTTCAAATGACGACTTAACATTATGCAAATGTCCATGAGCAATCAATAGTTTATGATCATAAAATTGTTCAACTCTGGAATCTGGAAATGCATTTGTTCTATCCATATTTCCTTTTACGGTATAATAACTTTGCCATAAAGGGTTTTGTTCACTGAACTCCGAATCACCGCAATGAACCCATACGTTGATTTGTTCTGAATAAATAGATAAAATTTCTTCCATTAAGTAACTATCACCGTGATTGTCACTTACTGCTAATAATTTCATTGATTCCACTCCTCGAATTAATTTGAAATCCACTCACCTAAAACGTTTTCCAGTTTTCTAACAGCAATTGCTCGATGACTGATTTCATTCTTTTCAGATTGAGATAGTTCTGCTAGGCTTTTTTCTTTTTCTGGAACGTAAAACAACGAATCATAGCCAAATCCATTTTGACCTCTTGGAATCCCGAGAATGATACCTTCTAGTTCTCCCTCAATGGTCATGCTCTCTTTATTCGGCGCCGCTAAAGCTAGCGTACAATGGAACTGAGCTGTTCTTTCGCTCTCAGGTAATTCCGCCAATTCACCTAATAATTTAGCATTATTTCTAGCATCATTTTTATCTTCTCCAGCAAATCGTGCCGAATAAATCCCGGGCTGACCATGCAGTGCATCTACTTTAAGCCCAGAGTCATCTGCTAAAACCATCGTATTTAAAGACTCAGCGATACTTTCTGCTTTTAATAAGGCATTTTCAGCAAATGTTTCACCTGTTTCTTCTACACTTTCCAATGCCGGAAAATCGTGAAGCGTACGAATTTCTAATCCTTGTTTTTCAAATATTGACTTGAATTCTGCTGCTTTACCTTTATTTTCAGTCGCAATCACAATATATTTTTGTTTAGGTTCTTTCATTATCTATAATTCCTTTCAATCTAGCTATGGAGACCTGTTCCACTTCAAGCTCATTCAATTCCAACCAGTCAGATGCAATTTCTTTAAACATATTGACTGAACCAGTGGTATAAAATTTTCTTTCGTTGGGTTGTTCAGATTTTTCTTCTGCCATATCATAGTAATCCAGTAGTACACTCACTTCATTAACCGTTTCAGCACCAGAATCAATCAAAGTCACTGTATCTCCCATAACGTTCTGGATTAATGGTCTTAGTAATGGATAGTGCGTGCACCCCATTACAAGTGTATCCACTTTTTGCTTACGTAATCCTTGTAAACTTTCCGTAACCACCTTTTTAGCGATTGCGCTACTAAATTGGTTACTTTCAATCAAAGGGACGAATTTTGGGCATGCTTGACTAAATACAGACGTATTGGCTTGCTTTTTCGTGATAGCTTTCTTATATTCTCCAGAAAGGATTGTTCCCTCAGTTCCAATAATTCCTATACGATTCATTTGAGTCGTCTTGATCGCTGCGCGGCTACCCGGAAGAATAACGCCGATAACAGGAATATCGAGCACTTTCTTTAATTCGGGCAAAGCCGCAGCTGTAGCCGTATTACAAGCTATAATAAGCATTTTTATGTTTTTCTCTAATAGAAACTTGGTTAGATCCCAAGTAAATTCTTTCACTTGCTCTTTTGGTCTTGGTCCATATGGACATCTAGCTGTATCTCCGATATAGTAAAAAGATTCATTTGGTAGTTGCTTCATTGCTTCTTTCATTACGGTGAGTCCACCAACACCTGAATCTAGTAATCCGATTGCTTGCTTTTTCATATTCTGACAACCTTTTTAAACCATACGCTGATCAGTCAGGCGATCTCGTATCGTTTTGTTCTTAACTTCATTATCTAAATAAGTCATTTTAATGATACACTATATTTTCTCTTTTTTACATAAAAATCGCAAGCAGAACGATGTTTAAATTTAGATAAGTATCATAAAATTTAGATTAATAAATGATTTTCTCAGTGTATTTTTTGATTTTATTAGAAATGCTCAGGCATGTACGTTATAATACTGAAAGTAAAATAGTTTACGTTGAGGTGAAAGTATTTTGATAGAAGAGAATCAGATGAAAGAGATCAAGCCCTTGATGCTACTTAGAGAGCAATTACTTCCAAATCTATTAGGTGAAGAAATGGATGATATTTTATACTGGGCTGGAAAAGAATTAGCGAGAACATCAATTGTTGACGATGAACAGTCTCTTATTCAGCTGTTCGAGGATAACGGATTTGGCCATCTTTCTTTAGCTAATGAGAAGAAAAATAAAAAAGAATATGTCTTGTCGGGTCTAATTGTAACGGCAAGGTTAACAGATAGAAATGTCGCTTCATTTTCACTTGAAGCTGGGTTTCTTGCTCAACAACATCAAGAAATTCATCAAATCTTTACAGAGGCCATTTATGAAGTAAACGAAAAAAAAGATCAAGCTGTAATTTATGTACAAACTGATCCTAACGAACCACTTACGCATCATTAGTATCATGCCAATCCTTATCGTCCTTTGACGCATACAGGGATTGGTTTTTTTGTTTTGTCATTTAAGCAAAAAAAAAGTATTCAAAAATAAAGCTAAGGCGTTCATAGCTTAATTTTCAAAAACTCTTGATTATTATACTATTCAGTTTTTTTAATCAAGTCCTACAAGTTTACATTTAAACATACACTATTTAGAGTGATTTCAGTATGATTATCATCAAATTGGATGAACCTAACTTCTCTAGCATCCCAAGACATAAGATCTTGTAACGAATAGTCATTCTTTCTCAGTACAACATCCAAGGGACAATCAATCTCATCATCGGCGTTCCGGAAAACATCCCTTGCTTCTACTGAAAGATGCACGGTTTTATCTTTACATTCAACAACATAGCCATACTTCAACGCATCTTCTAGTTCGGTCTTAAGGGTTCTATTTTGGGTCATTATTGCTCACTCCGTTTCTTCCCTAAGTGGACATATTACGGACATCACTTGCTTAAAAATAACAAGTTGTATAAAATCGAAATCGGACTATATTAACTTTGTTATACTCCGGACGAATTTATCTCAATTTTCCAAGTACATATATCATTACATTCAGTTTAGCTCAAATCGTTTACAATTGATACCCATTGGGAGAAATTGACCTCATTTGTGAATTCGCTGTTGAAAAACTGACACATTTAAAATCGATAAATCTTTGAAATTTTAGCACTAAAAAAACAGTCCGTTATTTAATGTTTCTGGAACAGTGACTAGTTTACTAGCCAATCCAGGACAACACTTAAATAAGGACTGTTTCTCGGTAACGGTTAAGTCTTACTTATGTTTTGCTAGTGTAGACTCAATTTGTTCTTTACTGTGATAGCCAATTAATTTTTCCACAACTTCGCCGTCTTTTTTAACAAGTAGTGTAGGAATACTCATAATGCCAAATTTACTTGGTGTTTCTGGGTTAGCATCAACGTCCATTTTATAATAAGAAACGTCTCCAGTTGATTCTTCATCTAATTGATCGATAACTGGTGATTGCATGCGACAAGGTCCACACCAAGTAGCCCAAAAATCAACGAGTGTTAGTCCTGATTCTGTTTGATCTTCAAAAGTATTATCTGTTAATTCTTTTACCATAATAAAATCCTCCTAGTATCAACTTATAAAAAGTAAGTTTTATTGCAACAAAAACAGTATACCAAAGATTAGATAAAAAATCTAATCAATACGCCTTTTTTCATAAATCCGTATTTGTTTATTTGAAAGTAACGTTTGTTGCCCCACTACCACCTTGATTAGCAGGGGCATCCGAGTAGGTCTTCACTTGGGTATGCTTTTTAAGATACTCATGTACACCTTTTCTAACTGCACCAGTCCCCATTCCATGAATAATCGTTACCTTGGGATAATTAGAAAGGATAGCTTGATCAAGATACTGATCCAAGCGATTCAGTGCTGCTTCTACACGTTCTCCTCTCAAATCGATTTCCGTAGAAACCGAGCCAACCGAATGAGATCTCAGTGACGCACGACTTTGCTTAGGCTCTTTCTCTGCTTGTGTGAGGGTCAAATCACTTTCAGCTAATTTCATCTTCAGCATACCCATTTGTACGACCCACTGTTTGTTTCCGGCTTTCTCGACAATCGTTCCTTTTTGACCTAACGACTCTACTTGAACTGAATCACCTGTTTTCAATTCATTTTTGCGCTCATTTTTGCGTTTTTGTTTTTGAAGCACTTTATTTTTCTTAAGAGCTGCTTCTTCCGATCTTAAATTTGACAATTTAGTTTGCGCATCGATGAACTCATGCTCTTTAACATTCGCACCCGATTGTCCTTCAAGTTGTCTCTGTCTAAGGTCTTCAATGATTTTATTAGCATCTTTTTGAGCTTGTTCAACAATTTTATTGGCTTCTGCTTCTGCTTTTTCTTGGAGTCGTTCTTTTTCTGAAGCATAATCACTAAAAGCCGTTTTTAAATCATTGTGGATTTTTTGTGCATCTCTTAATTCTTTACGCGCATGCACAGTTTCTTGATCAGCCTGTTTGCGTTTAGCTTCGAGATCTTGAATCATCTCATCGACACTTTGACTTTCACCACTCATGAGTTGTCTAGCAGAATCGATAATCGGTTCTGCTAACCCTAAGCGTTTGGCGATTTCAAACGCGTTACTTCTCCCTGGAATCCCAATCAATAAACGATAAGTAGGACTTAATGTCTGAACGTCAAATTCCATACTTGCATTGATCGTTTGCGGTCGATTGTATCCATAGGCTTTTAGTTCAGGATAATGAGAAGTGATCAACACGTAACTTCCTTTAGCGGCTATTGCATCTAGCATCGCAATCGCTAAGGCTGCACCTTCTTGAGGATCGGTTCCGGCGCCAAGTTCATCTAGCAAAATCAAACTATTTTCATCAATTTTATTCAAAATATTAACGATATTTGTCATATGAGAAGAAAAAGTCGACAGACTCTGTTCAATGGACTGTTCATCTCCAATATCTGCAAATACACTAGAAAATACACCCATGACACTTTCTTCCTCTACCGGAAGCTGTAAGCCTGACTGTCCCATCAATTGAAGTAATCCAAGTGTTTTTAAAGCGACCGTTTTACCACCAGTATTCGGTCCAGTGATGATCATTGTTTTATAATTTTCTCCAAGAATCAAATCATTTGCAACAACATCTTTTTCTTCTAATAAAGGATGTCTCGCTTGCAAGAAAGAAACATGATTTTCTTTACTAATTAAAGGTCTGACACCTTTGACTTCTCTTGCATACTTCGCTTTTGCATTCACAAAATCCAAAAGCGTGAGTACCGTCATATTCTGTGCGATCTCCTCTGTATGCGGCATGATATCGTTCGTCAATTCTGCTAGAATTCTTTCCACTTCTGTACGTTCTTCACTTTGATATTGTTTTAATCGATTATTTAAATCGACAACACTCTGTGGCTCAATAAATAACGTCTGACCAGTCGAACTTTGGTCATGCACAACACCGCCAAAAGTTGTCCGATTTTCATGTTTAACAGGAATGACATAGCGGTCATTTCGCATGGTGATAATGGCATCTGTTAAAAACCTTGCTTGACTTCCTCTAACAATATTCTCAAGTTTTTGGCGCACACTACTCTCAGTTCGTTTAATCGCTGTTCGAATACTTCTTAACTGTGTACTAGCGTCATCCAAGACGTAGCCACCTTCATCCACCACGGCATCAATGGCTCTTTCAAGCGGTCTTAATGATACAAACTGATTCGTAACTTTGTAAAGTTGATTCAGCTCGATTTCATCTTCTTTGAGTTGCTCAAAAAACTGGCTGATTTCTCGAACACTGCGAATGACTTTCCCAATCTGAGCAATCTCTTGTCCGTTTAGTGAAGCACCTATATTGGCACGTTTTAAATGCGGTCTGACATCTATAAATGGCGAGAGTGGAATACCACCTCTCATTTTCATTATGCGAACACCATCGTCTGTTTCTTCTTGTCTTATCTTGACTTCCTCATAGTCCGAAGAAGGTGAGAGTGCCAGCACTTTATCTTTTCCTAAGCTTGAAACTGCATGTGTTGCAAGCTGGTTCATTACCTTAGGAAAATCGAGTGTCTTAAATGATTTTTCGATTTCCATCTTCATTCTATCAAGCCTTTCTATTTCATTTTCGTTCATTACCGACAAAAAAGGTGTTGATAGTTACACGTTAGAAACAACGCAAACTGGATCAACACCATTTTATTCAATTACCTGATGCTATTTCAATTTACAATTATTCAGTTACGATATCTTCTTCTAAGCCTTCCGTGACCCACCAATCGTATACGTTTCTCGATAATTCTGGTGTGTCAGAGACAATTTTTCTAGCAATTGGACTAGCGTCGAATTGATTTTGAATCATATCAAGAGGGACTACCGACAGTAAGAATAAGATTAGAAAGATTCCTACGTATTGCACGAGTACGCCAATAATCGCACCACCGATTGCATTCAGTTGCTTCAATATAGGGATTTCAGTAATAAACTTCAATAATCCCCCAATGAAGCGTGTGGCGATCCAGCCTACAAGCAATATCCCTACAAATCCTACTCCATTATAAAAGGCTTGATCTAAGTTGAAAACTATTTCCTTACCATACAAAACAAAGGGATTATCTGTAGCAGATACAGGACTAGGGTACGGGACAAGTAATTTTACATACTCACTGATTTCTTGATAGTACTTTAAGGCAAAATAAAAAGAAATCGAATAACCAATCGTTAAGACTAACTGAAGAATCAATCCTCTTCTTGCCCCACTATAAAGGGAAATGAGTAATAATAGAATGATGATTAATGTTAATACCATGATACTTTACGCTCCTTAATGGCCAAACGATCGAGTCACTTTATGAACGTTCATTTTCCAGTTCTTTTATTCTTTCTTCTAGCTTTAGCATTTTCTTTTTTGTTTCAAGCTGATCAGAAACAGCATTGATTGCCATTAGCATGGCTCTTTTTTCTGGATCGAGACCTTTCGTCATCTCTTTGAGTTGGGTCATCTGCTCATCTACTGTTTTCGCAACAGTTTTCATATGTTCTTCTGAGCGTGGACCAACGATTGTGTAGGTTTCACCAGCTATTTTCGCTTTGAATCTTCTCTTTTCTTCAGGCATAGACCTGCCTCCTAGATATACAAATTCTCTATTATAATAACATGAAAGCGACAATCTTGCACCAATTGCTTATTATTTACATCTTCTACTATTGGATTACTCATTTTTTGATGCTTTCAACGCTATCAGCTACTGAATTTCTAGTAGCTGATTTATAGAAAAAGAGTTGGTCCAATGTATCTCTACATAGGGCCAACTCTTTTTATTTCATTCAATGGTTATTAACGAATTTCTGCATTTAATTTTTCAATCAATGCTTGTTTTACTTTTTCAAAGTCTTTATTTACTTCTTCTTCTTTTAATGTTGCTTCTGGATTCAAGTAAGCTAGTGAATAAGCAATCGATTTCTTACCTGATTCAATATGCTCTCCTTGATATAGATCAAACAGTTTTACATTTCTTAACCATTTCCCACCATTTTCTTCAATGGTTTCAATTACTTGATTATGCGTAACTTCTTCTTTTACAAGCAAAGCGATATCGCGAGAAGTGCCTGGATATTTAGGAATCGATTGATAACGAACTGGATCTTTATCTGCATCAATTAATGCATCGATACTAACTTCAAAGGCATAAACATCTTCTAAGTCATTATTTTGTGCAATCGCTGGGTGAATTTGACCAATTACACCAATGATGTTTTCACCAATTTTAATTTGAGCTGTTCTACCAGGATGGAAGTCTTCTTGTGTTTGCGTCGCTACAAATTCGATAACTTGGTTAAAACCGATTGATTCTAGCCACTCTTCAACGATTCCTTTAAGCATAAAGAAATCAACGGGTTGTTTTTTGTTCGCCCAAGTCTCATTCATCAGTGATCCAGTGATCAATCCGGCTACATGTTCTTCTTCGATAGGAAGTGCAGATTCAGGATTGTGATAGAAAATATGTCCAACTTCGTAAAGGGCATTATCTTTTATTTGACGCGCTGTATTGTATGCAGCGTTATCAAGTAATCCACTAATTAAGCTCAGTCTTAGTGTTTTGTGTTCCTCACTCATTGGCCAATCCAAATCAGTTGTTTCAGAAGCTTTCAAACTAAATCGTTTGGCTTTTTCAGGTGTCGTCAGTGCATAGCTGATTGTTTGTGCTAATCCACTACCTTCAAGGAATCTACGTGTATAGCGAACAAGGCGCTGTTTATCGTCCAACTCGCCAGGTGTTGATTCCATTACTGGAAGCGTGGAAGGTATTTTGTTATAGCCATAAATACGTGCAACCTCTTCTAATAAATCAGCTTCAATAGCGATATCCCATCTTCTTAAAGGAACCGTAACGTTAAATTGGTCTTCAATCAGCTGATAATCAAACTGTAGACGTGTAAAAATAGAGGCTACTTCTTCAATTGAAAGATTTGTTCCTAAAGAATGATTGATCTTTTCAACCGTAATCGATACCGTTTTTTCAGTAGGTTCAGCAGAACCAGCGTCTGCGATACCAGAGACAATTGTTCCATTACTAATTTCAGCCATTAATGCTGCAGCATGATCTAGTGCAGTTTCAATCGTTCCCAAATTCAATCCTCGTTCAAATCTTGAGCTAGACTCGCTACGTAAATTTAATGATTGGGCAGTCTTACGAATGAGCGAAGATTCGAAAACAGCTGACTCCAAGACGACTGTTTTCGTCCCTTCCGTCACATGTGTGTTCTGACCACCCATGACACCTGCTAGCGCTACTGGTTTTTCACCGTTCGTTACAACAAGGTTATCAGTCGTTAAGCTTCTTTCATGTCCGTCTAAGGTAATCATTTGTTCTTCTTTTTTCGCTCTTCTGACATGCAGTGTTTTCGTGCCTATAGCATCATAGTCGAATGCGTGCATCGGTTGACCATATTCAAGCATGATATAGTTGGTTACGTCTACAACAGAATCAATTGGTCGGATACCAGCAGTCATCAATCTACGTTGTAACCACAACGGACTTTCTTGCACGGTCACTTCTTTGACAATACGTGTTTTATAGTAAGGGGAATCTGTCTTGTCAGCTACTGATACACTGATCCAATCAGCTATTTTACTCGATTGATCTTCAACGATCTCAACGGTTTCAAAAGTAGGTACTTGTGATAAAATTGCGCCCGCTTCAAATGCTACACCGCGCATACTCATTGCATCTGCTCTATTTGGTGTAATATCTAAGTCGATCAGTGCATCATCCAGTCCGATATAAGACAGGGCATTTTCACCGACTACAGCATCAGCCGGTAATAAATACACCCCATCTTCTGCTCGTTTAGGAATGACGGATTCTGAGAATCCTAATTCGTCCAACGCGCAAAGCATACCATTTGAAACATGTCCTCTAAGTTTGCTTTTCTTGATTTTAAAATTACCTGGTAATCTAGCTCCAGGTAAAGCTACAATTACTTTTAATCCTTTGTCTACGTTAGGTGCACCACAGACGATTTGATAGAGCTCAGCTTCCCCTACATCTACTTGTGTAATATTTAAGTGGTCAGAGTCTGCCATTTTCTCAATCGACTTCACTTCACCTACCACAAGATTTTTAAGTCCTTGACCCATTTCAGTGACACTATCAACTTCGATCCCCGTCAAAGTGATTTGGTTCGCTAACGCTTCAGGCGTTGTTTTTTCTAAATTCAAATAATCTGATAACCAGTTGTATGATACTTTCATTTTATCCTATCCTTTCACCTTGAATTGTTCTAAGAATCGTTGGTCGTTCAAATAGAAGTTTCTAATATCTTCTACACCGTACTTCAGCATAGCGATGCGGTCAGGTCCCATTCCAAAGGCGAATCCGCCGTATACTTCTGGATCTACTCCAGACATTCTCAGCACTTCTGGATGCGTCATACCTGCTCCTAATATTTCAATCCAGCCCGTTTGCTTACATACGCTACATCCTGCTCCGCCACATTTGAAGCAGCTAACGTCTACTTCTACAGAAGGCTCAGTAAATGGGAAATAACTAGGACGTAATCGAATTTCACGATCTTCTCCAAACATTTTCTTAGCTAACGCTTCTAATGCACCTTTTAAGTCTGCCATTGTAATGTGTTTGTCGATGACAAGTCCTTCAATTTGGTGGAACTGATGAGAGTGTGTCGCATCATCTGTATCTCGACGATACACTTTACCTGGACTGATCATTTTAAGTGGTCCTTTTGAGAAATCATGGGTCTCTAAAGCCCGCGCTTGAACAGGCGAAGTGTGTGTACGCATCAATACTTCATTCGTAATATAAAAAGTATCTTGCATATCGCGTGCTGGATGATTTTTCGGAAGATTAACACGCTCAAAGTTGTAATAGTCTTCTTCCACTTCATTTCCTTCAACGATTTGATAACCCATACCTAGGAACAAATCTTCAATTTCTTCCATGATTTGCGTGATAACGTGTCCTTGACCTTTTTTCGGTTTCACGCCTGGCAATGTCACGTCAATCGTTTCTTCAGACAAACGTTTATCCAAGGCTGCTTTTTCAAGTAGCGCTTTTTTCTCTGAAAGTTGACTAGTAATTTCATCTCTTACTTTATTTCCTAGTTGACCAATAACTGGACGCTCTTCAGCACTCAAGTCTTTCATACCTTTTAATACTTGTGTCAATTTACCTTTTTTCCCTAGATACGTTACTCTTAACGTTTCTAATTCTTCCATTGAGTGTGTGTTGGCAAACTCAGTAGAGGCTGTTTCTGCAATTTCTGATAATCTGTTCTTTAAATCCATCTTCTCTCTCCTTTAGTTATGTATCTATTTTTAGTCAAAAAAAAGACCCCTTCCCTAATAGGGACGAGGTCAACACGCGGTACCACCCTTGTTCAAAACTAACGATTGCTAGTTTTACACTCTGCATAACGGCGCATACCGAGATTTCTGTTAAACATCGAAATCTACTTCTTCAAAAAGACAAGAATCAAATTAAAATCCTTTTGAATGTCGGAAGTGAACTTCACACAGTTTATTATTCGAATGCTTACAGCCAATGACATTCGATCTCTGAGATAGTCTACTGTGTTACTCTTTTCCAACAAAAGCGTTCATTTATAAAATTTGTTCATTTATTTGTTTAATGTTTTTTGACATTCTTCTGCACTGATCCATTGATCTGCCCAGCCTTGTACTTCTCTCATCACATTTTCAAGCGCTAATCCTTTAGTTGTTAGACAATATCCGGATCTTAGCTCACAATCTTCGTCAAGATTCTTGGTAACGATGTCGGCTTGTTCGAGTTCTTTTAGTCTCTCTACTAGCACACGATCACTTACATCAGGAATCGATTCCGAAAGATCTTTGAAACGACGAGGTCCATCCAATAAAACATCAATAATAAGCCCTGTCCATTTCTTTCCAAGAATAGAAAAAGTTTGCTCAAACTTTGGACAAATAATTTTATTTTGTGTTGCTTCAATCATGTATGTTCACCTCTACTTTCAAACAACAACAGTATATCATCAATAGGAACTTTTTGTAAGTAAATCTACAAAAAAGTTGAAAAATTGACATATCCTTTTAACGATTCTTTACAGATGTTCTAAGAAAAGTGTTGCAATTGAAAAGTAAATAAACAAACCTAAAGAATCATTAATTGTTGTAATAAATGGGCCAGATGCAACTGCTGGATCAATTTTAAATTTATTGATAATTACCGGAATAACTGTTCCAATAACCGTTGATGCACTTACTGTTAACAACATAGAGGCACTAATAATCAAAGCTAATACAGCATTTCCGTGTAGAACGAATGCGATTCCGCTCACTACAACTGCTGCTAAAATACCAATTAATATACCTGCACCGAGCTCGTTTTTGATTGTTTGAAATAAACTCACTTTATCTTGCTCATCTTCAATCGTCAAATTACGCACTGCTACAGCTAGTGCTTGTGTTCCTACATTCCCAGCAGTATCCATAATCATTGGAATAAAGGCTGCAAGCAATACAACTGATTGTAGGGTTTCTTCGAAGAAACTGATCAAACTTCCTGTAATCATTCCTAAGAATAATAAGATGACGATCCAAGGCGCTCTCGCTTTAGCAGTTTTGAAAGGTGTTAATTTCCTATCGTCTGTACCTTTTTTTATCGCCGCAAAATCATTAAAATCCTCTGTTACTTCGTCTTCTAAAATATCCATGATATCATCAACGGTAACAATTCCTAACATTGATCCATCATGAGCTAAAACAGGTAGTGCTAATAAATCGTAGTCTTGAATGACTCTAGCTACATTTTCTTGATCCTCATCTACTTTGACAGAGACAACCTGGCTGAACATGATATTCTCAACAGTTTCCGTTTCTTGCGAAAGCAGCAAGTCTCTAAGAGATAAAACGCCCATCAATCGATCTTTTTCATCTACAACATAAAGATAGTAAATCGTTTCTGCTTTCTTTCCAATACTTCTTAGCTTCTCGATGACTTCTTTAACGTGTAACTTATAATTTATTTTAATAAATTCTTTCGTCATGATCGATCCAGCTGTTTCTGGAGCATATGACAGAATTTCTCTAACACGTTCACTTTCACGGCTATCCATCATCGATAATAATGTCTGATTGTCTGTATCTTCACTTTCTGTTAAAAAGTTCGCGACATCGTCTGCGGCCATGTGATTAAATACTTTAGCCATATACTCATCAGGTAGATATTGGACTGCTGCTTCTTGGTCTTCCGTTTCCATCCATTCGAAAATTTCGGAAAATTCTTCTGGATCTAGAAAATGAGAAATCTTACTTTTTTTTTCTGGATAAAGTAAATGAAAAATTTCATGTTGATCACGGTCATGCAGTTTCAAAAATAAATCTCTAAATGCTTCACGGTCATCTCGCTTAGCTGCAGAAAAAATCTGCTCATAGTGTTCTTTTTTACTATTCTTAATAAATTCCATTCTTAATCATCCTTGTCTGTGTATACCTTTGGAGGCATCTTTTTTTCGTATGCTTTTACTTATTGACAAGAAACTGGGACTGGCATCCATTTGCCTCACCTCCAAATTCACTAGATCGGATACTACCTTAAAGACATGCTGTTAGCATGTCATTCAATCATTTTTATTCATTGAACGATCAGATTGCCATCGACAATTTATCATAGCCGATTACGTCATCTATTTCAAGACAGTAGTCACATTTAACGATACCTTATCCTTTTTTTATTTTCAACCGTTATCGCTTATTTCAGGGCATAAGTGCACTTCAGTGAGAAACCTGCAAAAGTATTGATAAAAGAAAAAGACATGATTGTTTTGGACTGTTGAGTGAATAAATACAAAATAAGAGCAAAAGCCAATGGCTTTTGCTCTTATTTTGTATTTTATGCATGCACTAATCGGATTTTAGAAATCCAAACTGCAAATTTAGCTTTCGTTTTTTCGCGTAATGGCTGAGAGACTTCGTTGATTGCGCAATATTTATCCACGCAAGTCACAATCATACTTTCTTTATAGCGAGGCAAACCAACTTTAGAGCATAAGAACATATGCTTCAAGATGATATCCTTTTCTAGCTCGCTCAGTGGTGTTATTTTTGCTGCATTCTCTACAGCGATTTTTGGATGCACGCAGTTATGTGAGCCCATTTCCATTGCAGCAATCTCTTCTCTATCTTCGTGGAAGAAATCGTGAAGGAGTCCTGCTCTCGCAACTGCTCTTACATCTAGATTCATTTTTTTTGCTATACGGTAACTAACATAAGAAACAAAAATAGAATGAGTCAGGCGTGTCGTGTAGTGATGGTGTGTAATGGCTTCAAGTTTAAGTAATTCTTCATTTTTAATTAAATCTTCAATTAAAGCTACATATTCTAGATCTTGCTCCCAGATAGATTGAACAAATTCCATGAAACGTCTCCTTTGTGCCGTACTTTAAAGTTACCCTCAAAGTTTGATCAGCGTCTTCTTACTTACGCTGTTTTCAGCTTATGTTCCATATTTTACTCCTAAACAATCCCAATTAAAAGGTTTTACACCTTTAAAAAGAGCTTAAAACTTAAAATAACGAAAATTGTCAAATTTCCGTTATAATTGGTTGTTTATTGATAGAGAGAAAACATCAAAATACTACCCGCAATAGCAACATTTAGCGATTCAGCTTGCCCTTTAATGGGAATATAAAGATTTTTGTCTGTCAGCTCTAATAACGCCGCTCTTACACCGGCACCTTCGTTACCAACGATTAACCCAAAGGGTTGATGTTGCTTTTCTCCAAGATAACTGACAGCTCGCTCATCTAGAGCCGTACCATATACACTGTACTCAGCGGTCTGGAAGTGATTGATCCATTCTTCAATTATCCCAGTGTACATTGCTATATGAAAGTGACTACCTTGTGTAGACCTCAGCGTTTTTGGATTATAGAGATCTGCGGAACCTTCTCCTAGCACGACGCCACCAAAACCTGCAGCATCTGCCGAACGAATCAAAGTACCCACATTTCCTGGATCTTGAACACCATCTAAAAATAAGTAGGGTTTATCGATTACTATTCGAGCTTCTTCAGGGATACCCACTACTGCAAAAACACCTTGAGTCGTTCCAGTCTCTGATAAAGCCATAGCAACATTTTCAGATACTTCAAAATACTCATTTGTTTCGATTTGTTTCATCCATTCAGTCAATTCAACATGATCGCTGATAATCAAACACTCAATGGACGCACCCGATTTGAATGCTTCTTCTATCAAGTGATGACCCTCTATAATGTACTGTTTTGCTTTCGTTCTACCCTTTTTTGTCAATAATTTTTTCCATTGTTTAACTTTTGTATTTTTTGTTGATTCAATTTTTTCCATTATTTTATCCTCTCACTCACTGATAATTTCAGTTTACCATAATTTAAGACTAGCATGACCGCCTATTTCAATTGGCTGTTATTCAAAAAAAGCGTGGACTACTTTGGTAGTCACACGCTTTTGCTCACTATTGAATGAAATTATCCACCAATATAAGATTTAGGATCCACTAATTGTCCACCAACTGTGATTTCAAAGTGTAAATGAACACCCGTTGAGCCACCTGTCGAACCCATCACACCAATCTGTTGCCCTTGTGATACGTTTTGACCAGGAGCTACTTTTAAGCCAGCAAGCATATGTGCATAAAGTGAAGTTGTTCCATCACCGTGATCGATTTTCACGTAGTAACCGTAGCTACTATTGAATGCAGCCGTCACAACTTTACCTGATTTTGCTGCAACGATCGGTCCGCCTCCAGCAATATCGATCCCTCTGTGAAGCTTGCGTTGACCGCTGATTGGATGGATACGATAACCGAATGGAGAAGAAATTCGTCCACTAGCTGGTCTAGTCCAACCACCGTTTGTACTTGGTGCAGCCGGAGCTGGTGCACTTGGTTTTGAAGGCGCTGGCGTGCTTGCTTTATTAGAAGATGAAGTTTGAACTTGATCTGCTTGATTTTGTTCAGCTTCTGCTCGAGCTGCAGCTCTTTGACTTGCCGCATTTTCTTCTGCAGCTTTATCAGCAGCGGCTTGTTCAGAAGCTACTCGTTCTGCTTCAGCTAGTTGGTATGCTTCTTCTTCTTCTCTCTGACGTTTTTCTTCTGCAAGACGCTCTTCTTCTTGAATTCTTCTTTGTTCTTCTATAATCCGCGCTTGTTCTTCTTGCATTTCAGCACTTAACGTACTTGTACGTTGAGCTACTTGTGATTGTTCTGATACAAAAGAAGCCTTTTCTTCTTCTGTCATATCGAAGCGTTCTGCTACTTGGATAATTTTATCATCAAGTTCTACTCGCTGTGCTATTAGATTATTTTGATCAACTTCTAATTGCGCTTTGACTGTTTGCACTTGTTCTTGTTCTTCTTTAATTGAAGCTTCGGCAGATTCTAAAGCTTCTTGATCATCGATTTGAGCTTGCATAATCGTTTTGTTAGCAGAAACGATTTGAGAGACCATTCCGATACGGCCAATTAAATCTGAGAAGTCCTCAGCTGAAACAACCATATCGATAATATCTGAAGCATTACCTTCTGTCTGAACAGATCTTGCTTGATTTTCTAACTGTTCATTTCTTTGTTCGATTTGCTTTTCTAATTTTTCAATATTAGCTTGCAGTTTTTCGATTTCTTTTTCAATTCGTTCAATTTCTTTTTCTTGTTCATCAATATTGATGACTAATTCATCAATGTTTTTTTGAAGACCACTGACTTCTTCTTCTAATCGTGTACGTTCTTCTTGGAGATTTCCCATTTGCTCATCTTTTGATTGAATTTCTTGATCTAAAGAACTATTTTTTTCATTTAACTCACGTTGCTCTTTTTTTAATTCTTCCATACGTTCAGATGCAGCTACATGGGTAGGTGCGAAGGCTGGTAATGTTAAGCATGATGCAGCTACTACGGCAAACAATTTCTTTTTAATCATTTTAACGACTCCTGTAATTTTTTTTAGTATGTGACTTGGTCACGTCTTGCTCTCTTGATGTCTGAATCAATCGTATCATGTTTCTGGGATTTTTAAGATTTTATTCTTGTGACAAATAACTAGGTATTTTGTTATATAATTGTATTGTTTGTCGAAAATTTGAACAAGGACTTCTCTTAAAAAGCCCTTTATGTAAGGATATACAGGGTACATGTATCATTTCTTTTAGGATTAAATGAAAATATAACCGTGAACACTTTTTGACAGAATCTTCATAGACCTTAATAGATTGAAAGATAAAACAACACAATGCAAGTTTCTGCATTGTGTTGTTTGTTTGAGTATTTATTAAGATTTCGTCGCACCTTCCGTAACGCCTTCGACGATATATCTTTGAAGAAAGATATAAAGAATAATGATTGGGATGATCGCAAGCACTAATCCTGCGAGTGCAAGCTCCCACTGAACTGTATATTCACCAAAGAAATAATACATTCTCAATGGAATCGTACGCATGCCATCTTTATTAACAACCAGTGATGGTAACAAGAAATCATTCCAGAGCCTAATGGCATTCAAGATAATCACGGTTACTGTCGTTGGTTTCAATATCGGGAAGATCACTTGCCAGAATATTTGAATAGGATTTCCACCATCAAGATAGGCTGCTTCATCTAGCGATATAGAGATTGATCTCATCGCACCATAATAGAGGAAAATTGACATACTTGTTGCAAAGCCCCAATTCATAATGACAAGCCCAAATCTATTTAACAAGTCAACTTGTCCAAACATGCTGACTAGTGGAATCATGACAGACTGGAAAGGAATCAACATCGTCAGTGCGCACATAAAATAGATTATGTTACTAGTTTTACTTTTTTTTCTAGCTAACGCATAAGCAGCCATTGAAGAAAAAATAACAATGATAATGATGCTGACTGTTGTGATGAGCAAGGAATTAAAGAAACTACTGGCAAATTCCAAACTATCATAAGCTTTTGGATAATTTTCTGTAATGACATCTTTTGGAATCCATAATGTATTCGTGAAAATTTCAGATCTGTTTTTGAATGATCCAAAAAGAATAATCACAAATGGATAGATCCAAGTCAATGATAAAATTGTTCCCATTAATAATACAAGTGATTTATGTCTTTTTACTGAACTCATTATAGGTCAACCTCTTTTCTCCGTGTAATCATGATTTGAGTTAAGGAGATCGCAGCTATAAGGAGTAAGAACACGATTGCTTTAGACTGTGCGTATCCTTGTTGATACTGGTAAAACGCTGTGTTATAAATATTCATCGCAACCATCTCAGTTGATCCATAAGGCGCGCCATTTGTCAGAGCCAAGTTTACATCATATATTTTAAAAGCGTTCGCTAATGTTAAAAATAAACTGATCGTAAAGGCTGGTGCTAGCATCGGAAACTTGATACTCCAGAATGCTCTCCAGTTACTTGCGCCATCCATGTAACCAGCTTCAATGAGTTCTTTAGGGATATTGGCTAGAAACGAAATATAGATGATCATAATATAACCACTCATCTGCCATAAAAACACAATGATCATTCCCCAAAATCCCGTCGTTGAATCGGACAACCAAGCACTGAAAAAGCTGAATCCTGTAGCTGAAGCAATTCCTTCAAAAGCTCTGACAAAGATAAATTGCCAGATAAAACCTAGAATAATGCCGCCTATCAAGTTAGGCATAAAGAATATCGTTCTGAATAGTGTACTAAATTTTCCGAGTTTTTGTGTTACCAAAAGTGCTAATCCAAGTCCAATCGCATTGACGAGGATAACAGCAACAAATGAGAACCTTAGTGTAAACCATAAACTATTTAAAAATTGTCTATCTTTTAATAAATCAATATAATTACCAAGACCAACGAAGGTAGCCTCGTACCCATCTGAATTGGTTAATGATGTTCCAATCCCAAGTAAAAGTGGAATTAAAATAATGATTGATACTGCTAATACTGATGGTAAAATAAACAACCAGTAATAGGCCATATTATGCTTCCCTTGCATTTAATCACCGCATTTCTTTAAAAGCTTCCGCTGTATTATTTTCAAAATCTTCCCATGATTGTTCACCTGTCAGATATTTCTGATATTCTGGATAAAGAACTTGCTGAAACCATCCGTCAGGGTATTGTTTATGTGTCATAGCACCCGTCTCTCCATCAAGAAGTGCTTGATAAAGTTCACTGGATACTGGATCTTTAATATCGCTTGGTTCATAACCTTCTTGAGCTGGTACGAAAGCTAAGTCTCCAACAATCATTTCTCTACCTTCGTCGGATAAATACATCCAATCTAAAAAGTTTTTAGATTCTTCTACAACAGCTTCATCTAAATTTTTATTTATTCCTACATAAAACGGTGCACCAGCAATAATTTTACCTTCTGTATCATTTTCTCCATAAACTGGAAGCAATCCAAGTTTCTCTTTTGCAAATGCTGGATCAATATCATTCAATGTCGGTACGATCCAAATCCCTTGATGCACCATAGCTACTTTATCATTAACAAACATTTCTTCAACCGAACGACTATAGTCTACCGTTAAAATTGGTTGAACATTATGTTCATTGAAAAGATCGGTATATTTTTTCATTTGATCGCCGTAGGTCCAATCCAATTCAGTCGCTTCATAAGATTCGATGATACTGTCATTAAATTCTGGACTCGTGAAATTGGCTGAGAACTGATTGACAATATAATTTTCCCCACCACTAAATCCAAATACAGCTTCTAATCCTAAAGCTTCTTTTTGACTTTCTAAAGTATCTACTGCTTCAGCAAAATCGTCGTAGGATTTAATCGCTTCTGGGTCAATACCCGCTTCTTCAAAAATCTCACGATTATACATCCATCCAAAACCTTCAATATTTAAAGGAACACCTAGTGGAACATCATCAATCGTCCCCCCTTCTAACATACCGTCAATAATCGTGTCGGAAACCTCAAGGTCTGTTACATCGAGTAGTGAATCGCTATAACGTTCAACCTCTGGTAGCCCCCCCAACATCATCATCGCTGGTTCTTCCCCAGAAGAAAAGCGTGCTTGTAAAGCAGCTGATCCTTCTCCACTACCGACAGTTGTGATGGTTACTTCTGTATTCCCATCAGATTGTTCTTCATACATCGCTGCTAGTTCTTCAAGTTGTGCAGTTATTTCTGGTTTTTGATTAAAAAAATCAATGGTAACTACGCCACCTTCAACTCCACTATCTGAATCAGTAGGTGCTGAGCTTGATTCTGATCCACCTGTTCCACATCCCGCTAATAATGTAGGGACTGTTAGTAACGAAAGCCACAAGATTGATGATCTTATTTTCATTCTATTTCACTCCTTAGAATAAATTTGTAAAATATTATCATAAATATGCAATTATGTATATTTAATCTGATAATCATTTTTTCTTTTTTAATTCTAACATAATGAACTGTAAAAGTAGTACTAGATAGACTCGGTAAGTCCGACATAACAACCAAAATATTTGAAAATGCTTATAGAATAAAGGCTTTTCATAACTGTCATGAAAGTTTTCCATCATTTATTTCAATAGCATAACCATCATTTGTTTAATACATCTTATGAAAAGCTCGCTTATCAGCTATAAACCGACCCAAATATTCGATTGAATAAGAATGTAATTAGATTACATACGTTATATAAATGGTTATTTAAGCATATAAGTTCATGAATATACAACTTTTACTTAATCTCTTTATGAAAAGATAGAATTCACGTATACTGTAACTTGTTCTATCCTTATTTAGTCGGCTGATAACGTTAAACAAAGGATAAACGTCTACTTTATTCAAGAAAGGGTGATGGTTTTGTTTACTTTCGACCATATTAACCACTATAGTCATTTAATTGATGAAAATGAATTTTTCAAACAGTACTTCAATCCTTTACTTCCTGGCCGGTATAACTCAAATTTCTTCTTACTCTCTTATCAGCCTTCTCTAGCAGAATTTGAGCTCATTGAAGAAATGCAATTGACTTTTCACGAAGATGAAGGACTTCAGCATCTAAAATTCTTCTGGCCACAAGATAAAGGATTCACACCTGAAATCGTTAGCTATTTCGAGCAAGAAGGCTATGAAATCGAAATGCTAGAGCTACTTGAAATTGATCCACGTGATTTCAAGGGAAGTCCTGTCTCTTCTATAGAAGTCATCACTATCGATCAAACAACGTTAGATGATTTCAAGCGATTAAATTATCCTCAGGACTTGAACTATGGCACAGCATTCGCAGAAACGAAGCAGCAATTATTTGATATGGTGCTGGATGATCAAAATAGCCATCTACTACTTGCTTATATCGATGGCGTACCTGCGGGTTCTTTGATTGCCATTGTCGGTTCTAAACATATAGAAATTGATGATTTATTCGTTAAAGAGTCCTTTAGACATCAAGGCGTCGCTACGAAACTTCAATCAGCAGTCATGCAATTAGCGATCCAACAGGAAAAGCACGTCATTCTTGTGGCTGACGGTGATGACACACCTAAAAATATGTATTTAAAGCAAGGATATCAACAATCTGGATATCAGCTTGCCGCGCAAAAACGTTTGGACAATCAGGAGGCATAGCTGGTGAATAAAGAGATTAGACAATTAAATAAATCGGACTTGGCTCAGTACAAGTCGATGCAAACAGGACTTGAAGAAGATTATATGCTTCCAATATTTCCTAGTTTAACTGATGGTGAAAATAGGTTGTATGGATTATTTGTTGACGGACAATTAGTCAGCACCGCCGGTTACAGCGTATTTTCTCATCACTTTGTCATGCTAGGGCGTTTAAGAAGCGATAAACGCTACCGTGGACAAAATCATGCGACCACTATTCTTGATTACACCAAGCAACAAGCTTTACAGGTTCCAAATGTAGAATTTGTCGGTGCTAATACTGAAAAACATAACAAACCTGCACAAAAGGTACTCAGCAAAATTGGGCTTCCTCATGTGGTGACACTCTATGGTGCAAAAGCGGTAGATCTCTCCTCTTTTCTATCAGAAGAAGCTGAAGAGTGGTATCTCTTAAGCGACCTGGGCCGTAAACGAGAATGGTTAAAACGGACGTACCTAAACGAAACATTTCCAAAGAAAGTCTTCCCTTTTGAAGCATACTATCCTTTCCCAATATCAGAAAATCTGTTTACTGATGCTTTATTAACAAAATGGTCGTTTTATGAAAACAAAGACCAAACACGCTTTGTTATCTTAACCGAAGAAGATAAAGGCGACCATTATTTACACGTGATCTATCCATGGCGTGACTTTATTGAACAGCCTAATTTATGGAAGACGATTGACTCTTTTTTTGAAGCGGTCAAGGAGACACTACCTGATACCGTTATATGGATGGATTTTACCAATGAGGAAGCAGCTTTTCTGCCGGCAACACATCCATTTGAACTATCCTCACCTTGGATGTTACATGGTATAAGCTCAGAAGCTACGAATGAATCCATTGACACTGCAAGTGTCGAATCTAAATTATCCGAAGCTTATCGCTCAATCGATGATTTAGAAGAAGAGTTAGCAGCACTTCATACTGAACTGGATCAAAAGTTGAATAAAACAACTACTCTTGAGGAAACCTTATCTCATATCGATTCGGATTTAGAAAAGTAAGAAAAGCGTAGAACGATTTCCCTTTTTTGGAAAACGTTCTACGCTTTTTATGTTTACTTATACTAAAGTGCTTTATCGTCTACTTGATCTAATACTACTTCAATCGCTTGAATCACGTCACTCAAAGAGCCTTCTTCAAATGGTGAACGCAAATTTGCTGTGTTGACGATTTCTAAAAAGCTTTGCGTTCCCCCTACTTTACAAATTGCCATATAGTCATCCCAAGCGGTATCATCTTGATCGATCAATGCTCGTTTCCAGAACTGTAATGCACAAATTTGTGCTAACGTGTAATCGATATAGTAGAAAGGCGATTCAAAAATATGACCTTGACGGTACCAGAAAGTTCCCTTATCCAAGAAGTCACTCTCTGAAAAATCACGTTCAGGTAAATACATTTTTTCAAGTTTTCGCCAAACTGCTTTTCTTTCTTCAATCGTGAATTCAGGATTCTCATATACTTCATGTTGGAAGTGATCCACGAGGACACCATAAGGTAAGAAACGAAGCGCACTACTTAAATGATCAAATTTGTATTTTTCAGTTTGCTCTTTAAAGAACAGTTCCATCCATGGGTAAGTAAAGAATTCCATACTCATTGAATGAATTTCGCAACTTTCATAGGTAGGAAAAACAATTTCAGGTTGTTTAATCCAACGTGATTCAAAAACCTGTAACGCATGCCCTGCTTCGTGTGTCAATACATCAATATCGGCAGAAGTACCGTTAAAGTTAGCAAAGATAAATGGTGAGGCATAATCCGGAATATACGTACAGTAGCCTCCGCCTGCTTTACCTTCTTTTGATAGCAAATCGACTAGTTCTTTATCAAACATAAAGTTAATAAAAGCCCCTGTTTCCTCTGATAATTCATGATACATTTTCTTACCCTGTTCAATAATATATTCCGGATCCCCTTGTGGAACAGGATTTCCACTTAAAAATTGAAGCGGTGTATCATAATGTTTCATTTCCGCGATACCGATGCGGTCTGCTTGTCGTTCAGATAACTTAGTCGTTACTGGTACAACATAATCAAGCACTTGTTTACGGTAAACTTCTACCATTTCACGATCGTAATCGTATCGTTTCATTCTAACGTAGGATAAAGCGACAAAGTCTTTAAACCCTAATTTTTTCGCGATTTGATCTCTTACTTTGACAAGCTGATCGTAAATGTCATCAAAGGTTTTTTCGTTTTCTTCGAAAAATCCCCACTGTGCATCAGAAGCCGTTTTACGAGTCGAGCGATTTGTATCTTGGAGATACGGTCCAAATTGAGAGAGATTCAGTTGCTTACCATCATAGGCAATATCTGCTGAAGCAATCAGTTTTTGATAATCACTACTCAACTGATTTTCTTTTTGCAGCAAGGCAATCACAGATGAATCAAAAGCGTCCAATTCAAACTGCATATTTTGAATAAATGTCTTAGGAAAATGTTCTTTGATTGCTTCATAATAAGAAGAATCAATGACAGCTTTATAAAATGCTGTATCTATTTCTTGGAAAAGCGGTGACTGCTCATTCCAGTACTTGTCTTCTTTTTCATAATAGTCATCTTTTGTGTTAATAGAATAGCGAATGGATGCAATATTCATCATTGTTTCGATTGAAGACATCTGTGCTGACATTTTCTCTATTGCTTCAATTACCTGCTCTACGGTCTCAGCTTCTTGAATAGTACGAATAATTTTCTGAGCATTCATTTTATAAGATTCAAAATTTGGACGCTCATATTGATATTCATTAAACTTCAAAGTTTTCTCCCCCAACAATCCTTTTTTATTAAAGATAGTATAGCATAGTCCTATTCGTTTCACACTGAAGATTCTAACCTTCAACCCCTACTTCACTTTAGAAAGTATCGTTAAAAGCTTATATCGTTTCGAAATTTTATTTCATTAAACATATATAAAAATGAAATAATTTTCATTGATTTTATTGTCAAATCTGATACGATTGTATTGTAGAGGTAATACATACAATTAACATAAGGAGGAGATACACATGGCAAAACACGATGAGAAGAAAATCGCTACTGAAATATACGAGCAAATTGGTGGCATGCAAAACGTCAATACACTGATCAACTGTATGACACGTGTCCGTATCGACATCAAAGACTATGCTAAAGTCGATGATGAGAAAGTCAAACAAATAAATGGTGTTCTCGGAACAGTGGAAGAGGATACTTATCAGATCATACTTGGACCTGGTCTTGCAGCAAAGGTCGCTAACGAAATGGGTGAAATGGCTAATCTATCTGTAGGTGAAGAATCTACTCCCTCTGAAGATCAAGCTTTATTTTCAAAAGATACACAGAATTTGGATCAATTAGCTGCCGAAAATAAAGCGGCTCAAAAAGGAAAACACAATCCTCAATCTCTCTTCAAAAAAATATTACGAACCATTGCGAGTATTTTCATTCCACTAATTCCTGCTTTTGTGGGTGCAGGGATTATCGGCGGTATTGCATCGGTCTTTTCAAATATGTTAGAAGCAGAAACCATTTCAGGCAATCATTGGGAATACCTTGTTTTAGTGGCTGGAATTATCCAAAGAGGACTTTTTGCTTATTTAAATATTTATGTCGGAATCAATGCAGCTAAAGTATTTAAAGGTACAGAAGGATTAGGCGGTATCATTGGTGGAGTTGTTTATTTAACTGGCGTAACCCCTGAGCTTCCATTACCAAATATCTTTACCGGTGAACCGCTAATAGCCAATCAGGGTGGGATTATCGGTGTTATTTTGGCAGTTTGGCTAATGTCCTTGCTCGAAAGACAACTACGTAAAGTCATCCCAAATTCGATCGATATTATCGTAACACCAACCATTTCCTTATTGATCATTGGGTTGGCGACTATTTTCTTAATCATGCCATTGGCTGGATTTGTTTCTATTAATCTTGTTGGTATGATCAATTGGATATTAGGTGTCGGAGGTGCTTTTGCAGGATTTGTTCTTGGGTCTCTCTTTTTACCAATGGTTATGTTTGGACTACATCAAGTCCTTACGCCTATTCATGTAACAATGATCGAACAAACAGGTTCGACTCAATTACTACCTATTCTTGCGATGGCGGGTGCTGGGCAAGTAGGTGCAGCACTTGCTTTACTTGTCAGAGCACGTAAAAACAAACAGCTTGTTACCATGATTAAAGGCGCTTTACCGGTTGGTATTCTTGGTATTGGTGAACCGTTGATTTATGCCGTAACCTTACCACTTGGTAAACCCTTTATCACTGCTTGTATTGGTGGCGGAATCGGTGGTGCTGTCATTGGTTTATTTGGCGGTGTTGGAGCCAGTGCGATTGGACCTAGTGGTGTTGCCCTAATTCCGTTGATCGTCAATAACTTATGGTGGGTTTATGTACTCGGTCTACTAGCAGCTTATACTGGCGGCTTCATTGCTACCTACTTCTTTGGCGTTCCAAAAGAAGCTATGGAACCATCTGTCGTTTCGCTATAATCAATTTTGTAAATGCACTGTTTCTATTTAGAAACAGTGCATTTTTGCTGTACTCGTTTCTAAGAGTCTTTGTTTTCTATTCGCTCTTTTGTGGTAAACTAGAGTGACGTATTAAAAATAAGATCGTGAACAGACACCTAAAAAGGAGTGAGCAAAATGGACTTGAATCAACATCTGAATCTTTCTCAACGACAGCAACTCAGTCCAGTTCTACTACAAAGAATACAAATGCTCAGTTTTAATCAGGAGGACTTACTTTCTTTTTTGAATAAAACAGCATTAGAAAATCCTTTTATAGAAGTTAACATACCCTATACTTCATCACATTCTATATCTGGTGAACAAGATATGAGTTGGATTCCAGATAACAAAACCTCTTTAAGAGATTATTTAATTGAACAAGTTTTACTGACCTATAGAGATACTTTGATTCGAGAAATGATTTTTTGGTGGATCAATCAGCTTGATCAAAAAGGTTATGTAAAGCAATCGCTCGAAGGCGCCATTGCCGAAACAAAAGTTGATGAGACTTTATTACTTGACGCACTTGTCTTGCTTCAACAACTTGAACCGGCTGGTATTGCAGCAAGATCACTTCAAGAGTCACTGATGTTACAGACAGAACGAGACGAAAATGCCCCCGAGACCGCTTATATCATTTTGGAAGAATCCTTTGAAGCATTAGTAGACCGAAAATGGCAATCAATTGCTGAGCAGTATAGAATATCGTTGCAAGACGTTCAGACTGTGTTCGATTATATTAAGCGCTTGGATCCTGCTCCCGGAGAGAGATTCCAGACTAGTCTGGACATGACGATTCGCCCAGATTTGATCGTTCAAATTGAAAATGAGCAGTTGATCGTTCAAGAAGCTAAACTAAATACACCTCTCTTATCATTTGATCAAGCGTATGTTACGGAGCTATCTCAGACCAAAGATGAGGAAGTCACTGCATATGTTAAAGAAAAAAAGCAAGAATATGATGCCCTTCAAACTAGCCTTCAGCAGCGCAATCAAACGATTCTCCGTGTCGGCACAGCCATTGTAAACAAGCAAAAAGATTTTTTCTTTGATCAGACACGCCCACTAAAACCATTGCAGTTAAAGGAGTTAGCTGAGAACCTTGATCTTCATGAATCGACGATCAGTCGTACTGTTAATGGGAAATTTATTCAGACAGCTACTGGAACATATGAATTCAAATTCTTCTTGTCTAGAAGTTTATCGAATGAGAACGAAGAGACTTTATCTACACATTCTGTACAACAAAAACTAAAAAAACTTGTTGATCAAGAAAACAAAGCAAAACCACTATCTGATCAAAAGATCGTTGATTTACTGGCTCAAGATAACATCCACATCTCTAGAAGAGCCGTCACAAAATATCGTAAACAGCTCAATATCCCAGCTTCATCTAAACGAAAACGATTTGATTCATAAAAAAATACGACCCTTCTTCAAAACGAAGAAGGGTCGTATTTTTATTTTTATGATTATTGTCCGAAGATTCCTAAAACGAAACCAATAATACCGACAACGAATAATCCGAAGATAATAGTGATTGGGCTAACTTTTCTACGAAGTAACCACACACAACCTAGTGTTAATAGTAACGGTGCAATACCAGGAAGCAATTGATCTAAAGTATCTTGAAGTGTTGTTACGTCCACTGGAGAAGTACTTAATCCTCCACGAACTTTTTCTGCGAAATCTCTTAAAACGTCCCCAGAAACTTCACCATTATTGAAGCGATCAGCCAATTCACCAAAATTGATAACATCATTAGGATCTAATTCAACTTCACTTAGTACTAACGGGAAGTTCATTGTAGTCCATCTAGGAACAAGAATCCCCATGATGAACATACCAAGAACTGAAGCACCTTGGGTCAATTTCTGCATCAAGCCACCACTCAAGTTTTGAGTAATGTTACCACCTTGTACATAACCTAATTCTTGTGTGTACCAAATGAATCCCATACGCAATAAGTTCCAAACCAAGAAGAAAATGATTGGCCCTAACCAGTTACCACCAAGAGCTAATGAAGCTGCAAAGGCACCAAGTACTGGACGAATCGTAGCCCAGAAAATAGGATCTCCAACACCAGCTAGAGGGCCCATCATACCGATTTTAACCCCTTGAATCGCAGCGTTATCGATGTCTCTACCCGCCGCTTTTTCTTCTTCCAACGTTAAGGTTACTCCTAAAATTGGTGAAGACAAGTAAGGGTGAGTATTGAAGAACTCTAAGTGACGTTTTAAAGCCAGTGCTCTATCTTCTTTTGAAGAATATAATTTTTTCAGTGCTGGAATCATCGCATATGCCCAACCAACGTTTTGCATACGTTCAAAGTTCCAAGAAGCTTGAAGGAATTGACTTCTCCATGCTACGTGCATACGATCTTTTTTCGTTAATTTATATTTACTTTTTTCAATATTATCTGCCATAATTTTCAACGCTCCTTTTCTAGTAGTCGTTCAAGATATCGTCTAGAGGATCTCCACCGCCGGAATTTCCTCCGCCTCCGCTACCTTGATTGAATTCAGGAGCGAATTGGATATAAAGTAATGCTAATACAGTTCCGATAATACCCATTGCAATTAAGTTTAACTCTGAAATTGCAGAAAGTGCAAAACCTAGTGCGAAGAAAATCCATACTTTAGGCGTTGCCATCATGTTGATAACCATTGCGTAACCTACGGCAACGATAAATCCACCACCGACTGCCATACCACCTGTTAACCATTCTGGAATGTTACCTAATGCGGTAGTTACTAATTCAGCTGGAACAGCTAAAATCAATCCTGCTGGAATTGCAATACGCAAACCTTGTAAGACTAAAGCTCCTAAGTGAAGCAATTCTACATTTCTAAACGATCCTTCTCTAGCCTGTCCATCAGCAGCATGCGCAATGGCTACAGTAGCTGTACGTACGAAGATTGTTAAAACTTGACCAGCGATTGCTAATGGAATTGCTAAAGCAATACCTTCAGAAACACTTGCGCCACGCATTGTTACTAAAATAGCTGAAGCGATTGATGCTAGTGCAGCATCTGGTGCTACGGCTGCTCCAATGTTCATCCAAGCTAAAGCAATAAACTGTAATGAACCTCCTAATAAAAGACCAGCACCGGGTTGACCAGTTGCTAATCCAATCAATGTACAAGCAATGATTGGTTGATGAAATTGGAATTCATCTAGAATACCTTCTACACCGGCAATAAATGCAATTAATAATACTAATACTATAGATATAATACCCATAATGATTCTTACCTCCTTATATTTTAAACCGTTCTAGTCATTTTAGACTTTTTGAGTAAATCCCACATGTTTTTACGTTGATCAGCTGGTACTTTACGTACATCAAACTTGATGCCGTGTTCTTTCAATTTTTCGAAAGCATCTACATCTTTTTGATCGACTGAAAGTACATTATTGATCATGACTTTACCTTCAGAGTGAGCCATAGATCCTACGTTCACTTCTTCAAGTTCTACGCCACCTTCAACAGCTCTAACAACATCTGTTGGGTTTTCAAACAATAATAATGCTTTTGTTTTACCGAATCTTGGGTCTTTAAAGACTTCAACCATCTTATCAACAGGTATAACATTCGCTTTTACTCCGGGTGGTGCAGCTTGAGTGATTAAAGATTTTCTCAGATCATCTTGTGCTACATCATCAGAAACAACGATGATACGTGTTGGATTAACATCTTTTGACCAAGCTGTTGCTACTTGTCCGTGTAACAGACGAGAGTCGATACGTGCAAGACCAATCTTAATTTTTCCATCACCGACAACTGTTCCTTCTGGTAAAGGCTGATTCGGTTCGCTACTTGTTGCTGCAGCAGTTGATGAAGCAGGTTGTAATTCTTCTGGTCTCACTTTAACGCTATCTTGTGCTACACCAATGATTGCTGATGCGATTTCGTGTGCTGATTCCATTGAGAATCTAGATGTATAAGCTTCGATAACCATTGGCAAGTTCATGCCGGCAACGATTGCCCACTTATCTTTATTGGCTTCAAACAAAGTGTTGGCTTGATTGAAAGGTGTGCCTCCCCATAAATCAACGATGAACAAAATTTCATCTGTATCAAATGAAGCAATTGCTTTTTCCATTTTTTTCCGAATATCGTCTGGTCCTTCACTCGGCATCAATGTAACAGCTGCTACATTTTCTTGTTCTCCGATGATCATTGATCCAGATTGCAATATTCCTTCTGCAAACTCTCCATGGCTTGCTAGGATTATTCCTACCATTGAGTTCCCTCCTACCTATAGCGATTGGTAGATACGCTATATTATTTTTAGTTTCTTTGATTGAGCCTTTTAAAAATCAACCAATTCCACTTTTATATTTTGAACACGGTTCATACACTATAATGCTGTCTTCTCAAGTACTTACTACATTTGGATAATGGCGCAAGCTTATTCTACTTTTTTGAGAATTTCAATTAAACTCTGCTTTCGATCACTTGGCACTTTTCTAATCTCTAGTTCAACACCCTGAAGACTCAGAAATTTAAAGGCCTCGATATCTTGATCATCAACAGAAATAAAATTCGTAATCATTTTTTTGCCTTGTGAAAATTTCATGCCGCCGATATTCACTGTTTCTAAATTGATACCGGCCTCAACCACTTCTGCTACATCTGTCGGGTTCGTAAATAAGAGCATGACTTTTACATTGTCTAATAATGTATGATCCGACACTTCGATGAGCTTACTGACTGTCATTACATTTGTTTTCACTTCTGGCGGAGCGGCTTGCATGAGTAAGAATTTTCTTAACTCACTACTTGCTACTTCATCGCTAACGACAAGTATTCTACTGATTCCCGTTATCCTCGTCCAAGTCGTTGCAACTTGTCCATGTACCAACCGATCGTCGATTCGGGCTAATTTGATATCCATCATACGTGATTACCCTCCATTATGATCTGATGGCATCCTCCTTTCGAAAGTCACTGAGAATGGAATGAAGTTCGCAACCTGTTTCGCTCGAGCGGCCACTTTTCCTATCCATTGACTGATTATCTGTGCTCACTATACTATAAGCAAGAAGCGTGCCAACTTTTTCGGCGTAAAAAAGCCCATTTAACAGCATTTTTGACAATACACTAAAAAAGACACACTACCGATACTGCTCGTTAGTGTGTCTTAGTGTTCTTCTTATTCTTCAAATAATGAATCAATTTGTTGGTCTTTCATATCATTTTGAGTACTTTCCAAGTAATGATATAAGTAAAAGTACTCACTATGGTCAATGGTGATATTTAGTTGCTGCTCTAATCTATGAACAATCACACGAACTTTTTGATATTTAGGATGTTCTTCGATAGCATCTGCATCCTTTTCAATCGTTAGTGCATCATTCAGTACTGCACGCTCAACAATCCCTGATAAGTGCATAATCAAATTGATATGGAAAGCATAATGGTCTTTCTCTTTGTTCGATAAAGCATAAAAATCTTGTGCAAACGTCCAAAGAGGTTCAATCACCTTAGCGGGATTGATAAACGTAAAACTTTCTTCTATAAAATTCTGACATAATTTCTTAGCACTTTGTTCGTCTAATTCTGGCTTAGCCTGTAATGCCTCATTATTCGTAAAAATATCTTTCAAGATTTGTTCGACGTCTCGTTCGATAAATTGTTCTAATGGAATAAAGGGTGCATCCATTTTCGGATTCAGTATACCTGTAGTTGCTACAACGGTGTATTCTTTCTTCAATTGTTCTCGTTTTTCTTTTAACTCCGCTACTGAGCAAGCAACCACGGACAAGTCAATCTCCATTTGTTGGTCAATGGCTTGTTCTACTAACTCTTTGATTTTTCTAGCCGTGCCTTCTCCACTTGCACAAACAGCTAAAATAATTTGCGGTTTTGAATCAATATAATTGAATGCGACCGGAGGTGATTGAACTGTATCCACATAACCCCTAAACTTTTTCAGCGAATCATATAAAGTAGTCAAGTCCGTATCAACAAGGGACGCTTTTCTAACAGCTTCTAAAACCACTGCCGTCGAGACCATATCGATGGTTTTAACTAACACGCCTGTCTCTTCTGTTAATTTCTCTCCAAAAGTAAATAATGATCCCATATCAACAAGCAGTAAAACACCATTTCCCTCATCAATATCGATCACGGCCTGCTTGACCCGTTCATAGGCAGTTTGTGGAGGCATATCTAGTGGCATATCAATCGCTTTAAGTTTCTCGATATCCAATAATTCTTCAACTACATTTGTCATACTACTAGCTGTAGAATGACCATGGGTAGCGACGATCACACCGACTTTCCCTTTAGCTTGCTCGTCTTTCAATGATACAAGCAACACCGTCAAGTAGTAAACTTCATTCTCTGGTATAGAGACATTTAATTCATTTGAAATAATTTCTCTGATTTCTGTAGCTACTTCGTATTCTTCCGGAAAGTCGATCGCCATTTCTTTTATATTATGGTTGATGTTTCGTTCTTCTCCTAAATAAATCTTCTTAAGAAATGAACTAATATGCAGACTCATCGCATAAATAAAATTTTGTTGAAATTCTGGACCAAGACGATCTCTGACTAAGTCATAAAGCATTCGTGTTAATTGAATCACTTCTACATTGACGAACTCTGCTAATTTAGATTCGGTATTGAATGAAAATCCATGATTGCGATAGTAAGATTTTAAATGCACGTTGATATCAGTCGATATATAATGGTTGATTGACTCTTGGTCTAAGCCTTCTGCTTTTAATAAAGCAGCTTTATCTCCAATAATGTCATAGAGATTGTAAGGCAATTCATAGGCATCTGCTTTCATTTTAACAAAGGACTCGTTTGGAGAAACAATAATTTCTGGTTCCAGATATTTAGATAATTCCGTATGTCCTTTTCTATCTGAAGACAATTGAATCAATCCAGATTTGATACCATCTGGTAAATCGATAACAGTTAAATTCACTTCATCTTTGTGCATCTGATGCATAAAACCTCTAGCACAAACTAGTTGAATATTCGACTTCAATTGTCCCACGTTTCCATAACCCACACTAGTAATCAACGCTTTAACCACGTCTTCTGTTAGACTGATTCGTCGTTGGATTCTATTCGCTTCAATCCCTGTCATCAGTTTAACAAGATCAATTTGTTCATTTGCTGGTCGTTGTTTAAATGAAGGTAAATGAATGTTGATTGGGATTCGTCTCATAAATGTATCTAATAATGTCGACCCAGGATCCTCTGTTGTTGCGCCAACAATTCGTACTTCCGCATCTCTTGTTTTACCGGTTTCACCCATACGGCTATACGTACCGTGATCCATAAAGTAGAAAATCATTTCCTGACCTTCTGGCGGTAATCTGTGAATCTCATCTAAAAAAAGCATACTTCCATCAGCTTGTTGAATCAATCCCTCTTTATCTGTTATCGCACCCGTGAAGGCCCCTTTCGAATAGCCAAATAAGTGACTCATCAATAACTCCGGATTATGTGCGTAATCTGCACAGTTGAAAACTACTAATTCTTTATCGGCATCTACCATACCATTCGACTGAGCAAAACGAAACATGGCATGCGCAAAAAACGTTTTTCCAGATCCGGTTGGCCCTGTAATCAGTGTGTTTAATCCTTTAGGGGGATATAATACGGCTGCTTTCGCTTGCTCAACAGCATTTTTCATACTGCCTGTTGCCCCAATCGTTGTTTGGAAAATATCTTCATCTGAAGAAAAATCAAAACTACGGACTCCGGTATCTGTTATTTTATCAGTTTCCTTGTAACTAGAAACATGTTTGGATAACGGTTTGTGTCTCATCAATCGAATATCGATGTATTTCACTGGTCTACCTTCGATTTTGTATAATTTCCCTTCACGTACGAGTGCGTTCAAATCTTTAGATACATTACTTCTCAATATATCTAAGTCATCAGAAAGCTCTTTAGTTGTGATGCCTTCTTTCATTTCTAATTCTTTTTTAGTGTATCCTTTTGTTCTAGATACAACGTAATCAAGTATACGATCTTTTCTTTTCATCGTTACGCTCCTTCCAAGGTGCGGTTATTCGAACGAAACTCCCCAGATAGTATACACCACAACACACAAAAATAAAACACACTAACCGAGATAAAGCACAATTATTGTGCTTTATCTCGGTTAGTGTGTCGTTTTCATGACATATGGCTCCCAACACTCTTATAAGAGCATTTTCAAATAATATGAAGATACACTAAGTAAAAAGAGTGCAGAGAGAAAAAGGGGCCACACCCTTTTTCTCTACTGTCACCCGGTAAGGGATACCCGTCATTAATTATACTGTCGCAGAGGATTCAACGACCGTACGTGTAGTAGTTGCTAACCAGGCACTAGGTTCGCTATATTGAACACTGCCTTGCTTAGCGATTCTGTAAATAAAAGGGAAGAAGGAGAGAATGCAAGATAGGATATTTCTTCCCTATTTTCTTTACAAATTCAACTATAAACTAAGTATGTGAAATAGTCAACAATATTTGTGAATAAAATTCAATCTTTTCATATTTATGAATGACTATTCTTTTATAATTGCATCTTTAGTAGAACTTGATGCTGTCGTTTTTTCACATAGAGGGGTTTTCTAATATGATGAAAATCGGTAACTATACAAAGTGAACGCGTTAATCATAAAAAAAAGAAACGCATTTAGCGTTTCTTTTTTTAATTAATGCTTGATATCTTTACTTTCTTCATAAACAGAAATCGCACGCTTTCTCGCATATGAGTGGTTGACGATTGGGTGCGGATAGTCTTCACCGATGATAACACCGACTTCTTTTTGTTCTTCTTGACTCATTTTTTCAGGTGCATGAATGTATTTATTTTTAACAGCTTTCAATTCCGGAACAAATTCTCGAATAAAATCACCGGATTTATCATATTTTTCAGACTGAGTTGTGGGGTTAAAAATTCTAAAGTATGGCACTGCATCTGTTCCAGTTGAAGCCGCCCATTGCCATCCACCGATGTTATTGGAAGGATCGTAGTCAGTCAGCATCTGCTGGAAATATTGTTCACCTTTTCGCCAGTCAATCAGTAAATCTTTCGTCAAGAAAGAAGCAACGATCATTCTTAATCGATTATGCATCCATCCGAGTGTATTCAATTGACGCATCGCTGCATCGACGATTGGGTAACCCGTTTTTCCTTGTGTCCATTTTTCAAATTGTTCTTCGTCATTATCCCATTGAATATGTGCAAACTGTTCTTTGATCGGTTTGTCTTTTTGCTCAGGGTTCGCTGCGTATACCATATGATAAAAGTCTCTCCAACCTAATTCCTTTAAGAAGGTTTGTTGGCTTTCATTGCTTGTCTCAGCCTTAACAGCAGCCCATACTGTTCGAATCCCAATTTCTCCTGTACGCAAATGTTGAGAAAGTCTACTGGTTTTGTCTTGATTAGGAAAATCTCTACCAATTTTATAATCATCTAGTCTTTCTTCAATAAAGATTTTCAACTGTTCTTTAGCAGCTTCGGTACCAGGATTATAATCAATATTCAATTGTGCATCTTCTACTAGCTTCTCTAGTTTTTGCTCGTTTTCTTCAAATAGTTTTTCTTTTACAACTTTCTGTGAATCAATCTCTACTTTTATCGGTGTTGGCTTGTCTAATTCAATCCATTTATTGTAGTAAGGTGTAAATACCTTGTAGAGATCTCCAGCATTATTTTGGATTTCATAAGCCCCATGAAGATAATGGTCTAAGTATGAATGTACTTGAATTTGGTTATCTTTAAAAAAGGCTCTCATTTCGTCATCTCTTTTTTTACCATAGCCTTTTTCATCTTGATTAAAGTAAATGGCAGACCAATCTGATACAGTTTCTTTTAACTGTTCAAAACTTTCTTTGACATCGCCAAACAGAATTTGCAGGTGCATCCCTTCTTCTTCAATCACTTTTTTTAAATGGAGAACACTTGTAAAAAAAGCTGCGTGGTTCATACTATTATTTAAAAATTGTTCTGGATTAACTTGAAACAATAAAATTAATTTTTCAGACTTTTCAAATGCTTGCGATAGTGCTATATTATCTTCTATTCTTAAATCTCTTCTAAACCACATTACGGATGTCATATCATTTCCCCTTACGCTTTATATAAAAATTATGTCATATTCTCTTAAGAGATACAACGATAAGATCTCATTCGTTATCTAACCACTCTAAACCTATAGTGAAACATAAAAGACCTATCTTATTTTCTGGCAGTTAAAAACCGACAGTATATAAGATAGGTCTTGTTGTGATAGATTATTAAACGTTAAATGATTGTAACAAGATCTTCGATCACTTTTGCAGGTTTTGTCGTAGGCGCATAGCGGTTAACGACTTCTCCATTTTGATCTACCAAAAACTTCGTGTAGTTCCATTTAATCATTTTGTTTCCTGTTTCTTCTTTTAAGTATTTGAAAAGTGGATGTGCTTCTCCAACATTGACCTTTACTTTTTCAAACATAGGAAAGGAAACATTATAATTTAATTGACAAAATTCTGCGATTTCGCCACTATCTAATGGTTCTTGGTTCATAAACTGATTACAAGGAAATCCAAGTACAACGAATCCTTTATCTTTGTAGTCTTGGTAAATTTCTTCTAGGTCTTTCAATTGAGAAGCTAATCCACATTGGCTGGCTGTGTTCACGATTAACATCGGTTTACCAATGTAATCTGATAATTGAACGTCCTCACCATTTAAATCCTTAACCGTGTAATCTGCTACAGTCATCTTCTTTTCAATCCTCTCTCGTTTTTATTCTGTTGAAAGATACAGATACTGTTACCCGATAGATTTGAATTGGATAGTAATACCATTGGGGTCTAATATAGACAAACTCACATTAGTATCTTCTAATATAGTTATACCACAATTCTGGATAGTTTGTTTTAATTTCAATAGAGATTCTGTCGAAGGTAGCAAGATAGAGAACGATTCCAAACCAGCATCTTTTTCTGTTAACGCAGGTAAGTTATTTCCCATCCAGATATTTGTTCCAATATGATGATGGTAACCACCCGCAGAAAAGAATCTTGCCTGATCTCCAAATTGATCTGTTAAGTCAAATCCTATCTTCTGGTAAAATGATTGTGTATCCTCAAGATTTCTAACCGATAAGTGGACATGTCCAACGGTTGTTGACGCTGGAAAGGTTTCAATTGTACTTTCAGGATCTCGGCTAGCTAATACACCATCTGCATCCATTTCGATTGTGATTCCAGCAATACGACCATCTTCTCTTATATCCCAGTCACTTCTTGGTTTATCACGATAAATCTCAATGCCATTACCTTCAGGGTCTTGCAAGTAGATCGCTTCACTGTATCCATGATCCGATGCACCATCAATTGGTATTTTTTTAACTAGTAATCGATAGAGTGTGTCACCTAAATCTTTTCTCGTCGGTAATAAAAATGCTGTATGAAATAGTCCCGCAGCTTTTCGTTCTAATGGTTGTTGAATTTTATGAAGTTCCAATAAAGGCATTTCATTTCCGCTGACGCCCAGTGATGCTTTTTCTGTCGTTAAACTAAATAAAACTAAGCCTATTGCTTGATAATAGTTTGCTAATTTTTCTACATCTCTTACTTTAAGTACAACTGTTCCAATGCTAGAAGCCGCATCCAATTTAAACCGTTCATTCATATATAGTCTCCTTACTTACTTTTAATAAGTTATCTAATATCATCATACACTTATCTTTTGTAAGATTCCACTATTTTTTTCTATTTTCTATTCTCTGTTTCAATATTTGAATTCTCTCTAGTCGTGGTCGATTATATCTTTGGATAATAATAAAAGGAACGTTAACAATCACTGCATAGATAATATTCAACCAGGCAGCACCTAGAGGATTCCAAAAAAAGAATAAGGGTGCTGGCAGTAAAATAAGCCAATGCGTTAGTTCGGCTCTTTTTGTTTCTAATATAAATCGATCATAATCAACCTCACTGATTGATTGAAGATGCTTTTTTTTATATCCTAGCCCGATTAAAGAAGCACCGTCAGGAAGTTTGTCTTTCCAATTTTTAACAGCGGTATAACTTTCCCAAAATTGTCCCTCTTTTTCCCATTTGCGAGTAGCGAAAAGCTTTTTCAAGTATTCATTTCGCTCAAAAAAGTGATTCGGTGCTTTAAGAAGGATAAGCGACATGCCTAAGTGAATCACGAACCAGACAACGACGTTGATGACGATCAGTGTTACTACTTGAATCATAATTTCCTCCTTATTCAGACATCAATTTTACGGTCACGCCAAGATACTGAATGTAAAACATGCACTTGAATAAAAGACCAAGTAAAGACAATGACAAAAGCTACTAGTAATATCGGATAAATGATAAACAACCATAGAGGAAATTTCCCTACTTTTCTTGAAAGCCAAGCAAATTGGGATGCATATGCAAAATAGGTCACCAAGCTAATGATCAGTCCTATCCACCATTGGGATAAACTCGTCAATAATAAAATAAATAAAGCAATAAATCCGCCCGCAATCCACAAACTCACGGCTGCCATAACAGAAGGATGTGTGTTACTCGAGCCGTTAGCTACACTTTTAGACCATCCTTGCAGCCATTGTTTTGGTCCTTCTGGATACATACGCAACGATAATACACCTTTCCCGCCAAAATTAAAGATTGGTAAGCCGTTTGATTGAAAGAGTTTTGTCATCGCAATATTATCCATATGTGAGTCTAGTGTCTTTTCATGTCCCCCTGTTTTTTCGTAATCTTTAGTTGAACACATGAGAAATGGACCAAACGCCCCGCCTACTTCATAGCGTTCTTTAAATGGGGTGAATGCATTTATACCAGCAACGACGATCATATTTAATGGCGCCGATAAATGTTCATAGAGCTTTTTTGTACGATGGTAAGGTTGAATAGTGAATAAACCTTTGCCTTCTACTTTTCTATATGCTTCGCAGATAGCCAACAGGCTATTCTCATGATCGAAAGTTGTATCAGCGTCTATAAAAATCAGCCAATCCCCCGTAGCCTCTTTCGCACCTCGGTAACATGCGACTGTTTTACCAACTAATGTCGTATCGTCTACATTGTTGTCTCTATGTTTGATCTTCACAGGATAGTGTGAAAGTATCTCGACCGTTCTATCTGTTGAATCATCATCTACGACAATAATCTCTTTAGGCTGTAGCGTTTGCTTTTTTAATGAATCAAGGAGATGCGGAATATTCTTTTCTTCGTTTCGCACAGGAATGATGACCGACAGCTCCGGGTAAACGTGTTGCTGTTTTTTTGCTTTTGGAATATAAGGTAGATTCCACAATAGAAAGAATCCACTTAATAAGGCTAGTGCAATGAGTATCACACTCAAAATAAGGGCTATTTGCATCAAATTCTCCTCACCTAGAAGGGACTTTTTCTTACGCAAAAAGGAGCCTATAGCTCCCTTCAACTGTCTCTTATTTTGCGTCTCTTCTAACGATCATATCTCTTACTTGTTGTCCACTTAATGTAACCATTGGCATACCGCCACCAGGATTTACAGAACCACCCACAAAATACAAGTTATCATAACGATCACTATGTTTAGGATGCTTAAATCCTTTATTTCCTTTTTTATCCGATAATACACCATAAATAGCGCCACGATTTGAATAATACGTTTGTTGAATATCTTCAGGTAGCCACATATCTTCGAACACAATATGTTCACGTAGATTTGTCAGTCCCATATTTTCTAATTTGATCAGAACACGTTCTCTCAAATCAGCATATTGCTGATCAGTAAACGGTTCGTCTTGGATGTATGGAATATGTGGTAATACTTTTATATTCTCATGCCCAACAGGTGCTTGTTCAGCATCCGTTTTATTAACATTCACTAAATAAATCGTAGGATCTTCTGGCAATTCGTGACGATGAAAAACAGTTTCATAATTTTTTTTAGAGTCATTAGAGAAAAAGAAATTATGATGAGCGAGTTGCGGATACAATTTGTCTACTCCAAGGTGCAAAACCATTCCTGAAGCTGCTGGTTCAAATTTTTCCTCTAGTTTTTTCAAGTCTTGCTTATCTTCATCTAATAAATATCGATAAGTCGGAATCACTTCCATATTAGAAATAAAATAGTCTGACTGCACGCGTTGACCATCCGTCAGTATAGCTGCTGTAATATTCTTTTTGCTATCTTTTTCCAAACGAATCACTTCTTGCCCGTTATGGATCACAACACCCTCTTCAAGCGCTAACCGTTTTAATGCTTCACCTAGTTTGTGCATCCCACCGGGTACATACCATAACCCCAGATCATGTTGCATGTAAGCAAGCATATTTAAAATTGCTGGTGCATCCTCAGCTGAAGAACCAACATATTTGATATAGTATTTCAACATATCTGCAAGATGAGGGTTACTGATTCTTTTTTCAATCGCACTAGCCATTGTCGAAAGTAAGTCAAACCCTTTAAACGCCTTAATCGGTCCATGGAATTTCATCACGTCAACTGTATTGTCCAACCCTTTATCGAAGTACCCCTTTTCCGTGATCTCATAAAGCGATTGGGAATAATCCAAAAAGTTTTTATACTCCTTTAAATCCTGCTTGCTTAATGAAGTGTTGTTTTGATCCATGTCAGCTAGTTGTTCATATAGATCGATGGTTGTACCATCTGTAAAAAACGAACGCCACTGTAGATCAAGTTTTTCTATCGTAACGTAATCCGACATTTTCTTATCACTGACTAAGAAAAATCGCTCGAATATAAATGGCATCGTTAAGATGGATGGACCAAGATCAAAGCCATAGCCTTCTACCTCAAGGCGATTTAACTTTCCGCCGATGTGATCATTTTTTTCATACAAATTAACTTGGTAGCCACTTTGAGTAAGCGCAATCGCCGCTGAGATTCCACCTAGTCCACCGCCAATGATGGTTACTGATTTTTGTTCATTTGATCTTACCGCTTCGCTCATCTTCAACTCTCCTTCATTTCGTTACTTAATTTGATACTTTCAAAACTGCTTTCGCATCTCTATAAATACATAATTTTTTTATCAATGACGTCTTGTTTCTTTTACTGAAACAGTCATAGCCGTTTTTGCGGACAGCTTCCAATATTCCTGCATAAACATTAGCCGATACTAACACGGGCAATTGACTATCTTGGTCGAATTTAGTCAAGTCTTGCTTAACGATTTGGTACAACTGCTCAGACCGCTTAGCCAACCTTTCCCACAAAGCAATAAATGATGGATTGATCATTTGATTTTTTAAATCTCGATCAGAATAATTCATTTCATCCATCAATTCACGTGGTAGATAAATTCGTCCGATTTCACGTCGATCTTCTCCTACATCTCTTAAAATATTAGTGATCTGCATGGCAATACCTAAAGATATGGCTGTTTCAGTTAATTCTTGATGATGTTTAATAGCCAAAATAGGCAATAGCATTAGCCCAACTGATCCTGCCACAAAATAGCTATACTGTTCAAGATCCTTTAATGTTTCGGGTTGTTTGAAGTGATAGTCCATCGTTTGTCCTTCAAGTTGATCATAAAATGGCTGAAGCGATAAATCGAATGTATCAAAGACATCTTTTAGTGCACGCCAAACTGGAAGGTCTGGTACATGACCACTTTCAAATTCTTCAAGTAATCCTTTGATTTTTTTTAAGGCTTGCTGTTGCTCTTGAGCTGTACTTGCTTCGTCTATACTATCATCTGCTTGTCTACAAAATGCATAAATCGCGTAGACAGCTTTTGCCTTTGCTTCTGGCAATCTGGAAAATGCAAAATAAAAGCTTTTCGAGTGTTTTTTTATAATTTCTTCGCAATAGTCATAGTCTTTTTCCAGACTAGATTGCTTATGCTTTTCTTTTTCGATTTCACTTCCTCCTCGAAATGATTTAGATAGTCAGCACAAATCGATTTTTGTGACATTATTTATCTAATTTTATAGTAAATAAGCATTTTTTCCTATTATAAATGTTTTGATCACTTATTTTTCAGAAACTTTACTCCATTTTAACATATTACTTGTTATCAATTGGGCTACAATGAATGAATTCATAAAAAAATCATTTTTAAATACCCTTATCTCTAACTTCAAACGCTAGAAATAAGGGTATGATAGTCACTATACTATTTTCTTTTCTAATTTTAAAAGTGGCGGTCTAACAAAGAAGGTTAACGTCAATCCTATAATCGACATAACTGCTGCCACCATAAAAGCTGACTTAAACCCACCAACAACAGAAATCAATGCAGGTCCAACAAGCGCTGCGATGCCGTATGCTTGATAAACCAATCCGTAATTTGCACCTAAGTTGTTTGTACCATAGTAATCACTTGTAAGAGGCGGAATGACTGCTAAAAAACCGCCAAAACAAAAAGCAATGACTGCTACACTGATAAAAAACATCCACGCATTCAAGTCGAGTAGACTCATCATTCCAACGGCAAGCGTTGTTAAAATGAATAGCGCTGTAATAATTCTTAATCTACCAAATTTGTCGGATAATATTCCCCAAGATATTCTGCCAGTTGCGTTAAAAATAGCCGCTAATGCTACCGCATTTGCCGCAACGCTAGGATTCAATCCTGCTACGTCAATACCGATGTCTCTTGCCAATCCAATCACCATCAATCCAGTGATGGTACCCGTTAAGTAGATAACCCATATTAAATAGAAAGATTTTGTTTTCAACATTTGACCAACAGTAAACTCATTATCATTGATAATTTTATCAGATATTTCATCGGTTCCTTTTTCTGGTTGTCTCAATAACTGTGCACCGAGTAAGCCGATCACGCAGTATATGATTCCCTGATATAAAAAGGCGGTCGATACACCAACAGATGCAATAAATGATTGAATAAAGGTATTAAATAAGAATCCTCCTAATCCAAATGATCCTACTGCAATCCCGGTAATAAACCCTTTTTTGTCTGGAAACCATTTTACACAAGTAGATAATGGACAAACATATACAAAACCGATCCCAATACCCGAAATCACGCTATAGTATAGATATAATTGCCATAATGAAGAGGCCGTTGATGTCAGCATCAGTCCTGCACTATATAAGATGATTCCAACAGTCGCCACTTTTCTAGGACCTATCTTATCTTGTAAACGGCCTGAAAGAATCGTAGCGAATGCAAATATAAAAATAATCATAGAATACGCTAAATAGGTCTCGTTTGTTTCCCAACCATATGCTTCTGCTAGCGGTTGGTTAAATAAACTCCACGTATAAACGCCACCGATACATAGTTGAACCAGTACGGCACCGAGTACGACCCACCATCTGTTTTTTAGGCTTTTCAATTTTAGTCCTCCTTCGTGTTCTATTTATCATTATATTGTACGGATAAGCAAAAGCAATATTTGAAAAACAAGTTTAGTCAATTCCCTTTCAATCTTCATAAAAACAAAAGGTGTTTACGCTCTATATCGGTTTTATATTAAGAAAGAGCCGTTAAAAGAGATAAAACGTTCAATCTTTCTTCTCTATCACTTTAATATATTAACTTTGATATTCAAACTATTCAACACTTAAACGAATGCCTTTTTTCGTTCACAAATTTTTTTACTGCTATTTTCTTCTGTTTTATTCTTTCGCTAATCTCCATTCATTATTCTTGTTATATTTTGAGATTACTCGACCATTCATTTTAAAATATGGATGAATAATCAAATAAAATATTTTTATGCACAATTAAATTGTTCAATCTTTCTTCAATATAAAACCATTATTATATTATAGATTTTTCTTTCAGCTTTTATTTTTATACATATTTAACATTTTCATCTACAAAAAACGCTTACATCAATCATACTTTTTACAAACCCTATTGATCTCATTGATTAATATTTGTTTTCTTTTTACCGATAGTATCTGAGAAGGAGTGGTTGCATATTATGGAAACTACAGCTAACAAAGTTAACTCAAAAAATAGAGTTAAAAAAGATAAAAAGAAGAAGAATAACCGTTTAAGTTTCAAAAGTATACAAAGTAAAATATTATTTGGATTTGGTCTTGTCGTCATTCTTGTTATTGGATTAATTATTGAGAGTAGTATTATGAGTATGAAGACTAATAATGAATCCAATCATTTAATTGAAAAAGATGTGCCCTTAATGATCGCTGATGAGCGTGTTGGCTTTTCTATTGCGAGGCGTTCAACAAATGTCCGTGCTTACTTAATGACTGGTAGAGAAAATTATATCGATATGTTCATTGAGAGTTCAGAAGCGGTCACACCTTATATGGACACCTTAGTAGAATTGTCAGATTCTGAGACGATTTCCAACCTTTCTGAAAAACACGAAGTTTGGACAGAAGCTATGCTTAATGATGTGCTCTATGTCTACCAGAATGGTGACGAGGAACAAGCACTTGCCAACTTAGATAGTATGTCTGCTACAACAACAGAGATGCTTGATGGTTTCGCTGCAGCTGCTCGAGAGAGAGAACAATTAATCGATGAAGCGGGACAAAATATCGTTAATATCAGCAACCAATCATTTATCATCAATATTATTATTGCAGTGGTTGTTATCATCCTAGCAATTTTAGTCGCTTTCTTGACGGCAAGATCTATTTCAATTCCAATCAACAAGGTTATGCAAAAAGTTGGTGAGATTACTAGTGGAAACCTTACAGGTGCACCACTATCAATTGATAGCCGTGATGAAACTGGTAAATTAGCTGCGGCTGCTAATGGTATGCAAGAAAAACTAAAAGAAATTTTGTCGAATATTTCAGAAGTCTCTTACTTGCTCACTTACAATAGTAAAGAGTTATCTGAAACCTCTTCTGAGGTAATGTCTGGAACAGATCAGGTCGCGATGACCATGCAAGAATTGTCTGAAGGATCTGAGAATCAAGCTAATACTGCTAGCAAGCTGGCAAGTATCATGGAAGCATTCGCTGAAAAAGTTGCTTCTACTAACGAAAATGGGCAAAATATCAGTCGCCTTTCAGGTAGAGTGATCGAAGAAACTGCAAACGGCTCGACAATGATGGCCTCTTCTGAAGCACAAATGCAAAAAATTCATGAAATTGTGAGTCAATCGGTTGCTAAAGTTGATCAACTCGATAATCAAACTCAAGAAATTTCTAAACTTGTAGAAATAATCCAAAATGTTGCCAATCAAACGAATTTATTGGCTTTGAATGCTGCTATAGAAGCTGCCAGAGCTGGTGAACATGGTAAAGGCTTTGCTGTCGTAGCCGATGAAGTGAGAAAACTAGCGGAACAAGTTGAAGTATCTGTGAATGAAATCACCGGATTCGTTCAAGCTATTCAACAAGATTCAAAAGCTGTTAGTGAATCCTTGAAAGCTGGTTACGATGAAGTAGAAAGTGGCACTTCTCAAATCAAGTCAACCGCTCATTCATTTGATCAAATCAGTAAATCTTTAAGTGATGTGGCTAATAGTGTTATTATCGTCAATTCAAACTTAACGGAAATTAAGCATCATACAGATGAGATGAATGCATCAATTGAAGAAGTTGCATCCGTATCTGAAGAATCCGCGGCTGGAGTAGAAGAAACTTCTGCGGCTACTCAGCAAATCAATAGTTCTATGGAAGAAATTGCTGGAGACGGCGGAAAAGTTTCGCAACTAGTGGAACTAGCACAAAATATGGATAATTTAATAAAAGGGTTTCAAATTTAAATCTTCAAAATAGAAATCACTATAGACGACTGTAAGCAAGTCAGTTGTCTATAGTGATTTTTTTATTTACATATTTTTCAAATTAATGTTCTAAGATTCAACAGCAAAACCAAAAGACACATTTTGTTCACAAGTTAATCTTGTACTAATTATCTTTTTCATTGCTTTTTTTTATTTTTTTATAACAATTGTTACTATAACGTTTAATAAAGTTTGAAAGTATTAAGCTTACTTTATATTAGTCTTTATACGGTTTTCTTTTTAATCTTGAAATAAATGTTCTAATCAAAATCAATATTGCATATTGAGATTTTTATACACAATTACATCAAGTCATATCACTTGACAAGGCTAATCTAACAACAATTTTTTCAAGATATTAAATGTATAAAACATATGTCGACTTTATAAAGAGAGGTGAAAAAATGGAAAATATAGACAATAGTCATGTAAGAAAAACAGTTAGTTCAAAAAAAGGATCACTACTTAGATTTAAAAGTTTAAAATTGAAAATTCTTTTTGGATTTTCAATCGTTATTTTGATGGTTATCGCAGCTATTATCTTCATAGGTATTTCTACTGTGAAGAAAAATAATACAGTTAATGAGATTCTTGAAAATGACCTACCTATCTTAATCGCTGATGAACGCATTACCTACTCTCTCGCAGCAAGAGATTCAGCAGCACGTGCTTATTTGATGACTGGTAATGAATCTTATCGAGAAACATTCGAACAACTTTCTACAGATGTTATGCCCCATATCCAAACACTACTTGAACTCTCTGATCGCGACTTAACGAGTTTTACTTCATCGCATGAGGAATGGACCTCAAGTATTCGCTCAGATGTCATGGACATCTATGCAAACGGTGACGAAGAACGCGCAGCCGAAAATTTACAAACCCTCTCTTCTATATCTGAAAGTATGTCAGCTGAAATGGTGGGCATCGCAGGAGAACGAGAAGATAGCATCGAAGATAATGGTCAAGAAATTATTACGATGAGCACTAGAGGGTTCATTACAAATATTATTTCCGGCATCCTTGTGGTTGTATTTTCTGTTATCATATCTTTCATTACTGCACGATCTATTTCTAAACCAATCAACATGGTTATTGAAAGATTAGATAAAATCGAACAAGGAAATCTTAATAACGATTATCTCGTGATCGACACAAAAGATGAAACTGGACGTCTAGCTACAGCTACCAATGCTATGCAAGATAAGCTAAAAGAGATCTTAACAAGTATTTCAGAAGTCTCTTACCTTCTATCTTATAACAGTAAGGAATTATCCGAGACTTCTTCTGAAGTGATGTCCGGAACTGAACAAGTCGCCATGACGATGCAAGAATTATCAGAAGGATCCGAAAATCAGGCAAATACTGCTAGTAAACTCGCTAGCATTATGGAAAGTTTTGCTGGAAAAGTTGATTCGACTAATGAAAATGGTCAGAAAATCGAACAACTCTCTACTAAAGTTATGGAAGAAACTGCTCAGGGAACAGCGATGATGGCTTCTTCAGAAGAACAAATGAGAAAAATCCACGCTATTGTCGAGCAGTCTGTTACGAAAGTCGACCAATTAGATCATCAAACACAAGAAATTTCTAAACTGGTTGAAATCATCCAGAATGTTGCCAATCAAACAAACTTATTAGCATTAAACGCTGCTATAGAAGCGGCTCGCGCTGGAGAACATGGAAAAGGCTTTGCTGTTGTAGCTGATGAGGTTAGAAAACTAGCTGAACAAGTAGAAATATCCGTCAAGGAAATTACTGGTTTTGTTCAAGCCATTCAACATGACTCAAAAGAAGTTAGTGAATCATTAAAAGATGGCTATAATGAAGTAGAAAGTGGCACTTCTCAAATCCAATCGACTGCACAAACGTTTGAACAAATCAGCCATTCATTGAAAAACGTAGCGAGTAGCGTAGGTATCGTCAATACAAACCTTTCAGAAATCAAACAATATACGGATGATATGAATGTTTCTATCGAAGAAGTTGCATCTGTATCAGAAGAATCGGCTGCTGGCGTTGAACAGACCTCTGCTGCCACTCAGCAAATCAATAGTTCAATGGAAGAAATCGCTGGAGACAGTGGTAAAATTTCTCAACTAGTAGAAATTGCACAGAACATGGACAACTTGCTTAAAGGATTTCAACTTTAATTCACAAAGATGCTGTTTCTCATTTAGAGGAATAGCATTTTTTGTTGTTTTCAATTTTCTAAAACTTCCAAGTGAAAAGAATGTTGCTCAAATGTAAGCTTAATTTTATATAACTTGTTCCGATAATGATAAACGAAGCGTGAAATGAAGAGATGCCTTATAAAGAGCCCTTTAGAAGATGCGCAATAAACACCCATATTGCAATCAAACTACATCTGTAGTTTTTCAGAGTAGTCGCTCCTTCAAGGTATCTCTTCTTCATTTCTTATGCTACAAACATACCAGACGATTGATACTGTTTTCACACTTCGTGAGTAAATTCCTATCACATACATATAGACATATTCAAGAATCCGGTTGTACTAATCATTAAAAGGAGACGGAAAAATGGCAGCAGCAGAAAAAAAAGAAAAAAAGAAACAGCGTAAAGAAAAGGTAGAAAAGAAAAGATGGATAAAATTTAAGAGTATACAGTCCAGAATATTATTTGGATTTGGTTTAGTCCTTCTATTGGTTATCGCTTTAGTGACTGCTACGACTATTTCCAGCCAGAAGATTCAAGACGATACAGAAATGATGGTCGACTACGAAGTTCCATTGATGATTGCTGATGAACGTGCCGCTTTTTCTGTTACCAGACGTGCGTATAATGTCAGAAGCTACCTTGCTACAGGAGATCCTTTTTATAAAAGTAGAGTCGGTGATAACACAGCAGCCGCAATGCCCTACTTTGAAAGAATTGGAGAATTATCTACTTCTGATACCGCAAAAGCTTTAGTTGTTACCCACCAAGAATGGTCAGATGCACTTATCAATGATGTTATTTCAGTATATGATAGTGGTGATACGGAACAAGCCTTGGCGAATATGAATGCTTTAGCTCCTACTACCACTGCTATGATCGAAGAATTATCAAATGCTTCCATTGCTAGAGAAGAAATAATTGAGAAAGCTGGTTCTGACGTCTTAACGATGACTAAGTCTACATCACTCACTAATATTATTAGTGCAGTGATTGTAGTGACTTTAGGCCTAATCATTGCCATTTACACTGCCCGTGTCATCTCTAAACCGATAAAAGCTGTCATGAATCGCATGGATATCGTCCGTAGAGGAAAACTGAAAAATCCACATTTACCGATTCTTTCCCAAGACGAGACCGGTCAATTATCTGAATCAACGAACATCATGCAAGATCGCTTGAAAGCACTTGTAGGTAGTATCTCAGATGTATCTCAGACATTAACCTATAACACGAAAGAACTATTTGATACTTCATCTGAAGTTGTTTCTGGAACAGACCAAGTCGCTATGACGATGCAAGAACTTTCGGAAGGTTCTGAAAGTCAAGCAAATACAGCAAGCAAGCTATCAACAATCATGAACGATTTTGCCAAAAAAGTAGATACAACTACTGAAAACGGTCAATTTATTAAGGTCTTATCGAATAAAGTTATGGACGAAACAAATAACGGTCGTACGTTAATGGAATCTTCTGAATCACAAATGGTTAAAATCAATGAGATCGTAAGAGAATCCGTTGCTAAAGTAGATCAACTAGATACTCAGACACAAGAAATTTCTAAACTTGTTGAAATTATCCAAAGTGTTGCAGATCAGACAAACTTATTAGCATTAAATGCTGCAATCGAAGCAGCTAGAGCTGGCGAACATGGAAAAGGTTTCGCTGTCGTTGCCGATGAAGTTCGTAAATTAGCAGAGCAAGTAGATATTTCCGTATCTGAAATTACTGGTTTTGTTCACACGATACAAGTCGAATCAAAAAGTGTTAGTGAGTCACTTCAACAAGGTTACGCTGAAGTCCAAAGTGGTACGACTCAAATCAAGGCTACTGGCGATACATTTAAACAGATTTCTAAATCTCTGGATAATGTTGCCGCTAGTGTTGATATCATCAATACAAACTTATCTGAAATCAAGACCAATACAGATGAAATGAATGCATCTATCGAAGAAGTTGCTTCAGTTTCTGAGGAATCGGCAGCGGGCGTAGAAGAAACTTCTGCAGCTACACAGCAAATTAGTAGTTCGATGGAAGAAATCGCCGGTGACGGAGGTAAAATTTCTCAATTAGTCGACATTGCACAAGATCTCGAAACTCAGATACAAGTTTTTGAAGTTTAATTAAATTTTTCGATTCATTATAAAAAGCATGTCCCTCGTTTAAATGGGGACATGCTTTTCTTATAACTAGCGAATGACTTGAACATTCATACTCAACCCCTTATGATTAGTCATGAAAGCATCGTACAAATCTCATTGAGGAGTTTCCATATATGTCGTCTATTTTTCTGCAATCTTTCAGTTTCCTACTCGTTGTATTAACCGCCTATCTGTTCAAAAAATTCGGTATTTTAAGGTCAACAGATGGCACGATTTTACAGAAAATCGTGTTAAATATTACTTTACCCGCTACGATTATCGTCGGATTTAATGCGGTCCAAGTAGATATTTTGCTATTCATTATGATTGGACTTGGCTTACTTTGTAATATTGTTTTAATGCTAATTGGTAGTTTATTCTGGAGACAGAAAACTTTCCCTGAGCGTTCTATGATGATGTTCTCCCAAGGCGGATTCAATATTGGAAATTTCACTATTCCCTTTGTTCAAGGTCTATTTCCCGCTGCTATTCCCTTTATTGGTAGTTTTGATATGGGCAATGCGTTAATGCTTTTTGGCGGATCACCAATGATTGTCGATCATATTCTTGGGCAAGAAAGAGAAGAATCCAGTTACTTAAAAAGAGTCTTTCGCTTATTCCGTTCACCTGCTTTCACAACCTATACGATTATGTTAGTGCTAGCACTTATTGGCATCTCAGTGCCAACAAGTATTTCTTCAGTTGTCCAACTATTCGCTAGCGGGAATGCTTTCTTATCTATGTTTATGATTGGACTCTATCTGGAAATCGAAATGGATAAACGTGCCCTTAAAAAAATTGCGAAGGTGCTTTCTATTCGTTACACATTAGTCATTCCAGTCGCTATTGGTTTTTATTTTTTACTACCGTTACCCGCACTTGTCCGACTTTCATTAGTACTAGTCGTACTCGCCCCAGTCGGTACTGTTTCTACAATCAATATGATCATTTATGGTAACGAACGCTCCACCTCGAGTTTTCTATCATCTATTAGCATGATCATTTCCTTGCTTCTGATGACCATTGCATTAACACTACTAGCGTGATGTTGATCTATAAATACAAAGCAGGCTGCCTCTCAATGATGAGATACAGCCTGCTTTTTTATTCCTTTTTATTAATAAAGCTTTTCTCCATCGTCTTATGTACGATACCAATTTGCATATAGTCATCACTCGTATAGTGGTAACCTAAAGACTCGTAAAATGGCCATGCATTCTCTCTAGCATGCATCCAAATCTTTTTCACTCCAGCATTATCTGCCCATTTTTCAGCTACTTTTACTAATTGTTTGCCGGTTGCTTTACCTTGATACGCTTGGTCCACAGCGACTTGTCGCATCTGATAAACGCTCTCCTCTGTTTCAATTAAAAAAAGTGTCCCCACTACAGTCTGTTCATAGAGTGCCACAAAGTGATGGGCCGTTTCTTCTGATGATTTTGCTTCGTCTTCCAAACGAATGCCGAGTGGCTTTCTTAAAACTTGTTCTCTTAATCTTAGTGATCCTTGATATTCACTGTCTTCTGTCGTTATTTTTTTTATTAGAATCGTATTCATTTGTTCACCTACTTTTGCTAGTTTGTCCGATCAATCTAAGATGAGTATAGCAGTCTGTTCATAGAAAATATATCTTAAAAGAAAAAACTTCGCAAGACCTCAACAGTCTCACGAAGCTTTTTCAATTCAAATGAATGGATTAATCTTCTTCAGGTATTAAGAACGCCATAATAATGTAGACCCAAAATAGTGGAGAAGCTACAAGAAAGACTAAGCGCACTGCAATAGATGGTACGTCCATATATTCTGCAATACCACCACAAACACCTGTAAGCCAACGATCTGATCTTGATCTTCTTAATTTATTCATCACAATTCCTCCTTAGAATCAAAAATTATCTTATCTTTAAAATAACGCTCTTTATAAAAAATTGCAACTAATTTACTGATTCGAGCATATCATTCTGATTTCTGATTTTTTTTACTATATAATAAGAAGTAGAAAACTATTTAAAGGAGAGATTTGATGAGTGAATTTGTTACATTAGGTAGATCAGGTTTAAAGGTACATCCAATTGGACTTGGTGCGAATAAAATCAGTGATGCTGACGCTTCAACAAACACCGAGTATGGCGGCGATATTTTGCTGGATGCGATTGATAAGGGATTGAACTTTATCGATACAGCTTTCATTTATGGTGATGGCAAATCTGAATCAATCATTGGAAATACCCTTAAAAAGAACAACTTACGTCAAGATGTCGTCATCGCTACAAAAGGTGCACATGAATATGTTGATGGTGAATTGACGTTGAATAATTCACCAGAATTTCTAACAAAACAAGTAGAAAATAGTCTTCAACGTTTACAGACAGACTATATCGATCTTTATTATATCCATTTCCCTGATGAGCATACACCTAAAGCTGAAGCAATTGGTGCGCTTTCTCGTCTTAAAGAACAAGGTAAGATTCGTTCAATCGGCGTATCAAACTTCTCATTTGATCAAATCAAAGAAGCCAATGTTCACCAAGATATTGATGTCGTACAAGATGAGTATAACTTGTTGAATCAAGAAGCTGAAAGCAAAGTATTCCAATATTACCAGGAACATAACATTAGTTTTATTCCGTATTTCCCATTCGCTTCCGGATTACTTGCAGGTAAATACGATCAACATACCCAATTGACAGCCCGTCAAAAAAGTCGTCCTCAATTCCAGGATCCAACTTATAGCGATATCCTTGGAAAGGTTGACCAAATTAGACCTTTAGCAGAAAAATATCAGACTGGCTTGCAAAATATCGTCTTAGCCTATTATTTATCTAAAAACGTAGTCGATGCTGTTATACCTGGTGCAAGAAATCGCAAACAGATGGAACAAAATTTAGAAGCTGCTAAAATTCAATTAACTGAAGATGAATGTAAATTTATCGCTAGTGTCTTCCCACCATCATTCAAATTAAAATAAAATAGAAAAGCAGAATCCCATAGGAATAGGGATTCTGCTTTTTTAGTATTCTTTCTTTTTTAAATAAATAAAGGTGGCTAGACCAAGTAATCCAGCTAAAATAACAACAATCAGCGAACCAAGCGGTGTGTCGGTACCAAATAGACCACCTGTATTGATGCCCCATAAACTAAAAATCAGTGTTGGAATGGCAATCACTAGTTGAGCAGAATCCAAAAATTCCATGATACCATTCAATCGATTATCAATCATATCAGAGATCAAACCACCAGTCGTATCAATCAAATCCCTGTATATTTCTACTAAGCGGTCAGACTTACGAATTTTTTTATGAATTTCTTTGATTGAGCGCTCTTCTACATTCATTTTCTTAAATAAATCTCTTTCAAGCAAACTCAATATCGTTTGTTTTTGATCATCTAACGTCTGTTCCAAAAACACCATATCCCGCTCAGCATCCGTTAAATCAAGAAGCGTCTCACGTTTAGTAGTGTTTCGAGCTCGGTGATCGATGTCATCGATTCTTACTTTCAAATCGATAAGTTCAGCGATATAGAGTTGATACATATTCTGGATAAAACTTGCGATCAACTCACCCGAATTCACCTCGGCATCGACTTCGTTTTGAATGGAGGGTAAGATAGATTGATCTTTTTCGTCTGATATTGTTATCAGCATATCTTCATTAAAGATAAAGGTTACGGGGTATAACCCCTTTTCCACAGAGTGTGGTTCTACTTCGTTGTAGTTGATCAAAACAACATACAAACATTCTCCTAATACTTCAGAGTTTATTTGTTCAATTTCTGTAATGTTTTCTGGAAAGTATTCTGATACAAACAAATCTCTTGGTAAATCAAAATGTTGAGATAGGTATTCGATATCCTCACTTGTAGGATTAGTTACAGAAACCCATTCAGCGGCTGCTTTTGAGCTTTTATTCACTTCTTCTCCAAAATTATAATAGGAAATCATTTATTTTTCTCCGTTCACATGCGATTACTTCAAGTCTATGTAACTCAAGTTGTATGTATTATCTCATTTTTTGAACAAAAATAAAAACTAGAACAGAAATAAATTGTCTGTTCTAGTTTCTATAACGATACTTACTCACTTAATATTGATTCAATTGAGCCCATCGTTTTTGCAAAATAGGCTTCTGGTGCTAATCTACTATTCGTCTTCCATTCATATGCCGCACCATATAGCATCCAACTAAATACAGCAGCAACATTTTGAATCTCTTCAGGACGTTTATCAGTGTACTTCAGCGTTAATGATTCAACTAAAACACGCTCGACTTCTTTCCTTAAGATCATTTCATTGATATTGGCCATTTCTTCATAGCTTTTAGAGCATAGTGCGTGTAATTCATTATGGTAATTCGTCAATGCCACAAATACATTGGTCAATGTATTTTGACAAAAATTGGTTGTTTCTGCCAATTGGTTACGGACATTCTCCATAATAATTTCCTTTGTAACGACTTCAAATAATTCATATTTATCTGTGAAATGATTATAAAAAGTCGCTCGATTGATCATTGCCATCGTCGTAATATCACTGATCCTTATTGTTTCAAATGATTTTTTCTTTAATAACTCAAAGAATGCATCAATAATGAACTTGCGTGTACGTATTTTGCGTATATCAGTTGTTTCAATCGTTTTTTGCATAAAACACCTATACTTTCTCGACATTTTCTTATTTTTGTTGTCTAAGCAACACTTATCGAATATTGTTTATTGTCACTTATTTTTTGTAAGCTATAATAAGAGTATACAACAGATGTTGAAAAAAATCAGCATCAAATTTCATAATAGGAATAGGAGAATATATCATGACTGAACAATTAAAAATTGGTATTGTATTAGGTAGTAACAGACAAGGACGCGTTAGTCCACAAGTAGGCGAATGGGCAAAAAAACTTGCTGATCAAAGAAACGATGCACAATACGAAATCGTTGATATCGCTGATTATGATTTACCATTCTTTGGTACAACTGCCGGAACTGAACCTGACCTAGCTAAATGGTCTGAAAAAATCAACGAACTAGATGCTTATATATTTGTAGTAGCAGAATACAATCATGGTATGACGGGTGTCTTGAAAAATGCAATCGATAGCGCACCAACAACTGCTTGGAATAATAAAGCAGCTAGTATCATGAGCTATGGTTCAACTGGTGGCGCTCGTGCTGCTGAACATTTACGTGGTGTTCTTGGAGAGTTAATGGTGGCAGACACTCGTGTACACCCTACATTCTCATTATTCCTAGATTTCGAAAACTTCACAACATTTAACCCTGGTGAATTGCATTTAGAAAACATGAATATGATGTTTGATCAATTAAATTCATGGGGAACTGCGCTTAAATCTGTAAGAGGATAATTCAGAATTAACCATATAGAAGTTTACCAATAGGTAAGCTTCTTTTTATTAAAAAAAAGAAGTATCGAGCGGTCGCCCGATACTTCTTTAAGTTTGTTTAAATTAGTTAGAACCAGCGTTCATTGATTCTTTTTCAAGCTCAGCTTCGTGTGTCATTGCTGCTTGTCCTAATAAGTTCAAGTAGTTCCAAGGACGATCGAATACTGGTTGGAAGAAGAAGTCAACTAAAGCTAAATCTTCAATTGTCATTTTGTTTTGGATAGCAAGAGACAATGTGTTTGCAGATTGAGTGATGTCATATTTAGACATTACCTGTCCACCGACGATACGTTTTGTTCCTACTTCATAAACAAGTTTCATCATGATTTTTTCGTTAGTTGGCATGAATTCAGGACGGTAGTTATCTTCAAACATAACCGCGCGAGCTTCAAGACCCATTACCGGCGCACTAGATTCACTAACACCAGTTGAACCAATATTCCATCCAAATAAGTGTAATCCAGAAGTTGATTGTGTTCCTCTGTACTCTAATGTTGGTTCTTTAATATTTTTACCAACTAATAATCCCATACGAACAGCGTTAGTTGCTAATGGAATATAAGCGTGTCCGCCTGTTGGATTGTAGTTTACTGCACAGCTATCTCCAGCTGCAAAAATATCTGGATTGCTTGTACGCATATAGTTATCAACGATAATTGCGCCATTTCCTAGCATTTCAACTTGACCTTTTACAAGTTCAGTGTTTGGACGGAAACCAACACATAAGATAACTAATTCTGATTCGTATGCTCCACCAGAAGTTTTAACAGTTGTCATCGTGCCATCTTCACTATCTTCGAATCCTTGAACCATTTCGTTTAATTGAACTTTAACGCCACGTTCTCTTAAGTCATCTTCTAATACAGTAGTGAACTCAGGATCTAGATATTTGTTCAAGATACGGTCAAGTCCATCAACTAATGTTACGTCTTTTCCATCTTGAGCGAATGCTTCAACAAGCTCGATACCGATGTATCCTCCACCTACGACAGTAATTTTTTGTTTACCATCTTTACGTGCAATAATTTCTTGTGCTTGGTTGTAATTTTTACAAAGAACAACATTATTGCTTTGGATTCCTTCGATTGGAGGAATAATTGGCCAAGAGCCAGTTGTTACAACTAATTTGTCATAAGAATCTTCTGTTTCTTCACCAGTTTTAAGGTCTTTAACTTTAACCGTTTTTGTTTCAGAGTTAATATCTAGAACATCATGTTCCATTTTTACGTTTGCGCCAAATTCAGCTAATTCTTCAGGGTTTGAGTAGAAAAGCCCTGCTGGATCTTTAACAACGCCACCAACATACAATGCAATACCACAAGATAGGAAAGATACGTTGTCATTTCTTTCATATACTGTTACTTCTGCATCCGGATTTTCAGTTAAAATTGTTTTAACCGCTGATGTACCAGCGTGCGTACAACCTACTACTACTACTTTCATTCTCTATTTTCCTCCTAGGAAATATAATATTTTATCTTACTACGAAAAACAGGAAGACTGACAGGTTGAAAGTTACCGAATTCACAAAAATAAATAGAGCAACTATTCACAAGCGCAATCAGAATGAATCTCTTACTTCGCTCTAGAAAAACCGTCTATATTGATTTGTAAGTTTGTACTTTCGTATCCCTTACCTAGTGATCTTCTACACTCATTTTGCAATAAAAACAAAATTCCTTGCTGTTTTCATATTCATTATACTCCTGATATTTTATATTTCAAGTGCTTTGTTCAAATTAATTCAATAACATCCATTTTTAAAAAGCCTTATTTTAAAAGGTTTCCAAGAGAAAAACATACTAAAAGTAAGTATGAATCACCTTTAATTACTTGCGATAGGACTTTTTTTCACAAACTATTCTCTTGTAGCCTGTTTTAATAGCAATCCGACAAAATCAATTTTCGGGAAAATTCCTCATCATTACTCTCAAACTAATCTATCAGTCAATCATGAACAGTAGAGACCTTTTTTAAAGAATCCTCAACATATTGATCATTTTCTAGTGGTTGTTGCACTTCGCTTATCCAAGTATTTTCATCTATTAACCAATCTAAATCAGTGTATAATGTCTCTATGTCACTTCTTTCGAAGTCTATTATTTTGTCTTCGAATATAAAAGTCAACTGCTCCACATTTTTAATCAGTGCAAATCCAGCAGTCGCATTATACAGGAGTGCTCTATATGAGTCTTTTTCATTTTCATCATACCCAATTTCTAACTGAGCAGCTTCATTTAGCGTAGTCGGATAATGAACTTCAATTTTTAGTTCTTCAGGGTAAAGCTGAAAAGTCATGTCATTTTGTGTCATTGGTAAATTTCTAAACAAATTGATTGTATTAGAATTATCTCCCATATATTCGCTTTCGTATTCATTTATATAATTAAAGTCTTGCGTTAATGGATTCATTTGTTCTTGGGCGTAACGTTCTTCAGCTTCATATCTATTAGGGAGAAAGATTAATTGTATCCCTATGAATACTATTAGTCCGATTAGAAATAGTCCTATACTAAAGTAATCTTTATATCTTTTCATCTATACCTAGCTCACTTTCATCTATTAGATTTACTGCTTTATTAATGGTTAGCGGAATAATTATTGTAAAAAATGGTGTAAAATAACTAATAATGATTTCTCCGAATTGATAAGGTCCCGAGATTAACAAGGGTCTAGAAAACCAAAAATTACTAGCGAAGTAGAGACCCGTTACACTTAATAAACTAATAATGATAAAACCTGACCAAAGTTGCCAAATGATTTTTTGTAGTTTTTGCATACTTTTACTATTCATATACTTTATTTTAGTATCATCGCTTCTAAGTTTTTTTAAATACATAATGTAAGCAATACTCAATAAAATAGAAAGCCCAAGAAAAAAGTAAGTTAAAAGGAAATGTTGAGGATACAAGGATAGAGGAAGTGTAAAAAGCCAAATAATCACACTGTATAACGTAGCGGATTGCAGCAGATTGGCAAAGAACCGATTTATATCTACTTTTTTATTATTTTCTATCAGATGATCCACAGAGTCTATATGTATTATTGCTATTCTAACGGCTTCTTCTTCTTGATATCCCTCTAATAGTAAGTCTTCTTTTCTAGCCAATAAATTAGCGTAAACTTCTTCTTTTAATTCTTGGTTTTGTTTATTTTTCCTGTATGATTTAAAAAGTTTCTCAACATGTTTTTCGATTTCATTCATTTTAATTTCCCCCCTCTACTAATAGGTCTATCAATGTCTTCGCTATCTTCCATTCTTCAATTGCTTTACTATAATACTTTTTTCCAGTCTGCGTTATACTATAATATTTTCTACGCCCCCCTTGTGTTTGATTACCCCAGTAGGACCTAATATAATGACTTTTTTCCAATCGTTTCAGACTTGTATACAAAGAAGGTTCTTTGAGTTCATACTGACCTGAACTTAAAACTTTAATCGCCTTGATGATTTCATATCCATAGTTATCCTGCTCAATAAGAATTCGCAAAATAATCGTATCGATATGACCTCTTATATAATCTTTGTTGATTGAATCTGTCACAACATCCCCTCCTTGAGAATAGAATAGCATAATTACTATTCCACGCATAGTACTGTGTTGGAGATTGTAATTTTTTAAATGTTTTTATCTATCTGCACTGTTATAATGATTAAGTGACTATTTAAACTGGAAGGAATGAGATTGATTGATTGAAGAAAACGCCCCTTTACATAAACTGGATAAAGCTGTTATCCAGTATGATAAGACAAATAGTTTAGTCAACGGTTTATTTTATGCAATTGGCTGTGCCGTTCTATTGTATATTATTGACCGATTTGAATGGCCTATCGTTTATGCAGTCCTACTGATTATACTAACTGTCTTTATATTCTGTATTGATTATTTTGTCTTACCTTATTTAAGGTATAAATCCATTCGATATGAAGTACACCCTACTTACTTAGAAATTTTGAAAGGTATATTTTTTAGAACTAGAGAGGTTATTCCGATTGAGCGTATCCAACAGGTTCTAATCAAAGACAATCCTATATCTAGAAGATACCGTGTCCAAAGTGTTGAAATTCAAACAGCCGGAACCAATCATACCGTCCCCTTGTTGCTTGAAAAAGAAGCGCAAGCTTTGAAAAAAGGCATGATGGAACGCATTAAAGAGGTGCAATCAGATGTCTAAAAAAAATAGACTGCATAAAGGCACTTTAGCTACTAAAGCTTTCAAAAGATTGACTAACCTTGCTTTTCCTCTTTTGATTTATTCATTTATTGGTCTCTCTGACGGGGAATTCTTACAGACATTTTTGATTACACTGACTATCTTCATCCTATTAATGATGATCGGCTTTGTTTTTGATTTGATCAAATATATTAGAACAGCTTATTATATTGAGAATAATCGGTTCATTCTCAAGTCGGGCTTGATCATAAGAAAAGAAAAAGATATCCAAATCAGTAGAATTCAAAGTATCGATACCGCAGAAAGTTTAGCTCATCGACTATTGAAATTATCCAAAGTCACTATTCAGACACCAGGAAAAAATATCTTGCTAGATGCGATTTCGTTGAAACAATTAGAAGAGATTACCCAACAATTATATGATTTAAATACTGCCATCGAAGTGCCCACTAACATAGATATAAGTGATAACGTTTCAGAAGAAACATTGGCTAAGCCTGATACTTCAAGTACGCCATCTGAAGGCGATCTACTCTACCAACTTTCTATTACTGACCTTATAAAGCTGACTTTACTTAATACTTCTGCCATTCGTAGCTTTATTGTCTTTTTCTTTGCGAGTAGTTTCGTTTCCAACATTTTGATTGATTTTGTGTTTGAACAATCTGACCAGATTTTGCGTGTACCTATTTTAGTGTTGCTCTTTATTGCATTAGGTATTTTCGCTATGATTTATTTGTTTAGTGCCGTCATTACGATTATCAAACAATATCACTTCAGAGTGTTTTCAACAGACACACAACTAACAATTAAGCGTGGTTTGCTGGAAACAAATAGTCAAACGATCGTTTTAGACAATGTGCAGAGTCTTGAAGAAAAGCAAAACTGGTTGATGAAACTATGCGGTTTTACCTTTTTTTCTTTATCCATTGCCACTCATGAGCAAGAAGACGAAGCAGACAGTAATAAAGAAAACGATACAAACGGAAAAATTGTACTTTTCCCATTGGTAAAGACTGATCAATTAACATCCTTGATAGAAAGCTGTTTCCCAGAGTATCATCTAGCATCCGCTAAACTTGTGACACCTAAACGTTCTATAAGAAGGTTCATTCAGTTCCAACTTTTATTTTTCATCGTCATCGCTACCGTCATTTCTAAATTCTTTTGGATCTATGCTTGGATACCAGGAATCATACTTATCTTGTTAACTTTATTGTTCGGTTACCTTTCATATAAATTGAATGGGTATGCACTTTCAGAGAACGAGGTAACTTTTCAAGTTGCGAAGACTTTTTCAATTAAGCGGACGTACCTTTTAAAAGAAAGAATATTAACAATGAAGGTTAATCAGCATCCTCTACTCAAAAGAGCTGCGCTAGCTAAAGTGAGTTGTTTTTCTGCTCAGGGCCAGTTGTCACAAGAAAATCAATTAAAATTTATTGATGATAAAGATGCCTTTGAACTATTCAATTGGTTTAAACCTAAAAACGGAGGACATGATGACTATGAATCAAACAAATCCTAATGTTGTTCATTATTGGCGACTAAAAGCCTTTATCCATTGTGTCATCTTTTTAGTGATACTACTTATTTTATTTTTTATCAATCAGTGGTTTGATCTAGTCTCCTTACCCAACTGGTCTGTCTTATTGATCATTGGTATTATCACAGTGCAATGGTTGTTTTATATCGGCTTTCGTCCAAGACTGAAAGCTAAATATTGGCGATATAAACTTCATGAAGATCAACTCGAAATCATTAAAGGTATTTGGTTTAGAAATCAAGTCTCTATTCCTTTACTACGTGTTCAAAATATCGAATCAGATGTTGGGCCAATTGCGAAGAAGTTTGGCATCGCCGAATTGAAAGTAACGACAGCTTCTCAGACCAATCACTTACCTGAATTGAACGCTGAGGAAGCCTCGCGCATTCAACAGTCGATACAAACGAGTATCGAAACTAGCTTAAACTAAAAAGTATCTGATCTTCCATCCGTCTCATAGGCTTGGAAGATCAGATACTTTTTTATTGGATTGATCAGTTTGATAAATTATCTACATCGTAAATAACTACATCAGGGTCTCCCGGATTAATAAATTCGATTTTATTAATTTCTTGAGTATCTTCTAAAATAGGTGCTAGTGGAATGGCAATATTATGTACAGAACGGTCTGATATCTTATAGTACTGTTGTAGAGAGAGTGTGTATTCTCTGTTACTTCCTTCAATCCAATAGCCGTCATAATCCCTAAATCCGTCAAAGTCCGCCGAGATAACAATTTCACTATTCTGGTTTACCTCTTTTCCATTCAAGACGACCTCTATATTTTTGATTTGTTTATAACTAACTTCTTTTCCAGAGACCCAAAGTTTGTATCCCAAAAAGAGTGTTATTGAAATAAATAAGATCATTAATGCAATGTTAACTCTTTTTCTATTTTTACTTCGCCTAGTCACTTCCACAATCTCTTCTACCATTTTTGTATCTTCTCTTAAAAGCACATCCAGTGAAATATCGTATAAGTCACCTAAAGTAACTAAAATATCCAAAGGTGGATACGTTCGATTAACTTCCCAACTAGAAACGGTAGATCTAGATACATTAATGATTTCTGCAACTTGTTCTTGTGTATAGCCCTTATTTAATCTACCTTCTTTTATCTTATCGCCTATTTTCATTTACCACTCCCCCTTTACCTTTAGTTGTAGTATGACCTAAGAAAGTAAGTTAGGCTAGGTCGAATATGTAGCATAGTGACAAAATAGCCATGATACAATCTGTATCATATAGTTATATCAATATTTTTTCTTATACAACTCAATAGAAATAAATCTTATTGCCATTACAGTAAGCATTAAGTACAAAGGATATCCACCGTAAAATGAATCAGAAAAATCATTGGGCAAAGCATTCAAAAAGCTTATTGAAAAGCGCAAATTCAAATAACCGATACCCTTTAAAATAGACGGTATCATGAAAGAAAAAAAGCTAATCCCCACAAAGGCATTCAATGCAGTTTGATCTGACTTACTGATAATCATACGCCATCTCTCATCACCATTATTCTTAGCACCATCGTTTATTTCTTTAAACGTACCTACCAAAACAAAAATAGCCAGTCCCAGTCCAGCTATTATCTCAATCAATACTATCACTATTCTTCCTCCTCTTTCATTTTAAAAACTTGATTGATGTCTTTATCGAAAGCTGCCGCTATTTGAAAAGCCAGTTCGAGAGATGGTGTATACTTATACTTCTCAATAGAAATGACCGCTTGTCTAGATATTCCTACCTGTTTAGCTAAATCAGCTTGCGTCCATTTCATTTCTGCTCTAAGTATTTTTATTCGGTTCTCTATCATCTTTTCCCTGCTCTCAAATGTAATCAAGTCGTTACATGTATAGTAACTAGCTCATTACATTATGTCAACAAGCAGTTACATTTTAATAAATATAGTTTTATTTTCATCTATATTAATATATAAACAATTGCTATAATGCATGTATCGTTAAGGATAAAGGAGTGAATCTCATGATATTTCACCGAGGTAGCTACTCGATATAGCTGAGTTTGATAGGCACTATATCGAGATCATAATTTTTCCTGTCAACATCAGTTATATCATCTTCAGATTAAACTTGAGGAGATTATAACGATGACAAATTTAGATAAACTAAAAGAAAATTGGTTGAAAAGCGAAGAAAAGCAGAAACAATTTATTGGATGGGACTTTTCTTATTTGAAAAACAAGTATGCTATGGACCCACTTCCTTGGGATTATCGTCAGCTTGTGTTGAAAGAATTAAAACCAGATATGCGCCTACTTGATATGGGCACTGGCGGTGGTGAGCTATTACGCTCTTTTCATCACCCTTATGGACTAACTTCTGTTACAGAAGGCTGGAAGAAAAACTACGTATTATTGCTTGAACGACTAGCACCTCTAGGCGTAAATGTTCAATTTGTTGCTGAAGATGATCAACTTCTTTTTCCAGATCATTCTTTCGATATCGTTTTGAATTCGCATGAGTCTTTTTCAATCGATGAAGTTAAGCATGTTTTAAAACCCGGTGGCTTTTTCATCACCCAGCAAGTCGGTGATATGAATGGACTATTGTTAGCATCCAAACTAATTCCCGGCCTAAAAAAGGTCAGATTTGATCTTCACTTGTCTTCCATCGTACCCGCATTAGAGGCCAAAGGATTCTCTATTCATTATCAAAACGAGGCGTATCCCAAACAACTTTTTTTGGACATGGATGGTTTGATCTACTATGTGCATACGATTCCTTGGGAATTTACTAATTTCAATGTGCATACGCATTTCGATCAGCTACTTTTCCTACATGAAGAATTAGCAAGAAATCAATTCATATTGAATCTTGAGCATCGATTCGTTGTCGTTTCTCAATTGAAAGTTTGAAAGCAAACTAGAAGAAACACCGTATCTCTTTTAAACTGAGATACGGTGTTTCTATTTTTACTTATTCGAAGGCATCATCGTGATGATACCATTTAGTTTATAATCTGTACCTTCTCCTCGAGCAGAATGTAGTCGATTGTCAGAGAAAGTTGATGTTTCTTCTTTATCAATATTTTTAGGTAAAATACCTGCTTCAATCAGTATGGCTTCATTCGCATCCAACATACTTAGTAAAAACTTCTCACCTATCGGCTCGAAAAACTGATCTCTAGACTGAAAGGACTCAAATGCTTCATAAACTTCTGGTCCAACTTCATAGTGCTCACGACCAATGGATGGTCCGAGATAAACCAAAATATTCTCTTTTCTACATCCAAACTGATCAACCATCTGTTCAATAGCATTCAATGAAATTTTCTTAGTCGTCCCTCTCCACCCTGAATGAACGCTAGCTTGAACACCTTTTACTGGATCGTATAAAACCACCGGTGTACAGTCCGCAAATTTAATCAAAAAAGCAATATCTTTTCGATCTGTAATGAGACCATCTGTATTCTCAAAAGTTTTTCCATAAGCAAAATCTTCACCATTTCCTCCATCAACATAGATGACGTTTGCACTGTGTGTCTGTTGACCAGAGTAGATTTCTATTGGCTTTATGTTCAAAGTGGTTAAGAGTCGATCGACATCCTCAACGACTTTTTGACCAGCTCTTTGGTACCTAAAATCATATCCTGTTCCTGCAACCCTATTAAGCAATCCGTTTTTTTCTAACAAAATGGACTTCATTTGACTCATTCTATTCATTCCTAACATTTGTTTGATTTTTTTTTGACTATTTCATTTTCACTATTTAGTTTTTCTTTAAATTACTATATAATTCTATCATAACAACCTAATTACATCTATCTACTACATTTTAAGGAGGTCTTATGGGTCACTTAATCACTGTTTTTTTTATACTTCTATTCGTCTTTTCCTATATTCAGGATCGTCGTAAAGTCACGAATGGTTTCTTGCTTACATTAGCTCTTTTAAGTATTGGCGGGTCTCTTGCCTATGAAGGTGTTAAGAATCCTGGATCATTTTATACTTATATTTTTTTCCCCTTATTTATTTTACTTATATTATTTATTGGTTTAAGCGGTATTCTATTCATTATATTCTCTTTCTTTAATACTCGAAAGATATATAAAAAAGAAGGCGTTAGTTTAAAAAATTCACTCATTCTTGCTTTAGGTGTAGGTATTATCCTTCTAAATATTGCTACATTATTCAATTTAGATCAATACTTACAAAGGGAGTTTAGGTTCATTTTCTCATTTGCACGTTTCTCAATCTTTTATTTTAGTTTTTTTCTCTTCATGTTTACCGTTTCCGCTCTTCTATACCAAGTTTATTTCCCTAAGCTAAACAAAGATTATATCATTGTTTTAGGTAGTGGGCTCATCGGCGGAGATAAAGTACCGCCTTTACTGCAAAGTAGAATCAAAAAAGGTGTCTCATTCTATCAGAAGCAACTCGATAAGAATGGTAAGAAAGCTAAAATCATATTCACTGGTGGACAAGGTCACGATGAATTTTTAGCTGAAGGCGAAGCAATGGCGAACTTTGCTCGATCACTTGGTCTTGAAGACGAACAAATCATTATAGAAGACCAAGCAAAAAACACTTATGAAAATATGCGCTTCTCAGCTGAAAAGATGGATGCTCAAGAACCTAAACGTGCGGTATTTGTCACAAATAACTATCACCTTTTAAGAGCGGGTATTTATGCTAAAAAGGCCAACTTAGATGCTGATGGTATCGGTGCACGCACTGCCTTTTACTTCATTCCTAATGCTTTTATTAGAGAATTCATTGCATTTATGAATCTTTATCGTAAGTCCCATATAATAATTATTTTATCTACGTTCATTTTTTCATTGTTATTGACCTTTTTCTACAACTATCTAAATTAAAAAGAAAGCAATCGTTTTTACGATTGCTTTCTTTTTTACTTCTTAGTCCTGTATGGATAGTAGCGTTTTATATTCTATCAACTTAACAAGGATTTATTCCTTAATGATTGGAACATTGGTTATTCTCCACGGTTCGGTTCGCTCCGTCGAACTTTGATAGACTCCTGTATCTGCAAGATCAATCGTTACTTCTTCTTCATTGGTTGTAGGCCAAACAACTGTGGCATAAAAATAAGCACCGTTCGTTGAAGTTCCTTGGGGCATATTTCTTTCAGCAAGGGGCACAATAAACTTTTTGTCTTCAGGTGCCTTCTCGACTTTTTCATCAATATAATTTCCTGTCAATGGTGTTAAATAGTAATCTAATGGATAATACCGCTGACCATTACTAATCATCGTTGGTGCATAAGCACTAAACTGATTATAGCCAATTGAATCATCTGAACTCCATCCTCTTGCGCCAACTCCAGCGACATGTGCTAATGCATCGTATTTCAATTTCGTCTCTTCTGTTTTAAAAACTTTGAAACGTCCTACTGTTAAATCATCTACTTGTTTAAGTTCAATCATTTCAACATTGCCAAACGATGTTTTGACTGAATCTGGAAAACGACTGACTTGTCCCTCTGGATCAGGTAATCTTTCTTCTGTAGATTCGATCACTATTTCTTCTTTTGGTGGTGTGAATTGTAAGGCTACTCTTCTATTTTGCGCTCTACCTTCTTCACTTTCATTATCAGCGATTGGTTCATTGAAAGATTTCCCTTCTGTTGTCACTTCGTCATACTTAGAAAGATCAGTCAAACTAGCTAGCCGTTCTTTTACTGCGTTTGCGCGTTTTTCAGAGAGCGTTTGATTATAGGCTTCTGTGTTTTCTCTATCGGTATGACCAACAATTTCTAGTTTACCACCCTCCACACTCTCTAATTCATCAATAGCCGCTTGTAATTCAGTATCTGCTTCTTCAGATAAATCAGAGGAATCAAAATCAAACAATACATCACTGGACAAGATAAGGGTAGAATACTCAATTTCGTCTATTCTACTAAGGGAAGTTTCTAAATTTTCTTTATAGCTCTCAATAGGTTCGACTCGTTTTTGGAGTGATTCGTAATGACCTTCCAATAGGTCATATTGTTCATTCAACAATTCTCTTTCAAGAATATTATCAACTGATGGGACGACATTCTCTGCCACTTCATCTTGTTTATCATCATAAAAAGCCATCCCTGAATCTTCTCTATCTACTACTGGAACCGATTGGACCATGCCGACTTGACTAAATAGCACATGAACTTCTTCTGTCTTCGGTGCATCAAAAGCGACAAAATAGGTTACTGGATCTTGGTCTACGCCAAATGTAGCATTGTCATTGCCAAATCCATGTCCTAAAAATGTCTGTACAGCATGTGTTGTATAGCCTTCTTGCATTAATACAGCTGGGTGCGAAACAGTCATATTTTCAGCATCGATTAGTCTAATATCATAACCTTGTTCTGAACTGATGCCTTCACCTGTAAATACACCGATATCAAATAAACGTTTGAAAGTGGATGTTATATTATCTTCCGTATCTACTTTAACGGGCAAGATTCCATACCCTTCTTCACGAATAACGGGGCCAACTTTCATTTTTAATTGATACTCTTTATCTTCCTGAAAGTCCCACATTGGAATATCAACCGTAACTGGATCTATTGGCTCTGTTATTTCCTTTTTATCATCAGCTGAATGATTTGTATCCTCAACCGACTCTATTGCATTTTCTTGTTCGACGTTTTCATTGCTTTCTATTGTTTCAGCTGATTTAGTTGCTTCTTGACTGCAACCAGCTAATATACAAACACTCAGTAAACTAAGTAAAGATTTTTTCATGCCATTACGCTCCTATGATTAAGTAAATTTTTCCTTTACTATAATAGCATAATTCTTCACACTAAATAACTTTTATCTTAGCATCCATGTTATTATATAGGTATATTTATCCTTTTATCTCACGCTTGGTCTGTAAAATTGTCACGAAGAAGGTGAAAAATGAATAGTCTGATTGATTTCCTAACCAAACATATTCGATTTATTTTAAATGCACTCATGATTTTAATAATCGTTTTTGGCGCTTGGGCAATGATTGATGGGTTAATCAATCGTTTCTATAGTACACTCGTACTGTTCTTTGTTATCGTCTACGGTAGTCGTTTAAAAAGGTATCTACTCAAAGCGAGAAATAAGCGTAAGATGCATACGTAAATTTTTAAGTGGGTATGATTTTTGGGTAACTTCACTCGATTGGCTTGATCTATGAAAAAGACAGCCCCATCTACTGATGAGACTGTCTCTTTATTTGTTTTCTATGATTTCTGGCATGTCCCAAGGCGTGATGATCCCGATAAGGTCATCTGGATGTTTTACCTGTTCTTGATTTGTAATCAGTAAGAAGTAAGCCACGATACCTTCTTTGATTTTTTTCGAATAGATGGATTCAATTTCAAAAATCGACATATCTTTTGGAATGATTTCATAAGCATGTTTTTCTTCGTCATTTTCAAGTATATCTGCTACTGTCGTTTGGCTGATCGTAATCAAATCATCTTGAATCGATCTTGCTAGAAAATTGGTGATCCCATTTTCTGAAATGATTCCTACCATTTTTTCACCTTGAAAAACGGGGAATTGTGAGTACTGGTTTTCTTCTATGGCTTTCAGTACTTTACTAAATGGATCTTCCTTTTTAAAGGTGATCACTTTTTCAAGAAATAAGTCACTGACTGTCTTCGGATATTGAATTTTTTTCATGACCACTCTCATCTCTTCAATCAGTGAAGGGCTCGGATTGGCAATAGATTCGTGTTCGTTGATTGTACTATGAACGAGTAAATTTCTAAATTCTCTATAAAGGTCCAACTTTCTTTTATAATTTATTACAACCTTATCTTGCTTACCTTCCGCTTCGTAAAGTAAAGAACCAAAATTCGTGTCAGGATCACTCCCGATTTTCTTGGCTACTACTTTTTGTAATTCATTAAAAACATGTATGAACTCTCGAACGTTGTCTTCAGCCATCCTATTTTTCCTCCTATTCATTCTAAAGCTGTAACACTATTTTACCGTATGATCGCCCCTCGTTAACAGCCAAACCCTTTCTTTAATTCATTGTGGCTTGAACCTATCGTCTAGAATGATTCTGATAATTTATACTTTGCAATTGTATAAATTATCCTAAAAATCGAATAATCATGTATGCTTTTTTATTCAGTTATGGTATTTTATTTTAAAGGAGATGATCTATTATGAGTGTTACGATCAAGAGAACGGTTGGGTCTTTTAGTTTACTGAGTATGATTTCTGTGAAGATGAATGATGTGGTCTTAGAAAAACTTGCCCCTGGAGAATCAGTGACATTTGAACTGCCTAATGATCAAGAAACGATTAAATTAAGTACAGCATTATCAAGCAAAACGTTTACTATCAAAGATGGTCAACAGTTTAACGTAATAAGAGATAACCGTATGTGGGTATTAAGATATATTATTTGTCTAGCTTTTATTATTGTAGCATTTCTCTCCCTTTTTTATTTTCCTACAGTTCCCCTTTTCGCTAGAATCATTCAATTGATACTTTTATTGACATTACTAATGCTTGATATCTTTTTACCAAAATATGCTATCAAAGAATCAGCCGAATTATCTGAGCGAGAAGAAAACTGGAATAGTTATTAATCAATAGGAGCTGATGTAAAATGAGCATAAAGATTACAAGGAAAACTGGATTCAGCGGTTCAGCCGTTAACTTAAAACTCTTAATTAACGGTGAACGTATAGAAAAAATAGCATTAGCTGAGACGATAGAACTAACTATCCCTGATTCTACTGCGACGATAGAAACAAAAAAATGGCTGACTAAACGAAAATCGATCACTGTAACAGATGGAGATATTGTTGAAATCACTCAAAACGCCGTACTTAATCGAATCAGTTACGCTTTTATCGCAATGATCATTCTACTTAATATTATCTGGGAATTTCACTCTATTTGGAAGGTTTATCTCGTTATAATCATGCTCGTTCTTACGCTTAACTTGCTTTATAGTCCATACAAATTAGCTGTCATCGGTAAAATTCACTAAATCAATCACACAAAAAATTACCATAAAGGAGCATACGATGCATATCACCATACATAGAAACACCGGCATTATGGGTGCGGGTGATTCCATGAAAATAAAGTTAAATGGACAAGAAGAGAAACTCAAGTTAGATGAAACAAACGAAATCTTTTTTCCCGAAGAACCAGCTGTACTCGAAATCAATCAATTCGGTACAAAAACTGTAAAACTAGAAGTGAATGATGGAGATACGATAGAAATCAGTCATAAAAAATGGCTTACTTGGATCAATTTTTTACTCCTCCTTTTTACACCTTGGCCTACAACTCTTTACTTTTGTGTCGGTTTGTTTCTACTTTTTTGTATCTATAACTATTTATTCGGTTTCTATAATGTAGCCGTAATTGAATCTTGACTTTCCAACTTCAGAAGGAGACCCTAAATTGATGAACTGGCTAAAAAAACATACCATTTTTTCTTCCTTGCTGGTATTCATTTTGCTATTGATTGGTTGGATTACTTGGGATAATAAGCATATTGAAACAACCGTTTATAATATTGAGGATACTAAAATCCCTGCTTCACTAAATGGTTTCACGATTGCACAAGTTTCTGACTTACATAACAAAGACTGGGGAGATCAATTGATTGATCGATTAACAGAAGCAAAACCAGATTTGATCGTTGTAACTGGTGATCTCATTGATTCTAGAAAAACTGATCTTCCAACCGCTATTACTTTCATCAATGAAGCTAGTACTATCGCTCCTATTTATTATGTGACAGGTAATCACGAAGCTAGAATTGCAGAATACGAAGAATTAATTGAATCAACCAGTGATTCAGTGATCCTCTTAGATAATCAGCAAACCGTTTTAGAAGCTGGGAATGATGACGTTCGGTTAATCGGGCTACAAGACCCTTCCTTTCCAACAGCAGATACAGAAACTCATTTACAACATTTAACAGATGATTATGATGGTTATACCCTCTTACTCTCTCATAGACCTGAATTATTTGAGACTTACGAACGATATCATATAGATCTTGTTTTAAGTGGTCATGCACATGGTGGTCAATTCAGACTGCCTTTCATTGGTGGTTTAGTTGCACCAAACCAAGGGTTCTTCCCCACCTATTCAGCTGGGCTTTATGCAGAAGGCGAGACAACTATGATCGTCAGTAGAGGACTTGGCAATAGTCTCTTTCCTTTTAGAGTCAATAATCCTCCTGAACTTGTGATCATCAACTTATTTAAAGAAGCTTTTCCAAATCAGGAATAAATCAAAAATCATAGGAGGAAGCACATGAATCAAAAGCATAAACTGTTCTTTCCATTATTAGGTTTTTGTATCCCCTTTGGCTATTTAGCTATGTGGATTGATTTGACGATTGGAAATATGTTTTTCTACTTTTTAACACTTAGTTTATTAATCGGTCTAGGTGTGTTGACTGATCAACTTTCTGGTCTAATTAGCACGTTTGTCGGTAATGGATTCAGTCTATTTTCCTCAATTCTATTTATTTATTTTACTGGCTTGATTGAGCAGCATTGGTATTTTAAACCTTTTTCTACAGTTGGATTCGTAATATTTCTATCTATCATTACCCTGCTTATTCAATTATTACTCATTCGAGTGATTTTCAAAAAAAGAATTGTTACGAAAAAAAACAGCAAACAGACGAATAATCGTTGTTTGCTGGGTCTTTCCGGTCTTCTATTAGGCATATTTTAGAATCGATTTTCGCTATAAGCATTAAAAATAAAGCAGCAATGCTTTAATATCTTCAATAATCATATTAGCTTGTCTCCGTTCCTCAGGTGAACCATATCCATAAGCACAACCCACCGTCGAGACGTATGCTAGTGAACCGACATCCATATCTTGTTTTCGGTCGCCAATCATAGCGAGTCTTATATTTTTTCCGCCAAATCGCTCTTGAACGATTTCTTTTTTCGATTTTTCAAAGGCGTACTGTTCACTACAAATCATCTCATCAAATAGCTGACTCAGTCCAAAAATCTTATCGTGTGTATTCATATATTCAATCGAGCAATTGCTTAAAAAAATTAATCGGTATGAACTTTTTTTCAAGTACGATAGAACTTCTAAAGCATGCTGATATAATTTTGCACGACCTTCCAAAATACCTTTAGTCATTTCAGCCCAATCATAGCGGAAGCTTTTTCTTTGTATTCAGTTGGCAGTTCTGACTGAAACGTTCCCCACATCTCTTCTTTCGTGTACCCTAGCCATTTTGTGATGTCCTCATCTGAGAACTGCTTTTCCTCAACTTGGCCTTCTTTCACAAGGAAACGATAGGCTTTTTTAAATGCTGGTATATACAAATGACTACTATCATGTAACGTACCGTCATAATCAAAAATAATTGTATCGACTCTTTTATTTTTATTCATACTAAAATTGCTTCATTAAATTAGCCATCTCTATAGCACCAGTTGCTACTTCAAATCCTTTGTTCCCTGCTTTTGTACCGGCTCTTTCAATGGCTTGCTCGATGGTATCTGTCGTCAGCACACCGAACAATACGGGGATACCGGTGCTATCAGATGCTGAAGCAACTCCCTTTGATACTTCGGCGCATACGTGGTCGTAATGAGAAGTAGACCCTTTAATAACAGCTCCTAATGTAATAACTGCATCATATTGACCAGTCGATGCCATTTTTTTTGCGATGAGCGGAATTTCATATGCTCCAGGTACCCAAGCAACTGAAATGTCTGTTTCTGCCACGCCATGTCTGACAAGCGCATCCAATGCACCATCCAATAACTTAGAACCAATAAATTCATTAAATCGTGCAATGACGATCCCAATTCTTAAATCTTTTGCGATTAATGTTCCTTCTAATATGTTCATATCATTTTCCTCCATCGTTCGTGTCATTATAAGTAATGACCCATTTTTTCTTTTTTGATTTTCAGATAAGACTGGTCATAAATGTTTGATTCTATGCGAATAGGCACACGATTTTCAATCGTTAAGCCATATGATGTCAAGCTTTTTACTTTATCAGGATTATTTGTCATCAAATTTAGTCGACTGACTCTCAAATCATCGAAAATTTGTGTACATTCATAATACTCTCTTGCATCCACTGGCAATCCTAACATCACATTTGCTTGAATCGTATTATGTCCTTGGTCTTGTAATGCATAGGCTCTAATTTTATTGATCAAGCCTATCCCTCTACCTTCTTGTCTCATATATAACAGAATCCCTCTACCTTCTTCTGCTATTTTTTTCATCGCAAGATCCAGTTGATCTCCACAATCGCACTTTTGTGAAGCAAATACATCACCTGTCAGGCACTCAGAGTGTACTCTACACAATACAGGCTCTCCATCGCTGACATCTCCCATGACCAATGCAACATGGTGTTCCTTTGTTTTTACATGTTGATAAGTATGAATATTGAATAGACCATATTTAGTTGGGAGCTGCGCAATTGATTGTTTATGCATTACTTTTTCATGATTTTTTCGATAGGTAACTAAGTCTTTAATCGTTCCGATTTTCATCTTGTGCTTCTCAGCAAACGCTAAAAGATCATCTCTTCTAGCCATCGTTCCATCTTCATTCATGATTTCACAGCACAGTCCAACTGGCTTTAATCCTGCTAGACGCACAAGATCGACGGTTGCTTCCGTATGACCATTTCGTTTTAGCACCCCTCCTTCCACTGCTTCCAAAGGAAATAGATGTCCTGGACGTTTGAAATCTTCTGCGACAGATTCTTCTTCTACCAGCTTTAAGGTCGTTAGCGATCTTTCATATGCTGAAATGCCAGTAGTCGTATCTTTATAGTCTATAGAAATAGTAAAGGCAGTCCCATGATCATCCGTGTTTCGTTCAGTCATTTGAGATAAATTAAATTTATTTGTATATTCTTTTGTCATGGGTATACAAATCAATCCTCTGGCATGTTTAGCCATAAAGTTAACATTTTCTGGCGTTGCAAATTCCGCTGCACAGATGATATCTCCTTCATTTTCTCTATTTTCATCATCAACAATCAAGACATTTTTACCCTTTTGAATTTCTTCAATAAGCTCTGCTATATCATTAAACATCACAGTACCTCCTTCTAAATAAATCCAGCATTTAATAAACTATTTTTTGTTACTACAGACTGGTCTATTGTTTTTTTGTCTGATAGGTTAAGCAATTTTTCAACATACTTCCCGATAAGATCACATTCCAAATTGACTTTATATCCTACATTATGGCTGAGCAAAGTTGTTTCACTAGCAGTATGGGGAATAATAGATACAGAAAAATTTTGATCATTCACCGAAGCGACTGTTAAGCTGATACCATCTATAGCGATAGAGCCTTTTTCAATCACGTACTTGAGTAGGTCAGATTTTGCTTCAATCGTTACCCAAACAGCATTTTCCTCTGCTCGATAATGTTGGATCGTTCCTATGCCATCAATATGTCCACCTAGCCGTGTTTCTAAGGTTAGCGCACGCTCTAAATTGACTCGTGTTTGACTTGAAAGTTTTTGAAAACCTGTTCTAGTCATTGTTTCAGCCATCACATCTGCTTCGAACATTTGTGCATCCATTTTAGCTACGGTCAAACAAACACCTTGTACCATAATGCTGTCACCTATTTTTGTTCCTTCTAAGACCTTTTTGGCACTTATCCTTAATCTGCTAGATTTCTCTGATTGACTGATACTCGTCACTATACCTATTTCTTCGACAATTCCCGTAAACAACTGCATTCCTCCTCTGTAAAATAGCCTTCTACCAATATATCTTCACCCAATTGGTTGAATGTATACCGTTTTAGTTTTAAAGCCTCATCTATATACTGGAATCCCTCTCCTCCGATTGGGGATAAAGCAGTTGAACCACCAATGATTTTAGGCGCGATGTAGGCGATCAATTTATCTACTACACCAGCTTTAATTGCTGCTCCGTGAGTCGCAGCACCACCTTCGATCAACACACTATCTATACCCCATTCACCTAAAGAGGCCATCAATGTTTGAAAATCAAAAGTCCCCTCAATAGTTTCCATGGTTAATACTTTTATTCCCATTTCTTCAAGCCAGGTAATTTTTTTTGAGCAAGCAGATGTGGATGTGACAATGATCGTTGCAGCTTGATCTAAAGTTTGAAGAATAGTTGCTGATTCAGGGATATCCAATTGTTTATCTATGATAATTCTTACCGGATTGGGTAAGCCAGTTACTCTACACGTTAAAAGAGGATCGTCCTTTAATACTGTTCCAATCCCTACTAAGATTGCTGAAACTCGTCCTCTTATCGTGTGGGCATGATTTCTAGAAGTTTCTGAAGATATCCATTTTGATTCACCCAATTCTGTTGCGATTTTACCGTCTAAAGACATGGCGTATTTCATGATAACGAAAGGTAAATTTGTTGTTATGAATTTATTAAAGATCTCATTTAGCTTTTCACTTTTTTCTCTTAGTACATCTTCTATGACTTCAATCCCCGCTTTGCGCATATGCTGAATACCTTTTCCAGCTACCAATGGATTTGGATCCTTTGCGGCAACGACGACCTTTTTAATTTTGCTTTTGATGATTAAGTCCGCACATGGTGGCGTTTTTCCGAAATGCACACAAGGTTCAAGCGTCACATAAAGCGTGGCACCTTCCACTGATTCAGTTGCACCATTGATGGCGTTCACTTCTGCGTGTGCTCCTCCGTATCGCTCATGATAACCTTGACCAATCACTCGTTCATTTTTAACAATGACTGCTCCTACAAGCGGATTAGGGGCAGTTCTTCCGCTTCCTTTTTCTGCTAAATTTAATGCAATTTCCATGTAATAGCTATTCATATAGACCCCTTTCTAATCAAAAAAGCCCTCAATCTTTAATAGATTCAGGGCGTTCATTTTTGAATGTGATTGTATGTAAATAGACAGACTTCTGGCACGTGAATTGATCTCACATGCTAGAGAATGCTAAAAACCCTGGAAAATTAACTTTCCAGGGCATTTCGAATACAACTAGTCATTATTCTATCAGTCAATTTGACAGACTCGCAGAATATACACTAAACCATTCAATGTCTTCTTTCATCCAGACTATACTGTCGGCTTCGGAATTTGACCGAATCTGCCTTACGGCTCGTGGGCTATACCACCGGTAGGGACTTTCACCCTGCCCTGAAGACTATTCACTTTTCTAAAACCAAGAATATATTGTAAAAAAACATTTGTCAATCCTTTTTCTTTTCTGATTATTTCAAAATATCTCGTACATGTTAATTCCTTTATAGCCACTACTTTGCGTGAATGTCCAATCACTAATCGCTTCTTTTTTTGTTGCCCAACTAAATGATTTCTATAGAAGCTTTAAATTAGCGCTTCATTCGAATATCTTGATCATAAGTCGAATGAAATGAATCAACTTTTCTAGTATCGCTTAACTGTGCATATAAGATGAACCATTTATCACATTTAATATTAGAAAATAAAATTTACAAAGATACTTCGATTCTGATTCGATCTATATACATCTCAATGATTACTATTTGCATTTGACTCTCACTTGTTATTTAATGGATAGATAGACAAGAAAGGATGAATAGCTTGAGTATTACAGTTGTACAAACTAACGTACCCGTTAACTTCAAGTTATATGTAACTTCTGAAGTTGATGGGACAGTTAAAGAAAAAGTAGTAAAACTAGATAGCGACACTTTTGAAATTGAAGGTTCTAAAGCGATGATCGTAGGGAAAAAATTTGGCGCGACTAGTAATAAACTGGAAGTCAAAGATGGCCAAAAAATTGAAATCACTTCTAAAAAAACGTACTGCTTACAATAGCTTTTGTCATTGTTTTTACTAATATCCTTGCAGCAGCTGTCCCCTCAAAGTATAGCTGGCTGATTTATATCGTTTCCCTTATTATTATTCTTATTAGTTATAACGTTATTCCAACTTACCAAATCAAATTGTTGCCCTATGATTCCAGATAGATATAAATAAAAGCAATCGTCATGTAGTTGATTAAACTACATGACGATTGCTCCTTTTTTAGATTTAAACTTTAAATAAACTGACCTTACTTTGTAATTCTTGCGCCATTTCCGCTAAATCGTTTGATGCAGCGGTTATTTCTTCCATAGAAGCATTTTGTTCTTCTTCTGATGAAGCAACATCTTCTATGCTTGTAGAAATATCTTCAATAGCAGCCGTCACTTCGCTGATCATTTCCTCTAGTTCAGTTGAATGATTGGAGATCACTAAGCCTTCTTCATGAGCAAGCTCTGATTCCTTATTCAATTGGGTGATATAATTAGATACCTTCTCGAATACTTGTCCTGCTTGCTGCACACGTTGACTACCTTGATCAACCGCTTCGTCTGCTTCACTCATCGAAACAGATGATTTAGAAATATTGGTTTGAATATCTCTGATGATTGATTCAATTTGTTTCGTTGCATTTGCTGATTTCTCAGCAAGTGTACGAATTTCTTCTGCAACAACTGCAAAACCTTTACCTTGTTCTCCGGCCCTAGCTGCTTCAATTGCTGCATTCAAAGCTAATAAGTTTGTTTGTTCAGAAATTCCATTGATAAACGACACGATTTTCTCAACTTCAACGGATTGATTATTAAGCAGACTAACATATGACGACGTTTGATCTGTTTTTTGCTTAATGGTTTCCATTTCTGACACTGAATCTTGAATAGTAGTTTCACCATCATTGATACTTTTTTGAACTTCACTCACTGAATCGTTGATCAGATTAATGCTCTTAGACACACTAGCAATATTCTGTATGATATGAGAAATCGTTTGATTGACTCGTCCGGTTTTCTCTGACTGGCTAGTCGCTGTATCCGACATTGAAGACATTGACTCGGTAATGACTTCTGTTGCTTTCGATGATTCTGATGCACTAGCTAATAACTCTTCTGAAGATGCAGCAACTAAATTAGCTTGTTCATCTACATGGTAGAGCAACTCTGAAAGTTTCTCACGCATAACATTAAAACTTTCTCCAATATAGCCAATTTCGTCATAATAAGTTACGTTAACGCCTTGCGTAAAGTCGCCGTTCCCACCTAGTTCCAACACATGTGTAACTTCTGAAAAGCGTCTTTTCAATCGCTTGTTGAAAACTGCTAGTATAGCAATAAACACGATACTTGAAATAATAATGACTAAAATGAATACAAAAAACATCGACCAAATGGCTTCATTAATAATCTCTTGCGAAACACCTACAAACCACATACCGATTGGTTCGCCTGCAGCATCGTATATAGGCTGATAAGCGGTCTGATTCATTTCTCCCATAATATCAGCTGTTCCTATATATGTATTTTCTTCTGCTAAAACTGTTTGTACAACATCATCGGCAGCAGCTGTTCCGATTAAACGCTCTCCTTCTCTTTCAAATGTCGTTGCTACACTAGTATCCTCTAGAAAAATAGTCGCTGGACCATCGGTCATTTCCGTAATTCTATCAACCATCTCACTACTTACCGGCACAGAACCTTTATATAGTTCTCCACTTACAACATTCCATTCTCCTGGATACCAAGATTCCAGTACTTCTGCACTTAAAACTAAGTCAGATTGTACTTTGTTTTCTGTCATTTTTTGAACAGTACTTGTTGTCTCCATGTAAATAGTAATACTCAGTGCTACAAATACACTTGCAAATAATAAAGCAATAATGATACTCATTTGACTAGTTAATTTCATACCTTTTTTTCTCACTTCGTCCTACCTCTTCTTCTTTCATTTTTAAAACTCTCCTTTTTTAGTTATCGGCAACAAACGCTGAATTTAAAGCTTATTTATGAAAATAACCAATTTCGTTTTCATTATAAGTTGTTTTTTGACATGGCTAATCTCAACAGCGTGCAAAAGAAACCTTACCTAAGCTATTTTTATAGCCAAGTAAGGTTTTATAAAAGTCATATTTTGTTCATAAACATCTATTACATTTGTTTTTCTCTGAATGCAGCCCGTTCTTCTCGCTCTTTTTTTGTTTTCTGTAACTTCCGCTTTGCTAGATATTCAACGACTTCTTTAGGTTTGCGAATATCAAATAATTCTATCGGCTCGGGGCCTCTCATGGTTTCTCTTTCAATATACAAGACGCCCTCTTCATTTACCTTTTCTTTCCAGCGAACAAGCCGAATCATTCCCTCAGATAATTCTAGCGCAGTGATACTTGCTGGGTAAATACCACAACCTGTATTGAAATATGGGTATTCTCTATCCTTAGGAAATTTAAATCGGTGTGTATGACCACAAATCAGCATCCGTCTATTTTTTTGAATCCACTTGCTATAATTACGTTCAATCTTATGTCTTTTCGATACATTCTTGATTGGACTCGCTGGATTTCGAATACCAAATCGGTGTAGAAAACGCCAGAAATATTTCAGTGATAGCATCGTGAAAAACCAGAATTGATCGTTCGGTGCATCCCCTTGATGACCATGCAAGACAAAGATCTCTTGGCTAGTCTGACGGTGTTTCAAAACGAGTGCTTCGATCGGCTTTAATCCCTTTAAGAAGTCAAAATATTCTTCTGTGTATTCATCATAATTAATATAATAATTCTTTTCTACATATTTTTGATTTCTCAAAAACAAGTCATGATTTCCATATATTCGAATATAGCGATCTCCATCGTAAAACTTTTTAATATTCTGGTATACATCTGTATGGGCATTTTTAATGTGTTCAAACTCTGAGTACTCTAAGAGTTCTTCGCCATCTCCTACTTCTACAAATGTATAGTCACTTTCATAATATTCATTCAACGCATGCGTAAATAAATTTTGGCTACGTAAGAATTCATCTGACACACTGCCGTCTCCACGGTGCGCATCACTCATAAATACAATACGAGAATGATCGTCAAAGTACATTTGCTGCGCATTATGATAGGCTTCTGTCAGTCTTTTATCTGTGAACATTCTCTTCTTCTCCCACTATTCTCTATTGTCTTATCCCTAGTATACGTTATGAAACCTCATTAAATAAAGCGATTGCTCATATGAATTTTATTTATCTTTTTTCGATTCTTTTATGTACGTAAAACCCCTCCAGTATGAATTCATATTGGAGGGGTTAGTGAAACATTTATTCGTCTGTTGTTTGATCAAAGTTTGCTTTGATTTTTTCTAATGTTTTTTTGAATTGAGCTAACTCTTCTTGGTCAATTCCTTTAGTGATGGTTCCTTCTAACTTTTCTACATATGGGATAAAAGCATTGATTTGTTTGATTGCCTTTTCCGTCAATACGATCTCTTTTAACCGTTTGTCTGGTTGTGTGCCCTTATGCTCATCAATATAGCCGTTATTCTTCAGCCTTTTAACAAGATTACTGGTCGTTGACTTACGAATCGAAAATTCTTTTTCAATATCTTTTTGAAAAATCGAGCGATGTCGATTTTCGTATAAGAAAGTCAATGCCCAAGCTTGCATCCGATGCATTTCTTCAAACTTTTTTCCTGCTTTTTCTTTTTCAATAAACCGGACGAACAATATTGAAAGTTCTCTCAGTTCATACCCAATCGTGCCATGAGGGTCCATATCAAATCATACCTTTCAATGATCGTACCGCTGTTATTGATGTCACTTCAGCAAATTGATCTATCGTTATCATTTTTCAAATTGACTGTTATATAGATCTGAGTAGAAACCATTGGCACTCATAAGCGCTTCATGATTACCGCTCTCGATAATTTCGCCATCTTTCATCACAAGAATCGTATCTGCATTTTGGATCGTAGATAATCGGTGAGCAATAACGAATGTGGTTCTACCTTCCATCAATTTATCCATTGCTGCTTGAATCAACTCTTCTGTTCTAGTATCTACTGAACTGGTTGCTTCATCTAAAATCAACATTGGAGAATCTTTCAGTAAGGCTCTCGCTATCGTCATCAGTTGTTTTTGACCTACGGAAAGAGATACACTGTCGTTCAAAATAGTATCATAACCATTTGGTAAAGTACGGATAAAGTGATCCACACCAACTGCTTCACAGGCTCTGATGACTTTCTCATCGGAAACATTTTGCTGGTTATAAATCAAGTTTTCTTTTACTGTACCCTCAAATAACCAAGTATCTTGAAGTACCATACAAAATTGATCATGGATTTCTTCACGTGACATATCAGCGATATTTTCATTATCGATCAAAATACGACCTTGTGTCACTTCATAAAATTTCATTAGTAAGTTAACGATTGTTGTTTTGCCAGCACCTGTCGGGCCAACAATTGCGATTTTCTGACCAGGTAAAGCCTCTGTAGAAAAATCATTGATAATCATTTTATTTTCATCATAGCCAAAACTAACATGATCAAATTGAACATGACCAGTCGTTTTACCCATGATTTTTTGTGTTTTACTTGTTTCATTTTGCATTTCATCTTCATTCAAGAACTCAAATACACGACCCATAGCCGCATTCGCTCTTTGTAAACCAGTAAAAGCTTGTGCCATCTGTCCTAGTGGTTGAGAAAACAATCTAACATATACAGTGAAGGCTACAATAACACCAAAAGTAATAGAACCTTGAATCACTAAGATAGCACCTACGATACATACAACAACATAACCGAAGTTCCCAATGAACCCCATTAATGGTTGCATCATACCTGATAAGAATTGGGCTTTCCATACACTTGAATACAAGTCAGTATTCAAGTCACTAAAGTCTTCAACTGATTGATCTTTTGCGTTATATGAATATATCGTATTGTGTCCAGTATAGGCTTCTTCTACAAATCCATTCAATTTAGCCAATTTGCTTTGCTGACCTTTGAAATGAATTTGAGATTTTTTGATAAGGAATGTCAAAATAACAAACCCAAGTAATACAGATGCAATCGCTGATAAACTCATGATTACATTTGTTTTCAACATCATAAACAAACAACCAACGAATAATACGACCGAACTGATCAACGTACCTAAACTTTGATTCAGAGACTGTCCAACGGTATCTAAGTCATTTGTGACACGACTCAAGATATCCCCTTGGCTATTAGAGTCAAAATATTTAAGTGGTAATTTGTTTATTTTTATAGAAATTTCTTCTCTTAACCGTTTAGAGAATTTTTGTGTGATCGTTGCAACGATATATCCTTGACCGTAAGTCATTGCACTCCCGATCGCGTATAAAGCAACCAATGTCAGGCCAATACGGTTAACTGCTGCCAAGTCAATCTGCGTACCAATACCTTCTACAACGATGTCAGTGATTTCGCTTAAACGGTCTGGGCCAATAATAACCGTCACACTACCAATGATTGCAAAGATGATCGAGACAATGAATAACAGTTTGTATTGTCCAGCGTAAATGTTCACATTTGCAAGGATTTCTTTAAAGCTATACGTTTTATCTTGTTTCAATGGTACTTTTTTCGAATTATCCATTATTCAGTTCCTCCTTGGAAAGTTGAGAATAGGCAATCTCTTGGTACACTTGATTACTTTCCAACAATTCTTTGTGCGTGCCTTGTCCGACGACTTTACCTTCGTCTAAAACGAGAATTTGATCGGCATCCATGATTGTACTGATTCGTTGTGCAACGATCAATTTAGTCGTATCTGATATCTGCTCTGACAAGTTGTGTCGAAGTGTTTTATCTGTTTTATAATCCAATGCTGAAAAGGAGTCATCAAAGATAAGAATTTCTGCTTTTCTAGCGATAGCACGTGCAATCGATAGACGTTGTTTTTGCCCACCAGAGAAGTTAGCACCTGCTTGCGCTACATGACTCTCTAATTGATCCTCTTTTTGAAGGACAAAATCTTTTGCTTCAGCTAAGGCTAACGCTTGATAAATTTCTGTATCCTCTTCAGGCAGTTTAGAACTGTGACCGAAGTTCATATTCGAGCGAATCGTTCCACTGAACAAGAATGGGTTTTGTGGGATATAAGCAATTTTTTCATTTAAATCTTGGTGGCTATATGATTTGATATCATTTCCATCAATCAAAATTTGACCTTCAGTGACGTCATAGAATCTTGGAATCAGACTGATAATCGTACTTTTACCACTACCTGTTGAACCAATAAAGGCAACTGTATCACCAGCATTCGCTGTAAAGTTGATATCTTTAATAACCGGTTCAGCAGCGTTTGGATAAGCAAAAGTAACATTGTTGAATGTGACGGTTCCTTTGCCATTTGCTGGCTTTTCACTTTCTTTAACGAATGCGATCGAAGGATCTAGTTCTAATACTTCGTTGATTCGTTTCGCAGAAGCAAGTGCTCTAGGAAGAATCAAGAAAACGATGGTCATTAACATGAATCCTAGTACTACTTGGAATGCATAAGAAGAGAAAACAACCATATCACTAAATAGAGTGATTCTTTCCTGAAGACCTGCTTCATTGATTAAATGCGCACCGATCCAGTAGACAGATAGCGCTAATCCGCTTGAGATGATCGACATTCCTGGATTCATGATTGCCATCATTCTACTTGTAAATAAGTTGACATTCGTCAATTCTTCATTAGCTTCCAATGATTTTCCATTTTGATAACCTTCAGCGTTATAGGCTCTTACCACTCGAATCCCTTGTAAGTTTTCGCGTGTCAAACTGTTTAATTTATCGGTTAATTTTTGGATACGTGCAAACTTCGGTTGAACAAAGATCAAAATCGTGCTCAACATGATCAATAGCACAAGCACCGCTACACCAGTTGCCGCTGTCCATTGCCAGTTTTTATCTGCGATTTTTGTGATTGCCCAAATCGCTGTAATCGGTCCTTTAATCACTACTTGAAGACCAATGGCAATAACAAGTTGGATTTGTGTAATATCATTTGTGGTACGGGTAATTAAACTAGGAATTGAGAATTGTTTGATTTCTCCGGGGGTGTAATCCATGACTTTATTGAAGACATCGCCACGAATTCTTTCTGTAAGCCCTGCTGCTACTTTAGAAGCAATGTACCCTACAATAATTGAAGCCACTAAACTTAACAGTGACAGTGTGACCATGATCGAACCAGGTGAGAAGATATCCGATACAGTTGTTCCTGCTGTTTGTAATAGTGTGGTAATTTCAGCTAAGTAATCTGGAATCTTTAATTCCAACCATACTTGAACCATAATAAAGAGAATACTGATAATAATGGCGATTCTTTCTTTCATACTCGTTTTTCTTAATAGTTTTAACATTTTATCCTCCGTTTAGTTTGCAAGCATGTTTCCTTTTATCCTCGTTTTAGTTTTTTGAGGATATCACTCTTCCTTCCATTTTCATTTTTTATTTCTGCTCACATCAATATAGTTACCATGCTAACTATATTATACTTACTTTTTGTAATTGTCAATGAAAAAATCATGAATTTTCTATGTCCAGCACTTCTGTAATCCCTTTCGTATCAACGGATAATCCGGTTATAGAACGGATTTCCATAAGTGATTACGGTTACAAAAAGCGAACACTTTTCTCTTGATAGATTTTATTTCTATAGCGCTTATAGGCGCTGAAGCTGATTTTTTTACTAGTGGTTTGAGAATTTATGTATTTTTACTAGTTCGTTTTTGATTACTATTTTTTAATACTATGTTATATTAAATTTTCCTTGTAAACTACTTAAATTAAAGCGATTTATTACGATATAAGTAATAAAAGAATGATTCTCAAGCAGGAATCTTTTTCTTACTTTTTTCAACCTATATATTTACCCTAAATCACTAACTGCCTATTTTTACCTAAAGGAGATGAACTATGACCATAAAAAGAGAAAACAAAATTTGGCTATTTACCATTATTGGTTGGGTCACGTTTTATTTCGCTTGGCTCTTAATATGGCCAACCGACAACCCTATTAGAACCACGGGTGGTAATTTCATCTCTCTGTTAGGTACATTTTTTCCAGTTACTTGGATAGCGAGTTCTTTTCATTACAAACAGCTAGCAAAAAACAAACGCTACTGGCAATTACTTTTACTCGCTTCTGTCTTTTATTTTCTTGCAGAGGCTTGTTGGACAGTAGCTTCTTTAATACTTCCAGGTACACCGAGTTCTCCAGGAATATATGATTTCTTTTACGTCAGTTCCGGCATTTGTTACTTTTTTGCTTTTTCATGGCGCATCTTTACTTATGCCAAGAAATCACTGATTTTAAAATTTTTATTTGATATTCTTGTGATCTTGTCTGTTTCTTTGACCCTTAGCTGGTATTATATTATTGAACCTTTAGTAACGCAGTCATCAACTACTCCACTGTCAACTATTTATACAGCTTTATTTTATTTGATTGGCGATATCGTACTCATTTTATGTGTTTCGATTTTCTATTTTGGAGGAGAGTATTTTTTTTATAAACGCACACTCCGCTATATCACCATGGCTATCAGCATACAACTCTTTACGATTACCATGTATTTTATTGAAAGTACGCAAAACATTTACGTCTCCGGTAGTTGGTTTGATCCTTTATTCATTTTACCAGTTTTACTACTTGGCTACACTGCGCTGATTGAACGGGAAATAACGGATCAAGAAGCAGAACAAGCAGCCCTCTCAGGTGTAAAACCATCTTCCATCGCTCGCTTAATTTTACCTTATGCATTGGTGATTATTTTATTCATTTTCATGATCAATCAATCTTCCGGTTTTGATGTCTTGAGCGTTGGATCAGGTATTTCTATTATTCTGGTCATTCTTCGACAATTTGTCGTTATTTTTGAAAACAAGAATTTAGTTGATCAATACCTCAAAAAAACGGAACAATTGGAGGTCAGCGAAGAGCGATATCGTTCGCTTTTCGAATATCACCCCGACTCCGTATTCTCTCTTGATCTTAATGGAAAAATCGAAAGCCTGAATACTGCCGGTGCTTCTTTACTTGGAAAAGACCAAAAAGATGTGATTGGTGTCCCGATCACAAATTTTATAGATGCGGAACAGTTGAAGACCGCAAATGAGAATTTTGTAAAGGTAAATTCCGGATGGATCAATAGTCATGAATTTTCTTTTAAAGACAAAAGCGGTAAAATGCTTTGGATCGACATGACGCATATTCCTATACTTGTTAGAAGTAAATTAGTAGGTAGCTTCGGAATTGGACAAAATATCACTGAAAATAAAATGAATCAAGAAAAAGTTCACTTCTACGCTTACCACGATTATCTAACCGGACTCGCTAACCGACGTGCTTTTGAAGATCATCTTCAAAAAGTTATTGAACAAGCAGAAGAATCAAATGGCCGTTTTTCAATTCTCTTTTTGGATCTCGATAAGTTCAAGGAAATCAACGATGTATATGGACATGCCGTTGGAGATGATTTACTTACGGCCATCGCAGAGAGAATCAAAGATTTTATTGGCGAAGACGATTTAGCTGCCAGATTAGGTGGAGATGAGTTTACTATCTTACTCAATGATGTTGCAGTCTGTACTGTGCAAGATACAATTACCGAACTGTTTAGACGTTTAAATGAACCCTATGCCATTCATGACGTAACATTTACTTGTAGCGCAAGTATCGGCTTTGCTTCTTATCCATTTGATGGACATACGGCTACTGAATTATTAAGTAGAGCAGATAAAGCCATGTACAGAGTAAAACGTAGTGCACAATCGTTTAACAAATAAAACGACAATAAGCCCCTAAGAGATTCGTGAGTAGACCGAATCTTCTTGAGGCTTATTTTAATGTGCCTTCTTCCATTCAAGTGTGAACGTTGCAACGGACGGATAACGCTCTTCTCTATTAAGACTTACAGCTTTCAGGACAATCGGGAATAGCTTTTCAGGTAACGACCATTCTTCTTTATTGAGTGGGATAAATTGATTCTTCTCATATATAAGCTGAAGGATTTCCGTGGTATAAGTACCGAATAAATTTGAAAATAATGCACCAATCGTGAACACTGTTGTCCTAGAATCTATAGGGCTATTCAACTGATATTCTTCAGGTGCTTTCATTCGTTTTGTTCCCCAATAATCTTCGCCTATATGATTTTTATGCGGGTTCTTTTCGAATAGATCAATATCACAAATCGTCAGTACTTTTGACTCAAAATCAATCATGATGCTACCATCGTAGAAGTCTACAGGAACATAATTTTTTGATTCAACATAGACTAAAAAATCTACTATCTGATCTGCAATGGTTAACTTTTCAGCTTGAGATAATTGTTTAAATTTTTCCATAGGTGTCAGTATTTCTGGATGTCTCTGATAGTAGTCAAAATTCCAGTGGTCGAATAGACACTCTCCTTCGTGCCACTTGAAGACGACATAAAATAACTGTTTGTAGGTTCGCGCCTCTTGTAATTCAATCAGTCTTTTGTGTTTTAGATCCAAGTAGATGTCCACACTTTTCTTTAATGTTTGAATGGCATTTTCCACTTTACCCGAATAACCAACTGTTTTGGCACCCGCTACTTTAATAAAAACTTTTTCACCTTTTTTATCTACAACCCCAAAACTGATATTACCCGAATCATTTTGATCGAATACTGAAAACACTGTTCCGTATTGATTTAAAAAGCTAAAGTCAGCGGGTTCTTTTAATTCAAACGCATGACCATTGATTGTTTGCTTTATATGATTATTCATCAGCGCTCTCCTTTTTTTCGGTTACGACTCTGAATATGCTGTTTTAATGTGCCCAAACTCTTCTATAAATATATCTTACCCTAGAAAAGAATGTCAATTCTATCTAGTCACACCAACCATTAAATGGTATCCTACTATAAGCCAATTAAATAGACAGTTCGTAACCATCCTGTCGAAAAACAAAACTAGGGAAGCAATAGCACAAGACTATTGCCTATTTTTAACGTCCTAGCATCGGTGCAAAGGACGTTTTTTTGTTGTTAAAAACGAATTGAATAGTTTTTAGCAACGTATCTTAATTGGAGGTGATCAATATGAAAGAGACAAATCGTTCAACATTTAACACCCGTAAACTCATCATTTCTGCACTCGTTATCGCTCTATACGTTGTCGTGATGGCCACGACATCATCGTTTGCTTTTGGTGCTTATCAAATCAGAATTGCGACCAGTTTTTATGCTCTTTCTTATATATTCCCTTTTCTTGTTTTTCCACTTGGTTTGGCTAACGCACTTTCTAACTTTTTCTTTGGTGGACTTGGTCCCATCGATGTTGCCGGAGGTTTTATCATCGGGCTACTTTTTTTAGGATCCATTGTATTGATCCGTCACTCTAGATTACCACGCTGGCTCATTGCATTGCCTATTATATTTGTCATTGGCTTAGGCATACCTAGCTATTTAAATGTCTTATTAGACCTTCCTTATTGGGCACTTGTCATCAATCTTGTGATTGGGCAGATCCTTCCAGGACTTGCAGGTATCTTTTTGACACAAGCACTTGAAAAACCATTAAAATCGAGAAAGGTGATTTCATGACCGGTAGAAATGAAAAAGAACTGCATGGTGTTTCACATTTAGGGAATCAACAGGTCGAATACCGAATGGATTATGCACCAGAAGTACTTGAAAGCTTTCAAAATAAACATTCTGACAATGATTATTTTGTAAAATTCAATTGTCCTGAGTTTACGAGTCTTTGTCCGATTACTGGACAACCGGACTTTGCGACTATTTACATTTCATACGTGCCTAAAGAAAAAATGGTTGAAAGCAAGTCTTTAAAGCTCTATCTTTTTAGTTTTAGAAACCATGGTGATTTCCACGAGGATTGCATGAATATCATTATGAAAGATCTGATCAAATTAATGGATCCGAAGTATATTGAAGTATGGGGTAAGTTCACGCCACGCGGTGGTATTTCAATTTATCCCTATTGTAACTATGGGAAGCCAGGTACAAAGTGGGAAGACGTGGCATGGAATCGACTAGCGAACCATGATCTCTATCCTGAAACCATTGATAATCGTTAAAAAGCTATTTATTAATAAACAATCGTTGTTGAGTATAAACCAACAATGATTGCTTTTTAGTACGTTACGGATAGATACAATTACTTATATTTATTTCAGTATTCGTTCGTTCAATAAACTTTTTATTCAAAGTTCATTATTCTTTTCTCAACTTTTCTTGTTTATCATAGAAGTCCTTTTCAAGTTACTCCGTAGCTTAAAATATAAAATAACATTAAAGAAATATTAGCGTTCTCTCATAACAAACGATACATTATAAGCGTACTCATTAGAGCATAAGTCTTCTTAATTGAGCTTATATTACCTGAGAAGATGCATCTCACAACGTTTTTCAAGCATTTCTGAAACAAAGAAAGGAGCTAGTTGATTGTTTATTAAACATACATTACTAATTAGTTCTACGCTGTTCGGACTCTCCATATTGAGAGGTTGTTCTATGGAGGAAAGAAGTTTAGACTTAGATAAACTTATTGAAGAACAAGATGGATTCACATTCAATATGGATGAACCCCCTTTATTCTTTTTCAGCAAAGAAGGTATGACTATTCTTAATGCTGAGAATATCAATAAACTTGAAGGTGATTATCCATTTCCCTTTCTCCCTGATCATATGTATGAAGACTATGAGTTTAAGCATTCAGATGATCTCCTTCAAATTGAAGCTGATGGGATGACTTATGACTTAACGATCTTAGGTCCTAGACGATTTTTGGATGAGGAAAATAACATAGAATTAAGTACAAATGATTACTTATTAGAAGACATAGAAGAATCAGAGTAAAGATTCAATTAATTTCTGCTAACTTAAAAACATTATCTAAACTAGTACACCTTAAACAGGCTACATTCACTTACTCAGTGGATGTAGCCTATTTTATTTATTAGTGGACTTGTCTTTATTTATGATTTATCAAAGCTTTTTCTTGTTCATTAACTTCATAGAAAATAGATAGGCAGTTACTGCAAGAAGTAGACTACTCGCAATCGCCAAACCTAATGCCTTCAACTCCATCGTTCCTTCTACTAATGATAGATTCTCACCAATCAATTGAATGGGATTATAAGCTTGTAGAGGCTCAACGATATTCACTAGATAAAGCACTATGATAACGCCAATAGTAAATAATAATGATGCCATACTGCCATCAAAAAGTGTCGATCCGAGTAAGATAATGGCAGAGAAAAAGACAACAAAAACGAGAAAAGGAATCAAACCTGCAACGATATGTGGGCTATCGTTGTCTGGAAAATATACTGCTGTATAGATTGCAGTGATAAAAAAACTTAATAGAATCGCCGATAAACTCAAAATCATCATCATGATAAACTTACTCGAAATGATTGCGGAGCGGTTCAATCCTTTTGTAACAAGATTGACTAGGCTTCCCTTTCTTATTTCCCCATTCACGCTACCACAAAAGAAAACGGCTAAGATATATATACCGATTTGAGTCAAGTTTTTATAAAATTGCATCCACGAGTCTAAAGAAGTGGGTTCAGGTAAAGTAATATTGAGTTCACTTCCAAAACTACTGAGTATTTCTGGCGTCAGTATAGCAATCAAGGGACTGATCAAGCCAAATAACACGAATACCGTTAAAATCAATATGAGTCGCTTTGTTCTCCATACTTCTAATCCTTCTTTTTTTAGAAAAATCGTGACATCTTTCATGCAGTCACCTCCAAGAATATCTGTTCAAGCGACGGTGCTACCTTCCGCAATAAAGTTGGTGCAATGTCTTTTTGCTCACACTTTGCAAACAATGTGTGTGTGACTGCTAGGTAAGGCTGCGTGTAATTTACAACGTACGCTGTTTCTTTTTTAGTATATGCCTGTATTTTCTCTTCTTTGATCAACTGGTCTAATAAGTTGGTGAAAAGTGTATCATCCTTTTTTTCAACTTGAATCTCTATTTGTTCTTGTGCGTACTGTTGCTTGAGTACTGTTAGACTACCGTGTGCGACAATTTTGCTGTTATGTAAGATGCAAACTTGATCACAGATTCGTTCAACATCATCCAAAATGTGCGTAGAGAAAATGATGGTCATTTCTTTTTTTAAAGAAGCAATTAATGTAAGAAATTCACGTCTACCGTTTGGATCTAATGCTGAAGTGGGCTCATCACAAATCAACAGTTTTGGTTCATTTAATAAAGCTTGTGCCACACCTAATCGCTGTTTCATTCCGCGAGAATAGGTTTTGATTTGTTTTTTATTGTCTTCTAAACCAACTTTTTTAAACATCTCCCCTATCTTGTTTGCAAGATGCTTTTTAGGGATACCCGTGATTTCTCCACAAAGTTTCAAATATTCTCTAGCAGTCATAAAGCCATAAAAATCCGGAACGTCTGGCAAATACCCAGTAAATCGGTTTGTTTTTGTCTGACCAAACGTTACCACTTCGCCATCTATCTTGATTTCACCAGAAGAGATTTCTTCTAGTCCGAGTATCAATTTCATGGTCGTTGTTTTCCCTGCACCATTTACACCGATAAATCCGTAAATACTACCTTTGGGAATAGCCAAGTCAACGTTGTCGAGTACAGAGTTATTTCCAAAAGTCTTCGATACTTTGTTTAAAGTTAATAGACTCATTCGTCTTCCTCTTTTCCAAATACAAAATAAAGAACCGGACCGACGATTTGAACGAATACGATAAGGGCTATCCAAATCGCTCGATTCCCGATTCGATAATGATCGTGCCTTATCACATGGACTAATGCAGTAGCCATTAGGGTCAATTGAATCAACAAGATGGGTAAAAATAGTAACCAATTATCTAGGATAAACGGTGGAATTTCTGTATTCATATTATCGACTCCTTTTCATCATGTTTTTAATTTTTTCAGAGATCTCTCTCATCTCTTCTGATTCTCTATAAGGATCAAATGCTGGATGGTTCAATACGAGTTCGCTCATTGATTCGATGACTTGATAGGTGTTTCTTGGTGTATGGTCTCCTAGCGGTAACTGGTCTAGCCATTCCCCAATCAAGTTAAAGTATGCGTTCGTATTAAAGGATAGTTGGAACTCATGTTTCTCCAGTAATTCAACGACATCAAATAAGCATTTATAGGCTTTTTCCTCAAAACCATGCTGCGCATAGACGACTGCTGCAGATAGATAATTGTTTAAAAAGATTGCTGGATTGACTTCATGAATTTCGAAGGCTGTTATCAAGGCTTGAGCTCGTTTGACTGTTTCTTCAAATTTCTGATAATCAGCTGAAACGAGTTGCGTATAATTTGTCAAAGCTGCGATTGTAATCGAAATATTTTGGAAAATACCACTCTGCGCTGTAGCATCTGCTTCTTTTTGTAATCCTTTCAATTGATAGGCACTCGCGATCAAGTCATCGGTCGGTATATTGTTTTCAATGTAATGTCCCAACGTACCCAACACTTCATCTGGTCTATTTAATAACAAGAGGCAAAAACCTTCTAGCTTGGTTGCTTCACTGACTAAATTGGGATCAGAACTGTTTGTTTTAACGTGTATAAATAACTGAAGGGCTTCTTCGACGTACTTTTCCTTTTTTTCATTAGGCTCTTCGCCCGGAAACCTATCGAAATGATTTAATATCAGCAAGGCCATTTGAAGAATAAAAGGATAGCATGAATAATATCTGCGAATGAAGCTATTAATGGATTGGTAGACTTCTTCACTCGACTGTTCTTCAAATGCATTTCGCAAAGATAAATAGAGACGTTGAATCTCTTCTTTACTTAACTGCGGTTCGTAATTCAATAGATCATCAATACTACTGTCAAAATAAGCAGCTAATAATGGTAACAAGGTTATATCTGGATAAGCACGATCATTCTCCCACTTTGATACAGAAGTTTTTGAAACGCCCATAAAATCGGCTAATTGTTGTTGTGTAATCCCTTTCTCTTTACGTTTGTTGATCAGAACTGTTCCTAAACTCACTTTCATTTCCATCACCTCACAGTAAGTGTACGATTATGTGCAGTTTATCTCAATAGCCTAGTTGTTAACTTTCAAGCTTAAAAGTTAACCAAAAAGAAACTTTTAATGAATGGATTTTTTCCTCTTTTCCGAAAATAAAAAAAGCCAACACAAACGTTGACTTTAAAGGTTTAATATTTTATTCTTTTAAATCATCTACTTCTCTTTCGAACAGTCTGATCCAGTTAATTAAACAGCACTTTCAAATTGAGAATGATACAAGTCTGCATAAAGTCCAGCTTTTTCAAGTAAGTCGTCATGATTACCTTGTTCAACGATTCGTCCATCTTTCACAACTAATATCGTGTCGGCATTGCGAATAGTCGACAAACGGTGCGCAATGACAAAGGACGTTTTTCCGTTCATCAACTTCTGCATAGCTTCTTGAATTTTCATTTCAGTCTGCGTGTCTACATTAGAAGTCGCTTCGTCAAGTATCAGAAGATTGGCATCTAGGATCATTGCTCGGGCAATCGTCAGTAATTGTTTCTGTCCTTGAGAAATATTCATGCCTTCTTGATCAATCACCGTTTGGTAACCATTTGGTAGACCCATGATATAATCGTGGATCTGTGCAGTTCTTGCTGCTGCTTCTACTTCTTGTATTGTCACATGTTCCTTACCATAGGCAAGGTTGTCAAAAATGGTCCCACTGAATAACCAAGTATCTTGAAGGACCATCGCATAGGATGTCCGCAAACTTTCTCTTGTGGCTTGTGTCGTATCCACAGCATCCAACTCGATCGTCCCCTTACTTGGATCATAAAATCGCATGAGTAAATTGACTAGGGTCGTTTTCCCTGCCCCCGTTGGTCCGACAACTGCAATGACATTGCCACTTGGTGCTTCGAAATTCAAATCATGAATCGTCATTTTTTCAGGCGTATAGCCGAAATCGACGTGCTTCATTTTCACTTCGCCATCAGCTTGATCAAAAACATGTGCATCTAATACATCTTTGGCTTCAGAGGGTTCGTCCATCAGTAAAAAGACACGTTCCGCTGCCGCAAAAGCTGACTGTAATTCACTGATAATATTCGCCAGTTCATTTATGGGTCCAGAAAATCGTCTTGAATATAACACAAAAGACGAAACCCCTCCGAGTGTTAACGCATTGAAAAGGTAAAGGAGCGCACCCGCTACACTCACTAGCGATAAAGAAAGATTATTAATGAAATTGATTGATGGACCTACCATACTGCCATAGTAATCTGCTTCATAATAGGCAGAGACCGCTTCTTCATTCTTCTCGTCGAAGCGCATGATCATGTTTTCTTCTTGATTATAGGCTTTGATTGTCTGTTGACCAGATATCATTTCTTCAACGTAGCCATTCAACTCACCTAGTTTAACTGAACGTTTTTTGAAAAGTGGTCGAAATCTTGTGACCATATACTTAGTTAGTAAAATCGAGATGGGAAGCGTGACTGCAAATACTAACGTTAAGAGTGGGGATATGATCAACATCATCGTTAAAGAGCCAATAATCGTAATGGCACTCGTAACGATTTGAATAAAGTCATTTTGTAGAGACTGATTGATCGTATCGATATCATAGGTGATTCGGCTGATGATATCGCCTGTTTGATGTTGATCAAAAAATCCAACAGGTAATTCTGCCATTTTATCAAAGACATCTTTTCTTAGTCTTTTGATCGTTCGTTGTGTTAATCGAATCATCAATAATTGCATCACATATTCAAGTATGGATGAAAGGATGAAAAAACTAGCCATCAAAGCTACATAAAAGAATACGCGCTGAAAGATAACATTGCCTGCACCAGGCTGAATGGCATCGATCGCTAGTCCGGATAGGTAAGGACCCACCAAAGATAAGGCATTACTCGTTACCATTAAAATCGTTGCAATCAAGAGCATCCATTTATATCTGAATAAGTACGACCATAATCGCTTTAAGACATGTAGACGACTCGTTTTCAATGTTTCAGGTGCTTTTGAATCTGTTGTTGGTTTTCCGCCTTTAGGCAATCTCTTCTCCCCCAGACTGATTAAAGTAGATTTCTTTATACGGTTCACAGCTCTGCATAAGTTCTTTGTGTGTTCCTTTGCCAATAATACGTCCTTTATCAAGCATCATGATCTGATCTGCTTGTTGGATGGAGCTGATTCGTTGCGCGATCATGATGGTGGTTGTTTCTTGATAGCCCTCATTCAATGCTTTTCTTAAATTTGCATCGGTTTTGTAATCCAGTGCACTTGAAGAATCATCTAAGACCAATACTTCAGGATCTCCTGCTAAGGCACGCGATAATAGCACACGCTGTTTTTGTCCTCCACTTAGATTTGTGCCGTTCGCAGTCAGGCGATGGTCGACGCCGTGGTCTAGAGAATCGATAAATTCTTCAGCTTGTGCTGCTTCCGTTGATTGTAAAATATCTTCTTCAGGCAATTGACGTCCGAAATCAATATTCTCGCTCAAGGTATCCGCATATAAAAAATCACTTTGGAAAGTCACACCAAATTTTGTGTGTAGCTCTTTTAAATGCATACTATTGATGTTTCGACCGTCGATTCGGATACTACCTGAATCAACATCATAGAGTCTAAGGAGTAATTTGATGATCGTCGTCTTTCCACTGCCGGTTGCGCCGATGATGCCCAGTGTTTCACCTTTTTCTAACGCAAAATCAATATCTTTAACGGTATGGTTTTGTTCATAACCAAAAGAAACATGATCAAAACGGACATGTGCCGTATCCTCTTTCTCATCGATTGGTTGAACAGTCAGCTCCGGCTCCGTTTGTAAGATGGTATGTATCCGGTCCGCTGAGGCAATGCCTTTTGAGAACAACACAAAGATTCGAGTAATACTCAACATTGCATTCAAAATAATCGTGAAATACGTCATAAAGGCAATGATCACGCCTGGTTGCGTCAAGCCTTCATTAACGCGATACGCACTCGTCAAAACCACACAGGTTAATCCAATATTCAAAAAGAGATTCATGAGCGGTGTCGTTGCGGCCATGGTTTTATTGGCACTTGTTTCTGCATTAACCACGCCTTGATTCACACCTTCAAATCTAATTTTTTCGTAGTCTGTTTTTGATAGTGCTTTGATGACTCTAGCACCGGTAATATTTTCTCTTACCGTTCTAACTAGTTTATCAACTTCTTGTTGCAACTTATCGAACAAGGGCACCCCTTTTTTCGAAACATAATAGATTGTGACGGTCGCAAAAGGCAAGACGCCCATCATCACTAATGTTAAAACCGGGTCCAAGGTAACAGTCATTAAGATACCACCAATCAAAAGAACGGGTGCACGCACCCCGATCCGTTGCATCAAACCAATGGTCCGGTGGAGATTATAGGTATCGGATGTAAGCCTTGAGATCAGTGAAGGTGTTCCATATTGATCTGCTTGGCTAGCTGAAAGATAAGTGATTTTTTCATACAAATCATGACGAATCTGTTCGACAGCATCTCGAGCAACACCTGATGCCATCCGGTTTGCTTTGATACTTAGTGTAACGGCAATAATCGAACATAGGACCATTGCCCCTCCCCATAATAAGACTCGATTGATATTACCAGTAGGAATCACGCTATCAATAATATACGCCAAAATCAGCGGAAGAAATAAATCCATGATCGTACCGACAAATTTTACCGATAAGCCACCGAACATTCTAGCAAACAATGGTTTTAAATAATGAATAAATAATTTCATGTAAACTCCTTTCTTTTCTTATGATTATTCAATTCTTTCTAATTGATCGACTGCCGTTTTTGCTTTTTGCATGACCAATAACAAGTCTTTCTCGAGATGTTCTTTCTCTTCTGTAGAAATTCCGTCCATAATGATTTCATTCCATTCTTTTAGAATCTCGACAACTTTTGGGTACACGTCACGTGCTTTCTCAGTCGGATGAACAAGTAGTTTTCTACCATCTTTTGGATCGGGAGATCTTGTAACGTACCCTTCTTTTTCTAGATTAGCGATTTGTCTGGTCACGTTACTTTTATTGACAAAGATAATTTCAGCCAATTGTTCTTGTGTAACGCCTGGATTGTTGCAAATATTTAATATGTACGTATGGTGCATTCCTTTTAATCCATACTTACTCATTTTCTCGTTTCGATACATTTCTCCTAAACGAGTGGTTCGATTGATCAATCGCATCATAGACAAATTTATTTCCCCTCTTCCTACAGTCTATTTGGATAAGCCTACCAATAATCCGTTGCGCGTGCAACTATTTAATTATCAACCCCCTTACTTTTATGCAAAGAAAAAAAACTAATAGTACGAGACTATTAGTTTTTGACCGTATGCTTTTATTTTGTTCCAAATTCTTCTGAAATTCGATTGATTAAGTTTGTAAAGTAGTCTGAAGCCAATAAAAACAATAGTAAGCTTACCTTGAAGATTTTACTGATCATATTTTCACATCTCCTAAATACGTTATCCATTTTTTAAGCTTCATCAATCTGCAAAAGACTGAATTAGATAGGTTTCTTCTCAATTGTTTAACCTGTATCGATTAAAAATCTCTCCATCTATCTCAATTGTCTCTTTAAATTCAAAGCCACATTTTTTAATAACCTGGTTTGAGCCACTATTATGGATCAACGCTATTGCGTTTAACGTTTCAATCGTCGTGTCATTAAATAAATAATCAATGAGTAGGGTTGAAGCTTCAGTCGCATAACCTTTATTCTGAAAAGGATAGGATACTGCGTACATCACTTCACGATTGGGTAAAGGAAGTTCACCTTTCATTCCTGTGCAACACCAGCCTATCAGCTCGTCAGTATCTTTCAATAGGATACTCATCTTCAAAAAGTGTCCTTCCATATCTACCTTTTCAGAAACAGCTTCTAAAAATGCCTGATTACTCGGCATTTCATAGTTTACGATCCAATTTAATCGATCTTCTTTTGATGACTTCCAGTCTGGTAAAAATTGAGAAACCTCAGGTTGATTGGAAATGCTAGAGATTGCCTCAGCATCAGCTGCTACAAACCCTCTTAAATAGATTCTTTCACCTACTAATGTTAGACCCTCATTTTTCTGATTTTCTTTAAGCTGTTTCATCCGTTGACCTCCTAAGTCGTTGAGCAAATAGAAGATCTGTCAAACCATTCAAATGGGGTACGTTTGACTTTTCTAAAGCAATAATCAAACAAACGATTTTTAATCGTGGTAAAAGAGATCCTACTTGATGATCGCTTTTATAATCTTTACTAATTGTCTTTTGATTTTTTACTTTTTTCTAAATCATCGACTTTATCCAAGTTGAAGTTGACATCTTCTTCTGCTATTTTTTCTTCTTTTTTAGCATCTTTAAATGAAGATAAATCTTTATCAAGATAGTCGTCATTTTCTTCGACGTTATCTGTTTTGTTTTTGTCTGCTCCAAGTGAATGGGGATTTGGAATACCATTTTGGAACGTTGAATTAGGTGCATTTGTTGGTCCATTTTGCATGTTGTTTTCCTCTTTTCTATTTTGTCATTTCCTTATTTGTCTTCTGAGTGCTTGCTCTCTTCTAAGTCATCCACTTTGTCCAAATTGAATTTCACTTCGTCTTCAGAAGGATCACGCTTTACTTTTTTTTGCTCTTTTGTAGTAGATACATCTTCATCAAGATAGGCATCATTGACTTCATTGGCAATTTCTTCATTTGGCAGTCTCACACCATGTGGCGCTGGATTGGGCAGTCTATCTGGAAAATTTGGATTATCAGGTCCATTTTGCATCTTTTTCCCTCTATTCTTTTATAGAATCTATCGCTTTTGTATTGCCGTCAACCTTACTTTCTATCGTTTATCCATGGATGCTGTGGTCTAACGAGATAGACTCACCGTTCCACACTTTTTTACTTGTCCATGCTTGCTCTTGACCTTTCCAGAATGAATGGCTCTCTGGTAAACCCAGTGGAAGAAATACAGCAGAACATAGATACAGACTACCGATCCCAATATATTCTTCTGCTAATTCCGGTTGCTCTCCATAGATACCTGGCAGTAACCAACCTTTTTTATCAAACATAGAAGGACTACTGATCGTTCGGTCAATCACAGCCGTCAGTGCTGTTCGCACTTGTGCTGGCGGCGTGCTTTCCGGTAGCCTTTCTTGCAAAGCCGCTTGTGCAAGTGCTTGGAATGCACCAAATCTATAAGCAACTGATCGACCAACGATTGGATAAGTCCCATCAGGTGAAATCAATCTTTCTTGAATCTCTGCATAACGAGTGAAACGGGGAACCATTTTTTCTCTGTAACGAACTACTTCATCGCTTTCCTTGTATAGCAAATCTAATAAATCAATTGCCATCGGTTGCATCACGAAGCTATTGTAGTAGTCATAATGGAAAACCGGTCCATCTCCATAGACACCATCTCCTAAATACCAATCATCGAGTAATCTGATCGCATAGAGTACACGCAGAAGATCATAATCTCCTCCTAGAACATATAAAGCGCCTTCAACCATTGCTGAAAAAAGATTCCAATTCATATTGAGTGGCATGATTTTACGGCTATCTTTTAATGCAGTAATAACATTGGCTTTCACTTCATCTGGCATCGCTTGCCCGATTTGTTTTGGTGCTCGAATGATCGCATGGGCTAGAAAAGCCGTGTCGACTAAAGGTTGGCCACCTTCTCCAAAATTCATATAATCTTTCGACTGTTTATCCGTCGCTTTATCGAGACAAAGAAGAATCTTTTTCCGATAATCTGCTTGTAATGTCTTTTCTTCAGGATCATCAATATCATCGCATTCTACCCAAGCTGCAATGCCGGTCAATGTTCGCCCGAAAGCTTCTAACATCCCAAAGTCTTTTCTTTCATTATGAAATTCAGTCGGCAATGTTTCATGTAATGTTTCTTTACTTAAATTGCTGATAACCGGATCGGCTATTTTATCCATGATCGAAATCCAATTTTTCCTTGTCATATCTTAAAAACTCCCTACAATAATAATTTATCCTTCATATTGTGTAAACACTCTCAATGTTCGGTACGATAAAAACAGGCTCGTTAGTGCAAACCCTACAAAGAAATAGAAAAACGAAATCATGATTCCCCATAGCGGGCTCAGTGACATCATGGCAAGAACAGTCAGTAAAGTGATCAGCATGCCTGCCGTTTCTTTTGGATTGTCTACCGCAATTTGATAGACAACTTTTAAACTATTCCAAAAACGATTGTCATATCGTGCTGTATATTGAAAAATATATATACTGACGATGATAAAGGAGATACTCGCTAATAAAATACCTGTACCCATTATAACAAAAGAGACAACCGGTAGGAAAAATAAGAACCGGATCGCTAAAAAAAGAATGGTCCCCACGATCATCAGTAAAAGCTGAATCAACGTTCCTCTGACAAAGTTTTTCTTCCATTCTATCAGATAGGTTTTGATTGGAAAGCTAAGATTTCCTTGGACCATCCCCATCGTCACACGAGATAGTGCAATCATGCTAGCCCCGATTGAAAAAAGAGGCACACAAGTAAGTATGAATAGCATGTTCATTAAGAAGCAGTCTATGCCCATAGACACATAATAGTGAAGTTTGCTATCAGGATTGATTAAACCTTTCATGTTCTCCTCCTCTATTTTCTTATCCCTTAACAGAACCGATCATGATCCCTTTAACAAAATACTTTTGTAGAAATGGATAAATACACAAAATCGGAATCGTTGAGATACTGATGGCTGCATATTTGATCGTTTCTGCGAACTGGTTCACTACATCTGCACTTTGTGTGCCTTGATTCAGTGACTGATTATTGGCTAAGAGAACACCACGCAGAATATTTTGAATCGGTAATAAATCATTATCTTGAATAAAAATTGCTGCATTGAACCAGTTATTCCATAATCCCACGCCATAATACAGTAGCAATACGGCTAAGGTCGGTTTGATAACAGGTACGATAATTTGTGTCAGGATTCTAAAGTCTCCGGCACCATCCATATGAGCAGATTCAGTTAAACTATCTGGAATCACATCGATTGATGATTTACAGATAATCGCATTAAATAAACTTAGTGCACCAGGAATGATCAGTGCCCATAAATTATTGTACAGTCCCAAATCTCTTTGGTTGATGTACATCGGAATCAAGCCACCACTGAAAAACATCGTAAACATAAAAAATGAAACAATGGCATTTTTGAACATGACATTTTTAGCAGCCATAAAATAGCCACAGAGCACTGTCATCGTCATTTGTAAAGGCAATGAGAAGACTAGAATCAAGAAGATATTTCGAAATCCTGATAGAATCAACGGGTGTTTCAACGTCATTTGATAGGCACCCAGACTAAAGTCTTGCGGCCATAGTAGTTTCCCTAAGTTCGCATTGATCGCTGCTGTACTAGAAAAAGAAGCCATCAATACATACCAAATCGGATATAAACAGGCAAGAGAAATCAACGTCATAATCACGGCATTGAAATAGGAAAATATGCGATCTCCTTTGCTATCTCTTATAGCACTTGATTTTTTCTTATTAAAACTGAGTTGCATCGTTTACCCTCCTTCTTTTAGAACAATCCTTGACCTGCAACTTTCTTGGAAATGTGATTTGTAACGAGCAGTAAGACTAGGTTAACGAGTGTATTCAACAAGCCAATCGCTGCTGCATAACTATAATCAGCATTCAATAAACCCATTCGATACACATATGTTGAAATAACGTCCGCTACAGAATAAGTAGAAGCTGAATAGAGTAATAAGATTTTCTCAAATCCAACACTTAATAAAGAGCCCATTCGAAGAATAAAGAGGATCACGATCGTAGGCTTCAATCCCGGCAGTGTAATTCTTCGGATCTGTTGTAATTTGTTTGCCCCATCGATTCTTGCCGCTTCATATTGTTCTTGATCGATTCCAGACAAGGCTGCCAAATAAATGATCGAATCCCAGCCCATCGTTTGCCATATACCTGAGATGACATAAATAGGCACAAAGTACTTAGGATTAGCTAGCAAATTATCTCTTTGGAAGCCAAATGTTTCCATGATACTTGGAATCAACCCATTAGACTGTGTGAAAAAGGCAATCAGACTACACACAACCACAATCGAAACAAAGTAAGGCATATAAGAAACTGTTTGTACGACCCGCCTGAAGGTCTTATTTTTTATCTCATTAATCAATAAAGCCAAAATGATTGGTGCTGGAAAGCCAAATACTAAACTCCAGATACTGATGTTGAACGTATTTCTTATAATACGAAAGGCATTCGGATCATTGAAGAATCGTTGAAAATGGTATAACCCGACCCAAGGACTACCATCTATTCCTAAACGTGGACTGAAATTTTGAAAGACCATCAATAATCCATACATTGGTCGATAGTGAAACACAAGAAAGAATATAATAATCGGTAACGCCATTAAGTACTTTATTTTATTATGATCAAAGTCCTTCTTTAACCGTTCTTTGAAACTCGGTTTCTTGATATTCGGTTTAGCCAATCTTCTATCTGCTATATGATCTTGCATCTGCTTTCTCCTTTCTTACTATAAAATGTCTACTTGCTATCGATAGCTCAAGTAGCGTTCCGTCAATTGATTTCTTGAGGAACGCTACTTAGCCTATCTACCTTTACCACATTTTCAGTTCAAGATTTTGCACTTTCAGTAACGCTTCTACCAAGAAATAGTCTGCATAAATCAATGTGTCTACGTGTTTATCGAAATGATAAGCTACGGCACATTTTTCTACTAGCGCTTCACTGGACTCATCTAAACATAAGCGTTCGTTACAAACGACACGTAACATATCTTCTGCCTTTTGGATATAAAATTGTCCATCTTCTCCTATTGCTTCTAGCCCTTGACCTAGTTCTAAAAGGCCGCAGATCGCAATACAGGCTGCACTGTTATCCTCTTTGTCATCACCTTCCGGTTGTGTGAAATCAATTGGACATAAATTCGAATCCGGCATCTGTTCGATAAAGTAATCAGCAACCTTTTTAGCTGTCTTCAAATAGCTTTCTTCTTTCGTATGCGTGTAGCTATTCGAAAAGCCGTAAATCGCCCAAGCTTGACCACGTGTCCAGCTTCCCTCTGCTGAATAGCCCTGACCACGATCCGTACTGACTACTTCTCCACTTCGCGGATCGAATTTCACAATATGATGTGAAGAGCCGTCCTCTCTGATGAATTCCTTCATCGCCATATCCGCATGCTCTCTAGCAATCAATTCGTATCTTGGATCTCCTGTTTCTTCTGTCGCCCAGTAGAGTAAAGAAAGATTCATCAAGCAGTCAATGATCGCCCAACCCGTACACATATCATCTACTGTCCCCCATGCTCTAATGAAATGTCCTTTTGGATTGTAGCGACCGGCTAAAATATTTGCGGCATGTAAGGCACGAATCTTTGATTTAGGATCTTTGGTCATTTTGTAGTTAGCTACGGACGTATGCAGCCACATAAATCCAACATCATGATTGATTCCTTCAAAAATATCAAAGCATCGATCAAGTTTCACTTCCTGAATTCTTGCCCACTCTTTGTATTTATCTTCTTTAGTGTAAGTATATAGTTGCCATAAAATCCCACCAAAGAAGCCATTCGTCCACCAAGATACATCCCCATCTGTTTCTTTACTAAAAGTCGTATCCATATTTTTATATTTCCCATTAGGTAACACGTAATAAGGCATACCTTGATGGTTATTTCTTGTGACCCATGCTAATTTTTTAACCGTTTTCTCTAAAAATGGTTTGAACTCGTTTTGATTTACTTGATCCAACTTCTTTTCCTCCTACAATGGTAGAAAAGCTGACAACTTTGTATCAGCTTTTCTCTTTTTTATCTTTGTAAATATCTATCATATGCAGCTTGGTTGATCTCAACCAGACGATCCAAGCCTTGATCATTTAGTTCTTGTACAAATGCATCAAACTCATCCAAACTTCTTTCACCTGTTACAAATTTCAGTGAATTCTCTGCAACATAAACATTGATCGTATTTTCCAAGTTCGCTGCTTCTCTTCGTTCTTCTGCTGTCATAGAAATTGATGTTGGTACGATTGCTGCGATTGCTTCTTCTTGATCTTCTGCCCATGCTATAGATGCTTCATAAGAAGGCACATCTAAGCGTTGCTCAACAAATCGAGCAGCTTGTACACCTTGTCCTGATTGCCAGTTACCGGTGTTTAAGATAATGGCTTCATCTTTACCTAATTCATGTTCGGTGATGGCTTCCGTAAAAGTCGGTTGGCCATCAACCATTTCCCATGACTCCCCTTCTCTACCGTAGTTCCAATAGTTGTACCCTTCTTCTGTATAAGCCCAATCCAAGAATTCTAATGCCTTGTCCATTTTTTCTTCAGGCATAGACGTTGAGATTGCAATGCCGAAAGCATTATTTAAATTCTCTGAAAAGATTGAAGCGGATTTACTGCCGTCTCCTTGATCTGGATAACCAAAACCTACCCATTCAGCACATGTCCCATTTGTTTCTGCATCTTTATTAAAGGATAATAGTGACCCTGCATTCATCAAAGTGATTCCTGCATCGTCTTGTGCAACTTTCGTTTGAATGCCTTGATCATCGATTGTTGAAAAATCGGGATCAATTAAATTATCTTGATATAATTCATTCAACCATGACATATATTCAATCCACTCTGGTTGTGTCTGCGCCATTTGAATCTGATCACTCTCATCAACAAAGTATCTCGTTTCAAAGGATCCACGAGCACCAAAGGCTCCTGCAAATCCAGGAGACATTCTCCAACCTGTTTGGAAGAGAAGTTGTGCACCGTATTCCTCATTGAATACTTTGATTGTATTCGTTAATTCTTCAATATTTGTTGGTGTTGGTAAGCCTTGCTCATCTAACCAATCCTGTCTGATCTGAGGTCCTTGGTATGACGCTTGGAAAGGTTCTTCTCTAAAGAAACCGAACATATAATATTTTCCATCATCGGTCTTCATTGCACGATCAAAGTCTGGATTGTCTTTTAGGAACTGCCAATAGTTTGGCGCTTTCTCTTCTAGCACATCTGTTAAATCTCGGATCGTTCCTTCTTGGATATGCTGTTCACCTAAGCCCATCCAACTGTAATAAATCAAATCTGGCAAGTCCTGATCGGAAATCATTAAGTTGAAAGCCTCACTCCAGTCTTGACCGGAAGTTGGAAATTGCCAGTTCAACTCTACGCCTGTTTCCTCTTCTAACCCTTGATGAAATGGCGATTCTTCAGGACCTTCGACAGTTGAACTCGGTTCTAGCCAAGTACTCCAAATACTAAAACTATCCTCTCCTCCAGATGCCGCTTCCTTGCCACCTTCCTCTGCATCATTATTTCCACAAGCAACCAATAAACTTGAAGCGGTAACGCCTAACAAACAAGCTAACTTTTTCCACTTATTCACTCTATTCACTCTTTTCCTTTTGGTTTTATTCTTTCTTTCGTTATTTGTTATCTTCCGGCATTATATTTTTTTACAGTGTAAGACCGATTTCAGTTTCACCACCCATCAGTGATCAACCGATTATCCTCTTTGGCAAAACAGTAAAAGGAATAGTTAAACAAACGATTCAAACAGTTCCATCATTTAAAAACGCTTACATCAAGTGGTAATCATATGAAGTCAATGCATTAACTTATACCCAAATTATAGTATCGTGAATTGTAAAATTAAGCTAGACAAATAAAAAAGCCATTCGTGGTACACTCAAAATGTATTTTCCGACCAAAGAAAACATTAGGAGTGATCACGAATGACCTATTCCCATATTACCACGGACGAGCTTGTATTGATAGAATCGTATTACCATAATAATGTATCAACCGCTAGAATCGCTCAATTGATTAATCGTTCAAGGCAAACTATCCATAACGTCGTTACGGCTTTAAAGCAAGGTGTTACAATTCTTGACTATTATCGACAATACAAATTGAATAAAAAACGTTGCGGACGAAAGAAAATCATTCTTCCTATTAAACAACAGGACTATATCAAGGATCAAGTTGCTAAAGGCTGGACGCCCGATGTCATTATTGGTAGATCGGAACAGCCTATTGGATGCTCGGTCCGAACGCTTTATCGTCGATTCAATGAACACCTATTCGACGAAGCTTTACTTCCCATGAAGGGAAAAAGAAAGCCCAATGGTCATAAAGAACGTCGAGGAAAACAAGCATTTAAAAGAACGATTGAAGAAAGAACAACCGATTATCCTTTATTTAAGGAAGAGTTTGGACATTTGGAAGGAGACACCATTGTTGGTGTACACCACAAAAGCGCCATTATAACGTTAGTCGAAAGACTTTCGAAAGTCATCATCACGTTAAAACCAGAAGGACGTAAAGCAGTTGATATAGAAACCACCTTGAACCAATGGTTCAGTTCTATTCCCAAATGTCTATTTAAGTCCATTACTTTTGATTGTGGTAAAGAGTTCTCAAACTGGAAGTCAATCTGCAACCAACATGATGTGTCCATTTATTTTGCAGATCCAGGTACGCCTTCACAAAGGGCTTTGAACGAAAATTCAAATGGTTTACTGCGACGAAATGGCCTACCTAAAGAAATGGATTTTAATTTAGTAGATCAGAATTTTGTATCAGGCGTAGCCGATAGACGAAACCGAATCCCTAGAAAATCACTAAATTATCAAACACCCTTAGAAGTATTTTTGAGTTATATTGATGGGTCGTATTTGTCTAGCTTATATTGACAATTCAGA
>NZ_JAGFVM010000036.1 GCF_017599325.1 Marinilactibacillus kalidii | reverse complement strand
GGGGTTTTTCTTTTAAAGGTATGTATAGGCTTTCTCTCTCCCTACTATAATATAGATGTTTTGATTTACGTAACATTTTTTAAAGAAAAAAAAAAACTGTGTTATATAACATAGAAACATTAAAACATTATACCACTTTAACATTATAACACTTATCGGGAGTTTGGAAATAACTCTATTTTAAAGCTTTTTTATTATTTTAAAGTATAATTAAACATTTCAACATTAAAACATAGTGACATTTCAACATTTCAACACTTTAACATTTTGGGGGAGTTTATCTTTACTTTAAATCGTTAGTGATGTATATTAATGGTACATAACACATTGGGGGGAAAACGATGACTGCTACGACACTATCCTTTTCTAATTTTAAAGGCGGAGTAGGGAAAACGAGCACAACAGCTTTAGTGGCATACAACCTACAGAAATTAGGTCATAAGGTTTTAATAATAGATTTCGACGCGCAAGCAAATATAACTTCTCTTATGTTAAAAACAAAGTCTGTAAATGACGAGATAATCACAATTGACAAAGCCCTTATGAAAGCAATCAACGAGGATAGTCCACTAGAGGAGTTAGTTATACAGATTAAAGAGAATTTAGATCTTATTCCTAATGCTGTAGACTTTTCTATGTATCCTAGATACTTAGAGAGGAATTTCGATTCAGAAATTGATCGTGTATCGTATTTCAAAAATAAAATTGGTGGTTTAAGAGATAAATATGATTACATTTTGATTGACGTTCCACCAACTCTTAGTCTACTAAATGACACAGCTTTTTTTGCTTGTGATCAAATTATAGTTGTACTGCAAACGCAAGAACGTTCTTTATCAGGAGCGGAAGTATTTATACGATACCTTCAAGAGACCTTAATAGACGAATTTCATTCAAATGTAGATATTTTAGGTATATTGCCGGTTTTAAGTAAAAAAGGAGCTCGAGTAGACGCCGAAATATTAAAAGCCGCTTCTGAAGAGTTCGGAGTCGAAAATATTTTCGAAAATAAAATCTCGTTAATGGAAAGAATTAAGCGTTTTGATATGACAGGTATTTCAGACGATCCTAAAGATCAGCATGATAACAGAGTCCATGCTGTTTTTGAAGGTGTTTCCAAAGAAATCATTGCACGTTTAGAGGAAGGATCTGAATAAGATGGCTTTACTAAATCATAATTCCGAAAAAGAAAAGCAAAAAAAGAAACTATTAAATAGAGGACCGAAGGTCGAAGTCAGCAATAAAGTGAATAGAAACGATTTAGATTCTTATGATCAAAAAAAATTTAGAAAAATGAAGGAACCAGAAATAACAACTGTAGTAACGGAACCCGTCAATATTCGTGTAGACAATCATATTAGGAATAACATTAGCTCTTTGATTACTATGGGTTTTGCTGAGAGCCAAAAAGAAATGGTAGATATTATGGTAGATATGTACGTTGAAACCCTAGAAGAATCCGAGTATAAACGTTATTTAGATCTAGTTCAGATATATGAAGACAAAGATGTTCGGCGAGCAAATAAAAGAAAGGGTAATTAATATCACTAATCAATTTCAGGTTAGTTTTATAAGTTATTACTGCAGCAGATATTTAATAGGAGATTGATTATGACTGAGAATCCAACAATAATTGAACGAAAGAAATTCAAACCAACTCCCAACTACTCTCAAGAAGATGTTAAAGATATTTTGGCAGAAAAAATTAAAGAAGAAACACAACAGATAATTGATGAGCCCGATAGTTATAAAGTAGAAGATTTATATTATAAAAAAGATAAAGCTAATATAGTTTCTCTTTTCTGTGGAGCTGGAGGATTAGATCTAGGTGTAGAACTTGCTGGATTAGACGTTGAGGTAGGTAAAGAAGCAACGAATCAAGCATACAAATCGAAGGTTGAATTTGATTCAATAAGGGAAAATAGTATTTTTCACCACTTGTATTCGAATGATATTTTCAACGAAGCTTTAGATACTTATGCAATGAACTTTTCAAAAAAGGTTTTTTTGCATAATAAAAATATAAAAAAAGTAAAAGAATTTCCTAAAAATGCAGACATTATCGTAGGAGGACCACCATGCCCAGGGTATTCTGCAGCAGGACCACGACTAGTTGACGATCCTCGAAACTTCCTTTATCTGCATTATATTAGGGCACTTATGCAAGTTAAACCAAAATTTTTTATTATGGAGAATGTAAAAGGAATGCTCACACTAGGTAAAGGTGAAGTGTTTCAACAGATTAAGCAGGATTTTGAAGCTACAGGGTATCGGATATATGCTGATTTGTTAAATGCACGAGACTATGGTGTTCCGCAGTCTCGTGAGCGAGTTTTTTTAATTGGAGTTAGAGAAGATATTGATTTTGAGTATGAATTCCCAAATCCCACCCATGGGGATAATATATTACTCAAACCATACGTAACTTTATATGATTCAATTGGAGACTTAGAAGAAAATCCTGGAGACTATTTCACAGGTTCATATTCTTCAATTTTTATGAGTCGTAATAGAAAGAAGGGTTGGGAGGACACAAGTTTTACGATTCAGGCTTCCGGTCGTCAGGCTCCAATACATCCTGGCGGTGTCCCAATGGAGAAGTTAGATAAGAATAAATGGATATTTCCAGATGGTGAGTCAAACAATCGGCGTCTTTCCGTTAAAGAAATTGCCCGCATTCAAACTTTTCCTGATTGGTTTACCTTCTGTGTTGGAAATACAACTAAAATATCTAAAAATGGACAGATAGATAAGATTTATAAACAAATAGGAAATGCTGTGCCTGTAGAATTAGCTCGTGCTGTCGCACAACCAATTGCTCAATGGTTAATTGAGAATAAATAGAAAGAGGTTTTAGCTCCGTATTAATACGAAGCTAAAACCTCTTTTAAACTTCTTAACACTCCTTAAAAGACAGAAAAAGTAATAACGTCAAGTATTAGTTAGAACAATTAATTATTGCTATTCATAAATAAATGCAGCGTAAGTTCTAATTATGTTAATGAACAATAAAAACTATAAAGTTTAATTATCTAATTAAAATATGAAGGAAGTTAACGACTGGCAAGAGGTATACATATATTATAAACCTCGTCTAATTCTCTCAAAATATGATTATGATTTAAACTATTTGGCTCAACTTCAACATATTCGCCCAGTTTATTTAACTCTTCCAAAGTTTTTACTATACGTTTCTCTTCTAGAGGCTTATAAGGTTGAAATTTAGTATATACAGCTTTACCTCGGTTTGATCTTTCCGTTGCAGGATTAATTGGTCGGTAGGCTACTTTAAAGTTATCACTTAATTCCATAATAACTTCCTCATCTATAGGTTTAATTAGGGGTAACAATTCATCTATAGTTACTGGTACTTCACTCCCTACAAATAGACAATTTGCTATACCTTCTCCTTCCCCATATCCCGCTACGATCTTAACTATGTCCTCGTAATTAAACACTTGAGTAAATTCTCTAGCTGTTTTTCCTTGACGCTTCCCAAAGCAAATACTAACTCCAACAAACAGAGAAGCATTAGAGTGGTTCTTCCAATCATTAGCCCACAATGTGCAATCCTTGACAAGATTATTAAAGTTTTCTTGACCAAATTCTTCAATAATCCTTGGATGACTGTACCAATTTCCAAAATGGTGTGCTGAGTTGAGCTTAATTGAAATTTTTATTGGTTTAGAAGGGCTTTCTAAACGGATAATAACATCCGTTTTTGAACCGGTGTTACCCATTCTTTCTACACTAGTGATTTGTGAGCCAGGTAATATACCTTCATTTTCCATCCAAGTCGGTATATTCTCGGGTATTACGTTGTAATTTTTTATCAAGTTAACTATGTCTATTTCAAATTGATTTGATTTTTCAGACATACACTTTGTCCCCTTTTATAAACTTAATTTGCGAGTTATAAGTAATAAATTTATTTATAACTCACCGCAAAAAAAAAATTAAATACCGATATTCTCTTTGCTCTATGTTAATCATAATTTACTAAGTGAAATAAACCTTCGAAATCAAATCTAATTGATTCTGCTATAGATTTATCCAGGGTTTGATCCTCTAATATTTTATTCCAAGTAGATAAATTATCAGATAAAGCGTTTTTCAAGAAGGAAAAAATAGACCTATCAATCATGAAGAGATCACTATATCTATAAGCGCTAATAATTTCGCTAATATTAAATAGTTTTTTAGCGTCACAATATGATTTACTATCTATCATACGAGCATTTTCATTGATTATATTGTAAGCTTTATCCGCATTACTACCCAATCTAGTTAAGATATTTTCATGAATAAAAACAATTTCATAGATACTACTTTCATGATTTATATTATAAATTAAAGGATAAAAAGCTCGGTTATTTGGACTAATTGTAGCCAAATCGTTTTCATCCCAAGCAGTACCGTCTTTCTTGGTAACTTTGAGTTTATAAGTTTTATACATTCTATCGTTCCAGACTCTTTGCTCTTGTTTGAAGAAACCAAAATCGTAGCTATGACCAAAATTTTCGATTAAATCAAAAATTGTTTTATCCAAATTTTTGATTTGATTATCGGAAATATCTGTATTAATCAATATAAGCGCCTCCAATATTCTAATTACATTAAATATAGCATAATTTGATTGTTATTTTTGCTTTCTTTAACAAATACTGGTTTTAAGTTAGAATATTCTCTCTATATTGAAGTCGAATCAAGAGTAGTTTCATCTGGCTATTTTTTAAAGTAGCAAGTGATAATGACGTCATTATCTAGGGCAGCCACACAAATATCAATTGTGTCTATTTTGGAATTATTGAAAAATATATCCAACGCTTATAGAAAAGTAGATTTACCTGAATCGTTTTTACCGACAATTGTTGTAAAATCTTTAAGATACATTGTAGTAGATTTTTTATACAATCTAAAATTTTTCCAGCGTAATCTTTTCAAATTTCATAACCGTCTCCTTTTGATTACCTATTTTACTCTTATATTGGCTATTTTTTCGAGACCGATTTCTAATTTAATTTTAAAGGATTTCTATACTTCTAGCAAACTGGAAAATTTGGTTAATCCTTTTGAATGTTTTCAATTAACAGTATAAAGAAAAAAGAAAATTTAAATAATAACGCAAGATTCCTGACTAAAGTTGTATTTTAAGAAATAATATAGAGCGCACTCAAAAAGGGAAATCCATATAATAGAAGACTTCCCTTTTTGATTAATGTTAATTTTATCTAATATTATTTTCTTTTACTAAAAACTCTTATTGTATTATCCTCTTCTGTTTTCCAGCTAGATATTATATTTAGCTTTTTTAGATATTTTATTACTGTTTGGTTAATCTCACTATTTTTAAATTTGGGATTACTACCTTTAGCAATTTCCCTGTAATTTTTCGAAAGATTTAGTGAAGGTACCAGTTCAAGAATATCTTTGAAATCAAACAGACCTATTTTAGACATCATCAATCGTTCTTTGTCGCTTACTTCAATTTCTTCACTTTTGAGCAAGTCAAATATAAGGTTCTTGTCTACTTTATTGTCTACTTTATCAGAAGCAACAATATCTCTATTCTTTATACCTAAATTTAAAACTTTTTTCTTTATAACAGAGTTGAAATTACTGTAATTTTCAAATAGATATGGTTTGTCTTTTTCTTTCAAGTGAGTGTCCAAGATTTTTTCGAAGTTTTTACTTCTGATATCAAATTCTTTTAAAGAGATAGGTGTTTTCTTTGCTGATAGCAAATCATCAACCATTTTAGAACTAATTCCAGATTTCATTAACTCTACAAGCTTTATCTCAGCAAGACTATTGGCGACTAATTCAATATTACCTTGAAGGTTCTTTTTCACAAATTTTACCACTTGAGTAGGATAATTATCGCTAACAAATTTTAAGTTTTTCGAATTCATTTCAATGACCAATTCTTCAATAAGAATCTCTACTTTTGATATGTCCAAATTTTCCATTAAAAAGTCTTTTGCTGTTTCTTTACTACCGCCTATAATACTTCTGTAGTGTTTGTCTTTTAGGTCGTTCAAACCAAGAGTTTCTATAAAGAAATTCTTGTCTCCAACTTTTTTCAAATTTTTACCAGCTTCTACTTGTATAGGTTCATCAGTTCCATTTACAAATTCAATGAGCTCTTGAGTCCAATCGTCCTGATCCGTTTCTTTAAAATATGAAATAATATTATCTATAGTAGGCTCTACTGTTCGGTATTCGAGTAATTTTCCCCACAAACTCGTATTCTTAATTTCATTGATATTCTTCACCGGAATTTTTATTGCCTCAATGAACTGATCTTTTACTGCCACGTCATCTCTATTCAGTATTTCGACAACAATTTCATTATTCTCACGTATATTGTTTTCTGAAAACTCAATGTAATTGATCAGATAGTCATTTATTTCTTCTTCTACCCTGGCTTTCAAAGGTTCAATTTTAGAATTTCTAATATGAGTAAGGTTTTTTTCTTTAAAGTCTTTTCCATTTATTTCGGTATCTTTGATTGCTTTTTCGTGAAGAAATACTTCTTTTATGTTTTCGAAGTTTAATTTATATATATTTTCTTCAATTATAAAGTTGACTATATTCGAAGCAATTTTAGAGAAATTCAACTTATTGAACTTAATATTCATTTCTTTTAGATTCGAATAAAAGTAATCAAAATTTAAATCATCGTATTCCTCAGTTTTCAATAACAGACTAACATTTTCGTTTATATATAAGATTACTTGGTCAAGATTTGTTTCATTTAAAGCAGAATAGAAATCCGTCAGACATAGGCTTCCAAAGATCAAATTATTCATTGATTCTTTATCGTTATGCGTGACCGTTTCCTCTAGTAAGTTTTTTTCTATGATTGCTACTTGGTAAAAGTGTTCCCAGTTGTTGTTTAGTATTTCTAGAAACAATTTGAAATCTTTAATTTCGGAGATTTTCTCTTTAGTATTTAAATACTGATATAGATTTATAATGAAATCTATGTTTTTATGATCAGCAGCAACAGTAATAATACTTTCTAAATTTTCTTTTCTGTTTGTTTCTAATAAATGGCTGAATAAATCGTAATTTAAAATCCCCTGTCTTCTATAATCATTCGTTTGAAGGTGAGCTTGTATCAAATCAAAATTACTCAATGGAAGCTCATAATCTAATTCCCCATCATCAAGTAAATTAGTAATAAACATTTTTTCATCGATACTAAAGTGAGTACCATAGAAGTAGTTCATATATTCACTATAAGTCTCATTAATATACCCTTCTTCAATTAATAAATATAGAAGTTTTTTATACTCACTAGACTTTATGGAAGGGTGTTCTTCTAGTAATTTATTGTATTCTTCTCTATTTAAACTCTTAGAGACAGACAATATTCTCACATTACTTCGCTCTTCTTCTAGTTTGTTGAGGTACTTCTCTAACTCACTAATCCTAGAATTCATCTTTTTTTCAATGATTTCTTTTCTTCTTAAATAGTCAGTACTTTTCTCCATTTTTGAAATTAATTCTTCAATTTTGACGGTTTTGGGGGTACTTCTGCTTATATTTTCATGTCGATAAGTGTTACCATTATATATCTTTCCTTCTTTATACTCTAAACTTTCTACTTCTTTTTCTTCAAGCAAGTTCTTAATGAATTCTATATGTGTTGAACTATCCGCAAGATCAGCTTCAAGGATAAGATCATCTGTTTTCATATAGAGAGCAGTCAATTCAGTAATAGATACTAACAACTCTTCATTTATACTTTTCAATTCTTCCTTATATATTTCTATCTTATTGTTTATAGTTTGTAGACGAGTCTCAATGAAAGTTTTTTTATTCTCGAAAATAGAGTAAATAAATCCCTTTCTATATTGTAAATCAGCAAAATCTTTTGGAAATATATTTTTATAAGTAATTAATGCAAGCAACTTATTCCTATCTAACTCTTCATTGTTGATTTGACGATCGTAAATTTTATACTCGTTAGATATGTTGTACATCAATCTCATGTCATCTATAAAAAAAGCTAATTTTCTTAAAAATATTTTTTCAATTCTACTATCTTTCTCAATAAGAATGTTATCTTGGGATTCTTTTTTTACAAATTCTTTTTTAACAAAAGTATCTTTTGGATAAAAAATTTCGTTTATGGGGTATTGGGATAAGAAACTCTCACTTACCTTACTAGTTTTTATGCGTGTTTCATTGAATAAATCCGTTATTTTTTCAAAAGAGTTAGTTGAATCTATGACAGGAATGATCGGTATGATAAGATCAAAAAATTTTGTACGATCTTTTGATATGAATATGTCGTCTCGTATTAGATAAAGGAAAATAATTTGTTTGCTATAAAATATTTTATCGAATTTATTCTCTAAAATATCTTTTCCTCGTGCAGTCTTTCGCAACCACTTTGTAAAGCGTGCATATATTTTTTTATCATTCTTATCTTGTATTCTTCTATTTAATAATTGATTGATTTCTTTGAGTTTTCTGAAGACGTCACTATTATCAAATCGGTCTAGATCCTCAAAAACAATTACATCTGCATTTGAATTTTCAAATAAATAGATCACTTCATTTAAATGTTCGTCAAAAAACGAACTATTTTCCGACTGAAATAATTCAATTTCGTTACCTTGGAAAGCAATCTTTCGTATAAAAGCTCTATTGATTTGAGCTTTCCCAAATATCTTTATAATGTGGGTCAATGAAAGTAATAGAATGCTACCTACTACCAGAGGAAGAAAAGCATTAGTAGTAAAATTCAAATATTCTAGATTATTATAATTTACGTAATTAACCCAATCTCCGAATTTAAATATGTATATAAGACTCAGTATCATTATTGGTATGAAAACAGCCCACGTGTATACTTTATATGATTTATTGTTCTTCTTTACTTTTGTAAATGCTTGAGGGATTTTTTTGGTATTTATTTGGTGCAAAAGTTGATTAATAATCTTTCCTTCGATTTCATTTGTTTCTTGTTGCTTCTTTTCTTCACTTTCTTTCGGCTTTTTATCGAACATTACTTTTTTTGATTTTTTATTTGATACTATCCATGAACTTCTTTTTCCTTCTTGTTCTTCACTTCCAGGAAACTCTTTATATCTCCCTAAAGCGATATGGATAAAATTCAAGTTAGGATTAATTGTTTTATAAGTTTCGATTGTACTGCTTTTACCTGAACCGTAAGGTCCGGTCATTCCTACATTCAAAATAGTATTATCAAGGAACATTTGGTCTAAAGCTTCTTCATAAGTATTTAGTTTTATATCATTTTTCGGTGCCAAAGAGTTCAATTTAAAAGTACTTCTTGTTTGAGACTCGGTATTTTTTTTAGACTTCAATTTTTTCAATGTATTTTACCTTCCTTTCTGTAAAGAATTGATATTTAAATTATATCATTAAATAAAAATTAACATTGTCAAACTTTATTAGTTTTTATCTATAAAAAGAAATAACGCAACATTCTTCATAATTGTTGCGTCCAAAACCTTGTTAAATCAAGGTTTTTATTTTATACTGTTCTTAAAGAGAAATAATGCAACTTATTGAAATTGAATGTTGCGTTTTAAGGAGCGGAAAAATGAGCACCTCGAGTCCAGTAAAAGACCAAGAAAAATTACGAGAATTAAAAAGCTTGTGGGATAAGACCTCTAAAAAATATGTCTTGATCGATTTTATGTTAAATACAGGGTTAAGAGTTTCTGACGTGCTGTCAACAAAAGTGGGGACGGTACTGAATGGAGAATATATTGGAATCGAACAAAAAACGAAAAAACCGAAACGATTTCAGTTAAATGCAGGAATCCAATTGATCATAAGAGATTATGTCCTAGCCAATCAGTTAACAGAGGACGATTATCTGTTTCCCAGTAATAAAAATCCTGAACAACCCATTAGCCGTTACCAGGCATTTAGGATCGTTCAGGAATCTGGAGATTTAATTGGTCTAAAGCTATCTCCTCACAGTTTACGGAAGACATTTGGGTACCTACATTACAAAAGAACGAATAACGTTAGTTTACTTATGAAAGTCTTCAATCATTCTAGCCCAACGGTCACACTATCGTATATCGGTTTAGACGAAGAGACTATGCAAAATGAAATTTATAACCATTATATATAGTATTACCCACCATAGAAGCGAGCAAGCTTTAAATAAATGAAAATTATATATACCTACTGCTTTAGAGCCCAATAATTCGTGTTTATTTAAAAATCTCTATTATGAAGCTATCAACTAGCTCTTCTAATGTTCTTTCAAAAATGTTTCTTTCATACATTAGTACAATCGTTTCTAATGATATTATATTTTTACCATTTTCATAATTGTAAATCATTCGTGTACTTACACTTAATGCTTCTGCCAACTGTTCAATTGTCATTCCTTTATGCTTTCGAAAATTTCTCAACGTATTTCCCATATGGTAAAGCCTATTATTCGAGCTATTCATTTTTCGTTCTGTCATTTTGAACCCTCGGTTCCTACAAAAATATTTGGATAAAGTATATCATAAACTTATCAAACAAATATGATAAATATGGAGGAATGTAAAATGAAAAAAAATGATATCGTTCAAATGGTGCCTTATTCTAAAATCGTTGACATGGGCAGCCCTTACCAAGGAGATAAACGGTCTGTCTACCATGCTTGGGTTAACGTTAAAGATTTACCTGAAGGATTTCCAACCGAAGTTAACCCTAGAGAAGTCAATGTTCGAACAAAGGTGTACAACAAGATAGTATCATCACTAACCTCTAGCGATGAGTCTTTCTTTGTTAATAACAGAGGTATTTTGATTTCTGCCAAAGAACTTAAAGTTGACACTTTAAATAGAACAATGCAAATTAATATTGGTAACTCCAGTGAAGAGGATAATAGTATATACGGTGTACTAGATGGGGGCCATTCATATCATGCTATTCTAAAGAATAGAGATAAGCTTGATGATAATACAAGTCAATATGTGCATCTTGAAATTATGACGAATGTCAGAGTTATAGATGATTTAGCTGCTGCGAGAAACACCAGTGTACAAGTATCAGATAAAGCAATTGCTGAATTAGCAGAAAAGTTTGATTTTGTTAAAGAAGCTTTGGCATCTGAACCATTTAAAGACGATATTTCCTATAGAGAGAATGAATCTGACAAACGTCTCGATTCTGTTGACTTCGTTCGATTAATGTATTGCTTCAATATTTTCAAGTTTCCAACGGATACTACTAAACAACCAATTGCAGCGTATAGTGGAAAAGCTCAAGTACTAAAAGATTATCTGGCTGACTTCGGGGTAAAAGAAACTTATACCAAAATAGCTCCACTGTTACCAGAAATAACAAGGCTTTATGACCAAATAGAAAAGGAAATGCCCTCAGCTTATCTTGAAGTGACTCCAGGCGGATTGTTCGGTAGAATCAAAGGTGTAGATGTCAAAGACCGTGAAATGGCCACTAAGTTTTATCAACACCCCATGAATCACCAAATTTCTCAAGGGTTAATTTTCCCCATCATATCAGCCTTTCGTACGTTGATATCAGAAGAAGAAGGAAAACTAGTCTGGGAAGTAGACCCACTAGAGGTCTGGAATAGACTTAGAGGTAAACTAGTCAATAACACAATTGACATGTCTCGACAGTTAGGAAACAATCCTCAAAGTGCAGGTAAAAGTAGTACTTTGTGGTCTCAGAATCTAGATGCTGTAAACAGCGCAAAGCTTCAATTGCAAATAGAAGCTTTGAAAACAGAAAAAAACAAATAAACAACTTATTAATGAGTACAGAAAAGGGAATTCTCCAATATAGAATCCCCTTTTTTGTTTTCGTGTATTATAAATTGAATATCCTAATTCTTCGGCAATTGTGCTACAGTCTTTATAAATACATATAATAGCACTAAAAACTTATAAACTAATTACTAGTGATATAATTGGCTTTTAATCATTGATTAAACAACCAAAAGTCAGTTCAAACGATTCTTATAGTTAGACTTATCACTTTCTTGAAGATCTAGGGAATGTTTTAATAAGCACTTTATCCCTACGAAAATATATTTATTTTGAAAACTGATAGAAAAAATCGAGAGAAATCAAACAAAGAGACGCGAGGTGACGGCAAATGATTCGGAATGAAACAGTCGTGTTCACAGGTAAACTGGCAAGTATGACTAGAAAACAAGCACAAAATTTGGTTTGGTCCTTGGGTGGCCAAGTCCAGTACAGTGTATCTAAAAAGACAACTCTTTTAGTCATTGGTAGAAGAAATTTAGACCTTTTCGAACAGGATCCTCGATCGTTAAAACTAAAACATGCTGAAGAACTCCAAGATAAAGGAGAATGTCTACAAAAATTAACAGAGGAAGAGTTTGTTAGACTGGCTATTACTCAATTACAATCCAAAATCAACAAATAGTCATTGACTTTATTTCAAAAAAACAAGTATATAGTATGTGCTAAAAGTGTTTGATTTAGGTTCTCAAATTTTTTATATTCATATTTTAAAATTAAAATCAAAAATCATACACTTTTAAAAATATTTTATTAACCACTCTTTTTGTTTTGTCAGGATAACACTCCAAATAAACAATGACTTCCTCCAAACTCACATTTGTATCAACCAGATATTCAAAAAATTTATATTTAGCTTTTTCGATAGGCTCTTCGCTGAGCTTATCAAAGTCAGTTAAAAGATCAAGAATTTGAAATATTCTATAATTTTCGGAATTGATCTTATGTTTTGCCTTTCTAATAGAAAGTATTTTATTGTAAAATGAGACTTCTTTTTCTGGTAAATCTGTATTATTCGTGACGATTATCGACCTACTAGCGGTCTGGCTAGTCAGCCCTAATTCATTGGCAAAATTAACACCTGATTTGTAGCCAATAATTTCTCCTTTATCCAAAATATATTTCTCCCGAATAATTTTATCGACTGATAACGTTGGATTCTTCAAAATAGAATGTATTCTAGGAATAAAATAGATTGTTTCATTTACTTTTCCAATCTTTCCTGCGCCACTTAATTGCTGGAGCTGCTTCTCGAGCTCCTCTCGATTCATTTCTAACTCTTTTTCCAACACTTCCATAAATACCGGTTCGTCCCTTCCATACTCTTTCAACATAAACATATATACTTGATTCATAATCATTCCTCCTAATCTCATTTTTCCTTATTCCAATCGTAAATATTTAGAGATTACGTCTGTGCGGTTGTGGCCAAGATTCCTGGCCAGATCCAGAAACAAGCTCCGATCAGCTTTAAAACCGTTATGATCCTCTAGGATTCCGACAGCTTTATAATTCTTCGTTTGTTGAAGCTGCTCGAAGCGATCTTTGGCATATTCAGCTCGATAGATATGCAAAGCATATTTTGACGGCACTTTCTCCTGATATAGTTCAGCTCCTGCGTTCAACGCTTCTTTCACTTCAGATTTTCCATTCGGAATATCGGACTTTTTATCTACAAAATGAATATAGTTTTTATATCTCTCATTAAATTCTGGTACATATTTTTCGTTCACTTCGCAAAGTCGAGGTTTTCCGCCCTTTTCTACCACCAAAATAAAATATTGATCACTGGCCCCCATTCGAATTTTATCTCTAAAGCGATAAAAAGAATTGGTGTTGATCCCCGCTATTCCGGTCCGGCGGAGACCGGCCATTTTGGCCAGCTCGACTTGTTCAGCGTATTTATCTGGAATCTGTTCTCGTTCTTTATCAAGGCGGTTATTCTGACGCATTTTCACGCCCTCCAGATTCATTTTTTTGGCCGTATAAACTTCATGTCCCACTTCTCCCAAAACTTTGTTTAAAGCCGTCAAATCGCTCTGTATCGTCTTATGAGATTTACCTTCTCCCACTCTCTGTTCGACATATTCCTTAACCTCGTCTTGTGAGATTTCGGTGATTTTTTTGACCCCTTTTTCTTTTAAAAAATCATGAAACTGAATGATTGCTGATTTGTGTTTTTCGAACGATTTGCTGGCATATATTTTCTTTTCTGTTGCGGCGCGACCATGCTTCAATTTCTCAATATGGCGACTATGACCATATCCGGCTGTATGCTGCTGCTTCAGAATTTGAATCAGTTGGTACTTCAAGGATCCATTTCTGCTCATTTTCCTCCCTCCATATAGGTTTTTGTGTGTAAATTAAGTTCTTTCTAAAAAAGGACAGACTCGCCCCTCTGATCGAACGTAAGATTTTGCTCCGGCTACAAGACTACTTTTTTGAATGAGGATGTATACCTCTGCCAGAATCCCTTAACCACAACGTTTAGGGGACATTTGTTACTTTTATTTTTTCCTGCCATTTTCAGTAAGTGCACCTCTCTCTTCTACCTTCGGAGAAGAGAGAGGCCTGTAGCGCTTCGGCTCTTTCAGAAAACACTCCGTTTATTTCTGTCTCCTTCAATTGGATCACCTATCTTGCTTTTTAGCTTGCTTTCTCTTCTCCAAGTGACCAAAGTGATCCAGTAGTTCATTCGAATCATAGAATGATTTTGCTGCTTCTTTCGATCTGTATTCAAGCCCTATTGGATCACTTGAACAGTTCCAGGGTCCCCTTCGTCCTGAAACACTATGTCTATAGGCTTGAACACTCTTTATCTGACTCTTTTTTCTTTTGATCTTCCTTGTAAAATAGTCTGTGCGTTTTATCTAACTAATCAATCTGCTCTTCTAGATCTTCTTCTGTTCACCTTCGGTTTTCTTTTTTCTATCAACTAGAACGTCTTTCTTTTGCTCCTTCCAAATGCTTTTGCTCCTCTCTTTTTGATTTGATCGCCTGCTAGGGTTTGTATGCTCCAAGGTATGCAACTGATATTTTTACTATACGCGTTTTTTTAAATCCTTGTATCGCATTTCTGTCGAACACTTGAAGATACGCAAAAAGCGTGCTGGTGTAGCTACCGGCACGCTTTGAACTCGCAGTTTATTTAGTTGACATAAGACTCATTGTCCACAGAACTCCAAATCCGACGGATTGTTTACCCGGAGCTTTCTGGGCGGTCTAGTTCTATTAAAAATGATTTTGGGACTTTTAAGCAAAACTATTTGAGCTTTTAGGTACAAAAGTTACACGTTTTAATCGAAAAAGTACCTTTTTTTTCCATATGCATTGTTTTGAGGTTTCGTAATCTTCAATCATCCTATATAATTAGAGTTACGTAGCAGTTATGGACGGTGGTAATCCGAGTAGGAAAGGTTTTGAGGCTTATGAAGCACAAGACAAGACGAAAGGAGAAATCAGCTTTTATGAGCGACTTTGAGTTGCTTATGATTGTTATGACAGTCTTAGGACTTGTCATTACCGCTATCAAGGATTGATAGCGCACAAAAAGCCGTCCAACTTGGCCAAGTTTTAGGACGACTTCTTAAATTGTTTTAAATTACTCACGCCACCGTTTAGAACGGATTACGTATGAGAGCTCTGTTGGTAGCAGAGCTCTTTTTTATGCATTTTTGTGTCACCAAGTATCACAAAGTGTCATTAAGTATATTATGACATTGCCAGTTTAAACTGTAAAGAGTTTTAAATTGATTAGCCTACCTTTTTTCAAAATAGAGCTCCTACTATGTTAAAAAAGGGTACCGCTAGCTTTTTCAATATAGCAGTCTCCCGTCAGCAAATCATGTTTAGTGTCTTTATCCCTTCTTCGAACGCTTTTTTAGAATTTACATAGGTCACAGGTTCGTATTCCCTATAGATCGAAAAGTCTCCAACAAATAAAATTTGTATGCCCACTTCTATATAAGCATAAGTCAGTTTCTCGAAAAACTCTGAAATATTTTCATTCTTATCAATCTCTAAAGCAACAGAACCCTTTTTTTGAAAATGTTTAGCGACTAAATAACTCATGAAAAGCTCCTCTCTAACAAATATCGGCTTCTATTTCTAAAAATAAAAAAAAGGGTAAAAAAAGACCGAATCTAATTTCGACCTTTTCTTGAGGCAGTTGACGATTATTTTTTAACCAGAAAGGTAGAAAAGCCAATTGTTTCAACAAAGTCAGTATACCATTTTTTCTATAGATCAGAAACGATTTATGTAGACTCATCATCAGTCTAGCTCTTCAAAAAAAATTTTTCAATTTTTCGAAAAAGGAACGTTCTTTAACCAATTTTTCAAAATACTCTTTTTCCATTTTTTTCTGAATGAGCCTAGACGCCTCCATATTATAGAGATTGCCTTGGACTTTTTCGTACGCTTTGTCCGCTTCGATCTCAGCTTCTTTAGGCGTCAGATTTTTGTATTTTTCAGTAATCGACATCTCACCACACCTTTCAACTCATATTCTTTTTTATTATAATTGAACTTACATTCTCTATAAACATTTTGAATCAAAAAAGGAGAACTAAAGTATGACTATTGATAAAAACAAAACATACTGGCTACTATTTAGAAAAAATAAAAGCTTATCCGAAATTGCAGGATTACGCTGAATCTATCAAGAACCCAACACCATCTAGAAAGATTCCAAAATCTGCTTTTCGTTCCAGTCCCAGACAAATTGAACCTGTAACTTATCTACATGCCTATTATTGGTCTACGATAAACCAATGATAGGCATGTTATTGCACCCACTGGAAAAATAAATTTTGTTCGACCATTTTTTGTGGTTGGAAAATTTTTAATTTTATACAATGTCTAAAATCAAAAAGAGCCTGTTCCTTAATTACCTACCTGGTAAAAAAGGCGGAACCTTTTTCTTATAGTCATTGTGTAAATAGACATTTTGTAACAACAAAATAACTTTTTCTTCAACAAGGATCATTTAGAAAAACATTCGCAAATTATAGGAACATGCTCTGATACAGGAGTGTGTTTTTTTGTCTAACTTAGCTTTAAAAGAACCCTTAAAAAATCTATCTCATTCTTTACACATTTTTCCAACGGATCTAGATTTAAAATTTTTCAAAGCAATGGAGCTAAACGAGGATCACCAGGGAGTACGCGTACTTCGCCAGTTTCAGCGCCCATTAAAAGAAGGGGGGCACCCTTTGGGATTTGCTGGGAAGTTTAAACCTGAAATCGTTCAACTAGTTGAACTCATTGCTCCTGAAGCAACTTCTGCTTATTATTCACCCAATACCTTCAAAAAACACCATGCTCAAAAAAAATCCGTGTGTACTGTAACATCTGTCTTTTTGGATATCGATATTAATACCGAAGAAGTTGCGGCTGTGGAGCACAGAATTAATATCGTCGAAGAAATATTAAAAATCGCCGGATTGCCTATTCCAACAGCCATTATCGATAGTGGCAGTGGCTTGCATTTATATTATATTTTTGACGAACACCTTTTTGTGAATAATCCAAAAATCATTTCTTTAATCGAACGACTACAAGGCGTTATGATCGATCTATTTAATTCAGCTGCCAAACAATTCAAAGACGATATCTATGCAGACAACAGCCGAAAAAATATTAATGGCCTTTTAAGAATCCCTTGTAGCCGAAACAAAGGCAGAGAAGTCCATTGTGTTCAATTCAATGCTGGGGCATTTACGGATCATCAGACTTTGATCGACGACCTTTTACCCCCATACGATCCAACAAAAGTAGAAAAAGCAGCCTATGCACGCAAACAGGCCAAAGCTGGAAAGAATATTAAACAAATCAGTAATCTAAATACATTGAATGTAGCGAGGGTGAATGACTTGCTTAAGCTGTTAAAACTACGGAACTATGATTTACCCAATTTGAGGAATACATTTTTACACATTCTGGCCAGCCAGTTGGTTCACCACGCCACAAACAACAAATTAGAAATGCTTTCAGAAGCAAATGACAGTCTTTTAAGACCACTTAATCAAAAAAAAGTAAATATTATCTGGACTAGCGCTCAACGCGGAGAATACCTCTATAAAAACCGAACAATTATAGAAAAACTTCATATAACTAGTGTTGAGTTAAAAAATTTAAATCAACTCACTCCACTAACTCAAAAGGAAAAAAGGCAGCTCAAGAAGGAAGAAAAGAAAGCTCGAAAACAATTGGTAATCACCTTGATTCAAGCTGAAAAAACCAATAACGAGATAGTAGAAAAAACTGGAGTTTCTAAACGCACTATACAAAGAATTAGAAAAGAGATAATAATATAGAGTATATTATCTCTTTTCTAATATCTAACTGTATAGACGCTTTTGGCACCCCCTCTTTTTTTCACTCATATTCTCTTAGGAATTCTACATCTTTATTCCAGTCAATCGGAATTTTCCATTTTGCTTCATTTGTCCCTCGGAGAGAAGGCGAGACCCCGTTTTTATATTCATTATATTTTTGGTCGTGAAATATTTCAATTTCTCTCTTCGTTACTTCGTTTAGTTGATATATTTTTCCAAAAAAGTTAAGTCTAACATCATATTTTTTATCGTTTTCTATTTCTTGCCGCTCTTTTTGATCCTGGCTTTTAGGATCAAATACACTACCATTTTTCTCAATTTTTTTTGAGAATACCACAAATTCATCTTCTTCAACCTCTATACGTATTTCATTTACCTCGTATTGATATAAAGTAACAGATAACATACCCTCTTTTCTATCCGTGAAGTTATAGTAGCTTTTTGGAAGTGGAAGACTTTCTAATAAAACTTGAAAATCCAAATCATTCAAATTCATTGCGCCCTCATTAAGTATGAGATTGACGTTGTAGATATAGGTGACTACAGTTGTATTTTTTTTAAATAGTCCCTTATTAATTGGACTCGATTTTGTTCTAACTAGCTCAACATTACTTATTGTATCAATAGACTCATAACTAGGATCTGTAACAAATTCTTCAAATATCACTTCTGAATAATCTACGGAAGATTCCAAAGTTTGACTAGCACATCCTGATAATAAAAATAACAACCCTAGAATATATATAATTTTGCTACTTCGTTTCATAAATTTACATTACTTCTTTCTTTTATTTTCTAAAATTTTCTTTTCAGGAACCAATCTGCTACTAAAGGGAACTTTCACTTTTAAAGAGTTACAATAATCAGTGTTTCTAATCTAAATATATATACACAAAAAAAGATAATAGAGCAACAATTTTGTAAAAATCAATTAGCTTCCATTCTGTTGGATATATAAAACCGTGAAGCACACTATTTCTAGTTACATCGTCTGATTTATCAAACCTTTGATAAAAGTAATTTTTAGTACTTTCTAATATTTTACAGTAAAATTCTTTTGTTTCTTCACCTTTATTATTCGAAGAAATAATAGCACTCTTTGCGGACTCAAACAGTTTGTTATTCGTTCGAATAGATTTTCCTCGATCATCATGTTTAAATCTTAAAAAGCTTTCTAGGTAAGAAAAATAAAATGGGAGCAATAGCTTGTAGCTTTCTTCAATCCCCATATCAGAGGAGACTTTATTAGCTGTATTAAGTGGTTCCTCCCAGTCCTTTAACGGGTATTCTGAAAGTAATTCTATTAAATATTGGGCAGAAAAAAAATCGTTATCATTACTATTAAATAATTTCTCATATTCTTCATTTATGCTACCTTTTTTTAAATGTTTACTGAGTTCGATATATTGCCTAGGTGTTGCATAAAAAGGCAAAAAATACCCATTATCAAGTAACGAAGCAATTGCTTCGTTGTATTCTTTTTTATTTACTTTATATTCTCTGTCTATTCTTTTTAAAATAGGATTCAGTTGTTTTAAAACAGAGTCTATATACTTTATAGTAGGTTTGGTTACTTCTTTAAATGATTTTATTAGTTCGGAATGTTTATCCAATACTTCTTTCACTTCAGAAGGTATATTCATTTGAAATGAAAAATCTTCATCAGACATATTAATAATGTATTCCTCCTCATATTTCACTAGCTTTTATCTGAGTAATCCAATGGATAATAGTTTGTTTTATACTTATAAATAGATAGGCTTTAGGATCTTTAATCTTTTGATATTTATCAGTTCTAATCTTTAATAAAACATTGTATAAAGTTTGTGTCAAATCTTGCCTTAAATCATTAGAATAATATAGATCCTCTAGCAAACCTATTTCAATGGAACTGTTGGTATCTGTCTCAGCAGATTTCACAGCATAGTCTATAGTTTTAATAAATTGATTAAACAAATCAAATTCGCCTTTTGAATAATTTTTTAGCACATTTAAAAAGTTTGTTCCGTATTTTTTTTCTAAGCTTTGTTGATTTATATATTCAGTTATTAAAATAGAATCATTTTCTTTATTGTTTTTTCTAAGTATAGAATTCAAATCAGCTTGAGAGATGTTATTTTTGTTATCTTTAATATCTTTAATATCTTTAGTTTTAATAAAATCAGTATCATTAGAATTCGATTTTCGAACGTCAAGACGTTCGAAAATCGAATTTCTGTTTTCAGAAACCGGTTGTTCGATTTTCGAATGTCCGCTTTTATCAGCACTTTGAGAATCCTTTTTTTCAAAATTAGTATTTTCAAATTCTTTTTCTTCTAATTCACTTATAAGATTATTCTCTTGATGTTTAATTTCATAAATATCATCCATAGTCACATCTGGGTTAAGCAAATATAGACGGTTAGCTTTATTAAGTCCTCGTTTCTCTTGCTCTAATAGTTTAGAGTTTAGTAGTTCCTTTTTAACAGTATTTAAGGTCGACGTACTTGCGATATTCAATATGCCCATCAATTCTTTATTAGTAAAAATGAAATAAATATCTCCTTTATCATCAACCCAATTATTTTTCTGTGAAAGATCAACTCTATCTCGTAGAATCGCCCAGGCTAATTTGGCATTATTTGAAAGCTTTTTATATACGTCATTCGTAAAAAATACCTTAGGTAGCCTATAAAATTTCTCTCTGTACTCATCGGTAATGTTAACTCTATTGGACATTTAAAATCCTCCTACTATTGTATAAATGATTTTTATTTAGTGAGAAGATTAGATTTTATATGTATATAACGTACTTTTAAAAATTTTTTAAAAAACAGGAAAGTATGCTATTATGTTATAGAAAATCATATAATAAATCTAATCCCCACTCGTATTGAAAAGATGAAGTTTGCCGACTGCTCTTTTCAAAGACTTGCTGGGGGTTTTTCTTTTAAAGGTATGTATAGGCTTTCTCTCTCCCTACTATAATATAGATGTTTTGATTTACGTAACATTTTTTAAAGAAAAAAAAAAACTGTGTTATATAACATAGAAACATTAAAACATTATACCACTTTAACATTATAACACTTATCGGGAGTTTGGAAATAACTCTATTT
>NZ_JAGFVM010000035.1 GCF_017599325.1 Marinilactibacillus kalidii | reverse complement strand
AAAGAGGCCGAGACAAAAGTCTCTTACAGTCTTCAAATATCAAAGAACCCTGAAAGAATTGTATTTTAACAATTCTTTCAGGGTTTCTTCTTGTTTATAATCTTTATTTTTTCTTTCTTTTGTTATATTTTCGTAGATTATTGGCCATGAAGATCAGATTTGTTTCATTCTCTACATTGGCTTTTCCACGAACTGAAAATCGAGTGAACCTCAAATTGGCCTTCACCTGTCCGAAAGTTGGTTCTACATCAATTTTACGTTTACTATAAAATTGAGTACCTTCTTCTGACGAAAGCTTTTCTCTAATATTGAGTTTTTGCTCCTCGTACTCATAGTTAATGGAAAATGATTTTCTTCCATTTTTGTAATTTGAATCCGTCGATTTATAAATATGAGATAATCTTACGAATCCAGAATCAGTTTTTTGTCTACTAACATGACTGTACGCATAAATGGTCCCATCAGGATGTGTATAAGTGTTTTGATCTTCATCGTACATCCAATTATCTCTATTTTTATCCGAAAGTACATATTTCTTTTTCAGTTCCTTTTCGTACATGCCGTATTTAACCAAGCCAGTCCACCGGGACTGCTCTAAATATTCTAAGTTTTCTTGGCTACCATATCCTGCATCTGCGACAATGTAAGTCGTTGGTTGAATGGACTCTGGAAGAGACTGTACAAATGGGATGAGTGTTCTGGTATCCGTTGGGTTAGAGTAGACTTGGGTATGCAAAACAAACTGATTTTCAGTTGCGATTTGGATATTATAGCCTGGCTTCAATTGACCATTCATCATATGATCGTCTTTCATACGCATGAAAGTGGCATCTTTATCTGTTTTAGAAAAGCTGTTTCGACCATTAAATGTATCGTAGTGCTCTTCATATTTCTGTTCTCTAGGTATAAAATCTTTTTTTAATCTATTTCTATGTTTTTTCAAAGAGCGACGCTTTTTCTTCAATTGACTGAGTACTTCTTGTTCTTTTGAGTCAATGATTTCTGTCTCGACTTTTTCGAGTTCTTCTTGAAGCAGTTCATGTAATGACTGAATCTCTTCTTTAGAAAATTCCTGCTCTTGATCTTTTATGACCGCTTGGTCGATTAATGGTGTGATTTCTTCTTTATAATAGTGCACTTCTTTTTCTTTCAATAGACGATAAAACCGTTCAGTAGCTTTTTTCCACACAAAGGTATATTTATTGGCGTCTGCTTCAAACTTTGTACCATCTATAAATAATGCTTTTCCTTCAATCAGTTGTTCTTCTTTTAAACGAAGAGAAAACGTGCAATAGAGATCTTGTAAGATATCTTTAGTCACTTTTGATACTCTGAAACGATTGAGTGTACGGTAAGAGACCATAGTTTGTCCAGTCAACCACTGCATTGCTAGATTTTCTTGCATCATTTTTTCTATTTTTCGACCAGAAAAAATCCCCTCTGAATAGGCAAATAATAACGCTTTGAGTAGAACTTTCGGATGATAAGCCGGACGACCAAAGTCGTTTTCAATTAAACGATACTGCGAGTCATCTAAATCTTCCACAACTTGATGAATAGAGTAGACGATATGATTTTCTGGTAAGTAACAGTTCATTTCTAATGGCAAGGTTGTTTGGTTCATGGTATATTGAGTATACATAAGGAGCACCCTTTCTATGATTTGTTGTGGTGACTTTATTATATCAAAGCCGTGCTCCTTTTGCTTACATAAACAAATAAGAACCGCTGAAAATCTAAATTAGATTTTCAGTGGTTCTTATTATTTTACTGGGACTTTTGTCCCAGCCTGCCTATTTGATAGAATTATTAAGCTTCTTCAGCTACAACCGCTTCTTCTTTAGCAATAAACTTGAAGTATAGCTTCTCAACCACTAATGTTATGGCATTGTCACAAGAGACATTTGCAGCCGTTCCGAAACTATCTTGTGTCAGATATAACGTGATCAAAAGATTCCCTAAAATACCTGTTGGGTCGATCCCAACGATTGTCAAGAACGGTAAAGCAGACATGATCGCCCCACCAGGTGCCCCTGGCGCTGCAACCATTGCGATACCCAATGTTGCGATAAAACTGAACATCATACCTAGATTAACAGGCATATCATAAAGTGTCAGTACCGCAAATACACAAGAAACAATCGTTACCATACTTCCCAGCAAATGAATCGTTGCACATAACGGAATCATAAATTCACGAATTTTTCTTGAAACACCATTTTTACGTGCACACTCTATATTGATTGGGATTGTAGCTGCTGAAGATTGCGTACCAATCGCTGTAAAGTAACCCGGTATCTGGTTTTTTAGTAATTGAATTGGATTTTTCCGACGATAAATCCCTGCCACTGTAAACCAAAGGACAATCAATGTAATATGAAGCGTGATAACAATCAAGAAAACGCGCCAGAAAACAGAAAGAATACTGAAAACTTCTCCTGTATAGCTCAAGCTAACAAAATTCCCGAAAATAAAGAACGGTAATAAGGGAATAATTGCTGTATTTAATACTTTAACGATAATTAAATTAAATTCATCAAATACATGATACAAGGTTTCCCCTTTCCCTTGCGCTTTCAGCCATGAAATACTCATCCCCATAATAAAAGAAAAAGCGATAGCGGCTGTAACATCCAACATCGGTTCAAGTGGAATCTCGAATAAGGTCGTCAGACCTGCTCCAGCTTCTTGAACATCTGTACTACCCTGGGAATGGATAAACAAGGGAAAAACCGCTGAAGCGACAAAATAAGCAACCAGCCCGCCAAGGATCGTCGATCCATAAGAAATAACGGTTGCTAAACCAAGCAATTTACCGGCACCTTCTGTTAAATCTGAAATCCCTTTGACAATAAATCCAATGATCATCAATGGAATAATGAATGATAGCAAACTACTGAATACATTAGAGAAGGTTACTGGAATCCTCAGTAATACTGTTGGAATAAAAGATAATTGGCCTACGATCACGCCCAAAAGAATTGCTAAAAGTAGTTTAGGAACAAGCCCTAAGTTCACTTTTTTCATTTTCATCACACTCACTCCTTTTATTAGAATTTAAAAAATAAAATGTATTTTCACTATTTTATTACACATTATATTCAAAAACACTACTTTTCTTTATAACTAGTAATTTCCTACAAAAAAGAATAGTAACCCGCTTTGAAGACGGTTCACTCTGCTTCTCACCTTATATTCTTAAGATTAAATTGAGATCAGCCAGAACATACTGGCACCTACTGTTGCACCAATAAATGGTCCGACAATCATAATCCAAGCATAAGTCCCTTCTGAATCCCCTTTATTCGCAAATGGAAGCAATTGATGTGTAAGCGAGATTGACTGCGTATCAAATTTACTAAAAGTCTTCTATGAACGCATTACATAAAAAAAGACTTTCATTGTGCTACTGTTATCCAGCAACACAATGAAAGTCTATATTGTTTATTTGATGATAGTCGATTTCTTAACCCATGATAGATTGGTTGGCAGTGATAATCGCTGTTTTGTAAACATCTTCTTCGACACAACCACGTGATAAATCGGATACTGGTTTGTTCAATCCTTGTAAGATTGGTCCAACCGCTTCAAATCCACCTAAACGTTGTGCCATTTTATAACCAATGTTTCCTGACTGTAGTTCTGGGAATACGAACACAGTTGCTTCTCCAGCTACATTTGAACCTGGTGCTTTTTGCTGTGCTACTGCAGGTACAAAGGCAGAGTCAAACTGTAATTCACCATCGATTTCAAATTCAGGCGCCATTTCTTGTGCAAGTTTCGTAGCTTTCTGTACTTTTTCAACTTCTGGTGCATTTGCTGAACCTTTAGAAGAAAAGCTTAACATCGCTACTTTAGGTTCGATGTCGAACATTTTAGCTGTACGTGCACTCTCTACTGCAATTTCAGCTAAAACTTTTTCATCTGGATTGGGGTTGATTGCGCAATCTGCGAACAAGTATTTTTCTTGCTCTCTACCGCGTAACATGATGAACGCTCCAGAAGTACGACTTACACCAGGACGCGTTTTGATGATTTGTAATGCTGGACGAACCGTTTCACCTGTTGAGTGAATCGCACCACTTACAAGACCATCTGCAAGGTCCATGTATACAAGCATTGTTCCAAAGTAATTCACGTTTCTTAATTGTTCACGTGCTTGCTCTTCCGTTGCTTTTCCCTTACGACGTTCAACGAATGCTGCAACCATTTCGTCATATTTTTCATAAGTTTGAGGGTCAATGACTTCGATACTACCTAAATCAAAACCATGATCTTTAGCAGATTTTGCTACTTCTTCTTTATTTCCTAATAATACTGGGTTCAAAATCTTTTCTGACTGTAAACGAACTGCTGCCCCTAAGATACGCTCGTCATTCGCTTCCGGAAAGACGATCTTCAATTCTTTCCCTTGAATCTTTTGTTTCAAACTTTCAAATAGTTCCACTTCTAAATCCCTCCAAGTTTTCTTTTTACGCTCTCTATCATACCATTTCTTTTCACTATTTTACAGAGAAAGTCTTATACCATCACAGGGTCGGCTGGAAGTTCCCAGTCAATTGGTTTTTGCCCAGTTTCCTCTAATAGTGCATTCGTTTTTGAGAATGGTTTTGAACCAAAGAAACCTCTATAGGCTGCTAGTGGACTCGGGTGCACTGAAGTTAGCACATGGTGTCTCGTTTCATCAATTAAATTCCTTTTTTTCTGAGCTGGTGCACCCCACAGAATAAAGACGATTGGTTCTTCACGGTCATTTAATGAACGAATCACTTCATCTGTCAGCACTTCCCATCCTTGATTTTTGTGTGAATGTGCTTCTTTTGCTCGCACTGTTAATACAGTATTTAATAATAATACGCCTTGTTTCGCCCAGCTTTCCAGATAGCCATGAGTAACGGGTTCAATCCCTAAGTCATCCTGCAATTCTTTATAAATATTCCTAAGAGAAGGCGGCAATTTAACAGTCGGTTGTACTGAAAAAGCTAAACCGTGCGCTTGGTTCTCGCCATGATAGGGATCTTGTCCTAAGATTACTGCTTTGACACTGTGATAGGGTGTCCACTCAAAAGCTTGCCAAATCTGCTCCTTCTTAGGATAAATCGTTTGTTGGTTATATTCATCTACTAAAAAAGTTCTTAATGCTTGATAAGATTCTTTTTCTGCAGCTTTTTCTAATATGGGTTTCCAGTCATTTTCTACCGGTATAGGCATTTCAATCGCTCCTTTGCTTGCTGACGTTTATCAACTATATTGATTGTAACAAACCTTACCGGATCTTTTCTAAGTATACACAGTAAAAGAGTTTATTTTTTACGGCAATCTGTTAGACTTAAAGATGAAACTATTATTGGAGGAATTACATTATGATTAAACTGATCGCTTCGGATATGGATGGGACGCTTTTAAATGACCATATCGATATTTCACTTTCAAATGCTCAAGCCATTAAACGAGCACAGTCTCAAGGCATCCACTTTATTATCGCTACTGGAAGAGACTTCCCCATGGCTAAACATCCTTTGAAAGAGCACAATATCGAGTGTCCGATCGTCGCACTCAATGGCGCACAACTTTTTGATGTGGAAGGAAACAATTTATACAATAAAGGTTTAGAAAAAAGTACCGTCAGAAAGATAAGAAGTATTCTTTCCCAATACCCTGATCTTCATGAAGAGTTGATGACAAACGATGGTATTTATTCCAACGACCGCGATAAAAGGTTAGCAACCATTGCCTCAATGCTCGCTGATTTAAATCCTGACATCTCCTATGAAGAAGCAATGGAAAATGCTATCAGTCACGCGGAAGAAAACAATGTCAAGTTTGTTGAAAGCTTTGATACGATCTTAGAAGACGACCATATCGTCATCTTAAAACTTTCTGCCCATACTGAAGAAGGCGCAACGGTATTAGACCCCTTAAAAGAACAGTTAATGAATGAAGTGCCTAAATTGGCTATCACTGCTTCAAGTAAAAAAAATATTGAAATCAATCATGAATCTGCGCAAAAAGGTACTGCTGTTGCTCAATACGCCAAAAAATTAGGGATCAAAGCAGACGAAGTAATGACCATTGGTGATAATATCAATGATCTATCTATGCTGAAGTGGGCAAAATACGGCACTGCTGTGGCCAATGCCGTTCCAGAAGCAAAGGAAGCTGCTAGCTATACCACTTCTAGTAACTCTCAAAATGGTGTTGCGGAAGCTATTTCTAGAGTTTTAAGTGGAAAAATTTACAAAGATTAACGAGTTGACCACAAAGCAGTCATTTGCTTTGTGGTCTTTGTATATTAAATAGACCTTGTTTCCCTATCAAGTAGCTTTCTTTTTTTGTGACATATGATAGAATGATAAGAATAAAGAGATTTAATCTTAATCGTTCATTGGAGGAAATTATTTTGATTCAACAACCTAAGATTACATTAACAATTGCCGGAAATGATGCTAGCGGTGGCGCTGGTATCGGTGCTGACTTAAAAACATTCGCAGAATTTGGCACATACGGGATAGCTGCTTTAACTGTTATCGCAACAATGGATCCAGAAAATAACTGGAGTCATGGTGTTACACCAATTGATGCTGAAATCGTCAGAACACAACTGATTACAGCAACGGCCGGTCCTTCGATCGATGCTCTAAAAACCGGCATGCTTCCAAATGTTCCTGTCATTGAAGTGATTGCAGAAACCATTAAAGAAAAACAATTGAAAAACCTCGTTGTAGATCCAGTTATGGTCTGCAAAGGCGAAACGGAAGTTTTAAATCCTGAGAATGCAGAAGCTTTGAGAGATTTACTCGTACCCCTAGCTACCATCGTTACACCGAACCTATTCGAGGCTGGTCAACTTTCTGGCCTTGGCACACTTAAAAATCTGGATGACATGAAAGAAGCAGCAAAACTTATTCATGAAAAAGGGGCAGAATATGTAGTCATTAAAGGCGGAAAAGCCCTAGAAGGTGATAAAGCTACTGACTTGTACTTTGATGGTTCAGACTTCACTGTTTTAGAAGCAGACAAAGTCGAAAAAGCGACCAATCATGGCGCTGGTTGTACCTTTGCTGCCGCGATCACTTCTGGTCTTGCACAAGGACTAGAGCCAAAAGAAGCTGTTATAAAAGCAAAAGATTTTGTTACAGCGGCTATTAAAAATGGTTTTGAATATAATCAATTTGTTGGATCTGTTTTCCATAGTGGTTACAGATTAGAACAAGGAAAAAGTATTTAATTGATAGCTATGCCCAAAACCGACGAAACACACTTTATCTAAAATGTGTTTCGTCGGTTTTTTATAGTCTATCTGATTTAAAGGTCATCAAAAGGTAACATCTTGTCTTTTTATTACGTTATTAGTCGTAAGGACGATATCAAAATAGAAAGGAAGGATCGTGTGGAACCTGGTACTGAAATCTTCATTACCGTGATTGGGATGATTGAGAATGTTGGATTTCCGATTTTTATCTCTCTCTTTCTTTTACACCGTATGGAGGCAAAGTTGAACGCTGTCGTACAGGCTGTCAATCAACTAACTGCTGTACTGACACAAAAGCATACGTAATTATCAAAAGTCGCAGCCAGTTGTTGCGACTTTTTTTATGAGAGCATCATGACTTATTCTACTTTCTCTATAATAGTGACCTATTCGATTTTTGAAGTATCGGTGGTATAATAATAGTAATTGCAAAAGGTCCACAGAGAAAACGAATGCAGAGGTGAAAAAAATGGTTCGTCTGTTTATTAATCATGCTTACATGACCATGCAAAATCGAATGATCGTCAAATCTGCTTCTGGACAAAACACCTACTTAATCGTGGGAAAATGGGGGCGCGCCAGAGATTCCTTATCTTTGTATGCAATGAATGGCGATAGACTCGTAGAAGCTAAGCAAACATTGCTATCACTATTTCCAAAATTTGAATTTTATATAGATGATGAAAAGAAAGCTTCCGTTAAAAAGATCCCTGGGATTCAAGGATTAAAGAAACCTTATTATATCGTTAGTCGACTAAACTGGATGGTTACTGGCGATTTTATCGAGCAAAAATATGTTGTTAGAGGACCTTCCGGTGTGATTATGCGCATGGAAAAAAACCACTCTTATCAAGGAGATTTTTATGCACTTACCATTGAGGAAGACGCGTACGCACCCTTGTGCTGTCTACTTGCGGTCATTATTGACCACTATTCTTCACAAAGAGATTCTATTTGGCAACAATATAAAAAAGAAAAATACAGCTTAAGTTTTATGCATCCGTTTCAACTATTCGATTCTTGCAAATAAGACCAATATTTTGCACATGCTTGTTATCTGTGAGAAAATATGTTTAAGAAATTACAGGAGGACGTTACCTATGGAATTAAGTATCAAACCAGCTGCACAGAAAAAGTTAACGAATATATTAGAAAACCATTCCGGTAAACTGATGCTTCATTATCATGAAGATTTTCAAGGTTCTTATGCTTGTAGCATCCGAGGCGTTTTTCAAATTAAAATCACGCAAGCTATACCAGAAACGGCTGAAGCACTAGATTCACCACTAGGCTCAATTTATATTGAGCCAGAAAACAAACAATTTCTTGACGAAAATCCAACGATCGACTTTTTAGAAGACATGAACACATTCCAGTTAAAAGGACGTTCAGGATTGCTTGTGGATAATTTACGTGTAGTGACAAATTAATGTTAAAGCCAAAAAAGCTTGGTATGATTCGGTTTAAACCCTATCATGCCAAGCTTTTTTATGCTTCTTATTTTTTCCCTCTGTCAGAGTGATTAAATTCTGCTAACTCCGCCAATAGAATCTCTATAAACACCAAAAAGATTGCTTGATCGTCTAAAAAACGATCTGTCGCTCGAGAAATCAGTGGCAAGGTAATGACAATATCAAAATATTTATTGATTGGACTGTTTGGTGTCATCGTAATCAATATACTACTCGTATCATTTTGTTGAACTTGCTTTGCAATATCTTCATAATAGGACATGCCTCTAATCGAAAAGACGATAACCAAGTCTTTTTCTGTCAATGAGTTAACGATATCATTCATCAAGATAGGGTCAGATACATACTCGCTGTCCATCCCAATCTTTGCCATCCTCATTCTTAACTGCTGTGCAGAAAGTCCCGTTCGATTATTCCCAAAAATCTTTGTTTTCTCGGCATTAAACATCGTTTGACACAGCTGTTCTATATCTTCATCCGTAAGATTTTGCGACACTTGTTTAATGGATTCACTGTAAGCAGATGTAATCGATTGGCTAATTGATTGGTGCTCATCGGCTTTCTCTTTGTGTGCAATTAAGTACTTAGATAAAGAGAATCTGAATTCTGCATACCCCTGATACCCGATTTTCTGACATAAGCGGATGAAGGCTGATTTAGAAGAACTAGCAGCCTCGGCTATTTCATCCGCAGAATATTGAACGATTCTTATTGGATCTTTCAATATAAATTCTGCGATTCTCTTTTCTGCTTTTGTAAATGTCTCTAGGTTAGATTCAATGACGCTTATTGGATTCATCTCGTTCACCTCCTTTTCATTATACCATTTAATCTATTCAATGATAGCTTTTGGAATGAATTTCATTTTTAATTGAAATTAATTCCAATTTATAGTATAACTATATTAAGTACTTCAAAACACTCAACAGGATTATACATCCTTTACCCTATCGAGCAATCATTTTATATCAGGAGGATATTATGAAAAAATCGGCATTATATTGGAAACTTTTCACTTCTACCTTATACCTTAGTTCATTTACTTTCGGCGGTGGCTACGTGATCGTGCCACTTATGGAAAAGAAATTTGTTCAAGAATTAAATTGGATCGATGAAGATGAGATGCTAGATCTCATCTCTATCAGTCAGTCATCACCAGGTTCTTTAGCTGTCAACGCTTCTATATTGATTGGATACCGTATGGCAGGTTTCTTGGGGGCAATGACGACCGTTCTAGGTACAATCCTAGCCCCACTAACCATCATTACTTTGTTGTCATTCGTTTACAATGTTGTTCGAGATAATCCTATCGTCTCAAATCTATTACTCGGTATGCAAGCTGGTGTTGCAGCGATAATCGTTCATGTCGTATATAGCATGGGCATGCGTATTATTCGCCGAAAAGAAGTTATTCCAGTACTGGTCATGATAGCTGCACTGATAGCCGGTATTCTATTTAATGTAAATATTCTATACTTATTATTTTTCAGTGGCGTCATCGGCGGCATAGCGACCTTTTATCAATTGCGCACTGAAGAGAAAGGTGGTCAATCATGATTTATCTTGAACTTTTTATCAGCTTTTTCCAAATCGGTCTTTTTAGTTTTGGTGGTGGCTATGCGGCTTTACCACTGATTGAACAGCAAATTATTGATAATAGAGGGTGGATGACTGCCCAACAATTTATTGATGTACTAACGATTTCTGAAATGACCCCAGGCTCAATCGCCATCAACGCTGCAACCTTTGTTGGTAACCAAGTTGGCGGTATCTTTGGAGGGATCGTAGCAACAATTGGTGTAACCTTACCTTCAATTATGATTGTTTTGACACTCGCTTATATTTACTTTAAATATCGCAATATCAAGATGGTCCAAGGTGTTATCATGGGTCTTCGTCCTGCTGTCGTTGCCTTAATCGCTTCAGCAGGATTAACGATTCTATTGGCCGCTTTCTTTGGAGAAAGTAGTGGCATCCAGATCAGCAACCTTAACTGGATCTCTGTAGCTTTGTTCTCACTTGGTTTGTTCTTGATCACTAAATACAAATTAAGTCCAATTCAAGTCATGCTGACTACCGGCGTGCTTGGTGTTCTCATTTATAGTATCGTTTGAGCATAAAAATAGACAGCTAACGTAGAAAAACGCTAGCTGTCTATTTTTTTATAGATTTTTTTGCATATGATCGTAGCGATGACCAGCAATGGTCAATTCTTTCATTTTCGTGAATCCCTGCTGTTCGTATAACTTTTTAGCTCTAGGATTTTCGTGATCGACATTCAAACCAATTTTAGTTTGACCAGATAGTTTTGCACTTTGATACGCTGCCTGAAGCAACTGTCTACCTATCCCTTGCCCTCTAAAGGATTCATGCACAACTAATGAATCTAAATACCATTCTCCAGCCATTGTTTCTTGAGGATAAAATGTTTGAAAGAGGGGCAATGCATGTTTTTCAAGAATAGGTTGTAGTTCGCGATCATTTGCTTCACTCATTTCACCTGGATAGCCAAAACAAAACCCCGCAATCTCTCCGTCTATATCACTGACGATAGCATGCTTAAAACTGTGCCGATAAGCCTCTTGTTTAGTAGCTTCTATAAGCGCAACTTTGAGTTTATCCCACGAAACTTGCTTCATGATCGGTAACGCCATATCTAGTAAGATGACTTTAAACAACTCGACGATTGCTTCTGAATCTTCTACTTTTGCCTCTCTGATCATCTCGTTCCCTACTTTCTTATGACTGATAATCTGCTAAAGTTTCCTTGATTCGCTCAGCCACGGCTTCTGGAATGCCCAGCTTTGTGATTTCTGTCATTTCTGCTTCTTTTAATCGTTTCATTGATTTGAAGTGCCGTAGTATCTTAGTACGTGTTTTAGGGCCAACGCCTTCGACATCGTCCAATCTAGAGGTGAAACTATTTTTACTTCTGACATTACGATGGAAAGTGATGGCGAATCGATGGACTTCTTCTTGTATCCTTTGTACAAGATGAAAAGCTTGGCTTCGAGGATTGAGAACCACCGTTTCAAGTACATCTCCAAAAATCAAACTAGCTGTACGGTGTTTGTTGTCTTTAACCATTCCCGCCACAGGAATGGATAGCCCTAATTCATTTATTAAGACATCTACCGCTGCATTCACTTGGACTTTCCCACCATCCATCAAAATCAAATCCGGCAAAGGTTTACCTTCTTTGAGCAAGCGGCTATATCTTCTCCTAATCACTTCTTGTGTTGTTGCAGCCTCGTTACTTCCGATAACTGTTTTAATCTTATATTTACGGTAATTTGTTTTATCTGGTTTACCATCTTTAAATGAAACCATTGCAGAAACAGGATTTGAACCTTGAATGTTTGAGTGGTCAAATGACTCAATGGTCTCAATATAAGGCAAGCCCATCGCTTCTGATAACTCTTGGATTGCACCAGTTGTTTTACGCTGATTCATTTCAATCAGTCTAAACTTCTCTTTTAATGATAATTCACTGTTCTTACCCGTCAAATCGAGTAGTTCTTTTTTACGACCTTGCTTAGGACTCATCACCCGCGCTTCTATTGCACTGCCTAACATTTCCTTGTCGACTGTTTCCGGAACATAAATTTCTTTTGGCATAATATTATTTTCGTTTTCGTAATACTGTAAAATAAAGCTCATAAGCTCTTCTTCTGGTGGTCCATAACAAGGAAACATTGTCGCATCTCGTTTGATGAGTGTAGCTTGTCTGACAAAGAATACTTGAATGGAAATCCAGCCTTTATCCATGTAGTAATTAAAGAAATCTCGAGGCATGAAACTATTAGTAATAATCGACTGTTTTTCAACCGTTTTTTCAATATAAGCGATTTGATCTCTAAATTCAGCTGCCCGCTCGTAATTCATATCTTCTGCTGCTTCATCCATTTGCTGTTTCAAATCACGTTTGATATCATGCACATTTCCATTCAAAAAAGAACGAATCTTACGAATCTGCTGATCGTATTCTTCTTTTGGAATTTCATGATCACAAGGACCGATACATTGTCCAATGTGATAATACAGACACGCTCGTTTCTGATGTCCGTTACATTTTCTTAGAGGATAGATTTTCATGATCAGTTGTTGGGTTTCGGAGGCCGCGTAGACGTCTGGATATGGTCCAAAGTAGTGGGCACCATCTTTTACGACCTCAGATGTAATGATTAATTTAGGATCTTTTTCGTTTGTAATCTTAAGATAAGGATAACTTGTCCCTCTCTTAAGGCGGATATTATATTTAGGCTGATGTTTTTGTATCAGCGTGACTTCTAATAAAAGCGCCTCTTTGTCGGAACCCGTAATAATCGTTTCAAAATCTTCAATATCTCTTACCAGGCGTTCAGTTTTCCCTTCATGAGAACCTCTAAAATAGGAACGTACTCTATTTTTAAGGTTTTTCGCTTTACCGATATAAATGATCTGATCATTTTTATCTTTCATGATATAACAGCCTGGTAGATCCGGCAGTAAGCTCAATTTGTTGTCAATTAGTTCAACGGACAAAGAAACACCTCCTTTTTGTTCATTATTCTGTTATTTTTCGTCAAATAAATAAAGTTCATAAAATTGATTATAATCCGACTTGCCAACTTCCACACCTTTATATACGAATAATTTACCTAATTCGTGTTCCCCAGTCTTTAATTGACGAGCAATCTCATCACCAATTTCCGTATATAGCTTATCTTGGGCATCATCAGATAGTGAGCCATTTTGTGCTTCCCATTCTTGTAAAAATCGTTCTTCATCTTTACCTTTATAAAATTCAATTTCGTTTAAAGCCATGTCATTTCCTCTTTTCAGGTGGTGTTTTTATTTATAATATGATTTAAGTCAATACCTTTATTTTAGCAGAAATGGGAACGTTTGTCAGGTATAGGCAGTCATGCATAAGTTCCTCTTTTAGTAGTTGTCAAGACTTCGTCAATTCTATCCACTAAATCAACGCAACAAAAAAACGACTACTTTTAGTGTAGTCGTTTTTATATTCAACCTGATTAGTTCAAGATTTTTATGGTAATATTTTTTCTTCCCCAAGCATAGGCTTCTGCTACTGTTGAGAAGTGAATATCGATTTTATTTCCTTTGATCGCGCTACCTGTATCTCCAGCGATGTATGTTCCTTTTCCAGGAATTTCTACTGTTGAGCCTAGTGGAATAACGGAAGGATCTACTGCAATCACTCTTGGATTGACTCTTAAGTCAATACCAGTAGCTGTATGTGTACTCAAATTCGCTTGCTTAGTTGAGTAACCTGTTGCACTTACTTGAATCGTTTTACCATTTAAGCTTTCAACTTTTTCTTCAGCTGGTTTTTCAGTTTTAGCTGGTTCAGCCTTTACTTCTGCTGCGACTACTTTATCCTCTGAATCACTAGAAGATGTAGAAACAACTGCTTCTTCTTTCACACTTTCTTGTTCTTTTGCTTCTTTAGCTGCGAGTGCTTCCGCTTCTTTGATTGACTCTTGACGAGCTGCTTCACGTGCCGCTTCAATCTTCGCTACTTCATCAGCTTCCTTGTCTTGTAATTGCGTCAATTGGGTTTTGTTCGTTTGAACTAGCTTTTCTAAATCAGCAATTTTTCCATCGTAAGTCGACTTTTGTTCTGAAACAAGTTCAAGATCTGACTTTAATGATTCTTTTTGTGTTACTAGCTGTTCTTGCATATCAGCTAATGTCTCTACTTCTACTTGCGCTTCTTCAATCTGTTGGTTACCAGCATCAGTCAACTGAATAACTACCATTGCACGATTTAGGAGATCTGTGATGCTCTCTGCTTCTAAAATAGCTACTACTATATTATTTGTTGCTTCACTTTTTTGAAGCGCTTGTAATCTTTCACCTGCTTGTTCTAATCTTGCTTCAACAAGCTCCTCTTGTTCACTGATTTCCACTTCTTTTAACTGAATCGTTTCTTCCTTTTCAGCAATTTCCGTATTCAATCCTTCAATCTTTTCGCTTAAAGCACTCGTCTCTTCCAATGCTTTACCGACTTCTCTTTGTAGTGAACTAATATCGCCTTGCTTTTGTTCTTGTTGCTGACGAATGTTATCCAGTGAATCTGCTGAAACATGTTGCGATGTCAATAATTGTGTAATGCCCATAGCGATTACAGCAAACCCCGTTATCCATTTCTTCATGGCTTGTAAGAACAACCCTTTCCTAAATAAATTTATCCTGCTAAAAAAAATTGTATAATTGCACTTTGCTTTGCAATTATACATAGAAATCTTTCACTTAACATTGCGATTATCTTACAATTTATTACAAAGCCTTCTTATTTCGGGTACAGAACACTTGGTCTCTCTTATTTTTCGTAACTTAAGATGCTGTCAGCACACATTTCTACACGTTTGTAATGTTTTTGTAATATATTCTGTTTTTTTCGACAAATTAAGCTTATTTTCGGTATGATAAGTAAGAAAGCACGTATATCGAAAGACAAGGAGATCGCTTACATGGTAAATCAGAGAATCGGATTGATCGACGTAGGATCGAATACGATCAGACTCGTTATTTTCGAAATAGATCAAAATCAGACAATCACAGAATTACAGAATATTAAAACGCCTGCACGACTTGTCCAATATTTAGATACGGACAGCACAATGAGTAAAAAAGGAATCGATGTCCTCGTAGCAGCACTTGAAAGCTTTACAGAAATCGCAGAGCGATATCACATCGAAACCATGATTCCAGTAGCAACTGCTGCCATCAGAAGATCTAAAAATGCAAAAGCTATTTTAAAGACAGTGAAATCAAAAACGGATCTAGCATTAAGAATCCTTAATGAAGAAGAGGAAGCGTTTTACGGCAACTATGCAGTTAGACATACCATGGATATCAGAGATGGCGTAACGATCGATATTGGTGGCGGTAGTACGGAACTGACTTTATTCAAAGACAAACAAGTCGTTGACTCTCACAGCTTCCCGTTCGGCGTCGTCAGCTTAAAGAAAGATTTCTTTGAAGGTAAAGATCATAATGATAAGAAAGCGATTGAAAAAGCACGTAAATGGGTGAAGGAACAGTTTACTACATTAGATTGGCTACCAGACGTTAATGTTCCACTGATTGGTATTGGCGGTTCTGCTCGAAACCTTGCAGATGTTCACCAGCGCCAGCATGATTATCCGATAGCTGGTATTCATGGCTATACAATGTCCGGTAATGAATTAGAAGAAACATTTGATCTGATCGCTGATACTTCTTTGAAACAGTTATCAAAATTAGATGGTTTAAATGAAGACCGTAAAGATATTATTATCCCAGCTGGACTTGTATTTTTGGAGCTATTCGATTTTATGGACTCCACTGAATTTGCAATCAGCAGTCGTGGTCTGCGAGAAGGACTCGTTATCGATTATATCAATCGAACAGACAATCAACCTTATGAGCTATACGACATTAAACGCCAGACAGTCGAACGCATGGCCAAACGGTATCATGTTCGTGCAATTGGTGCTTATCAGCGAATTCTCTTGTCAGACCGCTTGTTGAACCTGTTGAAAGATAAAGAAATCATCTCAGTTGACGAAGCGCACTTGATTTTAGTCCATTATGCAGCTTCCTTATACTATCTTGGTAGTTATATTGAAGACGACTCAAAATCTCAACATACTTTTTACATTATTTCAAATAGTAATCTTCATGGATTCAACCATCAAGATCGTGTTCGCCTAGCGTTATTAGCCAGCTACAAAAATAAATCGCTTTTTCATCAGTACATTAAAACTGTTGATGACTGGTTCAGTGAAGAAGAAAAAGAGACACTGTTACATCTTGGTAGTATCATAAAATTTGCTGAAGCGCTAAATGACTCTCACGTGAATCTGGTCAAAGATATTCAATTATTTAAAAACAAAGATAAGAACATCGAAGACAAATATGAACTAACCGTTACCTATAACGGAGACGTTGTTACCGAAAAATATCGCGCAAACAAACATAAAAATCATTTGGAGCGTGTTCTGGGCGACACGGTACACATCACTTTTAAAAGCGAATCAGATCAATAAGAACCACTCATTCATTTATTCGGAGGGAATTGCATGCAGCAGCAGTCAATAAATCTACACGATCCGCCTTACTATCAAAACAGAGAATTGTCTTGGTTGGATTTTAATGCCCGTGTACTTGCGGAAGCTGATGATCCAACTAACCCTTTATTAGAAAAATTAAAGTTTATTTCCATCGGCAGTTCGAATCTTGATGAATTTTTCAAAATTCGAGTCGCCGGTCTTCAAGACCAACTCAAACTCGGCTTTCTGGAGCCAGATTCAAAAAAACAATGGGATCCTGAAAAGCAACTTGAAGAAATTGCTCAAAAAAACCGCCTATTAGTTACAGAACAATATCGTCTATTTGATCAAATAAAAGCTGAGCTGGCTGAAAAAAACATTATGTTCCGGTTGCCAATAGAATTAGAAACCGCCCAGTTGGAAGAAGCAACTCGTATTTTCCACCAGCATATCAAGCCTGCGATTACGCCATTTGGGGTAGATGCCTATCGTCCCTTTCCCCATCTTAATGACGGCGTGATTCATCTTTTCGTTCGTCTCAAAAAACAAGGTTCACCTTTGATTGCAATTCTACCTGTTCCACCATTGATTGAACGGTTTCATCTATTGACGAATGGGGATAGTCACACCATTCTCTTTACAGAAGATATACTCTTTCATTTTTTGGATGAACTATTTTTAGGCTATCAAGTTGACTATTCTTTCACTTTCAGAATCACACGCAACGCGGACCTAGAGATTCAAGAAGATGGTGCAGAAGATTTATTATCTGTTATTGAGGATTATCTCGAAAGAAGAAAAGCAGGCATGGTTGTGCGTCTTGAAGTGGATGTTCGTTCAGTCTCAGCCGATTTCAGAGAAGACCTCACTTATCTAATGAAAGAACTCGATATATTTAAAAGAGACGTCTATGAACTAAATGGGCCATTGGACTTAACAAGCTTGAGCACTATCGCTTCAACCTTTCAACCAATTTTACCAAGTGAAGTCTTTCCTCGATTTACGCCAGATTATCCAAGTATTTTAAAAAATAATCATATTGCGGAAACGGCTGAGAAGCAAGATTTCTTCCTACACCATCCTTTTGATTCTTTTAAACCAGTCATTGATTTAGTCAAAAATGCGGTAGAAGATCCAAATACGATTGCCATTAAACAGACACTCTATCGCGTGAGTAGTAATTCTCCTTTCATAGAAGCGCTAAAACTTGCCGCTAAACGAGCTATTCAAGTTACCGTTCTTGTCGAATTGAAAGCCCGTTTCGACGAAGCAAACAATGTACACTGGGCTAAAGAACTTGAAGAAGCAGGGGCACATATCATCTATGGTATGAAAAACCTGAAGACCCATAGCAAAGCAACGTTGATCGTCAAAAAAGATCAACACGGATTCAAACGATATGTCCATCTGGGGACCGGCAACTACAATGAACAAACCGCTAAGCTTTACACAGATATGGGAATTATCACAACCAATCCTATTATTACACAGGATGTTTCTGACTTTTTCAATTATTTGAGTGGTTATTCCAATCAAGCAGATTACCGGTATTTGCACGTTTCACCTTTCGAAATGCGTGACACCTTTATCGATAGCATCGAGAACGAAATTTTATTGCATAAAAAATATGGCAATGGTCATGTGATTGCAAAAATGAATTCTTTGACCGATAAGAAAATGATCACCAAGCTATTTGAGGCAAGCTGTGCTGGTGTACGCGTCGATTTGATCATTAGAGGCATCTGTTGTTTAATACCTGGAATCAAAGGTGTCAGTGAACAGATCCATGTTCATAGTATTGTTGGTCGCTTCTTAGAGCATAGTCGTGTCTATTACTTCAACAATAATGGCGAAGAAATCGTTTATCTCTCTTCTGCAGACATGATGACGAGAAACCTAACTAAGCGAATCGAGCTCGCCTTCCCGATATTAGACCAGAAATGGAAAAAACATGTAATCAATATTTTGAAACTTTACTTGTATGATAATACTAAGGCTTGGGTACTTGATTCTAATGCGCATTACACTAAACGTACACCTGGAGAGGATAAAGCTGTCAATTCTCAACAGCAACTTATGAAGATTTTTTAATCGACTATTTATCTATCCAACTTCTTTATGGTCACTTACTACTGCTTCAGAAAATCTGCTATACTAGTAGTGCTGAAGGAGGAATCAGATTGACGACGATTAAAGATATTGCTAAACTTGCCGACGTATCTTCTGCTACGGTTTCTCGTGTAATGAATGCTAGCGGGTATGTCAGTGAAGAAACAAGAAATAAAGTGGAGCAAGCTGTAAAAGCGTTGAAATACACCCCTAATCGTAATGCACAATATTTAAGAAAAGGGGCGACTAAAAATCTGGGTATTATTAGCACTCAATTCAATGATACGGCTATTGCAAGAATCAATCCTTTTATTGAATTAGCACACGAGTCTGGTTATACATCTACCCTCTTTATCACGAATCAAGACCGCAAAAGAGAATTAGAAGCTTTTGATATGTTAAAATCCAAACAACTTGATGGTATTTTACTCATCTATCGCGCGAATGAGTGGGACATTCTTGAAGAATATGCCCATTACGGTCCCGTTGTTACGTTGCATAATATTGAATCCGAAACGATTCATTCAGTTTTTATCGATCATTACAATGGCTATATGAAGACACTCAATTACCTCTGGGATAAAGGTTACCGAAATATATTAAACGTCTATAGCACTTCTTATGGCTTAAATACTAAAAGACGCATTCAAGCGTATGAAGACTTCTGTCAAAAACATCAATTATCACCGCACCCTGCCAAACCCTTTATTGGTATTTTACGTACTGAGGATGCAGAAAAGGTCGTCAACTGGTTCCATGAGACAACTGATAAACCAGACGCGATCGTGGCACATTCAGATACAATTGCTGCTGTCATGGTCTCAAAGTTAAAGACGCTTGGATATGAAATACCAAAAGACGTTGCTGTCGTTGGATTCGATAATTTAGAAATCAGCTCATTGATGAATATCACAACAATCGATTACGCCATTGACGAACAAGGAAAAAATGCTTGCCGATTACTGTTGAATCAACTTAATGATGAAACGGCTCCACTTTATCCGTTATCGTTTAAATTGATTGAACGTCAAACGACTTGAGCGTGAATAAAAAGCGGTAGACATCAAGTGATGATACTTGATGCCTACCGCTTACTTTTTTTAGTTTATTTCATTGATTTTACGATCGAAGGCTTCTCGTTCTCTTCTTCTAGTCAATGTATTTTTGATCAATCCTTTTTTGGGTGAAAAGAGGAAAGCAATCAGACAGACGGTACCTGTGACTACAGCAATCATGCCTGCAATTGAACTGTCTAAGGCAAAAGCTAGTCTGACACCGATAATACTATTGATACTGGCAAATAGCACAGCAAGTCCAATCATTTTCTTTAACTCATGTGTCAACAGATAAGCTGTCAGTCCTGGACCAACCATAAACCCGACAACTAGGATGGAACCAACCGAGTCGTAGGCACCGACTGCCGTTAACGAAACCAAGGTCATCAGTCCATAATAGATCAGTGCCGGTGAAAATCCAATAGCTGCCGCAAAAGCTGCATCGAATGTGGTTACTTTTAATTCTTTATAAAATAGTCCAATAAATCCAGCGTTGATAAAGAGTATCACCAGCATTGTCACAAACGCTCGGGCACCAACATCTACACCAAAAATCGTCAATCTTCTAAACGGGGCAAAAGCTAATTCCCCCATCAAAACGGTATCCTGATCTAAATGGATATCTCCTGTATAGCGTGTGATCAAAATAATTGCAACACTAAAAAACAAAGGAAAGACGACACCGATCGCCGCATCATCACCAAGTAATTTGGTGCGCTGCAAAGCCTCGATTGCCCAGACCGTAAACACACCCGTCAGCGTAGCACCGACTAGAAGCAAAGGAGAATTCAAGTCTCGTGTCACGAAAAAAGCAATCACAATGCCCAGTAATACTGTATGCGTTATGGCATCAGATACCATTGTTGTTCCCCTTAATACTAAAAAAACGCCGGGCAATGCACAAGCAATCGAAACGACGACCGCTATCAATGTAATCTCCGTTATAATACTCATTTACCCTGACCTTCTTTCAAAACTTGAAGCTGTTGTTCGATACTTTTTTTCTGTTTCCGGTAGGCTGATTGTTTCGCAATAATCCCTCTTTTAGGAGAAAAGAATAAACTGATCAAAACAAATCCACTCAACACGACAACAATCGAAGGACCTGTCGGAATTCTTGTACCAATAGAACTGATTAGCGTACCAGAGATACCCGAGATGAATCCAATCACACCCGCCATGATCACGACAACACTTAAACGGTTTGACCACTGCCTAGCCGCAACTGCTGGACCAATCAGTAACGCACTCACTAAAATAACCCCAACCGATTCCAGTCCCAAAATAATCGTTAATACGATCATCGTAGACATGGTCAACGCCACTACTCTCTCAGAAAAACCCAATGTTCTACCAAAATCTGGATCAAACGTAAATAACTTAAATTCTTTCCAGAATAGACAAACAAGCAACAAGATAATGACCGCTACGATTGCAATTAACCGCACATCACGAATCAGCATAGCACTCGCTTGCCCAAAAATAAAACTATCCAGACCTGCTTGTTGCGCATTTGAGCTACCTTGGATATGCGTCATGATCACGAGCCCCAATCCAAAGAAACTAGATAAAATCAGTGATAAAGCATTATCAAATTTGATTGATGTCTTTCTACTCATCAGATGGATCAGACCGGTCGCAATCAATCCTGATATGGCTGCCCCCGCGAGCAGCACGATTAATTCTTTACTTTGAACAAGTAGAAAGCCAATGCCGATACCCGGCAAAGCAGAGTGACTCAAAGCATCCCCCAAAAGACTTTCTTTCTTGAGCGTTGCAAAAGTCCCGATAACCCCACTCAACAATCCTAAAAATCCGGTTCCCAGTGCAACGATTTGAAAGGTGTAGTCACTGAACAATGTCAGAATTTGATTCCACATTATGCGTCCTCTCCTTCTCCCAAGTTCCGGTCTTGTCTATACGTTTCATCAATATTTTCTTTCGTAAAGACTTGTGCTATCGGTCCACTACTCAAGGCTTCTTGATTAATAAAGACAACATCATCAAAATACTCTTCCACTGTCTGTAAATCATGGTGCACAACGATAACTGTTTTATTTTGTCTCGTCAGTTCTCTCAGCAGATCCATAATGATACCTTCTGTTTTGATATCAACACCTGCTAGCGGTTCGTCTAGCATATAGATATCTGCTTCTTGTGCAAGTGCACGTGCTAGAAAGACACGTTGACGCTGTCCACCAGAAAGTTGGCTGATTTGACGATTTGCAAAGGAAGGCATACCGACTTTATTCAACATATCTTTCGCTATAGCTCTATCTTTTTTACCGGTACGCTTAAACCATCCCAGTTTGCCATATCTTCCCATCAATACGACATCCAAGACTGTAGCCGGAAAGTCCCAGTCCACTGAACTATTTTGAGGAACATAAGCGATATGATTTTTCACTTCTTTATAAGTAGCGCTTTGTCCTCTGACCGTATATTGGATTTCTCCCGTAACCGGTTTGATGAAATCCAGCATCGTTTTGATTAGTGTTGATTTACCAGCACCATTAGGGCCGACGATTGCTGTTAGTTTACCTGCCCTGAACGACAGTGATGTGTTCCATAATACAGGTTTTGCATCATATGCGACCGTTAGCTGATCGATTTCAATTGCCGTCTGTTGTGGCATTTTATATCCTTCTTTCGTCCTTTTAATGTTTGTTATCTTGTGAACCGTTTAGAGCATCTACGATCGTATCGATATTTGATCGGTACATTTTAATATAAGTCTCGGTATCGTGTGCTTCATCTCCAAGCGCATCGGAATAAAGCTCTCCAGCATTGCTGAGTTCCTGTCCACGACTGTTCACCGCTTCGATCAGTGCCTCTATATTTCTAGAAGAAACAGAACTTTCGACAAAGACTGCGCTGATTTTCTGATTCGCTATGAAGTCTGCTAGTCCACTAATATCACCAGTTCCAGCTTCGGTCTGTGTATTCACACCTTGCAAACCGACCACTTCAAAGTTGAATTCTTCTCCGAAATACTGAAATGCATCATGTGCAGTTACTAAATAACGAGAGGATTCTGGAACTTCTTCTATGCGCGTTTCAATGTAGTCAGCTAGCGCCGATAATTCTTCTATATATGCTTGTGCATTCGCTTCATAATCATCAGCATGTTCCGGATCATACTCTGCAAGCTGTTCAGCTACATATTCGGAGGCATTGATCCAATTATTGACGCTAAACCAGATATGCGGATCATACTCTGTACTACCTTCCCCACCTACTGTCTTATAAGCACTACTTGGCATACCATCTGCAATAACAGTGGTTGGCACACCCCTAGATTCAAATTGTTCGAACATTTCTATAAATTGCGATTCAAGATGTAAACCGTTATAAACAATCATATCTGCTTCGTCCATTGTATATACATCAGAAGCAGATGGTTGGTAGGTATGTGGATCAATTCCGGGACCCATTAGTCCTGTTACCGCTACATACTCTCCACCAATATTTTCAACGAGATCTGCAATCATGGTCGTCGTAGCAACGACATTTATTGGTTCATCACCTTCTGGGGTTGTCGCCGTTTCATTTGAACACGCGGCGAGCATCAAAATACTCATCAGTATTGTAAACCCTATCCATTTTCTCTTCATCATTTGCACTCTTTCTTTATTTGAACTATACTTATCTTATATTTTTTAGCATAACCTAAAAATCTTTTACAGTCAACTAGGTACTTTTTTTAAACTTACCCAAATGAGAATTCTCAAAAGATTTTAGAAATTGGTTTGGCTGTCAATTGATTCATGCGTTATAATAACCCTATAACCGAATGTAAACTGTTCGCTTGTCAGTTTAAAATGAAAGCCATTGATTAGCGGAAGACCCATCGATAAATAGATCACTCTCTAAAAAGTGATCACTCGCGTTAAATAAAGTTAGTATAAGGAGTAACATCCATGACACCAAATAAAGAAGATTACATCAAAGCTATCTATGAACTAGGTGGGGAACGTGATGTCGTTACAAATAAAAGTCTTGTTCAAGCGCTATCGGTTTCTGCAGCCTCAGTAACTGAAATGAACGGTCGTTTATTGAAAGAAGGCTTATTGACCCATACCCCTTATCAAGGCGTTCGCTTAACCGATACAGGCTTGAAAATCGCAAATAAATTGATTCGAAAACACAGACTCTGGGAAGTCTTTTTATCTGAAAAGTTGGGCTATGATTGGAACGAAGTCCATGCAGATGCAGATTTACTAGAGCATGTCTCTTCGGATGCATTAATTGAACGGTTAGATCTTTTTCTAGATCAGCCGCAATTTGATCCACATGGCGGTGTCATTCCTAATAAAGATGGTACTATTGAAAAAATGAATCATATCCCTTTAGTTGAACTTCGTATCGGTACTCATTTCATTATTAAAGAAGTCAATGATCAGCAAGAATTTTTAGAATATTTGCTTCATAAAAAAGTGCAATTAGGTAACGAATATGTTTTAAAAGATATTGAACCTTACGAGGGTCCTTTGACGCTTCAAACAGTTGATGGCATTGAAACAATCATTAGCCATAAAGCCGCCTTCAAGATATTTGTCAAAGAACTTATCGAACCATAATGCTTCATTAAGCGATTGATCAGTGATCAATCGCTTTTTTTCTTTTCCTTTTTCACCTTTTTTAAACTCATTATATCTATTACGAAGGAATGGTTTCACAAGCTTTTCCTTTTTAAGATTGCTATAGTTATATTGAGGCACACCCTATGTACTTTATTTTAGTGTGCAAAGAATCGTTATCAACAAGTAAGTAGATAACGACCAATTTAATTAGTCGGAGGAATCACTATGAAAAAACAGTTTGATACGGTTCACCAAAAAATCACTTACCTAGAACAGCAAGCTTATGATGGCAACGACTTAGGCTTAACCTACTCACCAACTCAGTCCACCTTTAACGTTTGGTCTCCCCTTGCCGAATCCGTCACACTTAATCTATATCGCACGGGTCTTAACGACGAAGACACACTGATTGAACAAATTTCCCTAACGGAGGCAGGAAAGATTTGGACTGTAACTGTAGATAAAGATCTTGCTGGTCTATTTTATACCTATACTTTTCATCATGGTGAAGATCATGTCACCGAAACGCAAGATATCTATAGTAAGGCAGTCGGTTTAAACGGACACCGTTCTGCTATTGTTGATTTATCAAGCACAAACCCAACTGGCTGGGAGTCAGATGAATCGGTTAGACAAACCGCCATAACAGAGGCACTGATTTGGGAAGTTCATGTAGAAGATTTTTCTAGTAGTGAAACTGGCGGATTTTCCGAAGATTATCGCGGTAAGTATTTGGCATTCACTGAAACCCATACTTATTTGAATGATTCACCTGATTCTGAAATTCCTACAGGTGTAAATTACCTTAAATCATTAGGCATCAATTTTGTCCATTTACTTCCAGCTTTTGATTTCGACAACGACGAGTTAGGCGATCAATATAACTGGGGATATGATCCCAAAAATTATATGGTACCCGAAGGCAAATATGCCATGGATCCCAGTAACCCTGTTTCTAGGATCAAAGAATTCAAGCAACTCGTCCAAAGTCTTCACGAAGAAAATATTGGTGTCGTATTAGATGTTGTTTATAATCACACCTTCACCTATGAAGCGTCTTGTTTCCAATCAACAGTTCCTGATTATTACTATCGTCAAGATGAGCACGGCATGATCACCAATGGATCAGGCTGTGGTAATGAAACTGCCAGCGAAAGAAAAATGATGCGGAAATATATGATCGACTCCTTGATTTACTGGGCTAAGGAATATCACCTAGACGGCTTTAGATTTGATTTGATGGGACTGCACGATGTCCATACTATGAATTACATTCGCCAAGCTTTCAATGATGCAGGAATGGCAGACATCATACTTTATGGTGAGCCTTGGAACGCAGGCAGCGTAGCGATTTATGAGCCAAACATGCCGGCGGATAAGTTTCATATCCAAGAGTTAGCTGATGGTATAGCGATATTTAATGATGAGTTTCGTGATGCCATTAAAGGTCCGGTTTTTGACGAGCATAAAGGTGGTTTTTTACAAGGCGCAAACGGTTTTGAGGATAGTGCTTATATGAATGGTGATTTGATTGGCAGCTTACTTGCCAATACCCAGACTGTCGTTGGAGATTTCTCTCTACCTGAAGGAAAGGATTGGGCTAGAAACCCCTCACAAGTCATCAATTATGCTTCGGCACATGATAATCTTCCTTTATACGATAAACTTGTTCGCACGTTAAGAGAGGATGACAACTTTGATCGTCACGAAGAAATCATTCAATTAAATAAATTGAATGCAGCACTCCTCTTTACAGCCCAAGGGGGTATTTTCATGCAAGCTGGAGAGGAATTTGGTCGAACAAAATTCGGCGATGAAAATAGTTTTAATTCTCCGATTGAAACAAACCAGATCGATTGGTCGCTAGTGGAGCAAAACAAAGATGTCGTTGATTATTATAAAGGCATGATTCAAATCAGAAAAGCCTATGCCCCACTGCGAGATAAAACCAACAAAACTGCTGAAAAAATCTATTTCACAGACTTAAGAGAAAATTTGATTGCTTATACCATACCGAATACGCTAGAGGAAAATCCTAGATGGACTCAAATGGCTGTGATCATGAATACGAGTTGGACTTCTGAAACGATTCAGCTTCACTCGTCTCTTCCTTTACCGGAAGAATGGACAATTATTGCCAATAGACACAGTGCTGGTACGGAAAGTTTAGGTGTTCAAGTTGGTCAGGAGCTGTTGATCAACCCAATGGAAGTCCTCATCTTGGTAGCAGAATAATCCTACTAAAGATCGATGTTGGCCTATTATAGGTTGTGGTAAGCTAAAACCATGAGGGCACAAAAAAAGGAGGGAAACTATTATGGGTAGAAGAGGTGGCGGCGGTGGCGGTCGCTCAGGTGGAAGCTCATTTGGTGGTAGTCGTGGCGGTTCCAGTCGCTTAGGTGGATCAGGCGGTGGTCGTCGCGGTGCATCCGGTGGCAGCAGTGGTCGCTCCAACGGTAATTTTGGTGGTGGCTTTGGCGGTGGCGGATATAATAGAGGCTATGGTTACGGCGGCGGTTGGGGTTATGGACGTGGCTTTGGCTGGGGACGTAGAAGAAACTACGGTGGCGGTTTTGGTGGCGGCGGTTGTGGACTCTTGGGCTGTTTAGGGCCTTTTCTCTTTTTTATCATTTTGATGAACTTGATTGGTGGTGTCGGAATGTTTGGGAACACTAGCAATAACCAGATGAACTCAACTAATCGCACGATTCAGTCTTCTTCCAGAGAACGTACGCCACTAGAAGCTGGTGCAGTAAACGAAACTGCCTACTACACAGATAATGCAAATTGGATCGGTAATGCAACAACATTGGAAAATGGCATGCGTTATTACTACGAAAAAACTGGCATTCAACCCTATTTATATATCACAGAAGAGATCGACGGAAACGCGAATCCGAGCCTTGAGGAACTAGAAGCATTTAAAAGTAATTTATACGATGAACTCTTTGACGATGAAGCTCACATGTTGGTTCTGTTTTTTGAGAGCGATACTTTCGAACTAGACGATTACTATTACGTTGGAACCGAAATCGGGGCTCAAGCGCGAAGTGTGATGGACAGAGAAGCGCAAGATATCTTTTACGATTACCTCGATCGTTATTACTTTGACGACATCGAGGAAGAGGTGTTTTTTGCCCAAAGCTTCCAAGAAACTGCTGACCGAATGATGACCGTTACGAGAAGTCCTTGGATAACCATCTCTATGATCTTTGGTGGTGTCGTACTTGTCGGTCTTCTATTTACCTGGTGGTTACGTGTCTTGAAAAAAGACCGAGAAGCTGCTAAACCAGATGAATCCTATAAATCACAAACAGAAAATGATGATTTAGACTTTTAAAAGTCATCGAAAACATGAGGCTGGGACAAAACTAGTCAAACAGAAGAAACCCGTCAAATTCAGGATTTCTAATCCTTGATTTGACGGGTTTTCTAATTGTCCGATTTTATGAAAAAAGGTTAATCAGAGACTTATGTCCCAGCCTCTTTTTCTTGTTAGCCTTCTCCTCAATCAAGATGTTGCATCCTCTATATGGAAAAGGTAAACTATCATTTATGAACTTATGCTTAAAAAATGAAAACCAAATTAGAGGATGAATGACATGGATTCGATTTTTACTAGAGAAAAACGAGAGATACTGAACTTACTTGAAGAAATGATTAATCAAGACAGTGGTTCTTTTTACAAAGAAGGCTGTGATGCTGTAGGTCATTTATTGAAAAATCAGTATGCGGCACTTGGATTCGATGTTGTCACACTACCAGAAGCACAACACGGCGATCACTTGTATATTACTCATAAAGAAGCTAATGAACCAGATATATTGATCATTGCTCATATGGACACTGTCTTTCCCGTTGGTACAGTCGCTAACAGACCCTTCACTCTAACAGAAGACGGTATTGCAAAAGGGCCGGGAATTTTTGATATGAAAACGAGCCACGTTCAAGCTCTATACGCAATGAAATCACTCATTGAAGAGCAACATCCCGCATACAAAAAAGTGGCGCTTCTGCTTAACGCTGACGAAGAGATTGGCTCGATTACTTCTAGAAAATATATTGAACAATACGGAAAGCAGTCCAAAGCTGTTTTGATCATCGAACCTGCTAGAGGGACAGAACTAACGACAAGTCGTAAGGGTGGCGGCAAATTTTACTTATCAATCAAAGGTAAGTCATCACACGCGGGAGCAGCACCTGAAAAGGGCATTAGTGCCGTTGGAGAACTCGGGCATAAAATCGTCAAGTTGCATGCATTAAACGATCGTCCAGGAATCAATGTAAATGTTGGTGTCATAACAGGCGGAACATCCCCGAACACTATTGCACCAAATGCAGAAGCAAAAATCGATATTCGTTTTGAAACACAAGAACAAGGCATTGAAGTAGATCGACTTGTCAGAGAAATTCTTGATTATTCAGATGTACCAGGAACCGAGCTCACCTTAACAGGTGGGATTACCCGTCCTGCTTGGCAGGCAGATGCTGCTTCTATGCGACTCTTTGAATTGATTCGTAAAGAAGGTGAAAAACTAGGCATGTCATTAACACCTGTCTATAGTGGGGGTGGTTCTGACGGTAATTTCACAGGGAATCTTGGTATTCCCACGATTGATGGCCTCGGTCCAATTGGTGGAAATGCTCATCAGGCAGATGAATTTTTAGTTTATTCTACGCTTGAGACAAAAGGCGAATTATTGATTCAAACACTTAAAGCACTCTATTCAGTACCTACTGTTTAATTACTTAAAAAAGCCTTCTCTAACCCAACATACCTCGCTCCTTAATGCGTGAGGTATGTTGGATTTATGAGAAGACTTTTTTTATTTCCAGTAAGTATGAATAGCACCTTTATCTCCTTGAACTGGGTCTAATGGAGGAATCGCAACATGACTAATTTCTTCTTTTATTTTTCCAAATAACTCTTTTGATTTTACATCACTTTTTTTGTACGTATTAAACGATTGCCCATTAGGATAAGCACCTACGATACTAAAATCTTTTGATGCTTTAAGCCGTTTGTGAGCCATGCCTGGCGGTAACAATAGAACATCGCCTTGGGTGAACGATACCTTTTTCCCACTCGGACCACCAAGCTGCACGGAAGCTTCTCCCGCTAAACAAACTAGTACTTCATCCGCATTAGAATGGAAATGATGATAGTCAAAAATACCATTGACCCACGCATTTGTATATTGATAACGTGCCAATCTCTCTATTACCTGTTCGGCAGCATGGTGTTCCTCTACGATGTTCTTAAATGCGTCAGGATAAAGCATCGCCGGCAATACATTATTAGGATATGGATAACTTTCCTCTAACAATATCTGTTCAATCATATTTGTCCCTCCTTCAATACTTTTCCCAATTCTGACATTTATCGATTGGCATTTCAACTTTCTCACCTTACCTTATCAACTTATTAATATTTTTATAAATCAGCTTAGTATCATTTGACAAAATAATTGACATTAAGTATGCTTATATTGTATAGATCATGGTCATCTCGTCCGAAACCACTCAAACTGCAACATATTAGAAAGGTAAAATCATGAAACTATTTGATCGCTTTAAAACTAAATCTAAAAAAGCAGTATCACCCTCTAAAACAGATACACCACAAGAAAAAAAGTGTCTTAAAATTAAATTTGAAACAAAAATCCCTGCGGATCATATTACTAGTAGCCAAGAGGTTATCCAAATGATTGTTGATAAAATGGTCAAAGAAGATCCCTTTAAAAACTTTTATACGGGAAAAACTGACGCAGATTTCACGCCTTTGTCTAAGCGTGTCTATAAATATGATGCGATTACGACTGTCAACGTTAACTTAGTTCCTCAAGGTGAAACGTATGCTGTTTCTGTTGAAGGAATCTCTATTGGTACATTACCCAGCTCAATCAGCCGTAAAATCTCAGAATATTACGATGATTCAATGTTAACTGCCTATGCATACGTTACAGGCGGTTATTATAAAGAGTATGATCGGGTTAAAGAAGCCGTTATTGAACAAGAAGAACCTTGTGGTATCGATATCTACATTCAATTCACTTAAAAAGTCTAATAAGCAGCTACGCTCAATGATAGAGCGAGCTGCTTTTTTTGTGCGAGTAGACTCATTCGTTGTGAGCTGATTAATTGCAGTTTTTGCTTTTAAATAGTAATCTGAAAGGTAACAAGTACTATTTAACTTTAATATGTAAAAATCATAATAGGAGGCATAAACGATGGATTTAGGCATCAAAGGTAAAATCGCACTCATTACAGGATCCGATTCTGGAATTGGAAAAGCAACCGCAAAACAATTATTGTCAGAAGGTGCAACGGTTATTTTAACCGACCGTAAAGAAGATAACTTGAATGAAACGATGGAAGAATTGAAATCACTGGGAACTGTTTACGGTAAAACAGCCGATATCACTGACGTGGATAGTCTTAAAGATTTACATGACTATACAAAAGAAACAGTCGGAGAAATTGATATTCTCGTGCAAAATGCAGGTACTTCAGGTGCTCAAGGTATGTTTCATGATATTGACGACGCTGGTTGGGTCGAAACGATTGAAGTCGATTTACTTGGACCTGTCCGTATTACAAGAGAATTCTTACCCGATTTGAGAAATGGTGGATGGGGTCGTGTTGTCTACCTTGCTTCGGAAAATGCCGTTCAACCCTATCAAGACGAGTTGCCTTATGATGCTGCAAAAGCTGGTGTCTTATCATTTGCAAAAGGTTTATCTCGTTCTTACGCAAAAGAAGGTTTACTCATTAACGTAGTATCTCCTGCTTTTATTGAAACACCCATGACAGATGAAATGATGGAAAAACGTGCTAAGAAAATGGATGTTTCATTTGACGAAGCTGTCGAATCGTTCTTAGATGAGGAACGTCCCCATTTAGAACTGAAACGTCGCGGTCAAGTCGACGAAGTGGCAGCGGTCATTTCTTTCCTTTGCTCAGATAGAGCATCGTTTGTAAATGGTGCAAATTACCGCGTTGACGGTGGTTCTGTAGCAACAATCAACTAAATTTAAATAACAAATAAGGAGCGAACTTCATTTATGGAAAACGAACAAACTTATTTTGATTATCTAATCGTCGGAGGCGGTATTGCAGCGGGAAATGCTGTAGCCGGTATCCGTGAGTCGGATAAAGCAGGTACAATCGGTGTCATTTCTGCTGATTCAGATAGACCTTATGAGAGACCCGCCCTTTCTAAAAAACTTTGGACGGATGATTCATTTACCACTGATCAAATCTTCTATAATGTGAGTGAAGACCATCAAGCAAACTTAATGCTGGAAACAGAAGTTACAGCTGTCGATAAAGAAGCCCATACGGTAACGACAAATAAAAACGATGTGATCAAGTATAAAAAATTATTACTTGTAACAGGTGGTAAGCCTCAAATGATTGATGGACCTAAAGATGACAATGTCTTCGCATTTAGATCATTTGAAGACTACACTAAATTAAGAAGCCTATCAGGAGACAACCAACATATCGCCATCGTTGGCGGTAGTTATATTGGAACTGAACTTGCAGCGAATCTTGCCCTAAATGATACAAAGGTCACACTTATTTATCCTCAAAGTATTCTTGGAGATAATCGGTTCCCTGAAGAAATCGCTCGGGAGTATGAGCAAACTTATGTCGATCATGGTATCAAAATGATCAATGAAACACGTGCAGATAAATATACAAAAGATGGCGACACCCTCGTCCTACATCTTAATAATGGTCAAAGGGTAGAAGCAGATGCCATCATTCTTGGTTTAGGTGTCTCTCCTGTTCTAGATTTGGCAGAACAAGCTGGATTAGACTTAGATGACGGTGTCGTGGTGGATGAATATCTACGTACTTCAGACCCAGATATTTATGCAGCGGGAGATATTGCTTCTTATCCAGACCCTATTCTTGGAAGACAGCGTATCGAACACGTTGACCATGCTAGAAAATCTGGAACCGCAGTGGGTAAAATCATGGCTGGCTTAAATCAGCCTTATGAACACACCCCTTACTTCTATTCTATGATTTTTGATATCTCATGGAAAGCGATCGGTACACTTGATTTATCCTTAGATTTACTCATTGATGAAGTTGATGGTGGAAAAGTTGTTTACTATCTTAAAGAAGATAAACCAGTCGGTATTTTAACATGGAATGTAGAACCAGACCTTGATAAAGTACGCGAACTGATTGATAATCCACCAGCATCATCTGAGTCCCTTAAAGGGGCTATTCGTGATCAAGAAGGTTCATAATTGAATGCAAAAAGGTGTCGGCTACTTGCCGGCACCTTTTGGTTCTATAATATTTGGTGTTGGTGAGAATTCGCCAACACTATTTTTATGTAAAATGAAACAAGCGAGATTCTCTGATAGACTATAGTTACCACACCAAATCTATAGGAGGAATCTCGCTTGCTTGAATCTAATGATATCAAAAAATTGCTTCATATCCAAGATGAATCGATCACATTGACTCAGATCGATCGTCAAACCCTAAAAGGAACTTTAACCAATATTGTCAGTGGGACAATCACTTATACACCAGGCTATTGTCCTAAGTGCGGTGTTAAAAACGCCGATTATAACATTATTAAGTACGGAACCAAGCTAACTAAAATGGTCTGGAATAAGGTGGCTGGGTATCCAACGCGCCTTTATCTAAAGAAACAACGTTTCTATTGTAAGTCTTGTACACAGACCTTCTCTGCTCATTCCTCAGAAGTCGAAGAACATTGTTTTATTTCTAAGAAAGTAAAGCAACACATCGGCTTTCAATCAAGAGAAGATCTTTCTATGAAGTATATAGCAGAAGAACATACGGTATCACCTTCCACCGTTAAGCGAGTGATTAGCACATTCGCCCAAGTCTATTACCCTGACTTCCAATCTTTACCGCCTTGTTTGCTTTTCGATGAATTCAAATCAGTCAAAAATGTGAAAGGTTCGATGAGCTTCATTTACGCCGATGGCGATACACATGAGGTGATCGATATCCTTCCTGATAGAAGAAAAGCTTATCTCAAACTTCACTTTCAAAAGTATCCGCTAAAAGTGAGAGAGCAGGTAAAACTCATCGTGATTGATATGAACGCAGCTTATGAGTACTTTATAAGAGAGCTTTTTCCAAATGCAAAAATCATTATTGATCGCTTTCACATCACCCAGTTGATTAATCGATCTTTAAATAGAATCAGAGTAAAAATCATGAAACAATACAACCATTCTAGCTATCCGTCTAAAGGAAT
>NZ_JAGFVM010000034.1 GCF_017599325.1 Marinilactibacillus kalidii | reverse complement strand
ATTCCTTTAGACGGATAGCTAGAATGGTTGTATTGTTTCATGATTTTTACTCTGATTCTATTTAAAGATCGATTAATCAACTGGGTGATGTGAAAGCGATCAATAATGATTTTTGCATTTGGAAAAAGCTCTCTTATAAAGTACTCATAAGCTGCGTTCATATCAATCACGATGAGTTTTACCTGCTCTCTCACTTTTAGCGGATACTTTTGAAAGTGAAGTTTGAGATAAGCTTTTCTTCTATCAGGAAGGATATCGATCACCTCATGTGTATCGCCATCGGCGTAAATGAAGCTCATCGAACCTTTCACATTTTTGACTGATTTGAATTCATCGAAAAGCAAACAAGGCGGTAAAGATTGGAAGTCAGGGTAATAGACTTGGGCGAATGTGCTAATCACTCGCTTAACGGTGGAAGGTGATACCGTATGTTCTTCTGCTATATACTTCATAGAAAGATCTTCTCTTGATTGAAAGCCGATGTGTTGCTTTACTTTCTTAGAAATAAAACAATGTTCTTCGACTTCTGAGGAATGAGCAGAGAAGGTCTGTGTACAAGACTTACAATAGAAACGTTGTTTCTTTAGATAAAGGCGCGTTGGATACCCAGCCACCTTATTCCAGACCATTTTAGTTAGCTTGGTTCCGTACTTAATAATGTTATAATCGGCGTTTTTAACACCGCACTTAGGACAATAGCCTGGTGTATAAGTGATTGTCCCACTGACAATATTGGTTAAAGTTCCTTTTAGGGTTTGACGATCGATCTGAGTCAATGTGATCGATTCATCTTGGATATGAAGCAATTTTTTGATATCATTAGATTCAAGCAAGCGAGATTCCTCCTATAGATTTGGTGTGGTAACTATAGTCTATCAGAGAATCTCGCTTGTTTCATTTTACATAAAAATAGTGTTGGCGAATTCTCACCAACACCAAATATTATAGAACCGATATTTTTTAGTTTTCTTTAGTTGTTCCTTTTCCAGCTATATGGAATGGTAAAGTAATTGTTTTTTCATCTATTTCTTCTTTGTTCATCAGTTTAGTTAAGAGGCGCATTGAGACAGCTCCGATATCGTAAAGTGGTTGAACGATTGTACTCAGCTGTGGACGCGTCATGTCGGTTAATTTAGAATTGTTAGAGGTAATCAATTCAAACTCATTTGGTACACTGATATTTCTATCAAGTGCAGCATTCAATACACCCACTGCTAATTCGTCATCTGCAACAACTGCAGCTGTAGCGCCTGCTTTTGAAATCTGTTCAAAAACAGCTTCTCCAACTTTATATGTGTACTCTGATTGAACGACTAATGATTCATCATAGTCTAAGCCAGCTTCTTTTAATGCTTCTTTGTAACCTTCTAATCGATATTGACCGTTAATCGGTTCATCGTGACTTTCTGATATGAAAGCTACTTTTTTATGACCATTATTGATTAGCGTTGCTACACTATCTTGAGTAGCTATTTTATAGTCAATGTTTACACTACCCACTTGACCGTCTGGATCAACTGTACCCGCCAATACAACAGGTGTGCGCGAACGAGAAAATTCAGCGCGTAGCTCTTCTGTGATTTTATTCCCCATGAATATCACACCATCTACTTGTTTAGCTAGTAAGGTGTTTAATACTTGAACTTCTTTTTGTTCATTTTCATCTGAATTCGCTAAAATAATATTGTATTTATACATCGTAGCAATATCATCGATCCCTCTTGCTAAAGAAGAAAAGTAAAGATTAGTCACATCTGGGATAATTACCCCAACAGTGGTTGTTTTTTTACTAGCTAATCCTCTAGCAACAGCATTAGGTCTGTAATCTAGACGATCAATAACATCTAAAACTTTTTTTCTAGTTGTTGGTTTTACATTTGGGTTCCCGTTTACTACTCGTGATACAGTAGCCATTGAGACACCAGCTTCTCTTGCCACGTCGTAAATTGTAATTGTTTGTTTATCCATGATTTTCTCCTTTTGTATTCTTCGTTTTTATACGTTTCTGTTTTTAATCGCTTGCATTTCATGCTGAAAATCATACTATTTTATCTAAACCCTACTTTAGCAAAGGATGAAAGAGATTTCAAGAACAAATATTTCATTTTCATGAAATTTTCTTTATTTTTTTCAGAAAAGGCTTACTTTAATAATTATGTTCTCTCATTATAATCATGTTACAATGAAAATATCAACTAATAAGTAGGAGTGTATGCAGTTTATGAATCAACCGATAAAAAACTTAAAAAATAAAATGGCTCTTTTAGATATTGATCTCATTTATATAGACGACCCCAGTTTGGTGGGCTATTTTACAGGATTCGAAAGCGATCCTCACGAACGCGTGCTTGCTTTATTTCTGATGAAACATCACGCATTCCTTTTCACACCAAATTTGGAAGCTAAAGATGCTAAGCGCCAGTCTTCGATAGAGACGATTATTAGCTATAAAGACGAAGAAAACCCATGGGCAATCATAGAGTCACATTTATCAACTTATGATTTTCCAATCGAGAAAGTTGGTATAATTGAGAATAATCTTACCGTTGAACGCTTTAACCACTTGATGAAGTCTACTGCTTCACCTAATACGATGGATATTTCTTCTATGATCCAAGAGATTCAATTGATTAAGTCAGATGATGAAATTCAGAGAATGATAAAAGCTGGTAAAATGGCCGATAAGGCACTTGAGATTGGCATGAATGCTTTAAAGGTGGGTATTAGTGAACAAGCGGTCGTTGCAGAGATAGAGTATGAAATGAAAAAGCGCGGTATTTCTGAAATGAGTTTCCAAACGATGGTCCTATTCGGTGATCATGCAGGTAGTCCTCATGGAAACCCTGGAGAGAGAACACTTCAAGAAAATGAATTCGTTTTGTTTGATTTAGGTGTCGTTTCTGAAGGCTATACAAGCGATGTTACACGTACTGTTGCTTTTAAATCATCTACTCAAGAAGAACGTGACATTTATGAAGTCGTTCTCTCCGCTCAAAAAACTGCACAAGCAGCAGTGAAACCCGGTATAACGACTGGAGAATTAGACAATATCGCACGTTCGATTATCGAGAAGGCAGGTTATGGTGATTATTTTACCCATCGCTTAGGACATGGTTTAGGAAAGACAGTACATGAATACCCAAGTTTATCAAAGGGTAGTGAAATGGTCATAAAAGAAGGTATGTGTTTCTCATTAGAACCAGGCATATATATCGAGAATAAAATTGGAGTTCGTATAGAAGATTGCGTTTATGTGACAGCTGAAGGCTGCATTCCTTTTACTCAAACAAGTAAGGAATTTATCACTTTATAATCAAATAAGAAGTGGCTGAGACAAAAGTCTCTTATAGTCTTAAAATTAAAAAAAGAGAGGCTGGGATATTTGTCCCAGCCTCTCTTCCTGTTTCGTACTATTTAAATGACGAATATTTTAGAAAAAAAGGCGGTGACTTTTCACCGGCCCCTTTTCGTCTATATAACGTTTGATAAGGTGTCTTTGTCTGAATCATTTGGTGCTTTCTTTAGAACAGAGATCTTTCCATCTGTTTCGAGCACTACTGCTGCGACTTGCTCAATTGACCCAATCCCTTGAGAACGAATAGCTTGTAAAATTTCCGATTCAGATATTCTTTCTTTTTTCATTTTGATTCTATCATATTGATTATTAAAATAAATCAATGATGGCTTTGATTTCAGTAGATTACTGATTGTTTCCGAGCGAACCGATAACCATGTTGAAATAAATTGCAGACCAACTAATAGAAAAAAAGTTGTAACACCTTGCCAAAGATTTTTTTGATTATTGATCAGCAAACTGGAAACTGTTGATCCCAATGCAACCGTAACGACAAAATCAAAAGCATTCATTTTTGAAAGTGTTCGTTTTCCTGAAATACGCAAAGCGATAATCATTACGATATAAAAACAAATACCTACTACAAGTAATCTAATCAATTCCTGAGTAGTCATTTTATTCCCTCCATTCTATAGTGCTAGACAATTAAAATACAGAAAAAAGAGATGCACAGTAAGAAATCGTGCACCCCTTTTGTTCTAGAGACAGTCTAATTTAGATTCCAACATTTGTGTTTGTTGTTTCTTTATCGTTTCCGCCATCTTCTTTCGTTTGCTCAGTACTTGTATTTCCAGATTTTTGTCCTTTACTTTCGCTTTCAGACATTTTCTTTTCGTCATAATCATATGACATCGTGCGAGATTCAGCATTGTTAACGTCCGTACTGAAGTCTTCTTTCTCATTATTACCTTTTATTTTATTTTTTGCATCTTTAGCAATTGATGATGCTTCTTTCTTAATATCATTCAACGTGTCTTTATTATTTTCTTTGCTTTTACCATAAGAATCTACTGCTTGTTCGTAGGTTTTTTTAGCATTCTCAACATAATCATTACCTGCTTGCTGAGCATTATCTTTAAGTTCCATACCTTTTTCTTTAGCTAAGTCAGCGTAATCTTTAACTTGATCTTTTGCACGATCAGTTTGCTGAGATATATCTTCACGTAACTCTTTACCAGATTTTGGTGCTAATAATAAAGCACTTACTCCAGCAATAGTTGCACCAACAATCGTACCTAGTAAAAATCCTTCTGATCTATCTTGTTTTCCCATGATTATATGCTCTCCTTCTAAATGTCATTTCAATAACAATAGTCAATTACTCGAAATTCAATTATTTTGCTATTGTATTGCTAACTTTTCTTGCTAGTCCAAATTTAGCACCGCGCTTAGTTGCACCAGCTAAATGAGTTGTTAAGTTTCTAGTTGAATCATTTAAGCTTGAAACTGAGATACCTAAATCTCCTACTGCTTGGAACAATGGATCAGTGAGACTTAATTTGCCGTTAACATCGTTAAGTGTTGTATTTGTTTTATTCAACAATCCCTCAACTTCAACTAGTAAATGATCTGCATCTTTCGTTAATGTTCCAATACTTTTATTAGCTTCTTCGATTGTCGTGTTCAATTCTGATACAACATTTGCCACCTTGAATAATACGTAACAAAGTCCTAATACCAAAATAGCGAATGCCACGGCAGCAATCAAAGCAGCGATTTCTCCACCTGTCATAACTATCCCTCTTTCCTTTTTTGTTTACAAATTAAGAATACCATTGTCTAAATCCAAAAAGCAAATAGTAAGATTGTTAACTTACAAACAGTCCTACCATGTCTACTACAAAATGAATAAATCCAGTAAAATTCTACGATACAAAATGACACAATTGGTTTATAATAGTCTAAACTGCAAATGAATACCTTTTAAAATCATTTCACTTGTTGCATCGCTTTTACACAACCTCTCTTATAGGATGATCAGCAGCGTCTTTCTTTGAAGACACTATTTTTTCATCTAAACGTTATTGATTGTCCTTTTTATAAATGCCAAGGAGATGACTATACTTATGAAAAAGTTGGTAGTTGATTTAAAAAAACATACATTTACAAAACGCAGTTTATTATGGTCCATTGTCAGTTTGGTAGCCATACTAGCCGTCGGAATATATTTCTCAAAATATAATATTGGTCCATTTGCTGGAGAAAAGATTAGTGGGCTACAAGATAACCATATCCGTCTAGTCTCAAATGAGAGTGGTATGAATCAGTTAACTTATGATTATTATGGAGAATACGAATTAAACTATGAAGGCAATGGCATTGAACTCTATCTTGATTATTATAATCATGGTAAAAAAGAAAGTAATCAGTTGTTGACTTCAGTCACTACAGAAGGTTCTCAAGACTTTAGCGGTCCACTATTGTGGGGCTTGACCCCAGCTAAGGAAGATGAAGATACTGAATTTGAAGATGTCTATGCAAAAATGACTCTATCCAGTGCCTCCTCTAGTTCTAGAAATCGATTTTATCTTTTACCTAAAACAAATACGGGTATATTTTCAACCTTTACGCCTGATAATAGCAATGACTCCTTAATCAAAGATAAACCGGTCATACTTTGGAGCTACATGGAAGATGGTAGCGTTTATCCAACGTCCGCTGACTATTTCAACGGAGAAAAACCAAAAACAGATAAAATATTTGCTGTTCTTTATTTCATACCTAAATAATCATTTCTTCATGATAAGTTCCTAGAATTCGAGCAGGATATTTGATACAATCATGCTATTGTTATTAGATGAGTAAGGGAGTTTTTAGATGTTTTTAGCTACAAACGAGAATGTTGAGCAAGCCGCAACTGAGCAAGTAAGTTTATTAAAACAATTCCTAAATGATATAGATTGGAATCAAATATGGATCAATATGATAATAGGATTTATTCAAATTCTAATTACAGTAATCGCTGTGCTTATTTTAAAAAAAATCGGTCATTATGCTATAGAAATTGTATTTAAACGATACGTAAAAGAAAAAAATACTATTCCTAATAGGTATAATACGCTATATAGGTTAAGCAAGAATTTATATAATTCTTTACTTTATTTTTCTCTAGCCTATGCAATTCTAGCAATTTTGGGGATACCCGTTGGTACGTTGGTAGCTAGTGCAGGTGTTGCTGGTTTAGCCCTATCATTAGGTGCTCAGGGATTTGTCTCTGATATCGTCAACGGCTTTATGATTTTACTTGAGAAACAGTTAGATGTTGGAGATGTCGTCAAAATCAATGACATTATGGGCGTTGTAGAAGATGTGAATTTAAAGACAACTAAGTTAAAAGATTTTGATGGCACGATTCATTTCATTCCCAATCGCGCAATCACAGTTATCAGCAACCGTTCTAGGGCAGACATGCGGGTTCTATTGGAGATTCGCCTCTTCCCGAACACTAACCTAGATAAAGTCCGAAATGTCCTAGAAAGTGTCAACGATCGCTTTATTCCTAAACATGAAGAGATCACTATAAAACCAGCGACGATTTCTTTTGTTCCTGTTGGCGCTGGACAAACCGCTGCACAAATTATTATGTATACCAAAGCCGGCACTGAATTTGCCATCAGAAATACGTTTTACGAGAAATATGTTGAAGCACTTTCTAGAGAAGGTATTGATCTTCCAAAAATCAATTTAGATCTTACACCTCAATAATCAGGTTCTATAATATTTGGTGTTGGTGAGAATTCGCCAACACTATTTTTATGTAAAATGAAACAAGCGAGATTCTCTGATAGACTATAGTTACCACACCAAATCTATAGGAGGAATCTCGCTTGCTTGAATCTAATGATATCAAAAAATTGCTTCATATCCAAGATGAATCGATCACATTGACTCAGATCGATCGTCAAACCCTAAAAGGAACTTTAACCAATATTGTCAGTGGGACAATCACTTATACACCAGGCTATTGTCCTAAGTGCGGTGTTAAAAACGCCGATTATAACATTATTAAGTACGGAACCAAGCTAACTAAAATGGTCTGGAATAAGGTGGCTGGGTATCCAACGCGCCTTTATCTAAAGAAACAACGTTTCTATTGTAAGTCTTGTACACAGACCTTCTCTGCTCATTCCTCAGAAGTCGAAGAACATTGTTTTATTTCTAAGAAAGTAAAGCAACACATCGGCTTTCAATCAAGAGAAGATCTTTCTATGAAGTATATAGCAGAAGAACATACGGTATCACCTTCCACCGTTAAGCGAGTGATTAGCACATTCGCCCAAGTCTATTACCCTGACTTCCAATCTTTACCGCCTTGTTTGCTTTTCGATGAATTCAAATCAGTCAAAAATGTGAAAGGTTCGATGAGCTTCATTTACGCCGATGGCGATACACATGAGGTGATCGATATCCTTCCTGATAGAAGAAAAGCTTATCTCAAACTTCACTTTCAAAAGTATCCGCTAAAAGTGAGAGAGCAGGTAAAACTCATCGTGATTGATATGAACGCAGCTTATGAGTACTTTATAAGAGAGCTTTTTCCAAATGCAAAAATCATTATTGATCGCTTTCACATCACCCAGTTGATTAATCGATCTTTAAATAGAATCAGAGTAAAAATCATGAAACAATACAACCATTCTAGCTATCCGTCTAAAGGAAT
>NZ_JAGFVM010000033.1 GCF_017599325.1 Marinilactibacillus kalidii | reverse complement strand
GGACAAGTTGTGATGGGGAGGGAAATGATAGTACCGAAGTATCTGATGTCACACTGTCAAGAAAAGCTTCTAGTTAGAAGTAGGCTGCCCGTACCGCAAACCGACACAGGTAGTCGAGGAGAGAATCCTAAGGTGATCGAGAGAACTCTCGTTAAGGAACTCGGCAAAATGACCCCGTAACTTCGGGAGAAGGGGTGCTGACCATCTGGTCAGCCGCAGTGAATAGGCCCAAGCGACTGTTTACCAAAAACACAGGTCTCTGCTAATTCGAAAGAAGATGTATAGGGGCTGACACCTGCCCGGTGCTGGAAGGTTAAGAGGAAGGGTTAGCTTCGGCGAAGCTCTGAATTGAAGCCCCAGTAAACGGCGGCCGTAACTATAACGGTCCTAAGGTAGCGAAATTCCTTGTCGGGTAAGTTCCGACCCGCACGAAAGGTGTAACGATTTGGGCACTGTCTCAACGAGAGACTCGGTGAAATTATAGTACCTGTGAAGATGCAGGTTACCCGCGACAGGACGGAAAGACCCCATGGAGCTTTACTGTAGTTTGATATTGAGTGTCTGTACAGCTTGTACAGGATAGGTAGGAGCCAATGAAGCCAGGACGCCAGTCTTGGTGGAGGCAATGGTGGGATACTACCCTCGCTGTATGGCCACTCTAACCCGCAACCGTAATCCGGTTGGGAGACAGTGTCAGATGGGCAGTTTGACTGGGGCGGTCGCCTCCTAAAAGGTAACGGAGGCGCCCAAAGGTTCCCTCAGAATGGTTGGAAATCATTCGCAGAGTGTAAAGGCAGAAGGGAGCTTGACTGCGAGACTTACAAGTCGAGCAGGGACGAAAGTCGGGCTTAGTGATCCGGTGGTTCCGTATGGAAGGGCCATCGCTCAACGGATAAAAGCTACCCTGGGGATAACAGGCTTATCTCCCCCAAGAGTTCACATCGACGGGGAGGTTTGGCACCTCGATGTCGGCTCGTCGCATCCTGGGGCTGTAGTCGGTCCCAAGGGTTGGGCTGTTCGCCCATTAAAGCGGCACGCGAGCTGGGTTCAGAACGTCGTGAGACAGTTCGGTCCCTATCCGTCGCGGGCGTTGGAAATTTGAGAAGAGCTATCCTTAGTACGAGAGGACCGGGATGGACACACCGCTGGTGTACCAGTTGTCTTGCCAAAGGCATCGCTGGGTAGCTATGTGTGGACGGGATAAACGCTGAAAGCATCTAAGCGTGAAGCCCCCTTCAAGATGAGATTTCCCATTCCTTTAAGGAAGTAAGATCCCTGAAAGATGATCAGGTAGATAGGCTGGAAGTGGAAGTACAGTGATGTATGGAGCGGACCAGTACTAATCGATCGAGGACTTAACCACAAAACGTGGCTTAAGAGTATGAAGGTGTTGAATCAAAACATGTTTGCGAACCATCAACTATCTAGTTTTCAGAGAACGGAGTTCTCTTATAAAAGAAAAAGAGTCATTGTGCGGTAATGATGGCGGGAAGGATCCACCTGTTCCCATTCCGAACACAGCCGTTAAGCTTCCCAGCGCCGAGGATAGTGAGGGGTTTCCCCTTGTGAAAGCAGGACGTTGCCGTGCAAGCTCTTTTTTTTTGGAGGTTTAGCTCAGTTGGGAGAGCATCTGCCTTACAAGCAGAGGGTCAGCGGTTCGAGCCCGTTAACCTCCATTTTTATTTAGAGCCATTAGCTCAGTTGGTAGAGCATCTGACTTTTAATCAGAGGGTCGCTGGTTCGAGCCCAGCATGGCTCATCATACATAGATATTTAATGAAAAAAATATTACTTTTTAAGCCAGTGTATAATGCAGTGGCTTTTTTTGTATCGTTATTTTATCATTTTCAACTATGTAAAAGAGATTAAGTAAGGAAAGTTCTTGCTCTTTTAAAATGATGGTAACACTGGTATAATGTGTTTAGTCAAAGTTAGTCAAAGAAAGTTTTTTGATAAATCAATGTGGAAAAGGAGGGTATTAAAGCGACTTCTGAATGCTTTAAAGCCAAATAAAAAACATTCTTAGTTGTTTTAATAATGATTCAACATGGAAAATCAGAATATGTCAGACATTATAGAAGCTTATTTAAAAAAAGTTTTGACACAGCAAGAAAAAGTTGAAATCAGACGTAGTGAAATTGCCGAGCTGTTTGATTGCGTTCCTTCTCAGATAAACTACGTAATCAATACTCGATTTACGATTCAACAAGGTTATCTTGTTGAAAGTAAACGCGGTGGCGGCGGTTATATCCGTATCATTAAAGTGCGCTTATTAGATGAATCAGATGTATTGGATACAATGATTGAAATTATTGGGAAGAGTATTTCTGAAAAAGATGCGCAATCGGTTGTACAAAAGCTATATGAAGATGATATTATATCTAAAAGAGAAGCAAAGTTGATGCTCGTTGCAGTAGATAAGACACTATATACGGGTGATCGTATAATCGATAATCAGATCAGAGCAAATTTACTAAGAAATATGATTGCTAACTTAAAATATGAAGAGCCGAGAGAATAGAAGGGCGGAAAAGATTTATGAACGAACTATTTACAGATAAAGCAAAGAAAGCTTTATTGATTGCACAAGAAGAAGCAAAAGGATTCCGCCATCGTACTGTAGGCACTGAGCACATCCTATTAGGATTGGTCATGGAAACTGAAGGTATCGCTGGTAAAACATTAAGACAATTATCTCTTTCTGAAGAGGAAGTAAAAGAAGAAATTGAACACTTTACGAGTTATGGCCCTGGAAAGACTCTTCCGGCAAGCGCCGTATTACCTTATTCACCAAGGGCTCGTCAGGTCATTAAATATGCAACTGATGAAGCTAGAAGAATGCAACGTCCTCAAGTGGGTACGGAACATTTACTATTAGGTTTGTTGAGAGATGATGACATTTTATCATCTAAAATCATGAGTAACCTTGATATTAATTTATCTAAAACAAGACAAATGATTCTTAAAAAATTAGGTGTACAAGAAAATAAAACACGTAATGGTTTTAAAGGACGTAGACCAGCTAAAGGTCCTAAATCTGTTGAAGGTACGCCGACATTAGATTCATTAGCTCGTAACCTTACGCAAGCTGCTAGAGAAGATCGATTAGACCCAATTGTAGGAAGAAGTAAAGAAGTTCGTCGTATTATTCAAATTCTTAGTAGACGTACCAAAAATAATCCAGTGCTCGTTGGAGATCCTGGTGTAGGTAAAACAGCTATAGCTGAAGGACTAGCTCAAAAAATTGTTGCTGGTGAAGTGCCACCCGTCTTAAAAGATAAACGATTGATGACATTAGATATGGGTTCTTTAGTAGCGGGTACGAAATACCGTGGTGAATTTGAAGAGCGAATGAAAAAAATTATTGATGAAATTTATGAAGATGGAGAAGTCATCTTATTTATTGATGAATTGCATACGTTAATTGGCGCAGGTGGCGCAGAAGGTGCAATTGATGCATCGAATATCTTGAAGCCTGCTTTAGCTAGAGGTGAGTTGCAGACTATTGGTGCGACAACTTTAGATGAGTATCAAAAACACATTGAAAAAGATGCGGCATTAGAACGTCGTTTTGCTTCTGTACAAGTTGATCCACCGACTGAAATCGAAGCGGAAGAAATCTTATTAGGCTTAAGAGAACGCTACGAAGAACATCATGGTGTAAACATTACAGACGATGCTGTGCATGCGGCTGTTCATTTCTCTACTCGTTACATCACTTCAAGACAATTACCAGATAAAGCAATCGATTTGATGGATGAGTCTGCTTCAAAAGTGAGAATAGATGCTAGTGACCAGCCAACGACAATGTCTAAGGCTACTGAAAAACTAGAGAATTTCACGAAAATGAAAGAAGAAGCGATTCAGGATCAGAATTTTGAAAGAGCTGCTCAGATCAGAGAAAAAGAAATGAAACAGCGAAAACGAATTGAAACAATGATTCAAAATGAAGGAAATGACGATGAGGACAAACTTGAAGTAACGGCTAAAGATATTGCAGAAGTTGTTTCGCAATGGACAGGCATACCGATTCAACAGATGGAACAAAAAGAATCTGAACGTTTGATGCATCTTGAAAAAGTGTTGCATGAACGTGTTGTTGGTCAAGAGCCAGCAGTAGTAGCCGTTTCTAAAGCCATTAGAAGAGCGAGAAGTGGTCTAAAAGATCCAAATAGACCTATTGGCTCTTTCATGTTCTTGGGACCTACAGGTGTGGGTAAAACGGAATTGGCAAAATCCTTAGCTGAGGCTATGTTTGGTAGTGAAGATGCACTGATCAGAGTGGATATGTCTGAGTACATGGAAAAATATAGTACAAGTAGACTAGTAGGCTCACCGCCAGGTTATGTAGGATATGATGAAGGTGGACAATTGACTGAAAAAATTCGTCAAAAACCTTATTCAGTTATTCTATTAGATGAAGTGGAAAAAGCGCATCCGGATGTCTTTAATATTTTGCTTCAAGTTTTAGATGATGGATTATTGACTGACGGTAAAGGTCGCCAAGTGGATTTCAAAAATACTATTATCATTATGACTTCAAATCTTGGTGCTACAGCTTTAAGAGATGAAAAATCTGTAGGATTCGGTGCAGTCGACAAACGATTTAACCACACTGCTATGGAGAAAAAAATACGTGAAGAGCTTAAAAGTGCTTTCCGTCCAGAATTCTTAAATAGAGTGGATGATACAATTGTCTTTGAGTCACTCAAAAAAGAAGAGCTTCGAGAAATCGTTAAATTACTCACTCAAAGTATTGTCAAGAGAATGAATGAGTTAGGTATCGTGCTTAAGATTACTTCTTCTGCTATGGATGTGATTGCAAAAGAAGGCTTCGACCCAGAGTATGGTGCTAGACCTCTTCGTAGAGCGATTCAAACAAAGATTGAAGATAAACTTAGTGAAGAATTGCTTTCAGGCAATATCGTTGTAGGCGATAAAGTAACGATTGGTGCTTCAAAAGGTGAAATCACAGTGAAAATCAAAAACCAATCTAATGATAAAGACAACAAAGAAGTTTTAACAGTCAAAAATAATTAGCATAAACGAAAAGGCAACTGTCTAAGGCAGTTGCCTTTTTTTAATTGAATAACAAGTTCTATTCTTTCTTGAATAAAAAAACTCGTGATATAGTTTATGTTGTATTAAAAAAAGAATGAGGAGTTGTTTTCATTTATGTTTACCCACAGCAAAAAGTTGCAGTATCCAGCAAAACCGGATCGCCCAGATCCCATTATGGCGAGAAGAATGCAAGAAATTCTTGGAGGACAATGGGGCGAAATGTCTGTTATGAATATGTACTTATTCCAAGGATGGAATGCACGAGGTAATGATAAGTATAAAGACTTGTTACTTGATACAGCTACGGAAGAAATTGGACATGTGGAAATGATCGCAACAATGATAGGACATCTATTAGAAGGTGCACCCTTATCTGCCCAAGAAAAAGCGGTTGATTCTGATCCAGCCTTAGCTGCAGTGATGGGTGGAATGAATCCTCAACATGCGATAGTTTCAGGTTTAGGTGCTGCACCAAGAGATTCTAATGGTAATCCATGGACATCTAATTTTATCGTTTCAAGTGGTAATTTATTAGCCGATATGAGAATGAACGTTACAGCAGAGTCTCAAGGCCGTTTGCAAGTAGCTAGATTATATGAAATGACAGATGATAAAGGAATCAAAGATATGTTAGGTTTTCTTCTAGCTCGTGATACCCAACACCAACTCCAGTGGATGGAAGCAATCAAGGAATTGGAAGCTAAAGAAGGTGTCATCGTACCAGGACAAGTGCCAGAAAGCTATGAAGTTAATGAAGTTTCACATGTTTTATATAATTTTTCTGAAGGTGAAGATAGTAAACCGGTTGTCGATGGTAAAACTGCCGCGGACGAGAAAACTTTTCAATATGTAGAGAAACCCGAAGCTATGGGTGAAAAACCTGTATTGAAGCCAACAAGTAAAGAAGTTTACAATACACCACCTTACGACTCTATCTAATTCATTGAATGCATATCTTTGGTTTAATAAAAAGATTTCTGTTATCCTAAATTTAACAGGTCAAGAAAGGATGATAAATAATGAAAAACATGAATGATTCAAACAAAGGAATCTTTTTAGGAATTGGTCTTGCGGTAGTAGTAGGTGTTCTTGCTTTTGTATTTTCTTCAGATGATGCAATGGAAAAAACACAATCTGCCATTAATCGCAAAAAAGCAAAACATCTTGTGAAAAAGAAAATGCATGGTGGTAAAAAATCAGCTAAAGCAGTTGATAAGTTATCAGATAGTGAAATCAATAGCTTAATGGGTACAGTAGACAAAGTGAAAGATATTGAAAATAGCTTGTCTGATGTAACATCTGATTTCAAAAACTTTCTAAACGATAAAATGAAAGACGCAAAAAAAGTCTTGAAATAATAGTTAGACCTTACAGCTGATACGTTAGCTGTAAGGTCTTTTTTAGTACTTGAATTTTTATAGTGTCAGTAGATAACATAAAGCTAGTTCGTCAATTTGCTTTAGTGCTAATCCAGTAGATTCGTGAAATTTTTCAATTCGGTACTGTAGCGTATTGCGATGAACAAATAAGGATTTGGCAGCCATACTGACATTTCCTTGATTTTCCCACAATGCACGAATCAATTCTCTAGCATCTTCAATTTGATTTATGTTTTCTTTTAAAATAGTAATAACTGTACTATTAGATAGAGCTTGAGCTGTAAAGTAGTGCAAAGAAACTTCTGTTAAAGAACCCATGCGACCACTAAAGTGAGGTGTCTCCTGTTTGAAGATAGCTTGTTCTTCATTTAAAAGCTGTCGTAAAGAGGATGAAGTATCCCAGTACTGACCAATATAACAGATTGTTTTCAATGAAAAGTCATCTTCGAGTGTCTGTAAGGTACCTTCAATCTCATCTTTATTTAAAAAAGCAGCTTCAGTCGGTTGAATAATACAATACAAATCATCCGATAGAAAAAAACTATCTTCTAAGGGCTCAAAAAGTGTTTTAGCTGATTCCGACCATAGCACTGGATCAAATTGTGCATCTTTTTTCTCAAGTTTTAATTGGATCATACGAACACGTCCGGAAACTTTTGGTGGCGTTTGTTTTTTTTCCGATAAGTAAGTATACCAAGGAGATGATTGTTGGATAGTATAAGTAGATTCCTTTTTATATAGCATCGACAGTAAATGGATTTCATTTTCAGAAAGACTTTCTTTTGATAGTTGTATCCATTTATTTTTGTAGGGTAAAGAAAGCATAGATCGCTCATTGGTCGATGCTTCGACTAATTGTGCATCAGGATAGATGATTTTTAAATTTGAAAACTTCACAGCGGATCCTCCAGATAATGATGTGATTAAAATCATTTTAACACTGTTTAGGAGAATAAGAAACTAAGGTATAATGGAGAAAAGATAGAGGAGCGTCAGAATGGAGAAAGTTGAAAAAGAAAAATGGATGCGTGAAGCGATCATAGAGGCTAAGAAAGCTGAAGCCATTGGAGAAGTTCCGATAGGTGCTGTCGTCGTACATAAGGGTAAAATCATCGGAAGAGGACATAACTTAAGAGAGACTTCTAAAAATGCAACTACTCATGCAGAAATGATTGCGATACAAGAGGCCAATCAAAATTTAAATAATTGGCGGCTAGAAGAGTGTCAATTGTTTGTTACCCTTGAACCATGCGCGATGTGTAGTGGGGCGATTCTTTTATCGCGTATTGATGAAGTTTTCTATGGCCCTAGTGATATCAAGGGTGGAACCGCAGGAACTTTAATGAATTTGCTAGACGATCAACGAATGAATCATAGAGCCCTTGTTGAACGTGGCATATTAGAAGAAGAATGCCGAACACTTTTGACGACCTTTTTTAAATCGTTACGAGATAAAAAGAAATTGGAAAAACAGCAGCTTAAAGAAATTGAATTAAAAGCAAGCCAGTCAAAAGAAGACTCTACCGATTAAGGAGAGTCTTCTTTTCATTTGGACATTTCATCATTTTTATCGACCATAGCATCGACAGATTGAATAATTGAAGCAGAAAAGTCAGACTGTAAAAGAGATAATATGCCTTCTACTGTTATACCACCAGGGGAAGACACTTTATCCACGAGCGTCCAAGGTGACTCTTGAGATTTAAGAACAGTTTTTCCACTACCCAATACAGCTTGAGCAGCAATTTTAGTGGCTTTATCCTTTGGTAAACCATACTTAACGGCTGCACGTGCCAATGTATCAATGAACATAAAGACTAAGGCAGGTGAACTACCAGCAATAGCAATAAAGGCGCCAAGTTGTGATTCTGGGAGTACAACGACTTCTCCTACAGCAGAAAATAGTTTGGATACCATCTCCAAATGATGTTCTTCTAATGACTCACGTTCGATGATGGCCGTTATCCCTTCACCAACTTGAGCATTTAGATTCGGCATTGTGCGCACAAACGAAGAACCATTTAAAAATTGTGTCAATTGATGATTTGTGATCCCAGCGACAACGGAAATAATGAGGGGGGCGTGTGTTTGATCAATATCGTTTAATACAGCTTCTACTTGATAAGGTTTTACAGCTAAGAAAATAACTTCTGATCGATCCCATACAGCTTGGTTATCAGAGAACCCTTTAATACCAAAAGAAGTTTCAAGCTCTAGCCTTTTGGAAGCTGTTCGATTGGAAAAGCTCAAATCCTCGGACTTTGCAATATTTTTTTCTAATAATCCAGTCGCAATAGCTTGCGCCATGTTACCAAATCCAATAAATCCTATTTTCATATAGTGACCTTCTTTCATAAAGAATAGCTAAAGTATAGCATATATTCCCAGTTTCTATATATGGAGATAAAAAAGACTATTTTTTTGATTAAATTAATTTAATGATTAGGGTTGACTTGTCTGACACAAGCGTTTATGATTGTCATAATATAAAAAAAGAGGAGATGAGCAGAGATGAATACTAAAACAGTTATGATAACAAAACAAAAAGAACTTGCAACTGCATCTACTGTTTCATTCATTCTCTTATTAGTCAGCCCATAACAGGATTCTATTTCCCAAAAATAGAGTCCTATTCGTATTTTAAAATGGGCTCAGGATAGTGTAAACAATCTGTCAGCCTATTTAAAATAGAGGCTGACTTTTTTTATTGAAAAAATAAAATCAATGCGGTATTAAAGAAAGGGGATAGGGTAAAATGAAACATTATGTAAGAGACAATATACTTAAAGTATCATCAGGGGTAGCAAATGCGATTTTCGTGACGATCGGTATCGGCTTTTTATTCGGTACATTAGGAGATATGTTCAATTTACCTATTCTAGTCACAATTGGTAGTTTTACTCGAGTATTGCTGGCACCGGCTCTCGGGGCAGGTATTGCGTTCAACATGAAAGCGAATAGTTTAACCATGTTTTCTGCAATGGCAGCTTCAACCATTGGTGGTGGCTCACTGACCGCTACAGATGCAGGTTTCACAATTGTTGGAGGAGACCCTATTGGTGCGTTGATTGCAGGTGTGATTGCAACTTGGATCGGTAAAAAATTGACCGGTACATCTCCGTTAGATATGATGTCTATTCCAACACTATCGCTACTAGGCGGAGGCGTTGCAGGAATGGGACTAGCTCAAGTCATTCAACCGATACTACTTGCAATTAGTGGATTCGTTTCAAGCGCAGTAGCAGGAAATCCAATTATTGGATCATCTGTAATGGCCGTACTCTTTGGACTATTTTTGATGTCACCTTTGTCATCGGCTGCGTTGTCTATCGCCCTAGCACTTAGCCCAATGGCAAGTGGCGCGATGCTGATAGGAACCACAGCACAGTATTTTGTTTTCTCGATTCTTTCAATGAAAGAAAATGATCTTGGGGGATATATCGCACAAGGACTTTGTACACCCAAAGTACAATTACCTAATATTATCAAAAATCCTAAAATACTGATTGGACCAACGATTGCATCAGCGATATGCGGACCGATCGCAACGGTGATTTTTGGATTTGAAACCATACCTGAAATGGGCGGCGTTGGCTTTGCGGCAGGTGTAGCACCGCTTTGGGTAATCAACAATTCAGGTCTACAAGCTTTTGGTGTATACTTATTATGTGGTGCGATCCTTCCAATAGGAATCACACTTTTCGTAAATCAATTGCTATATGCTAAATCAGCTATCAAAGTTGGCGATATGGCACTAGAAGTTAGTTAACTAAATCTAAAATTATTGAAGAATAGGGGAAAATGATTCATGACGACAGAATTGAGACCAGAAACAATCGAATGGGAAAACTTAGGATTTTCATATATCAAAACGGACTATCGATTTATCTCTTATTATAAAGAGGGTGCTTGGGATGAAGGCACATTAACTGAAGATAATCAGTTGCATATTTCAGAAGGTTCAACAGCCCTTCATTATGGACAACAATGTTTTGAAGGTTTAAAAGCATACAGAACAGCGGATGGGTCCATTCAATTGTTTCGCCCATTTGAAAATGCCAAGCGAATGAAAAGAAGTTGTGAAAGATTACTGATGCCTGTTTATCCTGAAGACAAATTTGTTGAGGCTATCAAAAAAGTGGTCGAAGCAAATGAAGATTGGGTACCGCCATATGGAACGGGGAGTTCGTTGTATATTCGTCCATTTATCATTGGTACAGGCGATAATATTGGCGTGAAACCTGCTGATGAATATATCTTCTCTGCTTTCGTTATGCCGGTAGGCCCTTACTTTAAAGGTGGACTAAAACCGACCAATTTCTTAGTGACAGACTATGATCGTGCAGCACCTAAAGGAACAGGCGCTGCAAAAGTTGGTGGGAATTATGCTGGGAGTTTGCTACCAGGTAAAGAAGCAAAAGAGAGAAGCTTTAGCGACGCTGTCTATTTGGATCCTGAAACACATACAAAAATAGAAGAAGTTGGTGCAGCGAATTTCTTTGGTATTACGAAAGATGATTTATTCATTACGCCTAAATCATCATCAATTTTACCAAGTATCACAAAATATTCCTTACTATGGTTAGCTGAAAACCGTTTAAATTTAAAAGTTTCTGAGGGAGACGTTTATGTTGATCAGCTTGATCAGTTTAAAGAAGCCGGTGCTTGTGGTACCGCGGCGGTCATTGCGCCGATTGGTGGATTACAGATTAAAGATGACTTCCATGTCTTTTATTCTGAAACAGAAGTTGGACCAGTCACAAAACGTTTATACAATGAATTAGTCGGTATCCAAACGGGAGATGTTGAAGCACCGGAAGGTTGGATCGAAAAAGTTAAATAATATGGATGCATAGAGCAAACTGTTATTAGATCAAATAAAACAGCATATAAAAAGGTGGCTACAATACTGTAAAAGACAGTGTTGTAGCCACCTTTTTTGTTCCGTAGCCGTGTTTAGATAATCATTATTTTCATTAAGGTATGAAAATAATGATTATCTGAAGATGCTGAGTCTTTGTTAAAGTGTGTCTTATGGCTTGTAAAGATAAGGCTACTAATGGATGCACCATTGTTAACTTAGGATAGAGAGACAGCTACAAGTACATATATTAGATAAAGAAATCGATTATAAACTCAGCGCATATTAAATAAAAAATGAGTAAAGAGGGATAAACATGAAAAATTTAGATACAGTGATTTCAGTTGTCGACTTGAAGAAGCGGTTTCATATAAAAGAAGTTTTAAAAGGCGTTAATTTTTCAGTTTCTAAAGGCAGCATCTATACTTTATTAGGTTCAAATGGTGCTGGTAAAACGACAACCATTCGTATATTAACAACACAAATTATGGCCGATAGCGGAAAAGTTGAAATAGGGGAGTATGATTTATCTAATGAATCTAAAAAAGTACATGAGATCATTAGCTTAACCGGACAATTTTCAGCCGTAGACGAAGCCTTAACGGGAAAAGAGAATCTGATGATCATGGGAAGGTTACTCCATATTTCCAACCCTGAAGAAAGAGCAAGAGAGTTGTTAGATTATTTTGAACTGTCACCTTCATCAGAACAGCTTGCATCAACTTATTCTGATAGGATCATGCCTTGCCACTTCATGATTTCTCTATCCTTGTAACCCATCTTATCGGGATTTAACAGTATCACTTCTTTGCTCATGGCCATTCTCCTTTAGTCTATCTTCAATTTTATTCTCAATAAGTATTAAACTACTTTCTCCTAATCCTCAAATATCATCATCAAAGATATCGACATCCGGAATATCTAATTTAACTTCCAATTCACTCACTCCTTAATGCGAAAAAACGTTCCTATTAACCCTATAATAAGAACATTAGTTCGTTTAGTCAAGTAGTAATAATAATAGATTTTACGAACGACCTGACAACAATATGACAACTAATTAGGGAAAGAAGCTTAAAAAAGTGATGATAATATAGATAACAAGGATAAGAAAATTCAACGTATATAAGCGTTTATCGAAATAGAATAAACAATAATCGTACAGGTGGAATGAAAAGAAAACTAGATATTGCAATGAGTTTAGTTGGGAGCCCTGAAGTGATCTTTTTGGACGAACCCACAACGGGATTAGACCCTCAAAGTCGCAACAAGATGTGGAAGATCATTAAGGAATTAAAACAATCCGGTGTAACGATTTTCCTTACCACACAGTATCTTGAAGAAGCAGAGCAGTTAGCAGATAAAATAGCGATATTAGATAATGGAGTCATTATTGCAGAAGGTACATCAGAAGAATTAAAGAAATATCTACCTCACGGAGTGGTTAAATTTTCTTTCCATGATCGATCAAATTTAGAAGCGAGTAGAGAACTTTTAAAAAACTTTACGATAACTGAGGCATTAGAAAATCTTGAATTGACGATTTTTACAGACGGAACAGCCAATACACTAGCAGAGATATTTCATAGACTTTCTGATAAAAATGTCAACATCAAAGATTTTTCAAAGATCACACCTAACTTAGAAGATGTATTCTTAGCAATGATCACTGAAAGTGAGGATAACTCAAATGAAAAGTAATACTAAACAGTACAATGATACACTAACGATTACTATGCGTTGCTTACTGCTTTCTAAAAGAAATTCAGATACTTTTTTTACGAGTATCATACTACCAATATTGATGATGTTTTTATTTATTTCTTTATTTGGAAACCTGATCCATATAGAAGGAATGTCGTATGTCAATTTTATTGTTCCAGGGATCATCATCCAATGTATTGCGCAAGGTTCTGGTTCTACAGCTGTCATGATGAATAAAGATCTTAATAATGGAATGGTAACAAGATATAGTACATTGCCAATAAAAAAGACATCTATTTTAACTGGGCATGTGATGGCGGCACTTGTTAGAAGCTTGGTCACATCATTCGTCACGATTATAGCTGCAATGTTTCTTGGCTTTCGTCCCTCTTTGAATGTAATGGATTTTGGTGTCGTGCTTATTTTACTAATAGGAGTTACTTTAATACTATCGTGGTTAGCCATTATCATAGGTATAGTTTCAAAAAGTGCGGAAGGAGCAACTGGATTATCTGCTATCGCCATTCTCTTACCTTACCTTATCTTAGTTCTGGATTTGTGCCAGTTGATTCACTACCAAATGTACTAAAATTATTTGCTGAATATCAGCCAATGACACCCATTATTGACACATTGAGAAACGCGTTTTTAGGTAACGCATTAGATACAAGTACGCTTTTGATTGCACTACTTTGGTGCATAGGTCTGGTTATCGTATTTTATATTTTATCAATGATTTTATTAAAGAAACACTTATCAAAATAAAGAATTTAAAGAACAATGATTGAATGAATAAAGGAGTAATGGGTATGGAAAAGAAGCAATCGATCAAAAAATAGTAAAGTTCATAAAAGGAAAGAAGGAATCAGTAAAGACGATGGCTTCTTTAAATAAGACCACTTTAAGCATATCGATAATTTTGGTTTCTGCGGGTATTCTATACGGGCATACAATGGGTAAGTTAAGTGAAGAACTAGGAAGGTTAGCCTACGCAGATGAATCACTGATTAAGAATAATACAGAAGTCGAATCTCAATTTTTCTATCAAAAAGATGAAACGAAAAATCAAGAAACTAAGAAAGAAGTTGAGTCGAAAACGACGATCCATTCAATGGTAGAAACAATAGAAGAACTTCGGTGCTTGAATGATCTAGAAAAGGAAAAAAAGGAAATACTTAAATCAATAGCTGATTCAGCTATAAAATCAGCTTTAGAAACAGAAATAGAAAAGAAACCGCAATTTTTTTTGAGCAAGCAAATGAAATACATGTTCTTAACCGAGAAGAAAAGTCGTGGTTGCGTATTCTATTCTAATGATGTGGGCATAACACTCTCCTATAAAGTGCTGTGCCCATTTTTCGTGTTTACTAATCTTTTCCATTTATGGAAAGACTGGAAGTTATCTTATTTCGAGATATTGATTATTGACTAAAACTTGAAAAGGTAACTATAAAAAAGTATGAATCTTTTGTGAATATTCATTCGGAAGACGGATGAAATGAAATACAAACAATAGTACAATAGAACTACGGTCAGTAAATTGAAGCTGAACGTGTACATAAAGAAAAAAGGAAGGAAGAAAAAAATATGTTAGAAACTAAGAATCTCCGAAAAACATTTGGAGAAGTTACCGCTGTCGATGGTATCAGTTTCAATATCGACAAAGGTGAAATCATGGGACTCATTGGACAAAACGGTGCTGGTAAGACGACGACATTCCGAATGATACTGGACTTGATGACTCCAGACCAAGGAGAAGTCTTATGGCAAGGAAAACCTCTGACTAATCGTAACTTCAATCAAATTGGTTATCTACCTGAAGAAAGAGGTCTCTATTCTAAAGTGTCGATAGAGAACCAGATTTTGTATTTTGCACAGTTACGTGGGAAATCAAAAAAAGAAATTAAACCACTGATCGATGTATGGTTAAAGAAATTTGAAGTAAAAGGTAAGAAGGGCGATAAGGTAAAAACATTGTCTAAAGGTAATCAACAAAAAGTCCAGTTGATCACAACTTTGATTCATCAACCAGAACTTATTATTTTAGATGAGCCTTTCAGTGGGTTGGATCCTGTGAATGCTGATTTACTCGAAGAAGGCATTAAAGAAGCGCAGAAAAACGGCGCGAGTATTATTTTCTCTAGTCATAATATGAATAATGTTGAAGAACTTTGTGATAGCTTGATTATGTTAAAAGATGGCAAGCAAATACTTGAAGGTTCCATTAAAGAAATAAGAGAATCATTCGGACGAACAAATCTATTTCTTGAATCACCGCTTACCTTGGAAGAAATTCATCAATTCCCGGGTGTTCAGAGTGCTCGTATCAACAAAGATGAAATCACAGAAGTAAAATTAAGCCATACTGAAGATGGGAAAGCCATTTTCGATGCAGCGACTAGAAATGGTTATATTACCACATTTAGCCAACAGCCTCCGACATTAGAAGAAATATTTAAACAGATGGCAGGTGAAAAGCATGAATAAGTTTTGGATTATTACAAAAGAAGTCTACAAGAAAAATGTTAAGTCGTTTGGATTTTTGATTATGGTGTTATCTCCCTTGATTGTTGCAGGAATCGCTATTGCGATAGCGTATTTCACTTCTCAAGAAGCAGAGAATGCTGAAGCACCAACGATTGCAGTGATTGCTGAGGATGCAAGTATTCAAGAAATGTTGAGCCAGGATGGTAGTCCGTTTGACGTTCAAACAGACATTACGACTCAAGAAGCAGCGGAAGCAGCCATGTTGGATGAATCCTTAGACGGCTACTTGACTGTCGTTGAAAATGATGGGGCGATTCAAGCCAATCTTTCTCATACAGATTCGCTAACGGATTATGTCCCATTACTGAACGAACAGTTAGCTACGTATCAGACGATGCTCAGAGCCAATGAACTTGGTTTATCACAGGAAGAAGTGATGTCACTATCTGAGCCTGTTGAAGTGGAAGAATCAATTATTACGATTGAAGAGGGGAAATTAACGGCTGAAGAAAATAATGATACCTTTGTACAAGAGTTTGGTGCTTACTTTGTCTGTATCGGCATATTTATTTTTATCATGACGTATGCGTCTATTATCGCTGAAGAAGTGGCGAATGAAAAAGGAACACGCATCATGGAAGTCATTTTATCCAGTGCAACAGCGGGCAACCATTTCTTTGGTAAATTGGCTGGGGTCATCTTGGTCATTTTAACTCAAATTGCCATTTATGTTGTTGTTGGTGCTATCGGGTATCTATTTGCGAAGGATATTGCTTTTATACAAGATGCCCTCAACGCAATCGATATCGGAGATATCATCCAACAACTGTTGGGTTATACGATTATCTTCTTTATCACAGGTGTGTTGATGTATGTGATATTAGCTGCATTCTTTGGATCCTTGGCTTCTAAAATGGAAGATGTCAACAAGGCAGTAACGCCAATCATTATGATTGCTTTAGCCGGCTTTTATGTAGGATTATTTGCCTTTATCTCTCCTGAAAATATTTTACCTGTAGTATTTTCTTACATCCCACTGTTCACACCCTTCGTTATGCCATTTAGAATTGCTTCGGAGACTGTTGGAACAGTAGAAATTTGGATCTCGATTATCGGGACTATTGCATTTACCGTTGTACTGACAGCTGTATCTTTAGCGTTCTATCGTGCCAATGTATTGATCTATTCTGATTCAGGTATCTTTGGAACGATGAAACGTTCATACGCTGTGATGAAAAGTAACCGAAAAGCTAAAAAATTGAATAACCATTAATTACCCAAAAGAAGCGACCTACTAACATTAAAATGTTAGCAGGTCGCTTCTTTTTATTATATAGGAAGAGTATCAATCAGTTAGCTAAGCTTTTTCTTGATGCTGTTTCAAAAAGTCCATGACTTTCTTATAAACAGCAATCTCATTTTCTTTCTTAGCAAATCCATGACCTTCGTTTTCAAGAACAAGGTAAGTGACGGGTCTTTGTTTCGCTTTTAATTGCTCAACGATTTGGTCGGATTCTCTTTTGATGACTCTAGGATCCTTGGCCCCTTGAACAACTAGCATCGGCTTTGTCATCTGGTCAAGATAAGTGATTGGAGAATCTTCAATAAATTTGTCTTTATCGATTACAGGATCGCCCAACCATAATTTCATGATGGGTTTCCAATGCGGTGGAACAGATTCATAGAATGAGAAAAGATCAGAAGGACCAAACAAATCGACGACTGCTTGGAAATATTCTGGATGGCGTCCGTGCAAGAGTAAACTCATATAGCCGCCATAACTGCCGCCAACCAAGAAGAGTGAATCTTTACTGGCAGTGTTTTGGTCGAATAACCATTCAATGGCAGCCACATTATCCAAACGCGGGGCGTGTCCCCAGTCCTGTTCAACAAGCGTCGCAAAAGTTTTCCCGTATCCCGTACTTCCACGGAAGTTAGGAGCGAATAACGTGTAACCGTTATAAATCAATGCTTGGAATATTGAGCGGAAATTCTGTCTTTCAGCCGCTTGAGGACCGCCATGAGACCAGAAAATCGTATATCCATTAGTTTTATCAGCGGGTGGTGTAAATAAAAGTGCCTCCATTTCCATACCATCAAAGGACTTGAAAGAGATGGTTTCAGGTTCAACCATTTCCGTTGAATCGATACCAAGTACGCGGTTTTGTGTTAATGACTCCCAGTGCACACCATCTACGGAACAAAATAAATTCACAGGCATGACAGCACTAGACCCCGATAAATAAATGGTTCCATTTTTGACGACTTTGATCTCATTGATCACATGAACAGGTGATACGAGTGTTTCAACACCTTGAGTTGAAGGATTGAAGCGGTAAAGATTATCTGAGACACCTGCTGTTGTAAGGATAAGGAAGGTCTCGGATTCTTCATGCCAGATTATTTCTGAGATACTTTCATGATTAAAGGAAAGAACCGTCTCACTTTCTTGGGTTTCAAGATCAAAGCGCACAAGTACTGCATATTCACTCATATAATCTGTGATGAAGTAGATTTTTGAATCTGATGTAATCGTTGTTCCAGAAATGGTATAGGGAGTATTGCATTCGTCGGGTAATAGAGAATGAACCGTCTCACCAGATTTTGCAAAAGCTTTTTGGTTCGTATTAGAATACATCTTGGTAAACACGCACCACTCTTCATCGTCAGAGACAGCGGTTAAGTAAGTAGGTGCTTCTACTCCTTCTTCAAGCAATCGATCTTCACCAGTAGACAAGTCTCTAACATAAGTAGAGAGAAAGCTAGGATTATTTTTAGAGGTTGTGTAATATAGTCGGACACTATCTTTTGATAATTTTGAAAAATAAAATTTTTCAGAAGCTTCTCCTGTTACTAGCGGCTCAGGATAGCCACCTTGGATAGGTAATGCATAGATCTGCGTATTCTCATCGCCATCTTTGTCAAATCCCGCTAAAACAAATTCGTTGTCAGAACTAATTTCAACAAAAGAGATGGATTCGTCATATTTTGAAAAAAGATAAGGAGCTGTACTTTCTTTTAAGTCAATTGCCCATAAGTTAGGATCACCCGAAACGTCAGTCATGTATATGAGTTTAGACTCGTCACAGGCAACAGTAAATGTGCCGATTCGATTAGTATAAAAAAATTGTTCGAAATGTGCTTTTTTGAACTTCATGATATTTCCTCCTTATTTTTTTTAACGTATGTATGAACAAGCTTAGCTTACCATAATTTAATGAAGAGAAACACCTGATATATTGTTTAATGGGGAATTAAATAATAATGAACGATGGCTTTTTAGCTTTATGATAAGATGGTTAAAGCAAAAAGAAGTAGAAAGTTTGGATACAGTAGAGATGGTTTATATAGAACATAGCAAGATTGAAACAGAAAGATTACGATTAAGTCTGGTAAGAGTATACTTCTAACGAGCAGATAATCGTTTACCTTTTATAAGAACCACATCAATCTATTGAAGACACAGAAAATAATATCATCAAATATTTTTTCTGGGAGATTTCAAGGAGAAATGGGTTGTGTCCTACATCAGGCTTATCATGGGAACAATTATATGAAGAAACCTACATCAACGATGGTTATTATTCAGTATGAAAAGACGAATGTTATCAAAATAGAAGTGAGATTGTATTTAGTGAAAATAGTTTGGCTTTTTATAGAAGAAATCTGTAGAAAAGCACTTTGATATTGGATTATTCCTCAAATTAAAATCAATAAGGAATATGATTTGAAACAAAATTGATAGTAGGCTTATACTAATGTTAAATGAATCGTATTCAGCAGAAAAATGATTTTGGGAGGAATGTACAGATGCAAGAGACAAGACCATTTCCAAAAGAAGAAGGGCTAGAGAACGGACTTAGTGTATTACGTGAGGGCTATTTATACGTTCCCAATCGCTTAAAAATTTATCAATCAGATGCCGTGAAAACGCGGTTAATGGGACAGGAAACAATCTTGCTTGGGGGAGAAGAAGCTGCAGAACTATTTTACGATGAAGAAAAGTTCAAACGAGAAGGTGCGGCGCCTGAACCAGCTGTATCAACGCTACTGGGCGAGGGTGGTGTACAGCAGTTAGATGATGAAGCTCACCGCCATCGTAAGAAAATGTTTCTAGATTTGATGTCCAAGGAACGAATTGAGATTTGGGCAAAACTTGTTGAAAAACACCTTTATATAGCGACAAAAGAATGGATTACTAAAGATTCTATTAATTTTTATGAAGAGAGCCAAAAGGTCTTAACCAAAGCAGCCTGTGAATGGTGTGGTGTCCCCCTAAAGGAAAAAGAAGTCAATAAGCGTACTGAGCAACTGGTCAGTATGATCGAATCTCCAGTAGCAGTCAGCAAACGTCATATAGAAGGACGCATTGGAAGGAAAAAAGGCGAGAAATGGATTGGCGGACTGATAGAACAAGTCAGAAACGGCGAATTACATCCAGAAGAAGAAACAGCGCTTTATCAAGTAGCTTGGCATAGAGATTTGAATGGCGAATTGTTGGATATCAAAACAGCTGCAGTTGAATTACTGAACGTGATTAGACCGTCAGTAGCTATCGCTCTTTATTTTGCGTTTACAGCACTGACCTTACAACAGCATCCAGCAGAAGCAGCGAAATTGAATGGCGATAATCCTTATTATCTTCACATGTTTATTCAAGAAATCAGAAGATATTACCCATTCTTCCCATTTAATGGTGCCATTACACGGAAAGATTTTGTTTGGAATGGTTATCAGTTTAAAAAAGATACACTGACGATTTTTGATTTTTATGGTACAAATCATGATCCTAGAATCTGGGAAGATCCAGACCAATTCAAACCTGAGCGCTTTAGTGACTGGCACCAAAGTCCAACGGATCAGATTCAATTTAAATTGTTGGCACAAGGTGGAGGTAGTTATGCGAAGGGGCATAGATGTCCTGGAGAATGGAATACGGTTCGTGCAATGGAAATCGTTACTGATTTTTTGATCAATAAAATCGACTACACACTTCCAGAACAAGACAGTGGATTCAGCTTAGTCAATATGCCTACAACACCAAAAAGTGGCATGATTTTCGAGAATATCCAGCTAAAAGGTTAAGAATTTTTAAATCTATACTAGAATTTTTGTTCTTTCTATAGTATAATTAAAATTGCCGCAAGGCCGCATGACAATGGCGGGTGTATGAACCGTGTCAGGTCCGGAAGGAAGCAGCACTAAGTAGATTCCGCCATGTGTTATGCGATACATAGTTATGAACAATTGATAGTTGTGCATATGAGTAAAAAGATGTCCCTTTCATTAGGGCATCTTTTTTCTTTTTCTTTAAATTTACTCGTTGAGTCAAAATCAGCAGATGTTCGAAATATGTTTTTCATTCGTCTTGATTTCGCTTATAATAGTAAATGGAAGTAAAATAGGCATAACTGAAATTGAATCCAATCATGTCCGATAAAGAAAAGAGGGAAAACATGAGCTATCAAGCATTGTATCGTGTCTGGAGACCACAACGATTCGGCGACATCGCGGGCCAACAAGCCATTACGAAAACGCTGAGAAACGCACTAGTGCAAGACAAAACGAGTCATGCCTATCTGTTCACCGGCCCTCGTGGAACAGGAAAGACAAGTGCTGCTAAGATTTTTTCTAAAGCCATCAACTGTCCAAATGTTAAAGATGGAGAACCCTGTAATCAGTGCGAAATCTGTGAATCGATCACTAAGGGAAAATTAGGTGATGTGATTGAAATCGATGCAGCTAGTAACAATGGTGTAGAAGAGATTCGTGACATTCGAGACAAAGCGAATTATGCACCGACACAAGCAGAATATAAAGTGTACATTATTGATGAGGTCCATATGTTATCGATGGGCGCCTTTAATGCTTTGCTGAAGACATTAGAAGAACCACCAACAAATGTTATTTTTATTTTGGCGACCACAGAACCGCATAAGATTCCATTGACGATCATTTCTAGGACACAGCGATTTGACTTTAGAAGAATTTCTCCACAAGCTATTGTAGAACGAATGCGATATATTCTGGGAGAAAAAGGCGTGCAGTATGAAGAAGATGCACTTATCACTATTTCAAAAGCAGCTGAAGGCGGCATGCGAGATGCATTAAGCATTTTGGATCAAGCCTTGTCCTTTTCAGAAGGAACGTTGAAGACAGAAGATACTATGCGGATAACGGGTAGTATCACCCAAGAGCTACTGATTGAATATATCCGTGCATTGAGTGAACAGCAGACGGAAAAAGGATTGAATATCCTCCATGAGTTAATTGCGGAAGGAAAAGATCCATCACGATTTGTTGAGGATATGATTTTATTTAGTAGAGATATTCTTTTATACCACACAGCACAGTCAGATACGTTATTGAAAATGGCTAAGGTAGATGAACCATTTGAACAACTTGCTTCAGCTTTATCACCTGATTTACTTTACGAAGTTATTCAAGTTTTCAATGCGACCCAGCAAGAGATGCGCTTATCTAATCATGCGGAAGTTTACCTTGAAGTGGCTACCGTTCGGTTGACCCAAGTCAGACAGCCGGTTCGAGATGAAGGAACGACTGTGCAGCCACAAGCAACATCCGCACCATCAGATGAAGTAGCAGCATTGAAAAAGCAAATGGCCGAGATGCAGAAGCTGATGCAGTCAATGAGTGCGGGAGAAGCGGCTGCTAAACCAGCGGCGCCTAAAGCTAAACGTGCTATGAAAAGTAGTGCAGTCTTTAAAGTCAATAGACCGTCTGTATACAATATACTCGAAAAAGCAACGAAACAGGATTTAGTCCAGTTAAAAGATGTCTGGCCAGACCTAATGAATTTTTTGGAAGCTAGTCAAAAAGCAATCATGAATACATCAACACCTGTTGCAGCGAGTGCTCGAGGGTTGGTCGTGACCTTCGATTATGATATTCTATGTGAGAGAGCAACAAATGATAAAGTGTTGATTGCAACGATTGGGGATTACCTCGAGAAAGTGATTGGTCATCGTGCAGAAATGGTCAGTGTACCTGCTGAACAATGGCCAACAGTTCGACAAGACTTTATCAAGCAAATGAAAGCTGAAGAGCATAGTGAACAATCTGAAGAAACGGAAACGAAGCAAGAAGATACAGAAATAAAGATTGAACCTGTTGTCTCTGAAGCAGTCAAACTATTTGGAGAAGCATTAGTGAAAATCGAAGAATAAAAATAAATGGAAAATAGAGAGGGAGAAACAATTATGCGCGGTGGAATGGGAAATATGCAAGGTATGATGAAAAAAATGCAGAAAATGCAAAAAGAAATGGCTTCAGCTCAAGAAACATTGAATGAAACCATGTTTACTGGGACAGCGAATGATGATTTAGTAACAGTAACGTTTACAGGAGATAAAAAACTGACAAACGTATCAATCAAAGAAGAAATCGTCGATCCAGAAGATGTAGAAATTATTGAAGATCTTGTCTTGCTAGCTGTAAATGATGCACTTGAAAAAGTAGATGTTGAAACAGAACGTGTCATGGGTAAATACACTAAAGGTATGGGTATGCCAAGCATGTAGTTTGGTGTTTCAGAAAAAAGTGTTACCAGCTTTTATTAAGAGAACTTTCTAGAAAGGAACCGGTCATGCATTATCCAGAGCCGATCTCAAAATTAATGGAAAGCTATATGAAATTGCCAGGAATCGGGGAGAAAACAGCTGCCCGCCTGGCTTTTTATACAGTTAATATGAATGAAGACGATGTAACGAAATTTGCAAGATCCTTAATCAGTGTAAAACGTGATTTGCACTATTGTTCGGTTTGTGGAAATATGACAGAACAAGATCCTTGTGAAATCTGCCAAGATAAAACGAGGGATCATTCATTGATTCTTGTTGTTGAACATCCCAAAGATGTGATCTCAATGGAGAAAATGCAGGAATTCAAGGGATTGTACCACGTGCTTCAAGGTGTGTTGTCACCGATAGAAGGAACAGGTCCAGAAGATATCAATATACCCGATTTGATCAAACGACTTCAAAACGAAGAGGTCAAAGAAGTGATTATCGCTACAAATGCTACAGCAGAAGGTGAAGCGACGGCTATGTACTTGTCTCGTTTAATCAAACCTTCTGGCATCAGTGTAACAAGATTGGCCCACGGCTTATCGGTAGGTAGTGATATTGAATACGCAGACGAGGTAACATTGCTTAAAGCGGTTGAAGGCCGAAGAGAAATGTAGGAGAAGTCACACATGGGATTATTTAAAAGAAAACCTAAACTGAAAAATCAATATGATGGTTACTTGCTTACCTTGATGAATCATTTGAAGACTGAATGGGAACAGTCAAAGGTAATGGAAGAAATCATCGTAGAAGAACATCCAAAGTTAAAAGCAGAGCGAAAACTTTCTCAGGCAAAATACTTTTATTTGTTTAAAGAAGCAAAAATCAGAGAAATCAAAGGGAAATAATAGTAAATTACAGCAGGGACTACGGTATGTTCAGCGAAAGCTTAGAAATAAGTTGAAACTGATGTAACGGCGAGTGCCTGCTTTTTTGTGCGTATGCGGCTTTTTATAAAATCCATGGACATATCGATCCGTTCTACCGTATAATGAAGCAAATAGCATTTAATAGAATAGAGGAAATATACGTGACAGGATTGTTTATTACCATAGAAGGTCCAGATGGGGCAGGCAAGTCAAGTTTAGTAAAAAAACTGATTCCGGCAATTGAGTCGATGTCTGAACGTTCACTCGTTGTGACAAGAGAACCTGGAGGGAGTGAAATCGCCGAAGAAATTCGAAACATTTTACTGAATCCGGGGCATACGGCCATGGATCCTAGAACAGAGGCACTCCTATTAGCGGCAAGTCGTAGACAGCATGTCGTTGAAAAGATATTACCAGCACTATCAAGGGACGAAATCGTTTTATGTGACCGTTTTGTAGATAGCTCAGTCGCTTACCAAGGACAAGCCAGAGGAATTGGGATGGAGAAGGTTATTGCCATCAATGAATTCGCTATTGAAGGACTGAAACCGGATCTTACTCTCTACCTGGATGTAGAAGCAGAAGTTGGACTTGCTAGAATCAGAGATAAGCAATCCAACCGTACGCAAGATAGACTAGAATTAGAAGCGGTAACGTTCCACGAAGAAGTCCGAAATGCCTACCATATGATGATTCAGAAAGAACCTAAGCGTTTCATCACCATTGATGCTTCCAAAAATCAAGACAGTGTATTTGAAGCAGCAGCAAGTACTTTGAGTTCAGCCATTGAACAATTTGAAAGAAAAAATAGTTAGGAAGGATGATTAAAATGAAATTGATCGTAGCGATCGTTCAAAATCAAGATAGTAAAAGACTGGCAGATGAGTTCGTAGAAAAAGGTGTGCGTGCAACAAAATTATCTTCCACTGGAGGATTTTTAAGAGCAGGGAATACAACTTTCCTAATGGGTGTCGAAGATCGTAAAGTGGATAGTGTACTTGCCTTGATCAAGGAAAACTGCTCAACAAGAAGTCAGACGATGATGAGCCCCCCTTCGTATGATTTCACTTTAGAATCTGACTTGACTTACCCGGTAGATGTAGAAGTAGGCGGTGCAACTTTGTTTGTACTTCCAATTGAGCAGTTCCAACAATACTAAAGACAAGGGAGACGTTCGATGTCGACCATTATTGAAAAACAGTCGAATATCCGTCGACTGTTTTCTAAATTAATCAGCAATCAGACCATGCAGCATGCTTATGTTTTTGAAGGCTTTGCAGGCACAGGGAAAAAAGAAATGGCTCTATGGGTCGCACAAGCTCTTTTCTGTCAGAATCCAGGTGAAAACCAAGCACCCTGCGGGAACTGTCACCAGTGTCAACGAATCCAAACTCATCAACATCCAGATGTTATTGAGATTGAACCAGATGGCTTATCCATAAAAGTTGCTCAAGTAAGAGAACTCAAAGAAGAGTTCTCTAAAAGTGGTGTGGAAAGTAAGCGTAAGTTATTCATTATCGAAGATATTGAAAAAATGACGCAGAACGCAGCGAATAGCTTGTTGAAGTTTCTGGAGGAACCAGATGGAGAGACAACTGCTTTGTTGCTAACAACAGCTAAACAACGGTTATTGCCAACGATACTTTCACGCTGTCAAATCGTTCACTTCCCTGTACGACCACTGAATGAGCGTATCAGCGAATTAGAAGAGCGAGGACTAACGACATCTCAATCAGCTTTAACAGCAAGAATAACACACGATGCAGAAAGAGCTGTAGCGCTAGCTGGAGACGAAGCGTTCCAACAACTCGTTGTGGCGACTTGGAACTGGTTTAAATTCCTCTCTAAAAAAGATGATCAGTCTTTTGTTTATGTCCAAACCGATTTGATGAGTACGGTAAAGGATAGAGAAGATAATCAACTTGTTGTCGATTTACTGATTATTATCTATCGTGATTTATTAAACCTGACCTATTCAGAATCGGTACTTGTTGCCTTTGTCAATCACGAGCCTCAGTTGAAGCAGCTTGCAGATCAGTACGCTAGTCGACAAATCACAGAAATTTTGACACAATTACTTGAAGCCAAGAAAAAACTGAATAGCAATGTTGCTGCGCAAGGTGTATTTGAAGATATCGCTTTACAAATGATAAGAACTTAAAATACAAAAAACACATAAAGCACATAAAGCACATAAAGCTAGTAAAAAATTATGGCAACTTTATGCATTGAGGGTTTGCCATTTCAATTCTAATCGTGTTATGCTATTACAAGACAGTGAGGAAACGTAGACTGTCTGTTCATGATCAAAGTCAAAGTTGAAACCGATGAAAAAGCTGAAGAGAAATGAAAAAGTGGTGAACAATGAATAAGAAAGAATTACATGACACATTTTCTGAGTTGGAATCCCAAGCAGAAGCCACTCTGAACACACTCAAACAAGTGAAGCAAGAGCTGTCTCAACTGACTGAAGAGAATAATGCATTGAGCATGGAAAATCAGCATTTAAGAGACAGGCTAGCTGAAATCGTTAAGCAACAATCAATTGAAAAGCAATTAAGTGATACTGGTATGACAAAATCTCGTATGAATCTAGAAAAAATTTACGAAGATGGTTTTCATGTTTGTAATTTGTTTTATGGATCCAGAAGAGATGGCGATGAGCCATGTGCTTTTTGTTTAGAAGTTATTTATGGTGAACGAAAATAAAGATGATTTACTTCAAAAAAATTTTCTACTATATATAGTGGTAATAGATAAAAACAAAATAGAATATTTGAAGTGCAAATCCTTGTACACTCTCGTTCTGCTCGTATTATTGAGCAAAATAACGAGAGTGTCTTTTTGTGCGCTAACACTATATGTTGTGTTCGGTTTAAAAAAATATACTATATAAGGTGTTTTATGCTTGAATTTTTTTAAAAGTCATGTAGAATAATAGATACGAAGTAAGAAGCACCGAGTACTGAATAGTGTGTCTAGTTTAAACCTTGACAGCACTATATATAGATAGGTGTTTTTACGTTGAAGTGCGTGTATTCAACCATTTTAAATGGCTGTAACGTGCTGAAAATTTAAACTTAACTCAATTAGTAAGAAAACTCTAGGAGGAATTTTTCATGTCAAACAAAACTGTCATTGTTTATTCAAAACCAAACTGTATGCAATGTAACTTCACTAAAAAATATTTAGAGGATAAAGGTATCCCATTTGAAATCAAAGATATCGCTGAAAATGAAGCAGCGATCGAAGAAGTGAAAAGCCTTGGCTTTAGCTCTTTACCAGTTGTACTTGCTGAAGGACTTGAAGCTTTCAATGGTTTCCGTCCGGACATGCTAAACCAATTGGCGTAATAAAGATGAAAGTCGTGTACTTTTCGCTCACAGGGCAAACTAGAAAATTCGTGAATAAACTAGAAATGGATTCGTTGGAATTAACGCCGACTGATCCATTTATTCCTGTAAATGAACCGTATATCATCATTACCCCTACCTATGATAGGGAAATGACTGAAATATTAAATGATTTTATTGAAACAGAACATAATCAATCATTTTTAAAAGGCGTAGCTGGCGGAGGGAATCTTAATTTTGCCCAGCTATTTGTTTTTACCGCGAAAGACCTCGCAGAAGAATATAACGTTCCTTTGATTCATTGCTTTGAATTTCAAGGAAACGAAGAAGACGTACTCAAAATAAAGAAAGTGGTGGATGATCTTGGCTACAACTAGTCCAGTGAAAGAACAAGCAAAAGAAGTAACGTATTTCCAACTAAACAATGAAATCAACCGTCCGGTAAACAATCAAATCCCGCTTCATAAAGACCGAGAAGCAGTTAAAGCGTACTTTATCGAACATGTAAATCCAAATACCGTCCCGTTCGATAGTATCGATCAAAAGATCGACTATTTGATTGAGCATGATTTTATTGAAGAAGGATTCATTGGTAAGTATTCAAGAACATTTATCACTGACTTGATCGAAGGACTTTATAATCAGAAATTCCGCTTCCGTTCGTTTATGTCTGCTTATAAATTTTACACACAGTATGCTTTGAAAACGAATGATGGCAATCGATTTCTAGAGCGATTCGAAGATCGTATTGCATTCAATGCCCTTTATCTGGCAAATGGGGATGAAGCACTAGCGACAAATATCGCAGAAGAGATCATCAACCAACGTTATCAACCAGCTACACCAACGTTCCTTAATGCAGGAAGAAAACGTCGTGGAGAACTTGTTTCATGCTTCCTGATCCAAACAACAGACGATATGAACAGTATTGGTCGTGCCATCAACTCTGCACTACAACTTTCTCGTATCGGTGGCGGCGTTGGGGTCAACCTGACTAACCTTAGAGCAGCAGGCGATCCAATCAAGAAAATCGAAAATGCCTCTAGTGGTGTATTACCGGTCATGAAGTTATTGGAAGACAGCTTTAGCTATTCTAACCAATTAGGACAGAGAAATGGTGCAGGCGCTGTTTACTTGAACATTTTCCATCCAGATATCATGAGCTTCTTGTCAACGAAAAAAGAAAATGCAGATGAAAAAGTTCGTGTGAAGACACTTTCTCTAGGCGTCGTCGTACCAGATAAATTCTACGACTTAGCTGCACGTAACGAAGAGATGTACCTATTTAGTCCATATGATGTTGAACGCATCTACGGAGAACCATTTGCTTATATCGATATTACGAAAGAATATGACAACATGGTAGCGAACCCTGAAATCAAAAAAACAAAAGTAAAAGCAAGAGATCTTGAAAATGAAATCTCTAAATTACAACAAGAATCTGGTTATCCATACGTGCTTAACGTTGATACTGCAAACAAAGCAAATCCTGTTTACGGAACCATCACAATGAGTAACTTATGTAGTGAAGTACTACAAGTACAAGAACCGTCACTCATCAAAGATAATCAAGAATATGAAACACTTGGAACAGACATCAGCTGTAACTTAGGTTCTACGAATGTCGTTAACCTGATGAAAACACCTGACTTTGAAAAATCAGTAGACGCAATGGTGCGTGCATTAACATATGTAACGGACCAATCAAACATCGAAGCCGTACCTTCTGTAAAAAATGGGAACGACAAGTACCACACGATCGGTCTTGGTGCAATGGGTCTACACACCTTCTTTGCGCTAAACCAAATGCACTATGGCTCTCCTGAATCGATTGAATTTACAGATGCTTACTTCATGCTACTAAACTATTACACGCTAAAAGCAAGTAACAAATTAGCAGCAGAACGTAAACAAGTTTTCCATAACTTTGAGAAATCTGACTATGCCAAAGGCACGTACTTCGACTATTATACAAATGCTGAGCACACGTTTGATTCAGAAAAAGTTGCTGCGATCTTTGCCGATCAAGGTATCCATATCCCAACTGTTGCAGATTGGGAAGCACTGAAAAAAGACGTACAAGAACAGGGGCTTTACCATCAATACCGTATGGCTGTAGCACCTACTGGTTCAATCAGTTATGTAAATGAAACATCTGCAAGTATCCACCCAATCACGCGTCTTGTTGAAGAGCGTCAAGAGAAATTGACAGGTAAAACTTATTACCCAGCACCCTACTTGTCTAATGAGACAATGCCTTATTACACGAGTGCTTATGATATGGATATGCGTAAGGTGATCGATATTTATGCTGCTGCTCAAAAACACGTGGATCAAGGAATGAGTTTAACGCTATTCATGCGTTCAGATATCCCAGAAGGTATCTATGAATGGAAAGATGGCAAGACAACTAAACAAACGACACGTGACTTAAATATCTTGAGACATTATGCGCACAAAAAAGGCATCAAATCTATTTATTATGTTCGTACGTTTACAGACGATGCAGAAGAAATTGGATCAAATGCATGTGAGAGCTGTACGATATAAATACTCGAACAACAGGCGAGGTAGCTGACGGTTGCCTCGCTCTTGTCGAGCAATGATCGTGCAGAAACCAATAAAAAATGAAGCGACGGACAAGGAGAATAGAGAATGACTGAAACTTACAAAGCGATTAACTGGAACCAGATTGAAGACATGGTCGATAAGTTGACATGGGAAAAACTAGTTGAGCAATTCTGGACAGATACACGTATTCCACTATCCAATGACTTGAGTGACTGGCAAAAATTGCCACTTGCAGAAAAAGATATGGTCGCAAAAGTGTTTGGTGGATTGACTTTACTAGATACGCTTCAATCTCAAGACGGTATTGGAGCATTGAAAAAGAATATTCGTACACAACATGAAGAAGCTGTCTATAATAACATTGAGTTCATGGAGTCAATGCACGCGAAAAGTTACAGTGCAATATTCAGTACATTGAACACTAAATCAGAAATTGATTCAATTTTTGAATGGACGCATACAAATGAAATGTTGCAGAAAAAAGCACAAATCGTTAATGCGATTTACCATGAAGGAACAGACCTGCAGAAGAAAGTAGCGAGTGTGTTTCTTGAATCATTCTTGTTTTACTCTGGATTTTTTGCGCCACTACACTATCTAGGAAACAGTAAAATGACAAACGTAGCAGAGATCATCAAACTGATTTTAAGAGATGAGTCCGTTCACGGTACGTACATTGGCTACAAGTTCCAAATTGGTTTCAATCAATTAGAGGAAACAAAACAAGAAGATCTTAAAAATTGGACATATGAGTTACTGTTCAAACTGTATGAAAATGAAATGGAATATACAGCTTATCTTTACGACGAGATTGGCTGGACAGATCGTGTAGGCGTATTCTTACGTTATAACGCCAATAAAGCATTACAAAACTTAGGATTTGATCCATTGTTCCCGGATACATCAGAAGATGTTGATCCTATCATCATGAACGGTATCTCTACCGGAACAAGTAATCATGACTTTTTCTCTCAAGTAGGAAATGGTTATTTACTAGGAATGGTCGAGTCGATGGAAGATGAAGACTACGTGAAATGGTATTAAAAGAAGGTTCAAAAGTCAATCCTGTCTATTAAAGGCAGGACTTGCTTTTAAACACCATTGTGAATAAACAATCAAAGTGACCGATCGTGAAAGGAGAATGACAAATGCAAATAGTCAATCAGGAGGAAAAACAGGCGATTGAAACAGAAAGTGCGTTAGATAATCTTATCGTAAAAAAAAGTGATGCCCGATTGCAAGGCTTTTCTATGAGTAAAATCATACATATTTATAAAAGGATGGTATCATCTTCTGAATGCTATACTGAAAATCGAGAAGACCGTTTGTCTAGGGGGATTGAAGAGAGACTGATTAAAAGGCAACATTCTGTTATTGATTCTTGTGAATTAGAACACATTTTAAAAGTGGTTTTAAATGAAATCGGCCAACCCAAACTAGTTATCCAGTTGAATGAAGAAAAAGAGAAAAAATTAGCAGACAAGACTTCACGCAGGGATATGAATCAAATGATCGGTCGCTTGTTAGCGCAAGACAAAGGGATGGTCAATGAGAATGCTAATAAGGATAGCCGTGTTTTTAATACACAAAGAGATTTAACAGCAGGTGTTGTGGGTAAAGCGATTGGATTGAAGTGGCTACCTGAAGCGGTAGCGAATGCGCATGAAAAAGGTGAAATACATTACCATGATTTAGACTATACACCTTACTCACCGATGAGTAATTGTTGCTTGATCGATTTCAAAGAAATGTTTGAGAAAGGCTTTCAAATCGGTAATGCAGAAGTCGAATCACCAAAATCGATTCAAACAGCCGCAGCTCAGACTGCGCAGATCATTGCGAATGTTGCTTCTAGTCAATATGGTGGTTGTACATTTGATCGAATCGATGAAGTCTTGGCACCTTATGCAAAACTAAATTACCTTAAGCATCAACAGACTGCTGAGGAGTGGATCACAGAGCCAGCAAGACAAGAAGCTTTTGTTATCGAGCGGACGAAAAAAGATATTTATGATGCCATGCAGAGTTTGGAGTATGAAATCAATACTTTATACACTTCTCAAGGCCAAACGCCCTTTACAACGATCGGATTTGGCTTAGGAACTTCTTGGATCGAACAGGAAATACAAAAAGCGATTTTAACGGTTCGCATCAATGGCTTGGGTAAAGAAAAACGGACAGCGATTTTTCCAAAGTTAGTCTTTACACTTAAAAGAGGTACCAATCTGAACCCAGAAGACCCAAATTATGCCATCAAGCAATTAGCCTTAGACTGTTCTTCAAAGCGGATGTATCCAGATATTTTATCCTATGATAAAATCGTATCGCTAACAGGAAGTTTTAAAGCACCGATGGGCTGCCGCTCATTTTTACAGGGCTGGAAAAATGATAAAGGTGAAGAGGTTAATGCTGGAAGAATGAACTTAGGCGTAGTGACACTCAATATTCCAAGAATCGCAATAGAAGCAGAAGGCTCAATCGAACGGTTCTGGCAGTTGCTAAAAGAACGTTTGGAAGTAGCACATGATGGGCTACTGTTCAAAGTCGCACGAGTGATGGAAGCAACACCTGAAAATGCCCCCATCTTATATATGCACGGTGCCTTCGGTGAGCGTTTGAAACAAACGGATAAAGTGGAGAAACTGTTCAAGAATAAACGTGCGACCGCTTCTCTTGGCTATATTGGATTGTATGAAGCTGCGACTGCATTCTATGGACCAGATTGGGAAGAAGATCCAGTAGCGAAACGATTTACAGTCGACATACTTGACTACTTGAAACAAGCAGCTGATCAGTGGGCCGATGAGATCGACCTACATGTCAGTATTTATTCAACGCCTAGTGAGAGTTTAACAGACCGTTTCTGTCAATTGGATAAAGAGAAATATGGCGAAATAAAAGATATAACGGATAAAGGCTATTACACAAACAGCTTCCATTATGACGTTAGAAAGAATCCTACGCCCTTTGAAAAAATTGAATTTGAAGAAGTGTATGCACCGTACACGAGTGGTGGATTTATTCATTACTGTGAATATCCAAAATTGCAGACGAATTTGAAAGCATTGGAAGCCGTTTGGGACTTTGCATATGACAAAGTAGGCTATTTAGGTACGAATACACCCATCGACCATTGTTATGCATGTGGATTTGAAGGTGATTTTGCCCCAACAGCGCATGGATTCAAATGTCCACAGTGTGGAAATACGGATCCTGAAACCTGTGATGTGGTCAAGCGGACATGCGGTTATCTTGGAAACCCTCAAAAACGACCTATGGTAGAAGGTAGACACAAAGAAATTTCTTCTAGAACGAAACATATGAAGGGAGAGGAGACGCATGAAAACTGATCCCGTTACTTGGACCTCAGAACAGTTTAGCCAACACTATATTGCAGATTACAAGCCTTATAATTTTGTAGATGGGGAAGGCGTCAGATGTAGTTTATATGTGAGTGGCTGCCCATTTGCCTGTAAAGGCTGTTATAACAAAGTAGCGCAAAATTTTGCTTATGGGAAACCTTATTCGATTGAACTAGAAGATCAAATCATCAGCGATCTTCGAGAAGACTATTGCCAAGGATTGACCTTACTTGGAGGAGAGCCCTTTTTAAATACAGGTGTCACCCTCCAGCTTAGCCAACGTGTAAGAAAAGAATTTAAGCATCAAAAAGACATTTGGTCTTGGACGGGCTACACATGGGATGAACTGATGAATGGAACAGCGGATAAACTGGAGTTATTGCAGTATTTAGATGTTGTTGTAGATGGGCGATTTGAATTGGATAAAAAAGATTTGAGTCTAGCTTTTAGAGGAAGTGCCAATCAAAATATCATCGATGTTCAGCAATCCTTATTAGCAGGGGAAATGATCTTGTGGAAAGACGGCCAATACCGTTGAAAACACAAAGAAATTAAGCGTATTTTATAAACATCTCTAAAAAAATCCTGAACGCATCAGTTTTTAGAGAAATGAGCGATCAAACGACCAAAAGAATGAAAACTATCTTTTCTTGCTTGCCTATTTCTGTTATATTTTCTACTATACCTTATTAGTATAATTAATTATATCGAATAAAAGTATAAAATAGATTGAATTGGTAAAAGGAGAGAAACAGTGGAAGATAAGAAAATAGAAATCAAACAGCATTATGGTCTTTTAACCGCCTTATCCATGATCGTGGGGATTTGTGTAGGGTCAGGAATCTTTTTTAAAGCAGATGATATCCTCACTTATACAGGCGGCGACGTTTTACTAGGCGTGCTAGTATTTTGTATCGGTGCATTATGCGTCATTTTTGGAAGTATTACATTGACAGAATTAGCAAGTAGAACAACGAAAACAGGTGGGATCGTTGGTTACTTTGAAGAATTTATTTCGCCCTCAGCAGCTAGTGCATTTGGTTGGTTTCAAGTATGGGTCTACTTCCCGACGATCACAGTCGTTGTTTCATGGGTAGCCGGCATCTATACAACGATGCTATTTGGTCTACCTTCAACACTTGAAATGCAAACGGGTATTGGACTCATTTATTTAACCTTTTTATTCGTAATGAACTATATTTCATTAAAAACAGGCGGTCGCTTCCAAAACCTGACAACTTTCATTAAATTGATTCCTTTGATTGGGATTGGTTTAGTTGGTTTATTCTGGAGTGCACCAAATCCTGAGATACCTAATGAAATCACGACGATCGGGACAAGTTCAGTTGGCTTAGGCTGGTTAGCAGCCTTAGCACCAATGGCTTTTTCATTTGAAGGATGGGTCATTTCAACGACCATCACACCAGAAGTGAAAAATGCCAAGCGCAATATGCCTATCGCATTGACGATTGGACCATTGATCGTCCTTGCTGTGTATTTGGCTTATTTCCTCGGAACCGTGTCCATCGTTGGAGAAGAATATATCTTATCTACAGGTGATGGCGCGATCAGCCAAATTGGTACTTCGATTCTTGGAGCAAATGGAGAGTCTATTATGTTGACCTTTGTATTGATTGCGGTACTAGGCGTGGTTAATGGGCTGACACTTGGCTATATCCGTTTGCCACAAGCATTAGCAATGAAAAACATGATACCAATGAGTGATAAAATCAAACTGATCGATTCAAAAAGAGAGTTGTCACCAGCCTCTACGATTTTCGCCTTTGCAGTAAGCTTAGTATGGATGGGGCTACATTACATCTCACAAAAAACCTCGTTATTATCTGGGGGAGACATCAGTGAAATCGCCATTGTATTCAGTTATCTTGCATACGCCGTACTCTATCTGAAAGTCATCCAACTGAAACGAGAAGGTGTTATCAAAAACGTCTTCTTAGGCTATATTGCGCCCATTCTTGGCACACTCGGTGCGCTCATTATATTGGTAGGGGGAATCTTCTCTAACCCGACATTCGTACCCTTCTTCCTGATTTTCTCTCTGCTCGTTTGTATCGCAGGATACGTGTACTATCAGAAGAAAAATCAAATCGCCTAAATCATCATAAACCAACCGCTCACTTCAGCAAAGCTGAAAAACAAAGCGGTTGGTTTATTTTTTTAGAATTTTTTACAAGTCATGAGATAGGGTGAATAAATGAATACAGATGAGACACTGGGTGAAGAAAAGCTAATCGATTTTTTACTTAAAAAAGTCATTTACTGAATCAAAAGGGAAACACAGTAAGCTAGCCCAAAGACACGATACCATCTAATTGATCTCGAATCTTTTCTCTTAAATGATGTGTGACCATCAATACAGTGAGGGTGGGATTGTTTACGAGATGCTGTTCAATTTTCAAGGCACTTGCTTCGTCTAGACTAGAGGTTCCTTCATCAATTAAAATAACAGACTTGCCGCGTATCAGTCCACGTGCTAATGCGATTCGCTGACGTTGTCCACCTGAAAGAGAACGTCCACCTTCACCAACTGGTGTGTCCAAACCATTCGGTAACTGGGGAATCAATTCATCTAGTGCGCTCTGAGCTATAGCTTCTTCCAAAAGTATGTCCGAAAATGATTCGCCCATTGTAATATTTTCTCGAATCGTTCCTTCAAAGAGATAGGGTGCCTGTTCAATGTAAAGCACATGCTGACGCAACTGTCGTCCGGTCAACTCGGACAATTCGTGACCCGAAAATGAGATCGAACCCGAATAATCTGTGAGTTTTCCATTAAGGAGGTGAAGAAGGGTTGATTTCCCGCTTCCGCTAGCACCGATGATGGCATACTTTCCACCGAGTGTAAAAGAGTAGGTCAAAGAATCAAACAATGATTTACTTCCGTAAGCATAAGAAACATTACGCAAATCAAAGCCGCTGTTTAGTTGAAAACCTTCATCTTCAGGTTGATCAAGACAAAGAATCTCCTCGAACTTTTCAAAAATTGGGCGTGTTGCGCGGATACCAGCAATTCGCTGACTAAGATTCCCGACAGTATTGAAAATAGTACTAGCAAGGTTCCCTGTGGATGCGATCGCACCGACTGTAAGGATAGATTGAAAGGCTAGAAAACCCGTTAATGCTAATACCGATAACTGTCCGAAGATATTACCGATTGCACCAAGAATGACAACAAAGCTCATCATTTTCGCCTGATGGTTCTTTGCATCAGCGAGTGCCAAAGAAGCATCATAAACCGTTGAAGTCAGTCGTTCTAACAAATTAAAAGAAAAAAGCGTATCAAAACCAGAAAGGACATCGGAAGACCTGCTTAGAAAGACTTCATTTTCTTTAGTGGTCGCAAGTGAAGCGGCAGCCAATTGCTTTTCAAATAACTTTGGCAACCAAAGGGTCAGCGCGCCAATCAGAAAACTTAATAAAACAATGCTCCAATGAAAAAAGAATAATGCGATCACGGATGTCGTCGTTGCAATCAAGCCCGACAAGACAGTATAACATTCATCGAAAGCACTGACCTCGATTGTATTCATATCATTACTTAACCAAGAAGCATAGGTGCCTACTTGCTTTTCGTGAAAGACTTTATAACTGACCTTTTCAAGCCTTTCTGTAATGGACTGACGAATAGCCGTCAGCATCCGTTGTTTGACGCGACTCATAACGTTGATTTGAAAAAAGGTAAAGACTAGAAACAACAAGTATACAAGCAACATCTGTAGGGTTGTCTGAATAAAACGGTCATAATTTGAATCGACTAGTGCATTAAAAGCATTCGCCATCAGAACACTTGCAAGCGTTTGACAGGAAGCCGTGACTAGTAGCAGCAAAGCAACAGCAGTATTATCTTTCCAAAACAATTTGATTATCGTAAACATTTTCTCACGTCCTTATTTTATTTGTACGTTTAGTATAAGTGAGGTAAACTAATCGAAAGTCAATGATTGCAGATATGCAAAAAAAGGGGGCTACTATGTACGGACAAGTATTTAAAACAATTAGAAAGAGTAAGGGGATGACGTTGAAAGAAGCGGGAGGATCCATTCTTTCGGTCTCTCAGTTATCCAGATTTGAAAATGGGAAATCAATGATACCCGTTGATTTATTTTTCGACCTATTGAATCAAATCAATACAACATCAGAAGAATTTCTCTATTTGAAAGGATCTGCCGCAGAGACCGCTATTCGACAATATTTTTTTCGCATCGAATATGCTGTCAATCATCAAAAAGATGATGAGATGAATCGGCTTAAAGAAGAAATCATTGCGACACGCCCTGCACCTTATAGCTGGCAGCAATTTATTCTTTATTTTATCGAGAGTCTCGAAGCAGTAAATGAAGACAAGCAGCAAAGTAACCAATTAATATTAGATTATCTGATGCAAGTTGAAGACTGGGGAGAAATGGAGCTTCGCCTATATGCGATGTTTGGATTTAATCTTGACGTAAAAACCACCCATCTATTAATGCGAACAGCTCTAAAGCGTAGTAAGCTGTATTTAGCGATCCCAAAAGACAGCAAACTCCTACATACGATATTGAGTAATAATTTCTCAACGTTTCTTTATCATAATAAAATTGATTATGCTGAAGAGACCATTGATGCATTTGAGCGAAGTTATTCGGAAAATGTCGATTTGCTTAGCCCGCACATCGACTTTATATTTAATAAAGGCCTATTAGCATTGAAGAAACAGCAAGAAGAAAAAGGAAAGCACTATTGCGAGCAAGCACTCGACATCTGTAGATTATTTAATCAAAAGAGTACGTTGAAGATACTTCAAAAACGGTATAAAACGTGGTTAAAAAAATTTCGGGATCCAGATTTTAAAGAATTAACCATCAATCTGGGTTTCATGGGTAATGAAGAAACAGAAGCAGGCTTACAGAAAAGGGGAAAGCGAAAATGACTGATGCACTAGATACGCTCTTATTTCATGACATGACGATTACTTGGATAGATGGTGGAATTACAGCAATGGATGGCGGCGCAATGTTTGGCCCGGTACCCAAACCGCTATGGTCAAAAAAATATCCAGTAAATGAAAAAAATCAAATCGAGTTACCGACCGATGCTATGCTAATTCAGTATCAACATAAAAACTATTTGATCGATGCAGGCGTTGGAACAGGTAAACTGACTGATAAACAAATTCGAAATTACGGTGTAGGGGAAGAAACAAAAGTCGAAGCAAGCTTACAGCAATTGGGCCTCACAGTGGACGATATAGATGGTGTTATAATGACCCATATGCATTTCGACCATGCCGGTGGACTGACCCAACAAAAGGATGGGGGTTATTATTCTACGTTTCCCAATGCAGTCATTTACGTAAACGAAATCGAATGGTCAGAGATTCGCCAGCCTAATATTCGCTCAAAAAGTACGTACTGGAAAGAAAACTGGGAGCCGATACAAGCACAAGTCCAGACCTTTGAAGATCGATTAGAGATTGTCTCAGGTATTGAGTTGATTCATACAGGTGGTCATAGTAAGGGACACTGTATCGTTAAATTAACACAAGGACAAGAAACCTTGTTACATCTGGCAGATATCATGCCAACGCATGCCCATCAAAACCCATTATGGGTACTAGGCTTTGATGATTATCCAATGGATACCATTGCTGCAAAACAGTATTGGATGAAAGAGGCTAAACGGCTTGATGCAAAGTTTTTATTTTACCACGATGCCTATTATCGTATGATACAGTGGCATAAAGAAGGCGACCAGGTCGTGAACCATTTGAAGCGGTCAAAACAACCGGCTTTACCCTTACATTATTAAGATATTTATAAGATGATAGTCAATAAAATTGCATATTACAGTAGATATGGTATAATGTAACTATATTAAGAATAAATATGAAACATTATATAAAATCGTTTTAACGAAGTTTAATCGATCTGGCGCAACTATAGAGTTGTAAGGACACGGTAGAGGTAGGGACTGTGTTGTTTAAATGAGAAACTCAGTAATATAATTTGAATAGTAATTTAACACCGAATCACTGTATAAATAATTTATTTTTAATTAGAGAGCCGCTCCCAATTGGGAAGCGGCTCTTGTCAATTCTAAAGTGTTTCTCAAATAGGAACGTCAAAATCAGTGTCGATATTAGAAGAGATATGCTATGATGAAGTTAATTAAATACATAAAGACCACTAGGGGGGCTTGCTGCTGAAATGCGAAGCTGAGATTGGAATATTCCTGACCCTTGGTACCTGATCTGGCTAAAACCAGCGGAGGAAAAGTGGATCATATGACTTTACAAAAGCTAGCTGATTGAAACAGCTTTATAAAGATGATTGATAAACCGATACCACTTCTCTGTCCTGATAAGGATAGTAAAGTGGTTTTTTGTATTTAAAAATCAAACGATATAGAGGAGAAATCATGGGAAATAAACAAACGGTCTTAGTTACAGGTTCTAGTAGAGGATTAGGAGCAGAAATTGCAAAGCTGTTCGGTGAAAAAGGGTATCAAGTCGTGGTGAACTATTTTAATAGTGAAGCGAAAGCGAATGAAGTCGTCGAAACCATCGGCAGTGAGCAGGCCATTGCCGTAAAAGCTGACGTTAGAGATAAAGAACAAGTGAAAGCAATGGTCGAGACTGTCAATGAGCGATTTGGATCGATCGACATCGTAGTGAATAATGCGCTGATCAATTTTGAATTCAATCCTTCAGCACAAGAAAAAGTGGAAGAGTTAACATGGGAAAATTATTCAGAACAGTTTGAAGGAACGATTCAAGCAGCGCTGAATACGATTCAGGCAGTGCTACCAAGTATGCGTAAAAACCAATATGGTAGAGTCATCAATATTGGAACGAATCTATTCCAAAATCCGGTCGTTCCTTATCACCAATACACGACAGCCAAAGCAGCATTGATTGGATTTACTAGAAATATGGCGAAAGAATTAGGTGCAGACCAAATCACAGTCAACATGGTCTCAGGTGGTTTACTAGAAAAGACAGATGCTAGCGCAGTGACCACACCAGAAGTATTTGATATGATTGCAGCTAGTTCTGCACTGAATCGCGTGACGACACCAGCAGATGTAGCAGAAGTGGTTTTATTTTTAGGCACGGAAGCTTCAAGAGGTGTGACTGGACAAAATATTGTTGTAGATAGTGGACTAACAATGAATTGATGATAGAACCCTTATCCGTGTTTTTTCAGAAGCTATGCCCGTATTGGGTATAGCTTTTGTTGATTCAGGGGTAATGTTCATAAGGAAAATTTGGTATACTGTAAGAAACGTAAAAAGAAGGAAGCTAGCGATTGAAAGAATTACTCAAAAACGATGAACGAATCGATCAGTTGATGCAATACGGTATTGAGATCATACAGAGCCCTTCTGTATTTTCATTTTCACTGGATGCCGTTCTACTAGGAGCATTTGCGCAAGTTCCCAAACATGCTCGCGCAAAGATCGTCGATCTTTGTTCCGGCAACGGTGCGGTAGCGCTTATGTTGAGCCAGCAAACAGCTAGCCCGGTAAAGGGCATAGAAATCCAAGAAAGATTAGTAGATATGGCTAAAAGAAGTGTTCAAGGGAATGGCTTATTGGACCAAGTAGAAATGATACAAGCCGACGTCAAAGCGGTCAAAGAACTCATTCAACATGACTCAGTTGACGTAGTGACTTGCAATCCGCCTTACTTTAAAGTAACAGAAGATAGCCTGAAGAATCCGAATACACATTTAGCAATTGCTAGACACGAAATCCACTTAGACTTAGAAGCCTTGATGAAAGCAACGGCTTTTTTATTGAAAACAAAAGGAAAAGCTTATTTTGTTCACCGACCAGATCGATTGCTTGAGATCTTGGATGCCATGCGAAAAGTTAATTTAGCGCCTAAAAGAGTGCGGTTTGTCTATCCAAAAGCAACAAAGGAAGCGAATATGGTATTGATTGAAGGGATCAAAAACGGGAAAGAATCTGGTTTTACCGTTCTTCCACCACTGGTTGTTTTTGATGAGCAAGACCACTATTTGCCTGAAGTGAGAAGGATGATTTATGGACCAGAAGAAAACGAAGGATAGCTATTTTTATGTGCTGCATTGTAAAGATGGCTCTTTTTATGGTGGTTACACAACTGATTTGGAACGTAGATTAAAAGAACATAATTCAGGAACGGGTGCGAAATATACCAAACCCACTTATCGTAGACCCTTGAGAATGATCTATGCAGAAGCGTATTCGACTAGAAGTGCCGCAACCAAAGCAGAGGCCGCTTTTAAAAAGCAAACAAGAAAAAGGAAAGAACGCTATTTGATCGATAATGGCGTCCAACTTCCCTTCCATCAGCAGAAACAGTATATCCTCAAAGAGAGAAAGGAAGTGGCTCATGCAGACGCAAAAGAGCTTTGAAGCAACAACACAAGGGATTTTATATCTTGTCCCTACACCGATTGGTAACCTAGAAGACATGACCTTTCGCGCTATTCGCCTACTCAAAGAAGCCGATAGAATAGCAGCTGAAGACACTAGAAATACGCAAAAATTATTGAATCACTTTGAGATCCAAACGAGTCAAATCAGCTTTCACGAACACAATTCAAAAGAACGTACCCCTTTTCTCGTTGAAAAATTACTATCTGGAGAAACGATTGCACAAGTGAGTGATGCCGGTATGCCGTCCATCAGTGATCCTGGTGTAGACTTAGTCAAAGCAGCTATCGAAGCGGGGATTACTGTTGTACCTTTACCCGGTGCGAACGCAGCGCTACCCGCATTGATTGCATCAGGAATCAGTCCACAACCGTTTTATTTTCATGGCTTCTTGCCGCGCAAGAAAAAAGACTTGAATGCGGAACTCGAAACTTTGAACAAACGTCAAGAAACGATCATTTTTTATGAATCACCACATCGATTAAAAGCATTGCTTGATCAAATCGAAAAAGTGATGGGTCCTGAACGGAAGATCGTCCTCGCCAGAGAATTGACGAAACGGTATGAAGAATTTATTAGAGGGACAATATCAGAAGTATCAGAGTGGGCTCAAAACGAGCAAATTCGTGGAGAATTTTGTGTGATTCTTGAAGGCAATGCCAATCCTGTTTCTGAGAATGAAACAGCAGAATGGCAAAACTGGACAATAAAAGAGCATGTTGAACAGGTGATGGATACTGAAGAGATGAGTAGTAAACAAGCGATCAAAGAAGTTTCTCAACGCCGGAGTCAACCTAAAAGAGACATTTATGCTGCTTATCACGAGATTTAAGCACATTATAGTATTCTTTAAAAAGATACAGTATACTAAAACAAATGAAGGAGGTTACCTCAAATGAAAAATTGGCCGAAACTCATCACGATTTTAACCGTAGGCGCTACATTAGCAGCTTGCAGCAATGATACAGAAGAAACGAACGTATCACCTGAAACGGAACAAGAAGCAACCAATCAAGCAGATTCAGATACAACCGATACAACTGAAAGTAACGAAACGACGGATACAACAGTAGATCAAGAAGCAACCTATCAGGCTGAACTAGATCAGGCACAAGCACAATATGATGCTGACCAACTTGATGAAGCCGCAGGAACGCTTTCTGTCCTTTTAAATGAAGATCTTTCTGATTATCCTTCGATCAAAACGGATGCCGAATCATTACAGAAAGAAGTAACCGTAGCGCAAGCAGAACAAGCAAGACAAGTTGCCGGGGTATCTTCTGATAAAGCAGGATTTCAGACGGAACGTAGTTCGGCTGTGCTCGCAGATAAATACTTAGCTGACAAAGGTCAGTCTATTAAAGAAGCATCAGATGATGACCTAGAAAATTGGTTAGCTGAGCAAGAAACGAAAACACCAGAAACCACTGCTGACTCAGAGACAACTAGCGAAGAGACGACAAAACCTGAACCGGGTAAAACATTCGCGACAGACGAAGAAGCAGAAGATTACGCCTTTACACAATTGATTCAAAGTCAACAACTGACAAATGAAGACTATTCGTATTTTGTCAACAAAACAGACGAACAGTGGGTAACGATCGAAGTAAGAGAATCTATGGAACAAGATGGTGCGGAATGGTCTAATTTAATTGGCATGTACCGTTACAATCTTGAAGACGACACGATCCAAAAACTGAATTCTGTCTCAGGGAATTATGAAGCTGTAAATTAAATCGTTAAACACTAAACCACCGATACGTTTATTCGTCGGTGGTTTTTGATTGTCATTTTCTAATGTATGACTGAATATTAGAAATTTAGACCACCCTATGTCATAATAGAAAAAAGGAGTGGAAGAGATGTCGAAATATATTTTAGCCTTTAGAGAACTAGAATCTGAACAGCAGAAAAGAATTGAGGAACTTGCACCAGACTATAAGGCCATTCGTTCAATAGAGGATGCGGATGCTATAGAGAATATCGAAGTCTTATATAGTTGGAATAAAGACAAAGGCACTGAATTGCTGGAAAATAAACAGAATCAAATCAAATGGATTCAGACAGCTTCTGCCGGAATCGATTACTTGGATTTAGAGTCACTGGAAAATCAAGAAATCGTGTTGACCAACTCAAGCGGGATTCATGCAAAAGGTATCGCAGAATCAACGATGGCAATGATTTTAAATTATACAAGAGGAATCGGCCATTCTGTCAAAGCACAAATGGATGCAAAATGGTCAGAGTTGGATACACTCATCGAATTAGAAGAGAAAACCATTCTTATTGTAGGAACTGGCGCAATTGGTAAGCAAGTTGGAAAACTCGCAAAAGCATTTGATATGAAAACTATTGGTATCAATCGTAGTGGTGAAAAAGCTGAACATATGGATGTGCAACATACCCAAGATGAACTGTCAGAAGTTATTGGTCAAGCGGATGTCGTCGTCAATATCCTACCGCTGACAGACGAAACGGAAAACTTTTTTGACAAAGAACAATTCAGTAAAATGAAAAACCAGTCGATTTTCATCAATGTCGGAAGAGGTGGATCAGTCGTGACAGATGACTTGATAGATGCGCTTGAGGATGGTAAGTTGGCATACGCCGGTCTTGACGTTTTACATGAAGAACCGCTTCCAGAGGATCATCCATTATGGAAACGTGATGATGTACTGATCACTCCGCACATTTCAGGACATATAGAAAATTATGATCGCCACCTTTTCCCCATATTTGAGAAAAATCTAGAAGCCTTTGTTAAAGGAGAATCTTTACCCATCAATGTGGTCGATTATACAAAAGGTTATTGAAAGTCAGTTATAAAATGAAATGAAGTAGAAAGGCACGATAGCGCTTGAGAGAGCGATGGCGTGCCTTTTTTTATTGTTATAAAATAATATGAAAATAGAACTGTTAAATTGAATATATGTATAAATATTTAACATATAGATTTTAATTACATAAAATGATGGTTTTTATTCATAAAAAAGAATAAAAAGGTTGACTTCTAATTTTTGCTCGTGTAGACTACGGTTTAACATCAACGAACAAGAGAGTAAGTGGAGGAGATTCATCAATGCCTAACGGCAATCAGCGAGTCGACACAGAGTGGAAGGTCGGCATGAATACTTCACTGAACCGCACTTGGAAGATGCTGTTTCAACTAATCTAAAAACCAATAAACGATTAGAAGAACCAGCCGTTTTGCAGCGTTATTGCACTGAGGTGGCAGACAAAAGAGAAACAATTGCTTTATAATCGTCTGCAAGTAGAGTGGTACCGCGATGATAAATCGTCTCTGTGTAAAAACAGTAGACGGTTTTTTTTATTACCCAAAATAAGATAAAGCAGAAAAAGGAGACGAAATCATGACAAATAAAACCTATAATAAAATCGTATTAGCTTACTCTGGAGGACTGGATACTTCAGTGATCATTCACTGGTTAAAAGCACACTATCATTGTGAGATCATTGCTGTTACAGCAAATGTAGGCCAAGAAGATGAATTGGAAGGGCTTGAAGAAAAAGCTTTAAAAACGGGTGCTTCTAAATTTTACTTAGCCGAAGTAGAAGAGGCATTTGTCTATGATTCAATCTTTCCAACATTGAAAGCTGGCGCCATTTATGAAAACAAATACTTATTAGGGACAGCGACCGCTCGTCCAATCATCGCCAAAGCTTTGGTCGATATCGCAAAACAAGAAGGTGCAGATGCTATCTGTCATGGTTGTACAGGAAAAGGAAACGATCAGGTTCGTTTCGAAATGGGGATCAAAGCACTCGCTCCGGAGTTGGATATCATTGCACCATGGAGAACATGGGACATTACTTCTCGTGAAGAAGCGATTGATTATGCAGAAACGAATCAAATTCCTTTGAAAATCTCTCGTGAAACAAACTATTCAAAAGACAAAAATCTCTGGCACTTGTCTCATGAAGGCTTAGACCTTGAAAACCCAATGAATGAACCTAAATACGATCAGATTCTTGAAATGAGTGTCACGCCAGAACAAGCACCAGATAAACCTGCTTATGTCAGTATTTCATTTGAAAAAGGTATCCCGGTGGCTATCGATGGGAAAGAGACAGACGGCGTAACGCTGATTAAGACGTTAAATACAATCGGAGGACAACATGCGATAGGCATACTGGATATGATCGAAAATCGTCTTGTAGGAATGAAGAGCCGTGGTGTTTATGAAACACCAGGAGGAACGCTACTCTACTTTGCGCATGAACAATTAGAAATGATCACCCTTGATAAAGAAACACTTCAGTATAAACAAACTTTAGCACAACAATATGCCAATTTAGTTTATAATGGTCAGTTTTTCACACCACTCAAACAAGCGATGGATGCCTTTATCGATGAAACGCAAAAAACCGTTACAGGAACAGTTGAGTTGAAACTGTACAAAGGGAACATGGTAGTTTCTAGTGTCACTTCGCCATATAGTCTGTATTCTGAAGCATTTGCAACGTTTGATGAAGATGATGTATACAATCAAGGCGATGCAGCAGGCTTTATTAATCTATATAGCTTATCTAGTGTGATTCAAGCTGAAATGAAACAAAAAACCCAATTTGCCAAAGAAGCGCAGAAGCAAATGGACGGTACTCAGGAAGGAATCAAGCTATGAGTAAAGTTAAAGTAGGTGTTATTGGGGCGAGCGGGTTTGTGGGGGCTGAACTAACCAAGCTATTATTGCATCATCCTAATGTCCAGTTAATGGGGGTTTCATCCGTCAATCACATCGGAGAGTCGTTATCAACCATCTTCCCAGCCTTTAACGGACCATTAGATCAGAAGTTTTCAGATAACGAAACGGTTATTTCGCAATCTGACGTAGTATTTCTCTGCCTACCACATGGAAAGAGCGAAGCCCTCGTTAAACAGTGTATCGAGTTGGGGAAAAAGGTCATTGATATCGGAGCCGACTTTCGATTGAAAGATTTAGAAGCTTATACAGAATGGTACGACGTCCAAGTTGCCTATCCCGAATTAAGGGAATCAGCAGTATATGGATTACCGGAACTTAACCGAGAACAAATTATAAAAGCACAACTGATTGCTAATCCTGGTTGTTATCCAACGAGTATCTTATTAGGCCTTTACCCAGCTATAAAAGCGGGTTTGATTGATCCTGAAAAATTGATCATCGATGCAAAATCAGGGGTAACAGGGGCGGGCAAAACGTTATCAGAAGGCACCCATTTTCCTATAAAAAACGAAGGGTTTAATGCCTACAAAGTAGGAAGTCACCGGCATACACCTGAAATCGAAGAGACGATTGAGAAAATGGGCGGCGGAAACATCAACTGCTCGTTCGTTCCTCATCTTTTACCAGTCAATCGAGGAATTTTATCCACAATCTATGTGGATATCAAAGAAGGGGTAACGGCAGAAGAGATTCATGAAATTTATGAAGCAGCTTATCAAGCAGAGCCATTTGTCACGGTCTTGAAAGCAGGAAACCTTCCAGATATCAGTCACGTAACGCATTCCAATCAATGTCACATCGGTCTTACAGTAGATCAGCGGACAAACCGACTGATCATCGTGAGTGTAATCGATAATATGCAAAAAGGTGCAGCAGGACAGGCGGTACAAAATTTCAATTTGATGAATGGATTTTTAGAGACAGAAGGACTTTCGATGGTAGCCCCATCGTTTTGAGGTGAAAAAACATGCTGACAAATATAAAAACGAAAGCAACACAATCATTGGAATGGATCGAAGGAAATGTTTGTGCACCTAAAGGGTTTATGGCAGCGGGTGTGCATGCGGGATTTAAATATAAGCGTAAAGATCTATCGCTCATTTATAGTGAAAAGTTGTGCACAACGGCAAGTGTTTATACACAAAACAAAGTCAAAGGTGCACCGCTTATCGTGACGCAACAGCACAGTGAAAATGGACAAGCACAAGCGATTATTTGTAATAGTGGAAATGCAAATACGTGTAATGCAAATGGTATCGAAATTGCTGAAGAAGTTTGTGCCTTACTTGCTGAATCGTTAGCTATATCAGTCGATGACGTACTAGTGGCTTCTACAGGGGTAATTGGTCAGCCACTGGCTATAGAACCATTCAAATATGGCATACCCGTATTGGTCGATGAATTAACCGTAGCTGGCGACGAAGCAGCGGCTGAAGCGATTTTGACAACAGATACGACGATTAAAGAAAGTGCAGTAGCCATTAACTTGAAAGAAAGTGTAGTCAAAATAGGCGGAATGTCTAAGGGAAGTGGGATGATTCATCCAAATATGGCGACGATGCTCGGTTTTATTACGACAGATGTTGCGATTGACGCTGAGGTTCTATCGCTTGCCTTGAAATCAGCGGTCGATGATACGTTTAATATGATCAGCGTGGATGGAGATACCTCAACAAACGATATGGTAACGGTATTAGCGAACGGACAAGCAGGTAATTCACTGATCGATTCACAAGCACATCCTGATTTCCCGCTATTCAAAGAAGCATTGCATCAAGTCTGTAAAGAGCTAGCGATCGCCATTGCTGAGGATGGAGAAGGTGCCAGTACACTCATTACTTGTAATGTGATGGATGCTCATACGCTAGCAGATGCACGGTTAATTGCCAAAGAGGTGATTGGAAGTAGCTTGGTCAAAACAGCCGTTTATGGAAGAGATGCCAATGTTGGACGGTTACTTTGTGCCATCGGTTATAGTGAAGCATCATTCGATCAGCAGTCACTCGACATCTACTTAAGAGCAAACAATCACCAGACGATTTGTGTCTGCGAAGCCGGTTCAATCGTGGCTTTTGATGAAGAAAAAGCTTTTGAGATTTTGGGAACAGATCAACTAAGTATCGATATTTACCTTTATCAAGGACAAGAAAAAGCGACAGCTTGGGGGTGTGACTTGACGAATGATTACATCAAAATCAACAGTGCCTACAGAACCTGAAGCGTACGATTCTTATAAAATTGCTGAGATACTAACCAGTGCACTACCGTATATTCAAAAATACGATCAAAAAATGGTCGTGATTAAATATGGCGGTTCTGCGATGCAAGATGAATCACTAAAGCGCGCTGTATTGTGCGATATCCTATTGTTGGCTAAAGTGGGCATCAACGTTGTGATTGTTCATGGAGGCGGCCCTGCAATCAATCAGTGGCTCGATAAAGCCGAGGTAGAAAGCACATTTGTTAATGGATTAAGAAAAACTGATGCAGAAACGATGGAAATTGCCCAAATGGTCTTAGCGGGAAAAATCAATAAAGATTTAACACGTATGATCCAGCAGTTAGGTGGAAAAGCGATGGGCATCAGTGGGATTGATGGCGGCATGGTCACAGCGACTTTGAAAGATCCAGAACAACTAGGCGCTGTAGGTGAGGTGAAAACCGTTAACACACAAGTGATTGAGGACCTAGTAGGAAATGGATACATACCTGTGATCGCCTGTATCTGTATGGATGAGAATGGAGAAACTTGTAACATCAATGGAGATGAAATGGCCAGTGGTCTTGCACAAGCACTCGGCGCCGACAACTTTGTCTTGATGTCAGATGTGGCTGGGGTAATGAAAGACCCATCAGACCCACAAACATTGATCAGACAAATCAACATTGATCACGTAGCTGCGTTAAATGACCAACAGATCATTAGTGGTGGAATGATTCCCAAAGTACACTGTTGTGTGGAGGCCGTCAGAGATAAAGTCCGACAAGCCGTCATTTTAGATGGGCGTATCCCACATGCCTTAATCGTTGAGTTTTTAACAGATAGTGGCATCGGAACGTTATTTTATAAAGAAGAAACGAGTAGCTGATAAAAAAAGGAAGGGGAGAATTTGATGGAAAGTATAAAATGGACAAAAGCGTATGTGGCACCCACTTATTCACGTACGGAGATTACAATAGAAAAAGGTGAAGGATATGTTGTGTTTGACGATACAGGTAAACGCTACTTGGACTTTACAGCGGGAATCGGTGTCAATTCGCTAGGTTACCAACACCCAGAGTGGGTAGCGGCTACACAAAATCAGTTGAGTCAGCTTCAACATATTTCAAATCTTTATTATACACATCCGAGTGCGCAACTTGCGCAAAAGCTCTGTACCAGAACAGGCATGGCAAATGTACTGTTCGTGAACTCCGGTGCAGAAGCCAATGAAGTGGCTATCAAAGTAGCTAGAAAATATGGTCATCAAAAGCATCCGGATAAGCATAAGATATTGACCTTAAACAATTCATTCCATGGCCGTACCGTAACGACTTTATCAGCGACAGGACAAGATGTTTTCCACAAATATTTTGATCCTTTTACAAAAGGCTTTGATTATGTTCAAACGAATGATATAGCCGACTTGCTTGATAAAGTGGATGATACTGTTTGTGCCATCATGATCGAAATGGTTCAAGGGGAAGGTGGCGTAATCCCGCTAGAAACAGAATTTATCGAAGCGGTATCCACTGCTTCTATACAACATGATTGCTTACTAATTATTGATGAAGTACAGACGGGTATCGGTCGGACAGGGAAGTTATATGCTTATGAACATTATAATTTGAAGCCGGATATCGTAACAAGTGCCAAAGGGCTGGGAAATGGTCTCCCAATAGGTGCTGCATTACTAGGAGAAAAGGTAAAAGACGTGCTAGAACCCGGTGATCACGGTTCGACATTTGGTGGAAACCCTGTAGTATCCGCTGGTGCCAATGTCGTTTTGGATACACTGACAGACGAATTTTTAGATCAAGTCACGAAAAAGGGTGACCAACTGAAAGCACAATTGCTAGCAGTCGAAGGCGTTCAATCCGTTTCTGGATTAGGTTTGATGATTGGGGTCACCTTTGATTCGTATACAGCCAAAGAAGTTGTAGAACAAGCAAAAGATGCGGGTATATTGTTTTTGACTGCCAAGGAAAAATTACGACTATTGCCGCCACTTATCATAGATGAACAAGCGATTGAAGAAGCTGTCTCCTGTATCAACCACATTATGAACACGAAAGTAGGCGTTAGTTGATGGAACATTTACTGAAATTATCAGATTTGAAGAAAGAAGAGCTATTGGCGATTCTTGAAACAGGTCATGACTTGAAAAAGAAACTGAAAGCAGGAATTGAAACACCTTACTTAAAAGGGAAGACTTTGGGGATGATTTTTCAAAAAGCTTCTACACGGACACGGGTATCTTTTGAAGTCGGGATGAACCAATTAGGCGGGCACCCACTTTACTTGAGCGCAAATGATCTTCAAATGGGTCGTGGAGAATCTATCGAAGATACTGCGCGTGTTTTATCACGCTATTTGGACGGCATTATGATTCGTACCTTTGATCAAGAAGATGTTGAAGGGCTAGCTGAATATGGCACGATCCCTGTTATCAATGGCTTGACCGATTTATATCATCCTTGTCAAATTCTGGCAGATTTTATGACGATACAAGAAGTAAAAGGAACGTTAAGCGGACTGAAATTTGCTTTTGTCGGAGACGGGAATAATATGGCCAATTCACTGATCGTCGGATCCTTACTAGTTGGCGCTCAAATAGCGATCGCTTCTCCAAAAGAGTTTCAACCCAATCAAGCAATGCTTGAAACATATGGAGATCATCCAGATTTCTTGCTGACAGAAGATCCTTATGAAGCCGTAAAAGATGCGGATGTTGTATTTACAGATGTATGGGCAAGTATGGGTGATGAAGCAGAAGCCGCTTCAAGAAAAGCCATTTTTCAGAATACCTATCAAGTTAACCAAGCGTTACTAGCAGTAGCGAGTAGCGAAGTGATGGTTCAGCACTGTCTGCCCGCACATAAAGAAGAAGAAATCACAGAAACCGTATTTGAGCAGCACGCACATCATATTTTTGAAGAAGCCGAAAACCGTTTGCATGTTCAAAAAGCTGTATTGCTACATTTGATGGGAGTGCCAGCCTATGCCAGTTGATGGTAAAAAAGTTTGGAAGGGTCGCTTCAGCGAGAAGAGCGCATACGAAGTAGATGTTTTCAATTCCTCTATCAGTTTTGATCATATTCTGTATCAAGAAGATATTGCTGGAAGTATCGCCCATGCAAAAATGCTTGGAAAACAAGGGATTATTTCAAACGAAGATACACAAGGAATCGTAGAGGGTTTAACCACGATCCTTGAAGAGATAAAAAGTGGACAACTTTCCTTTGACGTACAAGCAGAAGATATTCATATGTTCATCGAGTCAACCCTCACGAACCGAATCGGTGAAGCAGGGAAAAGACTGCACACTGGAAGAAGCCGAAATGACCAAGTCGCCCTCGACCTCAGACTCTACGTAAAAAACCAAATGAGCGAAATCAAAGCACAACTGCACCAATTTGAAGAAGTGATCATCGAACAAGCTGAACAACACCTGCATACGATCATGCCAGGCTATACACACTTACAGATTGCACAGCCGGTTACCTTTGCTCACCACCTATTAGCTTATGGTCAAATGATTGCTAGAGATATCAAAAGGTTAAACGAAGTAATCGAACATACAGACGTCATGCCGCTTGGCAATGGTGCGTTAGCGGGAACAACCTATCCACTGGATCGCCAATTCGTAGCGGAACAGTTAGGATTTAAAGCGGTGACTGCTAATAGCTTGGATGGTGTTTCTGACCGAGATTTTGTGATGGATGCGACTTATGCATTAAGTATGGTCATGATGCATCTTTCCAGACTCTCAGAAGAAACGATTCTGTGGTGCACACAGGAATTTCAATTTGTGGAACTCGCAGATGCGTTTGCAACGGGCTCATCCATCATGCCGCAAAAGAAAAATCCGGATGTTGCAGAACTTGTCCGTGGCAAGACAGGGAGAGTGTACGGAAATCTACAAACCTTACTCACCATGATGAAAGGAATCCCACTAGCCTACAATAAAGATATGCAAGAAGATAAAGAAGCATTATTTGATAGCGTCCGCACGGTTACGATCGCATTGTCAGCCATGACGCCGATGATCCAAACAATGACAGTGAAAAAAGAGCGGATGCGTCAAGCCGCTTCTAAAGGGTTTATCAATGCGACCGATTGCGCAGATTATCTCACTAAAAAAGGGGTTCCTTTCCGAGAAGCATACGAAGTTATTGGCTCTCTTGTTAAAACATGCGTTGAAGAAGGGATAACATTAGAGGAAGTTTCTTTAGAAACCTATCAGTCCTTGCATCCGAGCTTCGAAATAGATATCTACGAAGCCATTGATTTGGACCAGTGCGTGATGAAGCGAATGATTGAAGGCGGACCCGCGCCTGAAGCTGTTAAAAAACAAATCATTAGACTGAAAGAACAGTTAAAATAAAGCGATGATCCAGAGGGAAAACTGTTGCTGAAGTAGCATACCTCTGGATTTTCGTTTTTTATAACTTTGAGTAATATAAAATTATTGAAACGAAAAAAAAATAAACAATTTCTAAAATCATAAAAAAGGACTTACAAAAGTTAAAAAGAATGATATAATTATCAGAAATAGGAAATAGATTAATGAGAAAATAGTGATTTCTACTGATTTTCAGGGGAAATACCGCTGTCAGTAGTGGATATATCAGCTTTTTTAAGGTTATATTAATATAACCAAAAATCTATTCACTACATATCATCAAAGGGGAGAACAGAATGGCTGAACAATTGAAACCACGTACGCAAATACCTGAAGAACTAACATGGGACTTATCTGCCATCTTCGAAACGCAAGCCGATTTTGAAGCAGCAGCAGAAGCACTACCAAAGGAAGTACAAGCCTTCGCAGATCAATATGATGGCAAGTTAGAAAATGTTGACACGCTGATCGCGGCAATCGAAGAATTTGAAAACTTGATGGCGAAAGCGTCTCATTTGGGACAATACGCTATGTTACCTGTATCTGTCGACATCTCAGATAGCGAAGCACAACAACAATCTCGTCATGTATCCAACGTGCTTGCTAATTTTGGCGCAGCAATCAGTTTCTTTAACTCTCAAATACAAGAAGTTGATGAAGCGACTTTAAATGAAGTTGTGGAAAAAGAAGCACAATTCGGACCGTTTATCAGAGGAGTCAAAGCGGATAAAAAAGCAAAACTGGCACCTGAAGTTGAAAAAGCCTTAGCCCAACTAGAACCTGTCTTTGAAGCACCATCAGAAATCTTTGAACAAGCTCGTTCAGCTGATGCAGATTACGGTACATTCGAAGTAGATGGCGAAGAATATGAATTAAGTTTTGTTTTATACGAAGAAGTTTACATGTATCATGAAAACCCAAAAATCCGTCGTGCAGCTTACGACAAGTTCAACCAAGTTCTAGCACAATATCAAAACGTTGTCGCAACAGCTTACTACACACACCTACAAAGTGAAAAAACGTTGGCGACAATGCGTGGCTATGACTCAATCTTTGACTACTTATTAGAGAGCCAAGAAGTTGATCAAGAAATGTACCACCGTCAGATCGACATGATCATGAATGATTTCGCACCGGTTATGCGCAAATTTATTACTCATTTAAAAGACGTTCATGGATTAGAAAAAATGACTTATGCGGATCTTAAAGTAGATCTCGATCCTGAATACACGATGCCAGTCACGATTGAAGAGTCTAAAGATCTTGTTCAAGAAGCGTTAGCGCCACTTGGAGATGAATATGTGCAGATGATTATGCGCTCATATCCAGAACGCTGGACTGACTTTGCACAAAATATCGGTAAACGTTCAGGGGCATTCTGCTCAACCACTTATGGCAAACATCCTTATGTCATGGTGACTTGGACAGGGCAATTGACAGATGCCTATACCTTATTCCATGAATTAGGACATGCTGGACAAGGCGTGTTATCAAATGAAAATAATCCATTAACGAGTGCACGTCCTTCTCTTTACTTGATTGAGGGGCCTTCAACATTCAACGAATTACTCTTAACAGATTACTTGAAAAACAAAACAGATGATCCACGTATGGAACGTTCGATTTTATCTAAAATGATTTCTCGTACCTATTTCCATAATTTTGTTACACACTTACTTGAAGCGGCTTATCAACGTGAAGTCTATAAATTGATCGATGCAGGTAAGAGTTTTGATGCCAAGAAATTGAGCGAACTGAAACTTATTGTACTCGAACAGTTCTGGGGAGATTCTGTGGAACTTGAAGTCGGCGCTGAATTAACATGGATGCGTCAAATCCACTACTACATGGGCTTATATCCTTACACTTACTCTGCAGGTTTAACGATTGCGACACAGGCTTTCCTTAAAATCAAGAGTGGTGAAGAAAAAGTAGATGGTTGGTTAGCATTCCTAGCATTAGGCGGACAAAAAGTACCCGCTGAAGCAACCCTAGTAGCAGGGGTTGATATCACAACAGATCGTCCATTATCAGATACAATCAAATATCTAGACGAATCAGTAGACCGCATTATCGAGTTGACTGGTGAATTAGAGAAATAAATACACAGGAATAAAGACGTCACGTTCATAGCGTGGCGTTTTTTGTTTATAATAGAGATTGTTTTTAGAAATAAAAAAGTATAGAATAGAAGTATCTTAAACGAACGGAGGTGGAGGTTAGATGTTTTTAACTGCGAAAAAGCACGGAAAAGAAGAATTATATTTATATATATGCCGTGCTGAATTTTCTATTGTGATTACAGAATTGGACTAGTCTGTCCATTTTTAGTAATTGAATAGAAAATTTGCAGAAAAACAGCTTACCCCTACCATTTATAAACGAATTAGAAAGTGCTAAGACATTTTCGATTTTGTTAAAAAATAGCCTTAGGAGAGGACTCTTTTCTATGGCTATTTTTGTATGCTTCAATTTTGTCTAGGGAATAGGGTGTAAGACAAAAAGGAGCTTGTAAAAATGATGATATGTAATGTAAACGAAGTGTCTCAGCAATACGCAGGAACAACCATTTTTGAGTCTGTTACTTTTGAAGTGAAACAAGGAGAAAGAATCGGATTAGTTGGTAGAAATGGAAGCGGGAAAACGACCCTCATGAAACTACTCGCAAATAGCGAAACACCAAGTAGCGGTAGTATTTACTGGAAAAAGGGCTGTTCGATTGGTTATCTTGAACAAATGCCATCATATTCAGATGATTTACTTGTTAAAGATGTGCTTCGTACCGTTTTTGCAGAGCTGACAGAAAAAGAAACAGAAATGGCACGCTTAGAAATAGCCATGAGCCAAGATACGAATCAACATCAGCTTGAACAATTGATGAATCAATATGGAAAAATCCAAGAACAGTACCTACAAGATGGTGGCTATGAGATCGATTCAAGTATGGATCAAGTGGCGCAAGGATTGAACATCGCGCACTTGATGGATGCAACATTTGAACAACTAAGTGGTGGGGAACAAACAAAGGTTGGATTAGCCATGACGTTATTGAGAAATCCTGATCTACTGTTGCTGGATGAGCCAACAAATCATCTCGACTTTGCAGCAATTGAATGGTTGGAACAATTTATCTCCAACTATACTGGAGCAGTCGTCATCATTTCTCATGACCGCTATTTTTTAGATAAAGCAGTTCAGAAAGTGATCGACATTGAAGATGGTGAATACACGATTTATCACTCAAACTTTTCAGAATATGTAAAAGAAAAAGAAGAAAAGATCATCAAAGAATTTCAGGTATACGAAGAGCAACAACGTAAAATCAAGAAAATGAAAGAGAGAGCAAAAGTCTTAAGAGAATGGGCTAACCGTGCAGTGCCACCTAATCCTGGTCTGCATAAAAAAGCGAGACACATGGAAAGAATGATTGAAAGAATGGAAAAAGTGAAGAAACCCATTCATCATAAGCAAATGAATTTAGAAATCAACGCGTCGAAACGAAGTGGGAAAGATGTTGTGAAGACCAAAGGAGTTTCCAAAAGCTACGGTGAACGGCTCATTATCAACGATGCAGCTGTGCATATTCGCTTTGGAGAAAAAATTGGTTTAATTGGAAATAATGGGGCAGGAAAGTCAACACTCTTAAAATTATTGCTAGGTAAAGAAACACCTGATTCAGGTGAAGTTAAAATGGGCGAAAATCTAAAAGTGGGGTATCTTTCACAACACCTATTTATTGATAAAAGCGATGAACGATTGATCGATGTCTTTAGGGAACCACTGCAAATAGAAGAAGGACAAGCTAGACATCATTTGGCTAATTTTATGTTCTACGGTCAAGACGTATTCAAACCCATTTCTGGATTAAGCGGCGGAGAAAAAATGCGCTTAAGATTGGCACAGCTGATGCTTGAAAATATTAATTTTCTCGTTTTAGATGAACCAACGAACCACTTAGATATTGAATCAAGAGAACTAGTGGAAGAAACCTTAGAAAATTTCCAAGGAACGATTTTAGCCGTTTCTCATGACCGTTACTTTTTAGATAAACTCTTTAAAAAGATTTATTGGATAGAGCATCAACAAGTTAAAGCCTATGAAGGTGGCTATTCTTGGGCAAGAAGTAAAAAAATGGAAAATCAAGAAAAAGAACAGTAAAGTAATAGACCGTTTAATAGTGAATTGTAAAAAAAAGGAAGCCAATTATGTTACAATTGTGAAGCAGAAAAAGAGTAAAGACGAAATCTTTTTATAGAATCACAAGTATCTTGGAGGCAGTATGGAAACCATCTTTAAAACATTAAAACACTATTATGGATATGAAACATTTCGCCCAGGGCAGCAAGAATTGATTGATGCCATTATGGAAGGAAGAGACGTACTCGGTGTGATGCCGACCGGTGGCGGAAAGTCGCTTTGCTATCAGATTCCAGCAATTTGTATGGAGGGCGTGACGCTTGTTATCTCTCCTTTGATCTCTTTGATGAAGGATCAAGTAGATACCTTACAAACAATGGGTGTGAGCGCCGCCTATATCAACAGTCAGCTGTCTTATTTCGAACAACAAGTGATTATAGACGAAGCAATAAGGGGAGAACTAGACTTACTTTACGTTTCTCCGGAAAGACTGGGTAATGATCAATTTCTTTATTCTGTTAGACAAATGAACGTGAACTTGGTTGCAGTCGATGAAGCACACTGTGTTTCCCAGTGGGGACATGATTTCAGACCAAGCTATCAAGCTATTCCACAGATCATGAATGCTTTGACCAATCGACCACCATTTGCAGCGTTCACAGCAACGGCAACGAACATCGTTCAAGAAGATATGATCCAACAATTGGATTTAGAACAACCTTTTCAACATATCGCAAGTTTTGACCGCCCGAATCTTTACTTCTCAGTCATCAAGCCGGATAAAAAATTAAATGAGTTGAGTCGAATTTTAGATAAAAAAGAATCGAGTATCATCTATTGTAATACCCGGAAAAATGTCGATACTGTTTATAAAAACTTGAATAAAAAAGGTTTCCCTGTGACTTACTACCATGCCGGTATTGAACCAGAAACACGTGCAGCGAATCAAGAACAATTCTTATATGATGATAAGCCGATAATGGTAGCAACAAATGCGTTCGGTATGGGGATCGACAAGTCGAATGTTCGACGAGTGATCCACTACAATATGCCGCTCGATATGGAAAGCTACTACCAAGAAGCCGGACGTGCGGGTCGAGACGGTGCTTCTGCGGAAGCAATCTTATTTTATTCAGCGCAAGACATCATTACAAACACTATGCTGATTGAACAAGGAAACTCACCACACGCCAAGAAAAATCTGAATTCTATGATTACCTACTGTAAAACAGGCAATTGTCTTCGTAAAAGCATTTTAAAATACTTTAATCAAGAAGTTGACTGGCAAGAATGTCATTACTGCACGAACTGTGATGAAGAAACCGTCACGACAGATATCACCGTAGAATGTCAAAAGATTTTATCCTGTATTTATCGAATGAATCAATTGTACGGAACGGGTTTGATTACAGACGTGTTGAGAGGGAAGAAAACCAGCCGCATCGAGCAGATGAATTTCGACGACTTAAGCACCTACGGCATCATGTCAGACTATACAGATAGTGACATCAAAGACATGATTTCAATCATGCTCAGTGAAGACTATTTGAAAGTCGGAGGCGACCAATATCCAACACTAGCGTTCACAAGCAAGACGTCCATATTGTTAAAGGGACAAACCACATTAGCGATTCGCAAACAATTGAAACAAGAACCAACGCACAAAACAAAAGCAATGGAGAATATTGAAAACTACGATGCACAGTTATTTGAAAAACTTAGAGGGTTGAGAACAACAATTGCCCAAGAAATTGGCAAACCACCTTTCGTTGTCTTCACAGACAGAAGTTTGATCGACATGTCAGCCAAGTTTCCGCAAACAGAGACAGCCTTTTTAGCAACCAACGGTGTCGGAGAGGCAAAATTAGAAGCATACGGAGAGCAGTTTCTTTCTATTATCAAAGCACATGTATCAGAACAAGACATTGATACAGCGCAACAAATAGAACAAAATATTTCAGTCAAGGAAGTCACGAAACCAACCAAGTCTTCAAGTAAGAATACAGTCAAAGAAACTTTGAAACTTTACAATGAAGGGGAAACGATCGAATCGATCTCTGAGATTAGAGGAATCTCGACCAATACAGTGGTTAACCACTTGTGTAAAGCCATCGAAGAACAAAAAGAGGTCAATTATAGCGAACTTGTTCCCGATATAGTTGATCGTGAAGTAAGAGAAGCGATCGATGAAGTAGGAGATGAATTTCTCAAGCCTATTAAAGAAAGCTTGGAAGAAACGATTACCTACAATCAAATCAAATTTGTCTTAGCCAAAATTAAAAGTGAGAAATAAAAAATAGGGTTCTATAATATTTGGTGTTGGTGAGAATTCGCCAACACTATTTTTATGTAAAATGAAACAAGCGAGATTCTCTGATAGACTATAGTTACCACACCAAATCTATAGGAGGAATCTCGCTTGCTTGAATCTAATGATATCAAAAAATTGCTTCATATCCAAGATGAATCGATCACATTGACTCAGATCGATCGTCAAACCCTAAAAGGAACTTTAACCAATATTGTCAGTGGGACAATCACTTATACACCAGGCTATTGTCCTAAGTGCGGTGTTAAAAACGCCGATTATAACATTATTAAGTACGGAACCAAGCTAACTAAAATGGTCTGGAATAAGGTGGCTGGGTATCCAACGCGCCTTTATCTAAAGAAACAACGTTTCTATTGTAAGTCTTGTACACAGACCTTCTCTGCTCATTCCTCAGAAGTCGAAGAACATTGTTTTATTTCTAAGAAAGTAAAGCAACACATCGGCTTTCAATCAAGAGAAGATCTTTCTATGAAGTATATAGCAGAAGAACATACGGTATCACCTTCCACCGTTAAGCGAGTGATTAGCACATTCGCCCAAGTCTATTACCCTGACTTCCAATCTTTACCGCCTTGTTTGCTTTTCGATGAATTCAAATCAGTCAAAAATGTGAAAGGTTCGATGAGCTTCATTTACGCCGATGGCGATACACATGAGGTGATCGATATCCTTCCTGATAGAAGAAAAGCTTATCTCAAACTTCACTTTCAAAAGTATCCGCTAAAAGTGAGAGAGCAGGTAAAACTCATCGTGATTGATATGAACGCAGCTTATGAGTACTTTATAAGAGAGCTTTTTCCAAATGCAAAAATCATTATTGATCGCTTTCACATCACCCAGTTGATTAATCGATCTTTAAATAGAATCAGAGTAAAAATCATGAAACAATACAACCATTCTAGCTATCCGTCTAAAGGAAT
>NZ_JAGFVM010000032.1 GCF_017599325.1 Marinilactibacillus kalidii | reverse complement strand
GTGTCCCGCAAACCATCAATAGTGAAATCCATCGTGGAACCATCACTCAACTTAAACGCCAAAAGCAAAACGGCAAAGTTTATGATTACTATACGACTAGCTACGATCCTGATACCGGACAAGCAGCTTGCGATAGGCTTCGATTGAACTGTGGCCGTCGGCCAAAATAGGCTGACACGTATGCATTTATTGAATGGGCAGATGATAAACTGATACTAGAAAAGTGGTCTCCGGACGTAGTCATTGGTTTTGCTAAAACACATGACTTGTTTGACTCTTCTATTATTCCTTGTACAACGACTCTTTATGGATGGATTGACAAAGGTATCGTGAGAACCAAAAATATGGATCTACTTGAAAAACTATCACGAAAACCAAAAGACACTTCTTATAGAGGAGGAACAAACAAACTGATTTTAGGACAATCTGTTGAATAAAGACCTCTAGAAATTGATAATAGACAGAACTTTGGACACTGGGAAATCGATACAGTTGTCGGGAATAAAGTGAAAACCGATTCGGTTTTATTGACGTTAGTTGAACGTCAAACACGCTTTGAAATCATCCTTAAACTCAAGGGTAAAGAAAAAGAGTCTGTTAATCAGACAATCAGTCAATTGCGAAAAAGCGCCGGTGATACTTTCTCTAAAGTATTTAAGACAATCACCTCTGATAATGGATCTGAGTTTGCTGGTCTTCATGAGGCGCTTCAAGAGACACTTGATGTGTACTTCAGTCATCCTTATGCTTCGTGGGAAAGAGGAACTAGCGAGAATCAACATAAATTTATTCGTCGATTTATTCCAAAAGGAAAAGCCATCAGTCAATTTAGCAAAACACAATACTTGAGAATTCAACAATGGATGAATGACTATCCTCGGAAAATACTTGGCTATAAAACACCACATGACTGTTTTGCAAAGGTATTGCACTCATTATCCCAAGTGGCTTAAGCACGTTAGTGCTTACCAGATGACAAGTAACCTCTTCCAATAACCAATTAAACAATTAAGTAAGGATATCTTTTTTAACTAGGTGACTAACTTAAACTTGAAATTTACGAAATTAACAATTTATATATTCGACTAATTAAATCTTATAAATTTGTTGAACATCTGATTTTTGAAAATTCTATTTAAGATAATAGCACTCAGAATGGACATTATAAAACTAATTAAAGCAATCAAAATTGGATTGATATTTGGAGATGAAAATACTAAATAGTCGATAATCAACTTATGAATAACATAAAACTCAAAGCTGACCCCTCCTAGTGCAACTAGTCTTTTATTTTCCAACAATTTTGAAATGTACCCTCTATTTATACTGAAAATCGCCACTATTAAAAGCATTATAGGCAAATAATAAACTCCATAAGTATATGCTTTATTAATATATGGGTAACACAAATACATTGCTATAAAAAATACTACACTACTTATTTCTATAATAGTATAATATTTTCTAGATTTCTCAAATTTATTTACCTTTATAAAGATTCCTAACAATAAACCGAGACTAAAATCAAAAATTCTAAAAAAAGGAGATATGTAAAAAATCCATGTGAAATGTCTATGTTCTTTCCATATTATAACTGCTAAAAAAGCTATTAAATATATTAAGAAACCGTAAATTATCAAATATTTATTTGATTTCATAATTTTAGACAAAAGAAAAAGCAATAATGGGGTTAATAAATACAATATAAAACAACACGATAAATACCAAGAAACTGAATTAAAGGAAAAGTAAACTTCTCTTATTGGTATAAGACTTTGTATTAATAAAATATTTAACAAAGCTTTAAAAAAATATTTTATAGGATAATTTATAATCGCTAAAATATAGAACGGTACTGCTAAAATAAAAGTGAATATATGAATAGGAAAAAGCCTAATTAATCTTTTTTTGATAAATTCCAAGTACTTCTTTCTATTTAAATCTTTAAATGATTCTTGATAATTATAGGACATTACAAACCCCGATAATACTAAAAAAAAGGTAACTCCCCAATATCCTCCATATAGAAAGCGAAGAAAAAAATACTCATATGTTGTATTTTCAAAAAACAAAAGATGAGATAGAAATACAAAAAATATTGCTATAAATCTTAGTGACTGTAGAGGCTTTATCATGGTAGGACTCCTTACATAATTAGCATCCTTGTAAAATACTTAAGTTAAGAATCACACTTTAATAAACTTTAAAGTGATCTCCACCAATTTTCATTATCTACATACCATTTTATAGTCTTAATGATTCCAGTATCAAAGTTAAATTTCGGTTTCCACCCTAATTCATTTACAATTTTTGATGGATCTATAGCATACCTTCTATCATGACCCAAACGATCTGCAACATATTCTTTAAGATTATCAGCAACACCTAATTCATTAATAATGATATCAACTATCTCATTATTTGTTCTTTCGTTATTACCACCTATATTGTAGACTTCACCTTTAACACCCTTGTGTAAAACTAAATCAATCGCTTCGCAATGATCATCTACGTAGAGCCAATCTCTTATATTTTCACCATCTCCATAGATAGGCATTTTTTTATTCTGTATCCCGTTAGTAACCATCAGTGGTATTAATTTTTCAGGATGATGGTATGGCCCATAATTATTAGAACATCGTGTTATATTGATATTCATTCCGTAAGTCTCATAATAAGATAAAACTAACAAGTCCGCACTAGCTTTGCTAGCAGAGTAAGGGCTATTTGGTGCTAGAGGAGATTTTTCAGTAAAAAAACCTTCTTTACCTAGTGAACCATAAACTTCATCAGTAGAAACTTGAACATACTTTTGTATGTTATTTTTTTTTGCAATATTTAATAAATTCATTGTACCATTTACGTTGGTTTCTACAAATATATTGGGATTAGTGATACTTCGATCAACATGAGACTCAGCAGCAAAATTCACTATGCAATTAATTTTATGCTCTTTGACAATATGATCTACTAATTCTTCATTCACTATATTACCTTTTATAAATTGATAATTATCTTTGTCTTTCACTCTATTTAAATTTTCCAAATTTCCAGCATACGTCAGTAAGTCTAAGTTATAAATTTTATAATCCTCGTATGTGGAAAGCATGTGATTTATAAAATTACTTCCTATAAATCCTGCACCACCAGTAACTAATATATTCATATTTTTACTCCTTAAAAATTAATACTTCCTTTTCTCATTAGCAATACGCATTAAATATCGACCATATTCATTTTTTTTCAAAGGTTCTGCTAAGGACATAACTTTTTCTTTATTAATATATCCCATATTATAGGCAACTTCCTCAAGGCAAGCAATTTTCAAATTTTGTCGTTTTTCAATGGTTTCTACAAAAGTGCTAGCTTCTAACAAGGACTCATGAGTACCCGTATCTAGCCAAGCATAACCTCGCCCCATTATTTCAACATTCAATAATCCTTTTTCAAGATATACTTTATTTATATCAGTAATTTCTAATTCGCCTCTTGCTGAAGGCTTTAATTTACTAGCGATATTTACCACTTCATTATCATAGTAGTAAAGTCCTGTAATTGCGTAATTACTCTTAGGTTCAGTTGGTTTTTCCTCGATAGATTTCACTTTCATACCTTCATCAAATTCTACAACACCAAAACGTTCAGGATCGTTAACATGGTAACCGAATATAGTAGCTTCGCTCTTTCTCAGTGAAACTTGTTGGAGTAATTTAGATAATCCAACACCATGAAAAATATTATCTCCAAGTATTAAACAGACTGAATCATCTTTTATAAAATCCTTACCGATAATAAAAGCTTCCGCTAAACCATTTGGCTTGCCTTGTATTTCATAAGATAAATTTATTCCATAATCTTCACCATTACCCAATAATTCTTTAAATCTTGAAGTATCAGCTGGAGTGGATATAATTAAAATATCTTTGATACCTGATAACATCAAAATAGAGAGCGGATAGTATATCATGGGTTTATCATATATTGGCATTAATTGTTTGGACACAACTTTCGTTATAGGATATAAGCGAGTTCCGCTTCCACCTGCTAAAATGATTCCTTTAATAGCTTTCACCCTCCACGTAGATATAATAATAAAATATTTTTATACTTCTTTTAAATATTCTTCATAGTTATTTATATATTCTTCTGAATCATATGGCTCACTAGCGAGCACTAAAAGGATAGAATTTTCAGAAAAATCATACATTTCTTTCCAAACCATTTTAGGAATATATACTCCATGATCGGGACTTTTCAAGTCGATAATTTGTTCCACAGTTCCGTTATCAATCTTTATTTTAGAACTTCCACTAATATTGATTAAAACAAATTCAGTTTTACGATTGGCATGTTGACCTCTTACAATATTACCCTCTGTTCCGTAAATATAGAAAACCCTTTTTATTTCAAATGGTACATCTATATTATTTTCAATTACTATTAAACTTCCTCTTTCATCACCTTTTTGCTTAAAAGAAATCTTTTTAAAATCGCTATTATTATTTTTCAAATTTTACCTTCCTTACTCCATACCATTTAATATTCTCATATTTTCCATTTATATAAAAATGATCTAAGAATTCTCCCTCATATTCAAAACCTATTTTTTCATAAAACTTTATAGCTCTTATATTTTTTGAAAGTACATTTAGGTATACTTTATTTAAATTAAGTGTTTTAAAAGCTATATTTAGTAATTCAATTGTAGCGAGCTTAGCAACGCCTGTTCCTTTGGCACACTCTCGAAGACTGATTGCATATTCAGCATTATTATTTTTAGAATCAATATTCTTTAAACTTATTGTACCTAAATATTCGTCGTTACTGTCCACAATAGCATAATTCTTGTTAATGTCTGTAAATGATTCATTTATAAACTTTTGAACAGTTTCTACCGTAACATCTGCGGGATTTATTCTAAAATATTGATTAATATCTTTAGATTTCATCCATTCCAACATACCTTGGGAATCCTTAATAGCTAATTGTCTTAATTTCATTTTTTTAGCTCAAACTTATTTAAATATTTAATTACATAATCTTGTTCTTGGTTCGTCATACCATTATATAAAGGTATTGATAAAACTTTGTCAGCATATGCTTCAGTTATAGGAAGATCTCCTTTTTCCAAACCCAAATATTGATAGGCCTCTGATAAATGCGGGGGAATCGGATAATGAACTAGAGAAGATATTTGATTTTCTTCTAAAAATTCAATTAGTTCTTCTCTATACTCAGTCGTAATAACGAATTGATGCCATACACTTGTACTGTCTTTTCTAACTTTAGGAAGTTCGATTAGCTCATTATCAATTTCTTTACTGTATCTTTCAGAAAGATTTTTTCTTTCTTCGTTTAATTCCTTCAAGTGGGTTAATTTAACTCTAAGCAGACCAGCCTGTATTTCGTCTAATCTAGAATTAACTCCTATCACTTTATTGTGATATCTCTTTTCGCTTCCATAATTTCTCAAAACACTAATTTCTTTAGCTAATAATGCATCATTGGTCACTATCGCTCCGCCATCTCCAAAGGCCCCCATATTTTTTGATGGATAAAAACTAAAACATCCTATATCACCAAACGTTCCTGTATTGATATTTTTATATTTAGCTTCATGTGACTGAGCACAGTCCTCCACTACTTTCAAATTATATTTAGCTGCTAATTCCATTATTTTATCCATGTTAGTTGCTTGTCCATATAAATGTACTACTAAAATAGCTTTAGTATTATCAGTAATTTTTTCTTCGATTTTATCAATGTCGATATTATGATATTTATCAGGTTCTACAAACACTGGAGTAGCGTTATTGAGCGTTATTCCCATAACACTAGCAATATAGGTATTACCTTGTACTATAACTTCATCATCTTTACCTATGTTTAATACACGAAAGGCTAATGATAAAGCATCCAGACCACTTGCTAAACCAACACAGTATTTCGAACCCATATATTTAGCAAATTCTTCCTCAAAACTCTTTACTTCATTTCCTAACACATACCATCCACTTCTTAATACTTCGATGGCTTTTCTTTCATATTCATCTTTGTATTTTAAAAATTGTCTTTCTAAATCATTTACCATGATTTTCATAATCCAATCCCCTTTATATTAGGTATTTCCGAAATATTGTTTTTCTGAATAAGTACAACATAGTCAACAAATACAGAAGGTAATTAGTTGCATAAGCATAGGTTACTCCGATGCTTCCAAATATATTCATAAACAATATAGCTAACGTTAAATAAATAACTGCAAATAATATTTCTGTAATGATATATAACTTGGTCATTGCCTTAGCGACCATTAAATAAGCTAGAATCCAAGACGCGATTTTGAATGTATCTCCGACAATCTGAAAAACAAAATATTCTTTCATTTTTAAGAAATCTGGAGTATATAGTATGTTAATAATTAAATTCCTACTTAATAATATAGTCACACCACTGAGTATCGCCACAGGAATTAAATATTTATAACCTTTTAAAATTTCGTTTCTAAGATCACTTTTCTTTTTTAAACTTGATAAAGTAGGCAAATAATAAATTGATAATGTAGTAGTTATCACGAGCAAGTACATTGACGAGATACTCCATACCGCTTGAACGTATCCCGCCTCATTTAGAGAAAAATTATTTATGATGTAAGTTCTAATAAATAGTGTTCCCGTAGGGACAAAAAGGGCAGATACAATACTCATTAAAGCGTACTTGAATAAATTATAAGTTAAAACTTTATCTATTTTCCCTTTTAACTCTTTAATGTCAATAAGTTTAAGTTTATTAATAGCAAATATATTTAGTAGAAATATACAGATTTGGGCAATAGAAGCATTTATAAGTGCACCAAAAAGTCCAAAATTAATTGTAATAATAAAAGCCAAAATTACCGATATTAAATTTCCAACAATACCTATTACTGTCATTACTTTTATATTCTTATAACCGTTAAACACGGCGGTAATAGTAGTATTTAAACCAAAGAATATAATAGTAATACCAATTATAATAATAGCAGCAGTATAAATAACTTCTCCAAAAATTAATGAAGCTATAGATCTGTGGAATAATAGTATAATACTTCCAATTATCAATGAGCAAAATATTGTAATTCTCAATGAATGTAGCGTAACACTTCTTTTATCCTTATCTCTTTCAAATTCAGATATATACTTAGTAGTACCAACTCCGATAGCACCATTGGCAAAAGTTGAAAATATACCGATTATATTATTAAAATTGCCAAGCAATCCTATACCTGATGGTCCTATATAGATGGCCATTATCTTAGTAGTTACAATACCTGCCAACAACTTGATTATAGTAGAAAGACCTGACCAAAAGCTAGTTTTAAATAAATTCATATACCTTCTCCTACTTTTTGAAATATCTTATCTTACTTAACATACCGAAAATAGTTCGGTAAATATTCTTCAGAACTATTCTTGAAGGTTTTTCAATAATGTATGAATCTAATTTTTCGGAAACAATAATTGGCTTTGTAACTTCCATCTTCTCTAACCATTCTTCCATAATAATATTAATATCATAATTATTTTTAACAAAATCACTACATTTTTTAGAAATTTCACTATATGCTTCTATATCAATATTATACAATGTATCCATGTAATATCTGTACGTATTGCTACAATTATTCTTAGTGTCACCAACGTTATCATTTTCAAAAACATATCCATTAGAAATATTGGACTGAAAATATGCCGGCGCAATTACAGAAGGAATACCCGCACTTGAAGTCTCAAGTACCGAGGTACCCATACCAATAACTAAGGAGGCTTTATATAAATATTCATCCAGCTCTGAATAAGGTATAGTACCTAAAAAAATAATTTTACCGTCTCTATACGATTGAAATGTTTTTGCAAACTTAACTATATTCTCTTTTTCATTACCATCACCAATAATCTCTAACCTCGAATTTTTATTGATAGCATAAAATTCATCAAAATCACTAATTAATCCATACACATACTTTTTAAAATCTACCAGACGACCTATTGAAACAACAACGAAACATTCGTTGTGAATGAAGTGTGGTCTGGTTTCCTTTTGATCTACTGGCAATTTTATTATGCTAGAATTATTGATCTTTATATTGTAAAAACTTTCATGTGAAACTAATACATCTTCATTCATGAAAACCAACGAACCAGACTCATCCAAAACTTTAATAAGATTTAAATAACTTTGATTTCTAATTTCAAAGCCTGTTGTAAATGCTTTAGGATGGTAAACACCCACTAATAATTTTGCGTTAAAAAGTTTAGAAATTATTAATCCATTATGTGCATTTACTGGTTCAAAACACTCAACTACATCTATCTTATCCTGATTATTCATCGCACCGATAATTTCATTAAAACAATTTATCAACTCTTTAGTTCCTAGAGAATTAGTAAAAAAGACATTTGAAGTTATGATATTGACTCCAATAGATTCAAAAGAGTTATGCATGATACCTTTAGAAGAAGTTAATAAAATAACATTATATCCATGCTCAATAAGCCATTTACTTTTTCTATAAATTAAAGTTTGTATACCACCTACATTCAAATCAGAATATATATACAAAATACTTTTCTTCACGATGTAATTAGACCCCATTTATTGATCTTTTTTTCTTCGAATAAATCCTGTATTCACTTTTTTGAAAAATATAAGCAACTAAAGGTGCCGTCAACAAATCTACCTGTATTGGCGCTGCTAATCCACCTAATACAATTGCTAAGAAACAAAGCAATGTAGTTGTATTGTTACGACTAAGATTAATAAGCGAACTATAACCTAAAGTTAAGAAATAAATAATGAAACCTATTATTCCAGTATTGAATAACAAACCAGTATACATTGAATCTCCGTTAAAAACATTCGGTACAACGGCAGATCCAACTCCTATAAGGATGTTATCCTCAATTATTTTGAACGAATCAACTAAAATACCATTAGTAGAATCATATCTTGTAGTTAATGCTCCAAAGGGATTGGTTAAGTAGTTTAAGTAAAATGCTATTGATGTCCCGGCACGCTCTAAATAGTTAACCATCAAAAGAAATACGGGTATTATTAAAATAGGTATTAATAAAATTTTTCTGTTTTTTACTTTTATGATCCCAAATACTGTTAAAAAATAATAGAAAATTAAAATAATTGGCATGCTTAGAATTATCGTCTTCGATAGACCAGATAATCCTAATATAACTGTCGCAATTATTTTTAAATATAGTTTTTTATCATTGTACTTTTCTGATAATAATCCTAAAAAAATTGCAAAGCAAAACATTGAAAATATTCCTAATACTACTGGAGTCCCGAAAGTCCCATAAGCTCTATTAAAATAACCTAGCCCGACTACTTCATTTAAGGGTGTCAATGACTCTTTAAAGTAAAGATCATAGAATAAATTCGTTGTATTAGGAACTGTGAGCTGAACAAAAGAAACAATAGCGTTTATTACTAGTAATAAACTAAAAATTTTGTTTAAAATCGCTTCACTATTGAACTTCATAATCTCTTGCAACATATAAATCATTAGAATGAATCTTATATTTCCAAACATCGGAAATAGATTGATTCCACTATTGTATTTTAATGATGAGATTAAAGAGGCGATTATAAAAATAAAAAAATAAATCCATAAATATTGTCTAAAATAACTACTTTTATATATAGAAAAAGTTTTACTGCTCTTCAACAAAAATATAAATAGTAAAGGGAAAAAACAAGCTATTTCAAAGGTGATTTGGAATGAACCTATAGAGAAGTGTGGCGAGCATAGTGAAAAAACTATGTATGCAATCAATCCGTTTTCCCTATTTTTGAATAATATTATTATAAATAAAACAAATAAAATTAAGAAAATTATATTTCCTATGTTACTCACCATCCTTATTCACTATATTACTTATCATATATGCTCTTATATTTTTCAGCCATTATAGAAGATGAATATTTTTTAGAATCATTAAATGCTTCTTCTCCCAATAACTTTCTAAAATTTTCTCTTTCAATAAACTTCACCATTGCTTTGGAAATATCCTCAGAATCATCTTTAACTAGTAACCCATTTTTTTCATTCTTAATTAAATCTGGTATTCCACCTACTCTAGTAGCTATAATAGGTAATCCGGTGGCCATTGCTTCTAGTAAGGTCAAAGGGATACCTTCATATTGCGAAGGTAATATGAAGGTATCAGCATTATAGAGATACTTTGACACAGAACTTTTTATGCCCAGAAAAAGTACATTATTCTCTAATCCGAGATCTATAACTTGCTGCTTAATCTCTAATTCTAAACTTCCTTCACCAATTAATGATAATTTTGTATTAGGATATAACTCGCAAGTCTTCTTAAGACTATTTATTAGCAAATTATGGTTTTTGGATTCTTCAAATCTTCCAATGTGAATAAATTTAAATTCTTCTAAGTTTATACCTATTTCTTTTTTCTTATAAAGTCTTAAGTTGATTCCATTTAGTATAACAGGAATGTTTTTCTTCTTTAGTTTATATTCTTTCACGATTGTATCTTGTATCATAGGACTAAGTGCTACTGGAATGACATTAAAAAATCGAAAAAAGATGCTATTTATTTTTCTATTTAAAAAAGAGTTTTCTTTTTCTGCTACATTGTGTACTGTATGAATTCTATTTTTTATTTTAGCTAATATTGCTGCGGGAATAGCATATTTCATCGAATAAAGATGTGTGTGAATTACATCAGGCTTTTCATGTTTCAAAATATTAACTAATCTTTTTATGAGATTTATGTCAATACCTCTTTTTTTGTTTAAAAAATATATTTTAAACCCTTTACTTAAAAGTCTATCCGTGATAACCGAATTATAATTATACAAACTAATTATAACGACATCTAATCCAAGGTCTTTTAACTCATATGAAAGATTTTCAACCATAATTTCAGCTCCAGCAAGACCAAAATTTGGTATGATTTGAATTACTTTATTAGTTTTCATTTAAATAATACACTCTTTTCGAATTTTATATTCTATCCAAAAGTTCGATAAAATTATCAATGATTAATTCAGGCAGATAATTATTAGCTGCTTCAATACAATTCTTTTTCATAAAATTAAGCTTATTGATATTCAGGCTAACGTTGTCTAGTTTATTTTTAAAATCTTCAAGTTTATTAAATTCATAACCTATTCCGGTAATATTATCTTCTATGATTTCTGAATAATTATCCCATTTGGATGCTACTACTGGAACACCAGCAGCAAAAGCATCAATAATAGTACCAGGAATACCTTCAGTACTATATTTAGTTGGAAAAAGTAATAACGTATATTTTCTCAATACTTCTACGGTGCTATTATGTGCTACTAATCCTTTGTAATTTATATAACTCGGAAATGTTTTACTTAATGTATTAAAATGATCTGCATAATCTGGGTCTATTGGACCGTATATGTCTAATGTAAAAATACACTCTCTAGCTTTTTCATTTACATGACATACTGCTTCAATTGCATCTTCAATTCCTTTCTTTTCCGTTACTCTAGAAAAGGTACATAATCTATAAGGAGGCTTAGTATCATAACAGAGTTCAACTTTTTTGAGAGGTTTAATTCTTTTAAAATTTGACAATTGATAAACATTATCAAAACCCAAATCGTTTAATTCCATCATCATGTTCTTAGTCTCTACATGAATTCCATCAAACTTCATAAGCTGTTTTTTTAGTAAGTTGTTTTCTTTTAGATAATTACTAATCCAGCCTCCAATTACTACATAATGAATTTTTCTTTTGAAAAATAAATTGAGTAATAAAAAAATAGGTACGAAAACTTTAATTCCTCTATGTGCAGGTAAAATAATTAATATTTCTGAATCTTTAATCAGTTTATAACATTTCATGAGAAGCTTTATAGGTTTTTTTCTCCAATTATGAGTATCTACTTTGCTTATTAATTCTTTCCCGATCTTTGTTGTAATCTCTTCAGCTAAAGTTTTTGTTTTAACAGTTTGCCCATTCAATAATTCCTTACCTATACCAAAATGTCCACAAATGCCTATTTTATACACTAAAATCTTCCTTTTTATTGTCTTTATCGTATTTTATTTAGAGTAGTTTTTAATGACGTCCCTAAAACCCAATATAACATTAAATATATTGATTTTTTTAAAGGTAAATGTTCTATTTTTCTATAAACATGCCAATGATATTTTAGTAAACTAAATTTATTTTTTGATAATGAACCTTCTCTAACTCTATGCATAGCAAGTACTTCATCTAATCCATATATATTTTTTGCTTTTTTAATAACTTGTAACCACATTACATAGTCATTTCTCTTTCGGATATCAGGAATGAAGAATTTACCTAAAAATTCAGCATTATATATGACAGTTGAATTCCCTGTATTTCTCTTAAGTAACTCATAATAATTCATCTTCTTTAGGGGCGAAACAATTCTCCCTAATTCCTTACCATCTTGATCAATTTTTGAATAACTTGTACTTGTGAAATAATAATTATTTTCTTCCATAAAATTTATTTGTTTAGTTAATTTATCTTTTGCCCACATATCATCACTATCTAAAAAAGCAATATATGTCCCTGATGCTTCTTCAACACCTTTATTCCTAGCAACTGCAGTACCTGAGTTTTTCTCTAATTTTAAATATTTAATCCTTGAATCACTTTCTTGAAATCTACTAACTATAAGCTTAGTATCGTCTTCCGAGCAATCATCTATTATTATTGCTTCCCAATTGCTATATGATTGTACAACGATAGAATTTAAAGTAGCTTCTAAATAGGAAGCACTATTATATGTCGGGATAATAATAGAAACTAATGAGTTAATCTCCTGTTTAAATTCCACTTTTATCTGCCTCTGCTTTCGATATAGACTCTTCAAAACTTACAAGATTATAAGGTTTATTATATGTAGATAAATTCTTATCGTAAACTAATGTGCCAAATATCTTATTAACTAAATTTACTCTTTTTAAAGCTAGTTTAATTAAAAAATTTACTTTATTAGTTAATTTTATTTTTCTACCATTTTCTTTCGCTATCAATTCAACCATATTGGATGTATTCACATATTCTTCATTTTGTGGACAATAAACACCTTCGAATTGATCTTCTGCTAAAATTCTAATTAACTCTACTAAATTTTCTATAAAAATCATACTTCTACTATTGGTATATTTAGGAAAAACCGGGACAAAAGATGATATTTTAGATAATTTTTTGTAGTTACCCCCACAACCTTTGCCATATACCATTGGTGGTCGTACTATAGTTATTACGAACTGACTTGTTGACAAAGATTTTAATAATTTCTCTGCTTCCAATTTAGACTTTCCATACAATGTAACTGGACTCGGTATCGTATCTTCGTAAATCGTTCCATTATCTACTCCATAAACACTCATAGTACTTAAGAAAATAAATTGTTTAACTTTCTCTTGTTTAGCTTTTTTTGCTAATTGGTAAGTCAAATCTCTGTTAACAGCATAATACAATGAATCGTCAACTGCATTACTTTTTGCATGAACAATACCTGCGACATGTAAGATAGCATCATATTTTGAAAAGTCTTTAACTTGCCAGTTTGAATTACGCAAACTGATTTTATCAATTTCATATCTTTCGTTATAAAATTCCTCTAAATATTTTTTAAAAGAGTTCCCTATATAGCTTTTTTCTCCGGTAATAAGAATTTTCATTTTAAAGTTCTCCATGTTTTTTCTGTCCTTCGTATATTCCATCACTTTTTACAACACTAATGCCAGTAAGGAATATACATTTCAAGTCGGTCTTAAAGCTCACGTTTTCAACATATTCCCCATCCAATTTTGCTTTTTCAGTTATAGAAATTTCATCGCGTCCGTTAATCTGAGCCCAACCACTTAGTCCAGGTAAAATGGCATTTGCATTGTAAAGGTCTCTTTCTTTAATTAAATCTTCCTGATTCCATAGGGCGGGTCTTGGACCAATAATACTCATATCTCCTTTTAAAACATTATAAAGTTGTGGCAATTCATCAAGACTCGTTGATCTTAATACTTTCCCTATTTTAGTAATATACTTGCTAGAATCAGCTAATAGATGAGTAGGTGAATCTTTAGGCGTATCAACAATCATAGTTCTAAATTTATAAATTATAAACTCTTTTCTGTCCTTTCCAATTCTTCTTTGAGAAAAAAGAATTGGACCTTTGCTACTAACTTTTATCATTAGCATTATTAAAATAATCAGAGGAAATAAAAAAAATAAAGCTAATGAAGAAAGTAAAATATCAATGAATCTTTTGAACATTTTCGGATACATTAGTTTCACCTTCTTCATCTATAGTATTTGTCATTTCAGTATTGTTTTTTTGATTAGCAAACCGTATTAATTCTTTTTTCAAATCAGAGTCATCTAAATATTCTAGCTTGTTAACCCAATTCATGACTGAATCGAAAGAAATCCTATTAACCTTGCCCACAAAAATTTTATCATAAACTTGTTGCTCTAATTGCTCATTAACCATTAATAATTCTTCATACAACTTTTCACCTGGACGAATACCAGATTCGATAATTTTTATATCATTTTCATTGTTACCACTTAATTTTATAACTTTTTTCGCTAAGTCAATGATTTTAACGGGCTCTCCCATATCAAGGATAAAAATCTCTCCTCCTTCAGCCAATGCGCCAGCTTGAATAACAAGTTTACTTGCTTCAGGTATCGTCATGAAATACCTTGTCATCCTGAAGTCGGTTACAGTCAAGGGACCACCATTTTCAATTTGTTCTTTAAATAAAGGTATTACACTTCCTCTACTCCCTAGTACATTACCAAAGCGAACTGCAGCAAATTTTGTCTTACCTATAGCGTTCATGCTAGTAACTATCATCTCCGCTACTCGTTTAGAAGCACCCATTATATTTGGAGGGTTAACTGCCTTGTCAGTGGATATCATTATGAAGCTCTCAACACTAGACATTCTTGCAGCTGTTGCTAAATTTTTGGTACCAATTATATTATTTTTAATCGCTTCTTTAGGATTATACTCCATCAATGGCACGTGTTTATGTGCTGCGGCATGGTAAACTCGATTTGGCTTGTGATAAGACATAATTTCTAACATTCTATTATAGTCTTGTATATCTGCAATGACAGGTACAACTTCTGTCATCGTATCTTTTGCATTAGTAACTTCTTTGTGTATATTGTAAATAGAATTTTCACCATGACCAAGAAGTATTATTTTTTTCGGAGAAAATCTTATGAGTTGTCTACAAATTTCAGAGCCTATGGATCCACCAGCCCCTGTAACAAGAACCACTTTACCGGTTATCAAACTTGCTACATGACCTATATCCAACTCTACCTCATCACGTCCAAGTAAATCTGCTATATCAATATTTCTAAAATTATTAACTTCTAATTTCCCTTGAACAACCTCTTCAATTGAAGGCATTCTATTCACTTTTGCAGCAGTTTGGGAACAAATTTCTACAATTCTATCTAATTCATCAGGTAGTAAAGTAGGAATTGCAATCGTAATTTGTTGGACTTTAAGTGACTTCACTATATTTGGAATATCTTTCACCATACCAAGAAGAGGAGTACCATATAAATATACCCCTTGTTTAGCTGGATCATCATCCACGACCCCTATAAGTTCGATACCATTGGAATGTCTTTGTAAGCTTTTTATAAATAAACTTCCACCATCTCCAGCTCCGATAACCAAAGTCCGAATCTTAGAAACATTGTCATCGATCGCTTCAGATTTAACTTTCTGACTTCTTTCTTGATAAATCCTCCACATTATCCGACTACCAGGTATTGATATACATGAAAATATACAGGTTAAAGTTAGATGCCTCAGACTTAATTCACCAAACCATGGTAATAATATGATAGCGGTTAATAAAAACGTAACAAAAACACCAGAAATATGGACTAACGTTTCCTTTAAACTAGTATATCTATTTATTTTTGAAAAGAAATGCAGGTACCATCCGATTACATAGTAGGTCAAACTGCTCAATAAAACAGATAACCAAAACTCAATGTTTGGTAGTAAAACAAAAGGTATAAGAAATAGATAGGATAATGTACTAGAAATAAGTATTGATAGCAAATCGTATATAATTAAGATTTTCTTTTTAAGCTTTCTATTCATAAAGCTATTCTCCCAGAACGTTTTTTTGAATCAAATTAAAGTTAATATAATATATCAATAATCTTAAAATATAGAATGTTTAAAGAATCAGTCTCCATAATAATAATAATTTTTCTCTGATTTTTCCACTTTATTGAGGATTGCACCTAAAATATTTGCTTGTACATTTTCAAGCAATTCTTTAGACTTTAAAACTTGCTCTTTACTAACTTCACCCTTAGGTATAACAAATAGAAGTCCATCAACCTTAGAAGCCATTACTTGCGCATCAGTGACGGCCAAAACCGGTGGCATATCAAAGATTATCATGTCAAATTCTTCTTTCATTTCTTCAATAATTGTATTCATTCTTTTAGAAGAAAGTAATTCTGCAGGGTTCGGAGGAATAGCACCACTTGTCATTAAAAAGAGTCCCTCAATGCTAGATCTATAAATGACTTCATCTATGTTGGTCAGTTTATCAGTAAGAACTTTCGTCAATCCTTCATTGTTTTTTATATTGAAAGTTTTATGAACTGTAGGTTTACGTAAATCGGCATCTACTAGAAGAACTCTATTTTCTTCTGAAGCAAAAGTGACCGCTAGGTTTGCAGAAACAGTTGATTTACCTGATGATGGTCCAGCAGATGTTACAACTAAAGATTGTAATTTTTCGTCAACCATAGAAAATTGAATATTTGTTCTTACCGTTCTGAATTGTTCAGACACAATTGATGTTGGCTTATTTATAACAACTAATCCTGGTCTTTCATTCAAACTATCTGTTTTTTTATTTTTAAACATCTTATATTCTCCCTCTAAATTCTTGATCTTGATGCTCTAGTCTCTTTGTTCTTATGATGCATAGTTGACTGGTTACTTGACTTAAGTTCTTCACCATTCATTTTTGAAATAATTCCTAAATTTATCCAACCCAATTCGTCTACAATGAATTTTTCATCTTTTACTGAAGAATCTAAAAATTCTATTAAGAAAGATATAATTACACCTATTAGTCCGCCTAATACAAGACCAACAATTAAGTTAAAAGTATTATTTGGAGAAACTGGCTTAGTGTTAGAAATCGCTTCAGAGATAATCGTTACGTTATCGACATTCATAATAGAATTAAGATTATCTCTAAACTCAGTAGAAATAGTATTGGCTATATCAGCAGCTTGGTATGGATTATCATCAGTTACTTGTAGTGTGAAAACTTGGGAATTATCTGCAGCAGAAACACTAATTTGCTCTTTCAATTGTTCAGTGGTCTGATTAAGATTTAGTTCCTCAATTACAGGATTCAAAATTATAGCATTATTTATAATGTCTGAGTATGTATTAATTAATTGAACGTTAGTATCAATGTCGGCTCTTTGAATTATTTCTGATTCTTGTGTACGATTTACGAGCAACTGCGTAGTAGAATTATACTGGGGTGTTGCGATAAAAAATGTATATACAGCTGCTAACAACATACCAAAAATCATAGTATTAATAATCATTACTAGTCTCTTTCTTATTATTGACAGCATTTCTAATAAATTTATTTCCTCTTGCATGATATCCTCCTGATTTATACGACTTTATCGTATTAAATTATTTTGGGCTTTAGTAAGTATTTTATCATAAAAATAGAATGGATAATTAAAATTATCAAATATTATTTTTTTTTTTATATGATTTCTAGTTTTCTGTCACATGTTTATTAGATTAATTATACATAAAATTATTTTCCTATGAGATTTACCAATCTTCTTTAAGAGGATGCTACCGTAACTATCATTCATATCTATCGTGATGGTTTTAACCTTTTCTCTTTGTTTCTGAATGTGTCTAGAAAGAAAGTAATCTTTGATTGTTTGCGTATCTTTGCTGGGTAGAATATCTAAAATCGTGCCCGTCACAATATTAATATACTCAAAAGCCATTTGTCTCTCACCATACATGAATTCATCAATTTGTAAGTTCTTCGGCATTGACTGATAGTAAGGTTGATAATACTTTACCAATTCATTAATGATTTTTTGAATCGTTGCGGCAGAAAAAAATCGTCTCTTCGGACAAGCTCTTGATTGAACGAGCGACAGTATTTCTACTTTGATGAAGTTAGAGATAAAGCATTGTTCTTTTACAATCGGTGTTTCGGCCGTAAACATTGATCCGCAATCCTTAAACTTGAACCGCTGCTTTTCAATCTGAGATAGGTCGAGAAAATGCTAGACATTGGAAAAGTTATTCTAGAAGTCTGAGTACTATTTTTTAGATTGAGTATTCTTTGTTCTGCACATAAAATTCTTTACATCTAGTAGGAATATAGGTTAGGTTACAATCTATAAATTTACATTTCTTTTGTTTATGAGTTCACACGATACGCAGTTATCGTTAAAAATAGTATTTTGGTTTTAAATATCGCGTGCTTTTAGCATATTTTTTGATGTAGGCAATTGAATTCTTGCTATGAATATTGGGTTTTAGGAGATTTTCATTCTACAGGAGAACTCATTTGTTTTCTATTTTTTCATAAAAAAGACGTTAGTGATTTCGGTTCTATAATATTTGGTGTTGGTGAGAATTCGCCAACACTATTTTTATGTAAAATGAAACAAGCGAGATTCTCTGATAGACTATAGTTACCACACCAAATCTATAGGAGGAATCTCGCTTGCTTGAATCTAATGATATCAAAAAATTGCTTCATATCCAAGATGAATCGATCACATTGACTCAGATCGATCGTCAAACCCTAAAAGGAACTTTAACCAATATTGTCAGTGGGACAATCACTTATACACCAGGCTATTGTCCTAAGTGCGGTGTTAAAAACGCCGATTATAACATTATTAAGTACGGAACCAAGCTAACTAAAATGGTCTGGAATAAGGTGGCTGGGTATCCAACGCGCCTTTATCTAAAGAAACAACGTTTCTATTGTAAGTCTTGTACACAGACCTTCTCTGCTCATTCCTCAGAAGTCGAAGAACATTGTTTTATTTCTAAGAAAGTAAAGCAACACATCGGCTTTCAATCAAGAGAAGATCTTTCTATGAAGTATATAGCAGAAGAACATACGGTATCACCTTCCACCGTTAAGCGAGTGATTAGCACATTCGCCCAAGTCTATTACCCTGACTTCCAATCTTTACCGCCTTGTTTGCTTTTCGATGAATTCAAATCAGTCAAAAATGTGAAAGGTTCGATGAGCTTCATTTACGCCGATGGCGATACACATGAGGTGATCGATATCCTTCCTGATAGAAGAAAAGCTTATCTCAAACTTCACTTTCAAAAGTATCCGCTAAAAGTGAGAGAGCAGGTAAAACTCATCGTGATTGATATGAACGCAGCTTATGAGTACTTTATAAGAGAGCTTTTTCCAAATGCAAAAATCATTATTGATCGCTTTCACATCACCCAGTTGATTAATCGATCTTTAAATAGAATCAGAGTAAAAATCATGAAACAATACAACCATTCTAGCTATCCGTCTAAAGGAAT
>NZ_JAGFVM010000031.1 GCF_017599325.1 Marinilactibacillus kalidii | reverse complement strand
ATCAGTCTTTGAACCGTTGTAGCAGAAACATGGGTCTCTAAAGCGATGTTTTTGACAGATCGAGCTTCAGAAGCGTTTACGAGAACAGCCGCTTTGATAAAGTTTGAAATGAAGCAGTTCTCCTGTACGATGGGTGTTGAAGCAGTAAACGTTCTCTGACAGTTCTTACATTTGAACCGCTGTTTCTTCACATTAAGGTAAGTTGGAGTGACACCTGTTGTTGGGAAAGTAACGCTGGAAGTCTGAGATCCGTTTTTATAAATAGAATAGTTCTGATTGGGTTCTCCACAATGTTTACATGCCGTAGGCATGTAAGAGAGCGTACAGTAGATAAATTTACAGTAATGATTTTTAAAGAGTGCATAAGAAACGCAATCTTCCTCAAATAAGAGATTTTTGTCTTGAATATCGAGTACTTTTTGCATATCATTTGATGTAGGCAAGTGAGTTCCCCCTATGGATGTTTGGTTTTAGGAGACTATCATTCTACAGGAGAACTCACTTGTTTTCTAATTTAAGATAGAAAAAAGACGCTAGTGATTTCTCACCAACGTCATATATTATAGAACCGATGAAAAAGGACATGCCCGTCTATGAGGGCATGTCCTTTTTATGTTCGTTTTATTTACTTACCAATGAAAGCTTGTCTATAAACTTCAGCAAGTTCTTTTACTAATGGTAGTTTTGGATTAGCTGTTGTACATTGATCTTCAAAAGCACGATCAGCTAATTCATCTACTTGTGCTTCGAATTCTTTTTTATCAACACCGTTTTCTTTGATACTCATTGGTATATTAAGCTTTTTAGCTAATTCGTAGATGGCATTAACTAAACTTGCAACACCTTCTTCAGTAGTAGAAGCCGGTAATCCAAGTGCTTTAGCAATTTCAGCATAACGAACATCCGCAATAAAGTTTTCATATTTAGGGAAAGAAACAAACTTAGTTGGTTTCTTAGCATTGTAGCGAATCACATGTGGCATCAAGATAGCATTCGCTCTACCGTGTGCGATATGGAATTTGGCACCTAATTTGTGTGCTAAACTATGATTGATTCCTAAGAAAGCATTCGCAAAAGCCATTCCCGCAATTGTAGAAGCATTATGCATTTTTTCTCTCGCTAATTCATCGTCACCATTCTCATAAGCTTTTGGTAGGTATTCAAAAACAAGTTGGATCGCTTTAATGGCAAGCCCATCAGTATAATCGTTGGCCATGTTAGAAACATACGCTTCGATAGCGTGTGTCAATACATCCATACCCGTATCTGCAGTGACTACTTTTGGTACACTCATAACGAACTGAGGATCAATAATCGCAACATCTGGCGTTAATTCATAATCAGCCAATGGATATTTGATGTTATTTTCATTGTCAGTGATAACAGCAAATGAAGTTACCTCAGATCCAGTACCCGAAGTAGTAGGGATCGCTACGAATTTTGCTTTTTCGCCAAGTTTTGGATATTTATAAACACGTTTTCTGATATCCAAGAATTTTTGTTTCAGTCCATGGAAATCTGTATCTGGATGCTCATAGAATAGCCACATGCCTTTAGCTGCATCCATTGGAGAACCACCACCTAAAGAGATGACAACATCTGGTTGGAATTCTCTCATTGCTTGTGCGCCACGAAGAACTGTTTCTTTAGAAGGATCCGGTTCAACATCTGAGAAAATTTCACAATGAACGTAATCTGTACGATTTCTCAAGTGATATAATACTTTATCCACGTAACCTAATTTGACCATCATTGGATCTGTTACGATAAAGGCTCTTTTAATATCTGGCATTTTTGCAAGATATTGAACAGAATTTTTTTCGAAATAAATTTTTGGTGGTAGTTTGAACCATTGCATATTATTATTTCTAGTTGCACGTTTTTTGACATTGATCAAATGCATCGTTCCAACATTAGTAGAGACCGAGTTCCCACCGTAAGAACCACAACCGAGTGTTAGTGAGGGTAGGTAAGCATTGTAAATATCTCCAATCGCACCTTGAGAAGAGGGTGCATTAACAATGATACGACCAGCTTTCATGCGTTTTTCAAATTGTTGCATAACAGATTCATCTAGTGAGTGTAAAACAGCTGAATGGCCAAGCCCACCGTAAGCTAACATTTCTTCTGCTCTAGTTAAACCTTCTTCTGTACTGTTTACCTTATAACCAGCAAGTACAGGACTTAGTTTTTCTCTAGAAAGTGGGTAGTCAACGCCGACACCTTTGAGTTCTGCAATCAGTATTTTCGTTTGTTCAGGAACTGTTATACCTGCTGATTTTGCAATTTCGTAAGCTGGTTTACCTACGACTGCTGCGTTTAATCCACCATTTTCAGTAATCATATATGATTCTAGTTTCTTTCTCTCATCTTCAGATAGGAAGTAACAGCTGTGTTCAGTCATTAATGTTTTAACTTGGTTATAAATTTCTTTATCAATGATGACTGCTTGTTCTGAAGCACAGATCATACCGTTATCGAAAGTCTTAGACATAATAAGGTCATTTACTGAACGTTTGATATTTGCTGATTTTTCAATATAACAAGGAACATTACCAGCGCCAACACCTAGTGCAGGTTTTCCAGAACTGTAAGCAGATTTAACCATACCAGGTCCTCCAGTAGCGAGAATAGTTGCAACGCCAGGGTGATTCATCAAAGTCTGAGTTGCTTCAACAGAAGGTGTAGAAATCCATTGAATACAATGTTCAGGTGCGCCTGCTTTAACAGCTGCATCATAAACTGTTTTAGCCGCAGCTACACTAGATCTTTGCGCTGAAGGATGGAAAGCGAAGATGATCGGATTCCCTGTTTTGATCGAAATCAATGACTTAAACATTGTAGTAGAAGTCGGATTCGTGACGGGAGTTACACCTGCGATAACACCAATCGGTTCAGCGGTTGATACAGTTCCTTCGTGTTTATTCTCCTCAATAACACCGACTGTACGATTGTTTTTAATACTATGGTAAACATATTCAGTTGCAAAAAGATTTTTTATAATTTTATCTTCATAAACACCACGTTGTGTTTCTTCAACAGCTAATTTAGCAAGTAACATATGATTATCAAGACCTGCAAGGGCCATTTGTTTAACTATCTCATTAATTTGATCTTGGTTTAGTAAAGACAAAGACTGAAGTGCTTTTTTTCCGTTTTCTACTAATGTATCGATTGTATTTTCGACTGTTTGTGTTTCTTTTTCTGTACGTTTGACAGTTGCTGATTGTGCCATAAATAATCCCTCCATCAATATATGTGAATAACTGAGCAAGTTATTCTAAAAATAATCGCTATATATCACTTTTAAAAAAATGGTCTTTTTCGTAAGCATATACAACGTTTTTTGATTACAAGATGACTATAGCATATTGAGAATAGAAAAGTATAGTTAAATTGTGTCATTTTTGTGAAATTATTCACTATTGCATTTTATGAAACGCTCTCATTTTTACTATAATACTGTTTAAGCTCAATGATTCACTTGAAGAGCTTGTGTATATGTGATATATTGAACTTGAAAAGAATAGAATACAAAGGAGAGAATATAATGGAAAAACAACAAGCAAGTCTAGAAAATTCAGGAGCGTTATGGGAAGGCTTTAAAGGAGCAGATTGGAAGGACAAAATTGATGTACGATCTTTTATTCAAGCAAATTATCTTCCTTATGATGGGAACGAAGAGTTTTTAGAAGATCCTACAGATCGAACATTGGAGTTGTGGGATCAAGTGATGGATCTCAACAAACAAGAGCGAGAAGCAGGTGGTATGTTAGATATGGATACTTCCGTAGTATCTACTATTACTTCTCATGGTCCTGGATATCTTGAAAAGGAAAAGGAGCAAATTGTTGGCTTCCAAACTGAAAAGCCTTTCAAACGTTCTTTGCAGCCTTTTGGTGGTATTCGAATGATGGAGCAAGCAGCAGAATCTTACGGATTCGAAGTAGATCCGATGCTTTCTCACGTATTTAGAGATTGGACAAAAACGCATAACCAAGGCGTATTTGATGCTTATACGCCTGAAATCAGAAATGCGAGAAGAACTGGTGTAATCACTGGGCTTCCGGATGCTTACGGAAGAGGACGTATTATTGGTGATTATAGACGTGTATCTTTATATGGTGTAGATCGTTTGATTAAAGAAAAGCAAAAAGATCTATTAAATTGCGGTAATGGCATGATGAGCGAGAAAGTTATTCGCCAACGTGAAGAATTAAGCGATCAAATTAGAGCGTTGAATGAATTAAAAGAATTAGGTAATATCTATGGATTTGATATATCTAAACCTGCGAAAGATGCCCGTGAAGCTTTCCAATGGTTATACTTGGGCTATCTTGCTGCGATTAAAGAACAAAATGGTGCAGCGATGTCTTTAGGAAGAACATCTACATTCTTAGATATTTATATTGAAAGAGATTTGAAAGCAGGCGTGTTAACAGAAAAAGAAGTGCAAGAACTGGTTGACCATTTTGTTATGAAATTGAGACTGGTCAAATTTGCTCGAACACCTGAATACAATGAGCTATTTTCCGGAGACCCAACATGGGTTACAGAGTCTATTGGTGGCGTAGGCATTGATGGTCGTCATATGGTAACAAAAAACAGTTACCGTTTCTTGCATACACTGACAAACTTAGGACCTGCACCAGAACCAAACTTAACAGTTTTATGGTCTACTAAATTACCTGCTTCATTTAAAGAGTATTGTGCAAAAGTTTCAATCGAGAGCAGTGCTGTTCAATACGAGAACGATGACATCATGCGTCAAGAGTGGGGCGATGATTATGGTATTGCTTGCTGTGTCTCTGCTATGCCTATCGGTAAACAAATGCAGTTCTTTGGCGCTAGAGCCAATTTAGCAAAAGCTTTACTTTATGCTATCAATGGTGGGGTAGATGAAAAAACAAAAACACAAGTTGGCCCTAAATATCAGCCGATTACAAGTGAATTTTTGGATTACGAAACAGTTCTCGAAAAATATGACGATATGCTTGAGTGGTTATCCGGTATGTATATCAATACATTGAATATCATTCATTACATGCATGATAAATATAGCTATGAGAGAATCGAAATGGCTTTGCATGATACAGATGTTGCGAGAACGATGGCTACTGGTATCGCTGGATTCTCTGTTGCAGTAGACTCACTATCTGCAATCAAGTACGCTAAAGTGAAAACGATCAGAGATGAAAATGGGCTAGTCGTTGACTATGAAATCGATGGGGATTATCCAAAATATGGAAACAATGATGACCGAGTAGATCAAATAGCGATCGAGTTGTTGAAAACATTCATGAGTAAGGTTAAAAAACATCCGACTTATCGTGATGCGAAACATACAACATCCATTTTGACGATTACTTCTAATGTCGTTTATGGTAAGAAAACAGGTAATACACCAGATGGTAGAAGAGCGGGTGTACCATTTGCACCAGGTGCGAATCCATTACACGGAAGAGATATGAATGGAGCGCTAGCTAGTTTGAATTCAGTTGCCAAACTTCCGTACTCTGAATCTCTTGATGGTATTTCTAATACCTTCTCAATCGTACCAAAAGCACTAGGCAAAGATGACCTCACACAAAGAAAAAATCTTGCTATGATGTTAGATGGCTACGTTAAGAAAGGTGGGCATCACTTGAACGTTAATGCATTGAACCGAGAAACATTGGAAAATGCTATGGAACATCCTGAAGAATATCCGCAATTGACCATCAGAGTTTCAGGTTATGCTGTTAACTTCGTGAAATTGACTAGAGAACAACAATTGGATGTTCTAAGTAGAACTTTCCACGAAACAATGTAACCTAATTCAAGGAATTTAATGGAGGAATCGTTATGACAGAACCAGCAATAGGCTACGTACATTCAACAGAAAGCTTTGGATCAGTTGATGGGCCAGGCATTCGTTTCATTATTTTTATGCAGGGTTGTCGTATGCGGTGTGAATTCTGTCATAACCCTGATACTTGGAATATGGGCGGTGGTACACCTTATACCGCTAAAGAAATGATGGAAAAAGCAATAGACTACAAAGAGTACTGGGGAGAAGAAGGTGGGATAACCGTTAGTGGCGGTGAACCGTTGTTGCACATTGACTTTTTGATTGAGTTTTTCAAATTGGCTAAAGCAGAAGGTGTCCATGTTTCCTTAGATACTTGTGGTCAACCCTTCACTTATGACGAACCATTTTTTAGCCGCTTTGAAGAGTTAATGGATTATACAGATCTCGTACTAATGGATGTTAAGCATATTAATAATGATATCCATAAGAAATATACGATGCATTCAAACGAAAGTATTCTAAATATGGCAAGATATTTGTCCGACAGGGGAATACCGATGTGGTTAAGACATGTCCTTGTACCGGAACGTTCTGATTACGATGAATACTTGGAGCAACTTAATCAGTTCATTGAACAACTTGAGAGTGTAGAAAGGGTTGAAGTCCTTCCTTATCACCGACTAGGTGTTTATAAATATAAAGAGTTGGGTATTCCATATAAATTAGAAGAAATCGATCCGCCAACTGCGGAAAGAGTAGCAAATGCCAATCGAATTCTTCAAACGCACAAATATCACTAAACTAGTTAATTTAAGCAGAACCGAGTGACAGATTCCAAGTTAAACCTTGGGGATGTTACGAACGGTTCTGCTTCTTTTATAGTATTGGATTGAATTTTCAAGAAAAATCCTATATTCTTAAAAGTATAAATGATATTAAAGGAGTTTTTTTATGAGTAAAATATTTGTTTTCGGACATAAAAGTCCAGATACAGACGCAATAACTTCAGCAGTAAGTTTCAGTTATCTGCAAAATAAACTAGGTTTGGACACAAAACCTGTAGCGTTGGGTTCGATTACTGATGAGACGGCTTTTGCGTTGGACTATTTCAATGTTGCGCATCCAGAGGTAGTATCGACTGTTTCGGATCAAGTGGAACAAGTGATGTTAGTGGATCACAACGAAGCACAACAAAGTGCGGATGATATTGATAAAGTAGAAGTCTTATCTGTAGTTGATCATCATAGAATCGCGAACTTCCAGACAGCAAACCCACTTTATTACCGTGCCGAACCTGTTGGTTGCACAAATACCATTATCTTTAAGCTATTTAAAGAAAAATCTATTGAAATCCCTAAAGATATTGCGGGCATCATGCTTTCAGCTATTATCTCTGATACGCTACTATTGAAATCTCCAACTTGTACAGAAGAAGATATTGCTGCAGCAGAAGCTTTGGCTGATATCGCTGGAGTAAACATGGGAACATACGGCATTGATTTATTGAAAGCCGGTACAAAGACCACTGATAAATCTGAACAGGAATTACTAGATGCGGATGCAAAAACATTTCCTATGGGAGATAAAAAAGTTCGTGTTGGTCAGGTAAACGTCGTTGATGTTGACGAGATTCTTGAGAGAAAATCAGCGCTTCTTGAAGCAATGAAAATTCAAAGTGATGCGGAAGGCTATGATTTATTCTTACTGTTGGTCACAAATGTTCTTGAAAATGACTCAACAGCTATTCTATACGGACCATACGAGAAAGAAGTTTGTGAAGCGCTTGATACAACTATAGAAGATTCTGTCTTATTCTTAAAAGGAATCGTTTCTCGTAAAAAACAAGTTGTACCTCAATTAACTGTTAAATTTTCTTAAAATTTTATCGAATAAAAAAGGCTTCTAGCAGATTTACTTCTGCTAGAAGCCTTTTTGTGTAAAATCTCAAAAATAATATTGAATAAAACAAACATTGTTCAACAACTAACATAATTTAAGTATGTTTTTTCACATATTTAATGTTGTGCTTAATAGGTGATGGTTAAACGATAAAGGAGGTGGCTAATGTTGAACCGCCTCCTTATCATTAACTCGATAAACGAATTGTCTTTACAGCAAAGGTATTTTGATTTAAACCTGCCATCTGTTCTGAGAAAGCACCAACGCCCTTTTGAGTGAAGTAATCTAAACGGAGTGTATCATTGTAAAGAAAAACTTGATCTCCAATTGAAACCTGCTCGTCTATTTTAACCATCATATGACTCATCATTAGTACTGCGATTGGATAAATCTGATCATTGATCATTACTTCATGTTTAGAACGAGTACGTAAGATACCATTACCATAACCAATGTCACAAATTGCCAGTCGTGTATCTTCTTCAGCAACAAAAGCCGCTGAGTAGCCAGCTGATTCACCTTTTGGAACTGTAACAACATCCTTGACTGTTGCACTCACTTCAATCGTCTGACGAGCAAGGCTCTCCGGAAGCTCGTAATAGGGTCTTGTTCCGTATGCAATGACACCTACACGAATATGTGTATGTTGATCAAAAAGTCCATCTCTTAAAAACGAAGCACTATTTTGTGCATGAATCATCGTCAATGCATCTAAATAAGGAGACAAAACCGAAAGGACATACTGCCAATTCTCTTTTTCAATCGTATAACGGTCATCTTCTAATTCATCTGCAAATGCAAAATGAGTCCAGATACCGGTTATCGTTAAAGCACCCTCATCTAAGACGGCTTTCATTTCTTCAGCAGTATCAAATCCAAAACGGTTCAAAAGGTTTTTGAACACAAGATGGACTTTAATCGTTTCACATTGCTCTTTATACATTTTGTAAAAGGCCATGTTTGGAATCGTTAGCGTAATGTCATGCTTTTTGAGTAAGTCGAATTCAGTTGAAGGATCGAGTAATACAATGACTGTTTCGCTATGTTGCGCTCTTAACCAGATCGCTTCATCAAGATTTGTAGTCGCAAAACTTCTAATACCCGCTTTGTAAAAAGCTTCATAGGCGAGTGACATACCAAAATTATAGGCATTGTTTTTCATGACTACTAGAACATTTTGGTTATCTTGCAAAGAACGTGCTTGCTCATATAATCTTTGTTGGTTCAATGTTAAAGTCGCAGCCATCATTATGCTCCTATATGATTTAGAATTTCTTGAAAGTAACGAACACCGTAAACCAATGCAGATTCATCAAAATTGAATGTAGCCGTATGAAGTCCGCTAGTAAAGCCTTTTCCGTCATTTTTAATACCGAGGAAAGCGAAGTTCGTTTCCGCAACGTTTGCGTAAAATGAAAAGTCTTCTCCAAATAAGTAAGGTTTCCCTTTAATATTAAGTCTTAACCCTGCAGCGCCCGCACTTTTTTCTACTGTCTCCAGTAGGGAAGCCGGATTAATAACGGGTGGGTATCCCTCTGCAATCGATAGGGTAGAAGTAGTGCCGTAAATCTGATCATTACTTTCCAAGATTTTTTGTAGTTGTGCTTTGATGATCTCAAGGTCATTTGGACTATACGTTCGAATCGTTCCTTCAAGGTAACCATTGCTCGCTACAGTATTGATAGCTTCACCAGCATCCATTTTACCGATATGAATGACGTTCTGATTTAAACCGGTTAGATGATATTGCTGAATTTGTGCAATTTGGTTGACCATGTTTGATAAGGCACCCAGCGCATTTGCACCCGTTTCTTTTTCAGCGACATGCGCCGAACGACCTTTGATGCGAATGCGATATTCCGTTGCACTTGCAGTGAGCGGGCCTTCTTTTGTCAGCAAGACACCTTCATCTGTATCGGGACCAAGATGAACACCAAATATGCCTTCAAGAGCATAGTCCTTAAAAGGAAAAGATTTGATTAGTGCATGTGCTCCTGCGTTCGATTCTTCAGAAGGTTGGAAAATCAACAAAACATTATGTGGAAGTAATTGTTGATCTGCCTGGGACTTACACCATTCTGCGAATGTGAGCAAAATAGCTGCATGACCGTCGTGACCACACGCATGCATCGCTAGTGGATGGGTAGACTCAAAAGAGACACCTGTTTCTTCAACAATGGGTAAGGCGTCAATATCTGCCCGGTATCCAACTGTTTTATTTGATTGACCTTCAAAGTAAACAATCGTTGCAGTCTCTAAAGGTGTCATGTAATCAATCGATAGTGCCTCAAGTTGTGAGCGGATGTAAGCAGTCGTTTTGTATTCTTGGAAAGATAGTTCTGGAATCAAATGAAGTGCTCTGCGGTGTTCAGTGACTTTTGTCTCATAATCTATCATGAAAAAACTCCTTTAACGAGTGACTGTGAATAAGCATAAAGCGAAATGCTAACAAAGCATTCCGCTCAGCTATTCATTCAGTTAATTTAAATTTCTAAGTGCGGAAATAATATCGATTTTACCAGCTTCTACATCGCTAGCTTTTTTGATGACTCTAGCTGGAACGCCAGCGACAACCGTATTAGCCGGAACATCTTCTGTAACGATAGCCCCAGCAGCGACAACTGCGCCTTTATGAACGGTTACACCTTCAAGTATAACGGCGTTCGCACCAATCAGCACATCATCTTCAATCACAACAGGTTTCGCGCTAGCAGGTTCAATAACTCCAGACAAAACAGCCCCCGCGCCTACATGCACATTTTTGCCTGTTGTTGCGCGTCCACCTAGAACAGCACCCATATCAATCATCGTTCCTTCACCAACAATCGCACCGATATTGATCACAGCACCCATCATGATGACCGCTTGATCACCAATGACTGCATGTTCTCTAATGAAAGACCCCGGTTCGATTCGTGCATTCACTTCAGTTGCATCTAGTAAAGGAATAGCCGAATTGCGGCGATCTTGTTCCATGACATGATCGATCAATGCTTCTTTATGGTCGATAAAAAATGCTTTCCAGTCTTTCAGATCGGTAAAGATCGTATAACTATTTTCTCCACCAAATACACGGAAGGTATCTGGAAAATCCGATTTTGCTAAAGAAGAATTGACATAAATTTTAACGGGTGTTGTTTTTGTAGCTGTACTAATATATTGGATAATCTCTTGCGCTGAAAAATCATTCATACATTCATTCTCCTAAATTATGATAAGTGTAATAACCTTGAGGTTTGGTTTGTAATGCTTCAGCGACAGTTAAAGCGCCGCTAGCAAAAATGTCTTTTGACTGTGCAGTGTGCTTAATAGAAATCACTTCATCATGACCAGCGTAAATGACTTCATGTTCACCAACGATTGTTCCGCCACGAATAGAAGAGATACCGATGTCCTTTGAATCTCTTTTTTCAGAAACTTCATGACGATCGTATACAGGTGTAGCATTCGGTTTTGCGCTCTCAACGATTGCATCATATAGTTTAACCAGAGTACCACTAGGTGCATCAACTTTTTGGTTATGGTGCTTTTCAATCATTTCAATATCAAACGTTTCAAGTAGTGGTGTAGCATATTTAATGATCTCAGTCAGAATATGCACACCGTAACTCATATTGGCACTGAAAAAGACGGGCTGTGTCTGAGCTTTCTCTTGCATCAACACTGCTAATTGTTCTTTTTCTCCTGTGGTGGCAATGACTAACGGAGCTGAGATATTAGATTCTAGTAAAGCAGTTGTCAACACCGGATGTGAAAAGTCAATCACCACATCTACTGCTGGTAGATTTTCATTAAATCCAGAAAAGACAGGGTAGTGATCTGCTGATGCATCAGGTGTGACAACACCAGCGATTCGGTGGCCTTTTTCTTCTGCTAGTGATGCTACACGCTTATTCATTGCGCCGTAACCGACTAATAAGATATCCATTTATACCGTATCTCCTTTTAAGTGACGGAACACTTCAATAATAGATGCCCGGTCAATTTCTTCTAGCGGCACTAACGGCAACCTTACTGCGTAATCCCCATAGCCTAAGAAATTGGTTAAGACCTTAATCGGGATTGGATTAACATCGATACCAAGTATCTCAACGACTGGATGCAGCTCACGATAAATCAAATTTGCTTTCGCAATATCGATTTTCACTGTCTCAAACATTTCTTGGTATTCTCCGGGTAAAACATTGGCTGCTACCGAGATTAACCCATGTCCGCCCTGAGCGAAGAAGGGAAGGGCAAGATCATCATTTCCGCCATAAAAAGCAAACTCGTCATCTACGATTGCTTGTAAACGGCTAAGATGTGTTAGGTCACCTGTCGCATCCTTTAGGCCAACAATATTTGGATGTTCAGCTAGCACACGTAAGGTTTCCGGTTCAATGGTCATATTTGTACGTGCGGGTACATCATAAAGAATAACTGGAATCTCGACAGCGTCAGCGATTGCTGTAAAATGCGCAATTAATCCACGCTGACTCGTTTTATTGTAGTAAGGGGTGATAATCAGTAAACCATCAACACCCAGTGATTCAGCATGCTTAGACGCTTCGATACTTGCTTGTGTATTGTTTGAGCCAGTTCCCGCGATAACAGGAAGCTGTCCATCAGAAACCTCAAGCGCTACTTTCAGCAAGTTCGTTTTTTCCTCAGAAGAAAGTGTTGAACCTTCTCCGGTCGTGCCATTAATGATGAAACTTTGAATCTGTTGTTCTTTCAAAAAGCTTAAATGATTGCGAAACTGTTCATAGTCAACTTCATGATTAGTGAAGGGGGTGGTTACAGCGGCAGCAATTCCTGTAAATAAATGAGCCATTTGTTTTATTCTCCTTTCAAGAGATCAGTTGTTGTAGAATTTGTACAGCATTCAGCGCTGCACCTTTTAAAATATTATCACTGACTGTCCAGACGTGATAAGTATTGGGTAAACTATCATCTTTTCTGATACGTCCGACAAAAATGCCTTCTTTACCACCAGCCTGAAGCGGCATTGGATAAATCCCTTTTTCAGGTTCGTCTTCAAGTGTTACATAGGGACTGGCCTCAAATAATGATTGAATCGCTTTAACGCTTGTCTCTTCAGATAAAGTAACATTAATAGCTACAGCATGTGCACTGGTCACGGGTACTCTGACACAAGTTGCGGTTACAGGTAAAGTAGGTAGATTCAAAATTTTTCTTGTTTCTTCAATCATTTTTACTTCTTCTTTAGTGTAGCCGTCTTCTTGAAAAACATCAATTTGTGGCAGTACATTATTATAAATAGGGTGCGGATAGTTAACAGGGTCTTCTCCACGTTCACCACGCTTTAAATCCTCGATACCTTTCCAACCAGAGCCAGAAACAGACTGGTAAGTTGTATAGGCGATGCGTTCGATACCGAATGCATCCAATAAAATTTTCAGTGGACCAACTGATTGAATTGTTGAACAGTTTGGGTTCGCAATGATTTTTCGATTAGAAGATGGTGGATTTACTTCCGGAACGACTAAGGAGATTTCTGGATCCATTCTCCATGCACTCGAATTATCAATCACGACAGCACCGTGTTTTTCAAATAAAGGAGAGAAGGTCAAGCTTGTTTCTCCGCCAGCAGACATCAGTACGTAATCAAATGGACCAGCCGTTTTTTCAGTGGTCAGTTCTTCAACGACATGATTTTCTCCATTGAATGAAACCTGACTACCTGCAGATCGAGCCGAAGAGAAGAGTGTAAGGTTTGCTATAGGAATCTGTTTTTCTTCAAGTAAACGGAGCATGGTTTGACCGACTAACCCAGTTGCCCCGACAACAGCGATATTATACATCGTTTATTTCCTTTCTTTGAGCAGCATTATGGTTATAAATCGAATTTTTCACATAGTAATCTTGTTGCTTTTTCACCATTAGTCTCATCAATCACACAAGATACACTGATTTCTGAGGTGGTTACTTGATAGTAGGTGATGTTCGCATTGATAAGGGTTCTGAATATTTGAGATGCAACACCAGACATATCCCTCATACCAGCACCAATAACAGAGATTTTTGCATATGATTCAACGATATTTACAGATAAGTCCTTGTAATCAATTTTAAGTTTATCAAAGACTTGAACTAATTGGCGTTCATCTGAGTCTTTTGCTGTAAAAGAAAGTTGCATACCATCTTGGTTTCTAATTTGAGAGATCATATCAATGTTGATTTCTTCTTTTTCTAGTTCTACAAAAATATCATTTAGCAATTGTGCACCATTAGACGGGTCATTTAATGTTACGTGTGCCATATTTTTATCTAGGGCAACACCCGTTACGGCTTTTCTTTCAAGCATTTGTTCATTTGGCACGATCCAAGTTCCTTTCTCTGTAGAGAGTGTTTTACCGAGATAAAGTTTTATCCCATTATTATTTGCTAATTCTACACTTCTGGTTTCTAAGACACCAGCACCCAGGGCAGACATCTCCATCATTTCTTCATAAGAAATCTGATCCCAACGTTTGGCATCCGAGAATATCCTAGGATCCGTGCTGTAAACACCTGCAACATCCGTGTAGATTTCGCAAGTTGATTCTAAAGCAGCTGCTAAGGCTACTGCCGTTGTATCAGAACCGCCTCGACCGAGTGTCGTTAATTCGCCATCTTTATTAAATCCTTGGAAACCAGCAACTATGATGATTTTGTTTGTTTCAAAGAGTTGATCAAACAAAGCCGTTTTGATTGATGAGATCTTACTTTTCAAATGATGGCCGATTGTTTCGATTCCAGCTTGATAACCGGTAAGTGGCTTAGATTTCACGTCCATGTCATTTAACGTAATGGAGAGATAGGAGATGGTTTGTTGTTCACCAGTTGTCAGAAGCATTGCTAAGTCTTGTTCATTAGGCTTAGTGGTGATATGTCCAACGTTCGCTAGTAGGTCGTCCGTTGTTTTGCCCATAGCTGAGACTACAACGACTAATTCTTCTCCTAAATCCGTTCGTTTCTTAAGATATGTCGCAATTTCTTTTATTTTTGATAGATCCGCTACACTGGAGCCACCAAATTTCAATACGCTTCTTTTCATGGCGATCCTTTCTAAACTTAGTGAGACTGCCTTACACCGTTAAGTGTATACAAAAAGACAAGTCGAAGTACCGACTTGTCTTAAAGAATCTATATACAAGCGGAAGCACTCCGTAAAGTAGATCACCTATTCAATAAATTAGGTGGCTACTTATATTCATACGGCAGTCTGCATATTCTTCATATACAGCCCAACAGTCAATCTCACTGTAAAAGATTCACCATTTCGGCAGATTTCCCTTTCATTATCAAGAACTTACAGGTTCTATTGCTGATAAATACTTATGATTTCTGCGCCTCATCCAGTCATTCAATTTTATTGGTTTATTTGCATATAACCTTATCAAAAATACAATTAAATGTAAACAGAAATCTTTAAAAGAAGATGAGAGACTGGATTTATGTTGATTTTAAAAATTTAATAGAGTTTTTAATGAATAAAATCATAACGTATTGGTATACTAGAAGAGAAGTTAAAAGGAGGTTCTAATGATGAAACAATCTATTCAATTTCCAGATGGACGACAGGTTCTTAACTTAGGACAAGGGACATGGCGTTTAGGAGAAGATGCAGCAAAATATGATCAAGAAGTCGCTGCGCTTCGCTCTGGTATCGAGAGCGGCTTGACGTTAATCGATACAGCTGAGATGTATGGAGATGGTAAATCTGAAGAATTGGTGGGAGATGCGATTGCGGCATACCAGCGAGAAGATCTGTTTATTGTTTCTAAAGTCTACCCTCATCATGCGGGTAGATCGGCTATTTTCGATGCTTGCGAACAGACATTACAGCGTTTAGGTATAGACTCCCTTGATTTGTACTTACTTCATTGGCGTGGTAGTGTTCCTTTACAAGAAACAGTCGATTGTTTTGAAGAGTTGAAACAACAAGGTAAAATCAAAGGTTGGGGTGTTTCAAACTTTGACTTGGAAGATATGGAAGAATTATTATCTGTAAATGGGGGCGACCAGTGTCAGACCAATCAAGTCCTTTATCACTTAGCATCAAGAGGAACTGAAGTCGCTTTACAAGACTATTTAAAAGAAAGAAACATCCCAATGATGGCCTATTGTCCGGTTATCGGTCAGGAACCACAGCTTAAAGAGCGCGTATATAACGATCAAACGGTTCAAGCAATCGCAAAAGCACATGGGATTTCTATTATTCAACTATTACTGGCATTTGTCTTACAAAAAGAGAATATCATCGCGATTCCCAAAGCAAGCACTGAAAAACATGTTCAGCTGAATGCAGACATGCTGACGATGCAATTGACAGAAGAAGAAATCAAAAAATTAGATGCTGCTTTTCCAGTGCCTGATCATAGAGTCCCACTAAGTGTCCAGTAAACTTTTCTTATGATATTAAGGGAGGAAAATAAATGGAATTTGAAATGAAGTACGATACGCAAACGATGCCGAAGTCAACGGCTAAAGCGACAGGTATGAAGACGATCAAAGCCAAGATGGACAATGTCGGGGCTAGAATCGTAAAAGAAGATCTTGTTTATCAGCGGAAGAATGGACGAAATTTGAGAATTCGCATGGTGTATCCTAATACGCTAAAGCCGATTAAGCCGTTTCCTTTATTTATCCATATCCAAGGCTCTGCTTGGTTCGAGCAAGACCTTAATGGGACATGGAATTTAAAGATATCGTTACTGCAGGTTATGCGATGGCCATTATAGAATATGCGCCATTACCTGATGCAATTTTCCCTAGCCAAGTCGAAGATGCTAAGATGGCTGTAAGATATTTAGCGAAACACGCAGAAGAACTCGAGATTGATGTTGACCGTTTATTACTTTGTGGTGATTCCAGTGGAGGTCATACAGCCTTGATGGCATGGTCAACTTGGAACAAACCAGTACTAGATACGTCAGAAGTACCATTGCCAGAAATCAGAGGCTGCATCAATCTTTATGGCGTATATGATTTACTCACTATATACAATAAAGAATCAGGTGTAGATCACCGAAAACCCACTAGTCCAGATAGTTTGATTATTGGTGGTCGCTTACCAGAAGAGTATCCTGAAGTCGCTGAAAAAGCATCAGTTCCTTATTACATCAAGCAAGCAGAAGAATTAGTTCCTTTACTAATCATACATGGCAACAAAGACACGCTAGTTCCGTTTGAACAGAGTGTAGAACTGTATGAATTTTGTAAGGAGAAGGAAGTTCAAGCCACGTTTTACTGTGTAGATGGTGCAGATCATGGTGGACCAACCTTTTACACGGAAGAAGTTTCTCGTATTATGATTGACTTTATAGAAGCATGTATACAGTAGGTTACTATTAGAAGAATAGAAAGCGAGTAGAGTAGTAATGAATTGATGATTACTACTCTTTTATTTTGGTTTTTATAGGATTCTATTCTTTGGAGAAGGTAATATTTTGTTAGAAACGAGGGAAAAAGACCGTGAACTAGTATGGCGTACATTGATTAAGGTTCAGATCAGATAGGGTTAGAATGATATTAGCACCTTGTAGAATTAAAGATGCTCTCAGAAAACACGCAGTATATCGCCGGTAAATTGCTTGTCATTCCGCTAAGCGTATTACTAAAGATGCAATCAACAAATGGATTCAATTTTTTATTGAACAAAGCATTTGAATGTTTCCATTGGACAAATCGTAACAGCTGAAAGATATGAAGAATTTTATAATTGATTTTAATATTCGCAGTTTAGCTTTACTGACAGAACAAAATTATTATTCCTTAAGTATTTAATGTTATCGTAAACATGAATTAAAATTTTTTTGAGGTGATAGATATGAAATACCTTAAGCCAATCATTTTAAGCAGCTTCTTTTTGTTCATTATCTCGTGTATATTAATTAATCATTTTCTTGATCACTGGACCAATCCTGAAAATAAATTTAGAGCTAAAAATTCAAGTTATTCTGCGAATACTATAATAATAGATGATCATTTCAAATTTATATCTATCTCAGCAAATTACGCTTTTATTACATACAATGATCGTAAGGACATGAATACTTATACTAAATCTTACGGAAGAGAACTTGATGAATTCGCTTGGAATGATCATTATATTGTAGCAACTGGGCGGCATGATCATTCAGAAAACACGCCGTTAATGTATTATATAATCAATAAGGATACTACAGAATATGAAGTTTATGTAACTAAAGAAAACTTTGAAAATGATTTAAAGCGATTGGATGTTCACGTCGAACTCAAAGGTAGAGAGTATTACGATTGGTATGAATGATTAAGGAAGTGATTAAAATGTACATACTCAAAACAACTATTGAAGATGCTGCCCAAATTGCTAAGGTACAAGTTGATAGCTGGCAAAGTACATATAAAGGGATTGTTCCAGAAGAATTCCTAAATCAGATGAATTACGATTTATATACTGATAGATTTAAAAAATACTTTAGAGAACGTAAGCCAGTTAGTTACGTAGCAATAGCTAACGACGATATAATTGTAGGCTATGTAACAGCTGGTGAAAATCGATTGGACGATAAGTTATTCAAAGCATACGATTGTGAGCTACATGCGATTTATATTCTTAAAACTTATCAAGGCAAACAACTGGGTAAAAAGTTAATTAAAGCTTGTATAAATGAATTGTTGGAACGCAATCATCAAAAAATGCTTGTTCAAGTATTATCGGATAATCCAGCCACAAAATTCTACGAAAAACTTGGTGGTCGATATTTGGAATCTAAACAATTAATGGTACATGATGATTCGTTAGAAGAAGCAATTTACGGTTGGAATAATATTTCAATGATCTAATTTTATACTTAATCAATCGGTCTAAATTGAATTTCAATTGGAATTCAATTTAGACCGATTGAGAAGCGGACTCATTTCATATAATCTACTTTGTATAATATATATTATGTAAACTAAATTAAAAAAATAGTCTATTAATGAATAGACTATTTAGAATTCATTTAATTCAATTATTTTGTATTTTAGATAAAAAATAATTAAATAGCCTCTTACCTTTAATTTTAATTATTTGCAATTTAGCACTTAGCCTAGAATGAACAAACTTTGATATCAATCAATCAATAATTTATTTCGAAATATTGATAAATATTGATTACGTATAAGCTTTAGTTTTTCTAATTAGCGATTTACAGGCTACTAAGTATTTTATAACAGCAATATCACTTAAAAATATCACTTAAAATTTTCGTTATTGAAATTAAATTGTTTTACTTTAAAAGATTTACTATTATAGAATAAATTGATTTTAATGATTCAGATTTGTTCTTAATTTATATATATGTTGTTCAAATCTTGAATAATCATGGCACATATAATTGCATATAATTACTGATAAATTTGACCAAATAACAAAGGTATATATAAATTTCGTTGAGATTATCTGAACTTTTTCCAGCTTTTAAGCTAAGATACTGCACAGCTCTAACTTCGTAAATCTCTAAGTTTCACATATAAATGTTTACCATAAAATACGAAAGAAACTCCAATTCCGATAAATCCAACGTACAATAAAAATCTACCTAATGGATAATTAAATGCAACTTCTTGTTGAAGTCGAATGATGTCTTCTCTATTTATTTCATTAGCGTCTTGCATAGGTATCAATACTGCCCATAAACAGTATCCTATTATCAATGTTACTACTGACGTTACCAGTATAAAATTTGCTATTTTAAGTTTTTTCATACCCTTCATATCCCGCCCTTCATTAATCCTAAATGATTGGATTTAAAAAAAGATTAAGTTTCTTAAAGTCCTTTCCGTTATAAGTAAGTTAGTCTTTACTCATTAATCATTTTGTTCCTCTCCTCTACCTCCTTCTTCCCTCTTTTCTAAACGAAAAATTTTAATGTATGTAATAAAAAAGCTGAAGCGGAAAGTATCTTTACCTAGATACTTTCCGCTTCAGCTTTTTAAAACAATTTGATTGAGCTTATTGGAAAGATATTAGTTCAAGTTTCCTTTTAAGTGAATGCTAATTTGATGTCCAATAAAATATAGTAAGCTACCGCCAATAACCGATAAATGCATAACGAAGTGGCTAGCAGTCGCATTACTAAAGAAGACCAGTAATATAAGTATTAAACTATACATAATCTGTCCAAACCGTATTTTTTTAGGATCTGCCTGATTGTTTTTATCGTCGTTGGCTTTTTCTATTTTTAGAAACTTAGAAAAGAATGCAAATACAATGGAGGCTATCACCATTAGTACAAACAATGGTTTAATCTGATCTAATGTATTGAATGTAAAGTAATCAAAATAAAGAAGTTGTATGATATACAACACAGTACTCAAAATGCCAACGATTATTGCAGTTTTTTTTCGTTCCCTAATATTGTAAAGACCTACTGTAGTTATAGCTAAAATGATTAAAAACAGACTATTTTCATTGCTAATTGAAAGATAGATTGTGAAACTAAGTGCCACTATCAGATCAATTATAGTCAACGCTTTTCCTGAAATACCATTAATCACTCTAAGAATCAAAAGCACCCAAGCGATTAATAGAAACTGCGATTCCCCCGTAAAAAAGTAATGTAAAAGAGATAAAGCAGCCGCAATAAATGCTGAATAGTTGTTTGCCGGATCAACTTCTCTAGTCAGAGCCCACGCCAGAAATACGCCTATGCCTAGAGTAAAACCAGTGCCCATTTCTCCGGAAATCGCCCACCCTACAGCAAATGTTGTGAGTGTAAAAAGGACGATGATTATATTCGTTTTATACCCTAAATCAATTTTTCTGCCTAATGTAAAAATAGAATCATCCCTTTTTCTATAGTTTCTATTAGTTGCCCCCCTTCTTCTCTCCTCTACTTTAAAATAAAAAGAAGGAGGGCATACGAATAGAAATAAGATAGTTGTATAGTTAGTTTAGCATATTCATTTCATAAATGCCCTTCGTTCGCCCACTACGATCATGCTATATTCCATAAAAAAGACGACCTCTATATGGAGGTCGTCAAGATTCAGTTAATTAATAAAGTTCAATCACTTTATCAAATAGCGCTTTTTCTTTTTCAATTTGAGCTTTATTTCCTATAACAACAACGGTACTTTTTTCCAGTACTTTTCTGTAATCATCTGCTAGTGCAACTAAATCATTGGACGTAGTTGAGAGAATCTCTTCTTTCAATTGTTTGATATCTGCTTGTTTCAAGCCTCTGTTCATACGCTCATAGGCAATCAACCCTTTACTGAAAGCAGAATTTGGTTGTTCTAGTGGGCTCATTGTCCCAATGATGTACTTAACCAGTTCAGATTCAGATAAAGTCAGTTTTTCAATAAAACTTGGTAACTGTTGATAAATATTTAATGTTTTACTGATGTTAGGATCTCGATATGAACCCAGTGCAAAGTTACCATTTCTACGGTGATTATACAGCGAGCCATATGCGCCACCTTTTACGCGAATTTCATTCCATAGATAATCAAACCTAAAGACAGTTCCAAGTACGCTCGTAGAGCCAGTAAATGGTATAATCCCAGTCGCATCTGCTGCTGTACTGACATAGTTTACGTCTTGAGCAGTAACATAGGCTTCTTTAATCAGCGAACCTGCTTCAAATACTGTTTTTTCACCCATATCATTATCAGAAATAGCTGAAAAGGCTGTTTCAAGTTGGGCTTTAATCGGTGCTACACGCTCACTTTCCCCTACATAAAGAACGGTCATGCGTTTCTTGTTTAGTATCTTCGCTAACAGTACCTGTAATTGCTCAGCTAATTCATTAACTTCCCCAGCTTTTAAATCATCACGAATAGATTTTAAATGACCGAATTGATCTATACCGCCAGCTAGTTCATTTAATTTAGAAGATGGCTTAATTTGACTCAACGCTCTATTCGCTGCTAGAACATGTGCTCGATAGTTGATAGCATTTTCGAAATTAGAAATAGAACGTTGCGTGATTTTTAGCATCTCAGCCTTATCTGTAAACGCAGTGTGTGCCATGATTTCATGCATCAACTCAATGACTTTCTCAGAGAAATCGGCCAAACCCTTCCCTCTTATGACAAATTGAGGTTTCAGTTCGCCTTCTAGGTTTTCAAAGATATCCATTGTTGCGTAGATACCACCTGTGTGCAAATCACTTTGTCTTTGAAGTGTCGCCACATCATAGTTTTTCGTTCCTAGTCTGCTAAGAAGTTTACTCAAGTAACCTAGTAATGGATAGTCTTCTTGTTTGAAATCACTCATATCGAAATACAGGTTGATGTAGTCAATACCAGAAGTAAACTGATCAGCATGATAAAAACGCGTATTTTCAAAAATTGTAGAGGCTTCTAACGGGTAATTTTCTACTTCAGTATTTAAATCTTCTCTCGTTAACGTCGGGATTTTCGCTAGATCTTCAGGACTATCTGGTGTCTCTTGGCGTTTGATCAAAGCTTTTGTTTTCGTTACGATCGCTTCAATGTCTTCTTCAGACATTTCTGCTTTATAGGCTTGTAACTTCTCTAAAGTCTCAGCTTCTAGCTTATCGTTCTTACCTGGTTCAGCTGTTAAGGTTACTTCAACTCGAATAGGGTTATTCAGTATTTTATCTGTAATCAATTTCTCGAAGTAGCCATTATCAGCTTGTTCTCTCAATTGATCCAAATAGGTTGAGAATGACAAATAGACGAAAGGATCTTTTTCGTATAACCAAGTACTTAATGAGCGTATAGCATAGATGACCCCTCTAGGATTGTCTTCTGAAATAGCAGCCTCTTTAGTCTGGAACGTGATTTTGTTTAAAGCACCTTCGATTAATTCTTTATTGATACCGTCTTTAGCGAGTGTAGATAAGGTTTCTTCGACCACTTGTTTGAGTTTATCCATTTTGCTAGCATCTGCATATTTAGACAAAATAGTAAAAGCTGTTGGAAAGCCGATATCATCTACATCTCCATCGATATCGCCACCGATTTCTGCATCCAGTAAGGCTTTTTTAAGTGGCGCCTGGTTACTACCAAATAAAATCTCTTGTAAGACTTCTAAGCCATATTTATCTAATGGATTATCTTGAGAAGCAACATGCCATCCTAAAGCCAAGAAATCTTTTCCTTCAGGTGTATCGCCCTCAGTAATAGAGTAAGTACCTTCATAGACCTTTTGGGCAGGTTCAGAAACTTCAATCGATAAATCAACCGGCTCTTTTTTCCCCATTCCATCAAAGTAAGCTTCTAGGGAAGCAAAAGCTTCATCAATATCTAAATCCCCGTATAAGATTGTCAATGAATTGCTTGGGTGATAATAATTTTCATGAAATTCAACGAATTCTTTATGTGTAAGACTTGGAATCGCTTGTGGCTCTCCGCCAGATTCGTAGCTATAAATGCTTTCGGGATATAAATGGCTAATCAAGCTTTGGTACACTTGTCGTTCAGGAGAAGCCGTTGCACCTTTCATCTCGTTATAAACAACGCCTTTATAGATCAACTCATCTTCTGCATCTTCTAAATGATAGTGCCAACCTTCTTGTTCCAAAATCTGTTCATCTGTATAAAGATTCGGTTTGAATACAGCATCCAAATAAACACCCATCAAGTGTTTAAAATCTTTTTGATTGGTTGAAGCAACAGGATAGATGGTTTTATCAGAAAAAGTCATCGCATTAACAAAGGTATTTAAAGACCCTTTGATTAATTCAACAAACGGTTCTTTCGAAGGGTATTTTTCAGAACCGTTCAAGACTGAATGTTCCAAAATATGCGCAATCCCATTATCATTGTAAGGTGGTGTTTTAAATCCAATTGTAAAGGACTTATTTGGGTCATCATTTTTTAAATAAAGGACCTTAGCCCCCGTTTCTTCGTGTTCATATAATGTACCAACTGACTGAATATCTGTCAGTTCTTTCGTTTCTAGTGATTGAAAGCTCATAAAAGTTGACTCTCCTCTGTATACGTATTATTTCTATATCAATTCTAACACTATTTATTAAAAACCAGAATCATTATTTACTGGGTTAGTTGTCTGAACGGAGAAGACAATAGCCATCGTCTCTATTCATCCTTTTCTTTAATTAATGATATTCCTTGAAAGTCCACTAACTGACAAGCTTCGTCAAACATTTCAGCATCAAATGTAAGGCCCTGTTCACGAGCAAGTAGCAAAGCATGTTTTCTGACATCATGATTTAATGCTTGAATGGTATCAGCAAGTGTTTTTTCTCCATTTAAACGGCAAGCTCGTATAGAAGCTGTTTGTTCAACGGTGAATCGACTATGCGGTCCTTCATACTTACTCCAATCTCCTAAACTGTTCGGTTCTTGTTTTGCCAGTAAGCGATAAAGCGAGAGTAGGATATGTTTCATATGCAATAGGCATTGCTCAACAAAAAGCATTGCTCCTCTCTGACCTTTTCTGTAACCCTCATGAAGATAAGCGATATACTTATTCATTAGTTGGTTAAACAGCTCTTGAGTAGGTTCAAATACTAACGTCTTAGAATGGTCTTTAATTTTAGCAAGATACTGATCGTGGGTATCTTTGATAATGGTTATACGATTCAACCATGTACTTGCTATGACCTCTTCTTTCTTATAGGCAAAGAGGTCTAATTTGAAGAACGCCTTAAAATGGACGACAGTGTACGTTCTCGATAGGTTTTCAACGAATAGGATATCGGGCTGTGAAGCTACGAATGCTTCCAGATATGAACGCCTATCTACTAAATCTGATACTATGATTCTCAAATCGATATCAGAATAATCATCTGCTGTTCCATTTGCCAGTGATCCGCCTAAAAAGATGGCTTGGATATCAACTGACTCTTTTAGTTGTTGTAACAATGCTTCTAAATATCGCGTTCGTTCATCCATCTAATCCCAACCTTATAAAGAAATCTTTTGAATTACACTAAGAATCGACTATGAAAGTCTCTATCTACTCTAATGAAGTCCTTATCAGCCAGACTTGTTCCATATACTTTTAGTCCTGGCGCAAATTTTTCTTGTCTAACAGTAATGCGTCTTGATTCTCCCGACGTATAAGTCAGACCAATACAAGCAATGGTTTCGTCGAAGTCTAACACAGCAATTTCACTTTGTGGTAACTGACTATGCACGCCACCGATCAAAGCGGTCAAATGTTGGATGCCTTTTTCATGATAAGCTTTGAGTTGATCTACTTCCATTTTGGTGAAAGAAAAGTCCCACCGTTTGACCTTGGTCCCGTTATGATCTGGTGTCGATCGGTATTTCATCAATACAATCTGCTCAGTATCAGCGCCTTGAGATTGCAATCGATAAAACAAACCATCTTCCGTCGTTTTGATCAGTACCGGTATCGTACCAGCTTTTGTCAATTTAGATAAAAAAGCCCCATAATAAAAATCTTCTTTATTTACATTTCCCATATTATTCACTCTCTTATTTCATATTCGGTATTGCGCGGTCGAATAACCGCTCTTTAAACAAAGAAAATAAGAACTCAGTAGGATTGATGACGATATCAATCCTACTGAGTTCTATTGCTGATTTATTCATGCGTGTCTTTGTAATCAACTGTATGAATCGTTAATGTTTCAGCGCCCTTTGTTAGCTTGGATACAGGACACCGTTTTTCAGCGGATAAAATGATTTGTGTGGCTTCTTCTAAAGACAGATTTTCAATACTAGCGTAAATGTCGACATTAAAGTAAAAACCAATACCGTTCTGTTCACGTTTCAATTGAATGTTACTCGTTACCTGACTTTTATTAGAAGCACCTCTTGCTTTTAATAATGACTGTATGGTCGCATTCAGACAAGTCGTTATGGCTAGACCAAACAATTCCTCTGGATTTGTACCAGGTGCTTGTGTGGTTGGACTAGATGTAATAACACGAAGTCCTGTTGGCTCATCCACGTAGGCTACACCATCTACGCCTTCATTATTGACTACAGTTGTTTCAAAAAGTGGTTTATCCATCATTTATCCCTCTATGCTTTTCTAGGTGTTAGATCGATTCCTTCCATCTTCTCTAGCTCTGGTAAGAGCGCACGTAAGATGCGACCACCGAATATAAAGACATCCATCACTGGTCGAACGTCTTCGCTGGTAATGCCTAAGAAACGCATGAAAATCTCCCCATCACCTGATACTAAGAAACGATAGTAGCCAGATCTCATCGCATTTAATTCATTTAACGCGGCTAGAATGTCGGGTAATTTATTGCGGTCTGTTACATAACCGATTTTGTTGTAAGTAATTTGGTAATTAACGCGTTCAACTGATGCATCGTGAATAATAACGGCACAGCCAACTGGTTTATCTTTTGTTACGCGTAACGCAGATTGGAAAAGAATCTGCTTTTGTTCTGTTGTTTCTCCATCTTTGTTGCGAACTGGTGCTGGAACTTCTTTCGTTTTGAATTGAATCTGTTTTTCTTCAGCTAGTGCTTTGAAATTGTCAGTAATTGTACTCATCAAAATCCTCCAGTAGTTTCATTTCGTGTTTTCATTAAATTCTCACTTTCAATTATAACGTAGATTGCGCTTTATTAACAGAGTAGTTCACTAATTATTGTAAACGAATGATTCATTTCTTTATATCAAGCAGAAGATCTATGCTCCAAAAGCAATTTTTTGTACAGAGAATAGATACTTGCCTCTGCAATAGCTATTTAAGAGGAGTTTAGTTTTTTCCTAAAAAAATTAAAAGGCTTTCTTTGAATCTTATTGGATCATCGAGATTAGGAAGATGGGTTGCGTCAGGGAAAATAATCCTTTCAGTAGCTTGAGCGCTTTTATGAATCTGTTCACCTATCTCAAGGAAATCTGGGACATCTTTTGCGCCATTTATGATAAGCATCGGCATCGTTAACTGATTTAATTGCTGAAGACTATTTTCAACAAGAGAACACTCTTCTACCTCGTCGTTAATGAGTGATAAATTGTCTTTGATCATCCTTCTTATAAAAGAATGATGGTGCCTTATTTGTTCTAGGGGACGGTTCCTCACGAACCAGAACTGATCGATCAAGCCCAGCAATGATGCTGAATCATCCAAACTCTCTTCTATTTCTTCATAATCACTGAGCTCCATCGAATCTGTCCAGCCACTCACAGCTGGAGATACTAGCATCAACCGTTCAATTTTCTCTGGATAAAGCAGTGCGTAATCAAGTGCAACTTTACCTCCAAATGAAGCAGCCATTATCGTCACTTTCTTTAACTGAAAATGCTCGATGACGGAAGCAATTACTTGTACGTAATCTATTGTCTGCCCAGTAATTTCACTATTTCCATAACCTGGTAAATCAATATTGATGACACAAGCTTGTTTTTTCAAATACTGCATTTCATTCTCCCACATTCTTCTATCCACTATACCAGCATGAAGAAGTAAGATGACCTCTCCTTCTCCTGCTTTATCGAGTGAGAGGGTAAACGTTTCAGTAGTTATGTATGATTCCAACATCTTGACCTCCTATTTATTTTTCTATAGTATACGCTATTGATAACAAAAAAACCTACCATCTCTATACCGAGATGGTAGGTTTTAAGAAGGTACTTGTCTGAATTAACGACGAGAACGTTCTTGAATACGTGCAGCTTTACCACGTAAGTTACGTAGGTAGTACAATTTAGCACGACGTACACGTCCTTGACGAGTCACTTCGATTTCTGCAACACGTGGTGAGTGTAATGGGAAAGTACGCTCAACGCCTACTCCGTTCGATACTTTACGAACAGTGTACATTTCGCTGATGCCTTGACCACGACGACCAATCACGACGCCTTCAAAAATCTGGATACGCTCACGAGTACCCTCTACGATACGTGCGTGAACACGAACAGTATCTCCAGGACGGAAGTCAGGAAGATCACTACGTAGTTGTTCTTTAGTGATGTTTTGAATTAATGGATTCATTTTAACTACTCCTTTCGCGCAATACTCATAAGAGCCTGTCTCAGCGGAATATTGTCAAATACAAGTGGTTGCCCACTCGACTATTAACTCTAACATAATATCTTTAAGCTGTAAAGGTTATTTACTTGATTTTCTGAAATTCTCTATTGATTATTGTTATCTGGCGCACCTGACCATTCTGAAATCCATTGTATTTCCTGAGGCGTTAAGCTTCGCTTTTCGAGCATATCAGGGCGTCTTTGGAAAGTTCTTTTTAGGGATTCTTTATGACGCCATTCTTCTATAAGCTTATGGTTTCCATTCATTAAAACAGGTGGAACAGCCATACCTTTATACTCTGCAGGTCGTGTGTAATGCGGGTGTTCTAACAATCCACTCGAATGCGAATCTGTTTCAGCAGAGACTTCATTCCCCAAAACACCTGGAATCAAACGAACAGCAGCGTCCATCATGACCATAGACGCTAATTCACCACCTGTGAGCACATAATCACCTAAGGAGACCTCATCCGTTACAAGACTACGAATCCGTTCGTCATAGCCTTCGTAATGTCCACAGATAAAAACCAAGTGCTCTTCTTTTGAAAATTCTTCGGCCATTTTTTGATCAAATGGTTTACCCGCAGGATCCATCAAAATAATTCTTTTTTTAGTCATTGGTTCTCTTTGTTCGATTTCTTCAATAGATTGAAAAATGGGCTCTGGTTTTAAAAGCATGCCCGCACCACCACCATACGGTGTATCATCGACATGTTGATGTTTACCATCACCGAAGCGTCTAAAGTTTACTTTGTTCACTTCTAGTAGTTCCTTATCGATCGCGCGTTTCATGATAGAATGATTGAGTGGACCATCAAACATCTCAGGAAACAATGTAACGACATCTATTTTCATTCATCTAACCCTTCCATCACATGGACTGTTACTTGCTGATTTTCGATATCAACGTTTAAGATCACTGATTCGATATAAGGTAAAAGTAAATCCTTTTTGTTGGGTCTCTGAACGATCCATACATCATTTGCACCAGTGGATAATACCTCTTTGATTTTACCCAACTGTTCACCTGATTCGTCAACTACCGCACATCCAACGATCTCATGTAAGTAAAATTCGTTTTCTTCAAGTTCCAATAACTGGTTGTCGCCTACTTTCAATGTGCCGCCTACCAAACGCTCAACATCATTGATAGATGGGAAGTCTTCAAAAGCAACCAGGTCGAAGTTTTTATGGACCCGATGTGTGCGGACAGTCAAATCAAGTTGTTCCTCGTCTTTAAACCAGCTTAAAGGTGCCCCAGCATAATAGCGATCTTCAGGGTTACTAGTCACAGAGATGACACGCACCTCACCTTTTAAACCATGTGTATTGACGATTTTTCCTACATCATAAAATTCCATTATCCTTCTCCTATACCGTGATTTATTATATAATACAACAAAATGAGGATGTTCTCCTCAGAGGCATCCCCATTCACTATGAACCTTCAAATGTTTTACATGGATTGTTAAAACTAACGTCTAAATAATAGTATACTTATTGATAGATAATTGTATTAATCTACAATTGTTAAACGCACACGTTTTGGCCCGTCAAATTGGATACTATAGACAATCGCACGAATCGCTTTAGCAATTCGCCCTTTCTTTCCAATCACACGACCGACATCATCAGGATGAACCGACAATAAATATTCATGAAAATCATCGGTGTCTTGCAAATCAAGCTTGACATCATCTGGATGACTGACTAACGGATTGACAATTGTAAAAATCAATTCTCTCATTTTCTGATCAGTCATAGTACCATCCTCTTTTATGTAGGATCACTTACCTGATTAGCATGAACCAGGCAAGTGCATTTGTTCATTATTTGCTTCTTTTCTCGTCGTGGAATTTTTTCATAATTCCTTCTTTAGAAAGAAGATTTTTAACTGTATCAGATGGTTTAGCGCCATCTCTTAGCCATTTTAAAACGAGTTCTTCGTTTACGTCCACTTTAGCTGGTTCTGAAACTGGGTTATAAGTCCCAACAGCTTCAATAATACGACCATCACGTGGAGCACGAGAATCCGCAACAACTAAACGGTAAAAAGGTTTTCTTTTAGAACCCATACGTTTCATACGAATTTTTACTGCCATGTTTTACTTGCACCTCCTGTAGTATCCAGCATCGGTCTAGCGTATTTACGCTTTGACTTTGCCTTCTCTCAATCTCACGAGTCTTATCATATCATGGTTACCAAACCTTGTAAAGTGTTTTTTCTTTACAGAAAAAATTATCTTATAAAAACTACTAACTAAAGGAGTATATTGTATGAGTATCGAAGACCAAGATTATCTTACACGACAAATTCAAATGATTACTAAAAGTATAGGTAAGTTCTTAGATCTATTTTCTATAAAAGAAATCATAGAATCTAATTATAATCTAGCAGGGGAGATGTCAGATAGTAAAATAGAAACAATTGTATATATGACAAGAATCGAGGATATTCAATTCTCCAAGAATTTGTCGTTAGAAGAACTGAGTCAAGAAATTGGAATCAACCAAAATCGATTATCTGTCCTGATTAATAATGAAGATTCTGCTGACGAGCAAGAGTTAGCAAAACTGTTAGCTTATCTTGAAAAACATGAATAAAAAAACGCAAAGACAAACGGATTAGTCGTTTGTCTTTGCGTTTTTAATGATTACTTTTTACGTCTGATTTTTTTCTTTTTCTTCTTAGTCATATTCTTAGAGGCTTTATTCATAGCCATTTTGCCTAATTTACCCTTAATACCGCCACCAAATAGATTTTCCATGCCATTCATATTACCATTAGACATTTTGCTCATCATATCTTTTGATTGCTTGAACTGCTTGATCATACGATTCACTTCAGCAATATTCCTTGCTGAACCTGCAGCAATTCTGCGTCTACGTTTTTGGGAAAGGATATCTGGATTTGATCGTTCTTCAGGTGTCATAGACATAACGATCGCTTTCATATGCGCCATATCTTTGTGATCCATTTCAAATTGGTCCATGCCAGGAATTTGATTAACACCTGGAATCATTTTAATTAGATCTTCGATTGGTCCCATATTTTGCATTTGATCCATTTGTTCAATGAAGTCATTGAAATCATACGTGTTCTCACGCATTTTTTCAGCCATTTCTTCAGCGCGTTTTTCATCAACTTCTTGTTGCGCACGCTCAACTAGTGTCAGGATATCGCCCATCCCTAGTATACGATTTGCCATACGATCTGGATGGAATGGTTCTAACGCGTCTAAACGCTCGCCAGTACCGGTAAATTTGATTGGTTTTTGTGTAACGGAACGAATAGAAAGTGCAGCCCCACCACGAGTGTCGCCATCTAATTTTGTTAAAATGACACTGGTGATATCTAAGCGGTCATTAAAGGTATTCGCTACGTTAACAGCATCTTGACCCGTCATGGCATCAACAACTAAGAATATCTCATGTGGATTGATTGCCGTCTTAACATTCTCCAGCTCATCCATCAGCGTTTCATCGATGTGCAGTCGTCCAGCAGTATCGATAATGACCACATCACGATTTGTATCAATCGCTTCTTGAATCCCTTTTTCAGCGATTTCTACTGGACTTACCTGATCGCCCATGCTAAATACAGGTACGTTTAAATCTCTTCCGACTGTTTGTAACTGATCGATTGCTGCAGGACGATAAATATCGGCTGCGACCATTAATGGTTTTTTGTTTTCATTTTTACGTAAATAATTGGCTAATTTACCAGCAGTCGTCGTTTTACCAGCACCTTGCAAACCAGTCATCATATAAACGGTTGGTCCACGGTCTGCGAAAACGATTTTTTCTTGGGTATCCCCCATTAAATGAGTAAGTTCATCATTAACGATCTTTACGACTTGTTGCCCACCATTGATACTTTCTAAAACTTCTTCACCAATCGCTTTTTCTCTGACTGTTTTAACAAAGTCGCGAACAACTTTGTAGTTAACATCCGCTTCAAGTAAGGCTAGGCGAACTTCACGCATCGCGTCTTTAACATCCGCTTCAGTGATTTTTCCTTTTTTTCGTAGTCCGGAGAATGCGTCTTGCAAACGTCCAGTTAATCCCTCAAATGCCATTCAGATTATTTCCCCTCTCGTTTCGGTTCGTAGTTGACTTCCTGTAAAAGCTGAAGCAATGTAGAATCCGTTGAGTATTTTTCTGTTGCGTATTCACGTACTTTATCGAGTGCTTGTTGTTTATGATCAAAATCTTCAACTAAATGCAATTTAGCCTCATAATCCAGTAAAATCGCTTCTGATCTTCTCACATTATCGTAGACTGCTTGTCTACTGATGTCAAAATCTGCGGCGATCTCACCGAGAGAATAGTCTTCTCCGTAATAGAGTTGCATATACTCTTGCTGTTTTTTCGTCAGCAACGGGCCATAGAAACTGAATAGTGTATTCATTTGAAGTGTCTTTTCTAGTTCCATAAAACCGGCTCCTTTAAGTGGTTTGCTGAATCAATTCTTTGAATAATCCGATCGCAAATTTCTCAGAATCGAAGACATGCAAGTCATTCATTGTTTCACCTAGACCAACAAATTTGACTGGAATATTCAATTCCTTACCAATGGCAATAACGATACCACCTTTTGCAGTACCATCCATTTTCGTCAAGACAATACCGGTTACATCGGTGGTTTCTTTAAAGATTTTGGCTTGGTTCAAAGCATTTTGTCCAGTCGTTGCATCTAAGACAAGTAGTGTTTCATGAGGAGCATCTGGAATTTCTCGACTGATGACACGTTTCATCTTTTCAAGTTCGTTCATCAAGTTTTTCTTGTTCTGTAAACGACCTGCCGTATCAATTAATAAAACATCAGCGCCATGTTCTCTCGCTTGCGCGATCCCATCATAAACAACTGCAGCTGGATCGCCACCTTGCTTAGTGGAAACAACTTGTGCGCCTACGCGCTCACCCCATACATGTAACTGTTCAATTGCTCCAGCTCTAAAAGTATCTCCGGCAGCCATAACAACTTTTTTACCTTGATCAATATATTGATGTGCCATTTTAGCGATAGTAGTTGTCTTACCGACACCATTTACGCCTACAAATAAAACGACTGTCAGACCATTTGGATTATCATTGAACACGTGATGATCCGGATTTGTTTCACCGTATAAATCGACCATTGTCTGAACGATTACGCGTTCTGCATCAGCCATACTACGAACATTTTGTACTTTAGACTCGTGTCGAAGTGTTTCTGAAATGTACATCGTTGCTTCAAAACCGACATCTGATTCAATCAATAAGTCTTCTAGCTCTTCAAAAAATTCTTCATCTTCGTATCGAAAATTAGCTAGCAATTCATTTAATCTTCTAGTGAAAGAGCGACGAGATTTTTGAAGTCCTTTTTCGTACTGTTCGGTTTCTTTTTGTTCCGCTCGCTCAGGTTCTACTGGCTGGGAGACAGGTTGTTCTATTGTTTCTGAAGGTGCTTTCTGTTCTATTTGTTCAACTTCAGGTTTCGTTTCAGTTTTATCAGTATTTGTGAAAGCGGATTTGATCTTATCAAACAATCCCATTATATCTCCAACTTTCTTTTTATAGTCGTGATCAAATTGATGACCCTTTTTTATCTTACCTAGTTTAACACATATTGTTCTATAGCATAAGCAACTCCATGATCATCATTTGATTTTGTAACAACATCAGCATGTTTCTTCACTTCTTCAGTAGCATTATCCATTGCTACGCCAATTCCAGCATACTGGATCATCGCCAAATCATTCTCCTGATCGCCTATCGCCATGATCTCACTGACATCCAAATCAAGTTGTTCAGCCAGTAAAGCTAGTCCCTTACCTTTATCCACTGTCTTTGGCAAAATTTCAAGTAAATTCGGTCTAGATTTCATGATCGTATAGCGTTCATGAACCGTTTCTGGAATTTGACTGATCGCTTGATCTAACTCTTCTTGGTGCCAACAGAAGATCAACTTATTCATTGCTGTGTTCTCTGGAAGAGAGCCAGTATTAATGGGTTTAAAAGGTAGTATGTTCATGATCGACGGATATAAAGAGTCTTTTCCTGCTGGATAAGCAGGTTCATAAACAGTATTTAAATCTATAAAATTACAAGGCACATTCAAAGTTTTACTGAGTTCGTAAATTTCTAGGACAGAATTTTTATCCATCGTGATTTGACTCAAGCTTTCGCCACTTTGTGTCCATTGGATCAAGCCACCATTGTACGTAATGCCTAAATCTCCTTCTTCAAGAAGATTACAAGCTTCAAGAATGTGTAAGATAGCTTTCAAAGGGCGTCCGGTACATAAAACCACCTTAACTCCAGCTTCTTTTGCACGTTGAATAGCTTGCCGATTTTCTTCAGAAACTTCTTTATTTTTATTCAGCAATGTACCATCTAGATCTAATGCAACTAATTTAATACCCAAAATGAACGCTCCTTTTTGCTTGAAAATTTTTCTTCAGTTAATTGACGATGCTCTTAAGGAGAAATCCCTTCGATTTCTTCAACATCTTTCAGACGAACCGAAACAAGTTTAGAGACACCTTTTTCTCTCATAGTTACGCCGTATAGACTATCGGCTTCTTCCATGGTTCCTTTACGGTGAGTGATGACGATAAATTGCGTATCACTAGAAAAGTTTTTCAGATACTTTCCGAACCTAGATACATTTGCTTCATCAAGCGCTGCTTCAGCTTCATCGAGAATACAGAATGGTATCGGCCTTACTTGGATAATAGCGAATAGTAAGGAGATAGCCGTCAGTGCCCGTTCCCCACCGGATAGTAAACTTAATGATTGCAGATTCTTACCAGGCGGCTGCGCAACGATCTCGACTCCTGAAGTTAACAAGTTTTCTGGGTCAGTTAATCGCAGTTCTGCTTTACCACCGCCAAACATTTGTGGGAAAACGATTGAAAATTGATTTTTGATCAAATTGAATGTTTCTTCAAATCTCCGCGATACTTCGGTGTCCATTTGATCCATTGTATCGTACAAACGTGCTTTGGCTTCTAAAAGGTCTGTTTGTTGTGCGCTTAAGAAAGTGAAACGCTCATGTACACGCTCATATTCTTCAATCGCACCGACATTTACAGGTCCTAGTTCTTCAATACCCTTTTTAAGCAATTTAACTTTTTTCTGCGCAGCTTCTTCAGATAGGTCAATTTTAGGTTCTAATTTCGCTTCTTCATAGCTTAAACCGTATTCTTCAGAGAGGTAAGCCAGATAATGATCAAGCGATACGTCTGCTCTAGATAGATTGATTTCAATCGTTGTCTTACGATCGCTTAAGGTTTGTTTGTCAGCTTGACGAGCAGTCAAGCGGCTTTCCACTTGGCTTTTATCTGTTTCTAATTGTTGCGCATCTTGTTTTAGCGTTTGTTCTTTATCACGCAAAGCCACTTGATTTGCTTTATGTTTCTCTAGTTGTTCTTTTAGCTCTTCTTTTGAACCGAAAGACTCACCCGATTCATAGGCTTTAAGATCATCATGCAAGACACGAATATTTTCATCCAATTGCTCTTTTTGTGTTTTAAAATGTGTGACCTCTGCTTTAACAGCAGCTTGTTTTTCATTAACCGTATGCAGTTTGTCTTGCAGTTCTTCTAAAGTAATTTGTAAAGCACGCTTCTGTTCTTCTATATCTTCTTTTTCTGCAGAAAGTTCACTCATTTCTTGTTTATGAGCTTTCATTCGTGCATCGATTTGTTCTCTACTAGTAGCAATTTCTTTCAAACGGGTCTGGTTCTCGCTATATTCTTTTTCAGCTTGATTATACTCATAAGAAAGGGCTTGGTGTTCTCTACGTAGACGTGTCCGTCTTTCTTCCACTGAATTCAGTTCATTTTGTAATTGTCGCTCATCAACGCGCTTCTCTTCACCAGCAGAGCGAACTTCTTCTAATTCTAAAGAGAGTGTTTTACGGCGTTCTCTATCGTTAAACAACTCTTCTCTACGAAGATTGACCGTTTTTTCCGTTTCATCGATAAAGATGTCTAATTCTTTCAATTCTTTCTTTTGTGAAAACAAGTGTGAATTGGAAGAGCGTTTCCCGCCCCCACCGGTCATTGAGCCGCCGGCATTCATCATATCTCCTTGTAAACTCACCACGCGGTAGCGATAGTTAACGGTGCGAGCGATTGCGTTAGCAGCATCGAGAGACTCAGCTACAATTGTATTACCTAAGAGGTTTTCTAAAATATTCGCTACCCGTGACTCATATTGAATCAATTCACTAGCTATACCCAAATAACCATCGATTTCACTAGCTGCTTTTTTAACATCATTACGGATCAATCGTGACTGAATCGTTGTCAAAGGTAAAAAGGTCGCTCTACCTGCTCTAGTCGCTTTCAAATGCTGAATAGCTTGACGACCGGCTTTTTCATTTTCAACGACCACAAACTGACTAGAAGAGGCAAGCACAGTATCGATTGCTTCCAGATAATCTTTAGGTACTTCAATTAAATCAGCAACCGTACCAACAATCCCCTCTAATCGAGACTTGTTCTTCATAACAGCTTTGACACCAGCGAAATAGCCAGCATAATTTTCTTGCATCTCAAGTAAGCTCGTTCTTTTAGCCATCGCTTGTTGAAGTTTGCCTTGTGCTTGATTCAGACGGACTTCTTTACTTTCAATTGCAGTTGTCAATTGCTCCATTGTTTCTTTCGTTGTCTGAAACGAAGCAAGTAATGTATCGACTTCATTTTTTAAAGTCGCATGTTGTTTAGATTTCACTTCAACTTGTTCTTCTAACTCAGCTAATTCTTTTGTCGTTTTGACGGCGTTTCTAGAGACTTTCTCTTTAGAGACCGATTGTTGTTGAATTTGTCTCTCAAGATAAGTCTGTTCGTTTTTTAAAGTTGTCTGTTCTTGCATTAAATCGATATAAGTAGCCCGTAACGCTTCAATAGCTTCTTCTCGATTCCCTTCCAAACGTGTCTTATGTGCTTGTTTTTCTTTAACGAGTGCAGATAGTTCGGCTGATTGCTTAGAAAGCTCGTTCAATTGATCTTTGACGGTATCATAAGAGGCAGTCACTGTTTTTTTCTGTATTTCTAATTTTTCAATTGACGCTTTTTTCTCATCTAAAAAAGCTTCTTTATGCTTTTCTTTTTCTGCATATAGGTTTAGTGCAGATTCCGTACGTTCGATGGATTGGACTGTTTTTAAAAGATCCGCTTGTATTTGTTCGCGTTCTTGCTCTAACTGCGCTTGTTTCATTCGAAGTTCTTGCGCTTGTTCATTATCTGCATCAATTGATTTGACCAGATTCGCTAATTCCTGAGACAGCTTATCTAAGGCTACTTGATCAGTTTCAACGGATTGTTGCAATTGCTTGATTTTTAAAACAGATAATCCAATATCAATGCCCGTCAGCTCTTCTTTTTGTTCCAAATAAGATTGCGCCAAATCGCTTTGCGCTTTGAGCGGTTCTACTTGAGCATCTAATTCATACAAAATATCTTGGACACGATCCAAATTATCTTGCGTATCTTCCAGTTTACGTTCAGCTGATTGTTTACGGAGTTTGTATTTAAAAACGCCTGCAGCTTCTTCAAAAATAGACCGACGATCTTCCGCTTTACTATTGAAAATAGCTTCAACCTGACCTTGTGAAATGATTGAAAATGATTCTTTTCCTAAACCGGAATCCATAAAAAGGTCGACAATGTCTTTTAGTCGACAAGCTTGCTTGTTCATTAAGTATTCACTATCACCACTGCGATTGATTCTTCTAGTGACACTGACTTCTTCAAAGTCCACAGGAAGAAAGCCATCTTGGTTATCTAAAACCAAGGTGACTTCCGCAACGTTTATTGGTTTTCTTGAATCCGTACCAGAGAAAATAATATCATGCATGCGACCACCACGGAGGTTCTTGGCAGATTGTTCGCCCATCACCCAACGGATCGCTTCAATAATATTACTTTTCCCACTACCATTAGGACCAACGACAGCAGTTACGCCATCATTGAAATCCAATGTCGTTTTATCTGCAAACGACTTAAATCCTTTCAGTTCCAGCTTCTTTAATTGCACAGATGTTTCCTCTCCTTGCTAACGATATGAGAACTTGGACCCACTGGTCTGAATTGATTGGTTTACTGTTCTTTTTCAAGTGTCATCAATGCGACTCGGGCTGCTTCTTGTTCTGCGCCTTTTTTTGAACGGCCTCGCCCAGTTCCCAATGAGTCTCCTTCGACAAAGACTTCAACGATAAATTGACGATCGTGATCAGGTCCGATTTCTTCAATAACTTGATAAACGATTGTAACTACACCATTTTTTTGTAAGAGTTCTTGTAAAGCAGTTTTGTGATCCATCCCATGAGAGAAAGCACCAGAATCTATTTTAGGAAATAAGACTCTTTCAAGAAAATGCATAACGACTGTCATACCTTGGTCAATAAAGATTGCGCCTACAAATGCTTCAAAGACATCGCATAATAAGGATGGGCGTTTTCTGCCATTCATTAATTCTTCTCCTTTACCTAAACGGAGAAATTGAGCTAATTCACATTCCTTTGCTAGCATCGCTAAGCTTTCAGCTCTAACAATAGCAGCGCGCATTCTTGTCAATTGACCTTCAGGTAAATCTGGGAATTTATTGTATAGGTATTCAGAAACAGTCAATTCTAAGACGGCATCTCCTAAAAATTCCAATCGTTCTAAATTTTTCAATGTTAACTCTCGATGATCATTCGCATAGGATGAATGAGTAAAGGCTTCGATCAGCAGTTCTTGATCGTGAAATGTAATACCAAAATTGTTTTCGACATGTTGAATAAGTGCTTTTATCAAACTTCTACACTCCTTTCTTTTCTTTATATACCTATATTATACTGGAATTATGGATAAAAATAAACATTCATTACAGTTATAGCATGGTTATCTAACGATGATCATGATTTTTTACACAAAAAAACGATACTTTAAGTAGTATCGTTTTTGACCTAAGGGATTATTTTAAGTATACGTTTGAATCGTTTGAATAAAAGATTGGTACGTTTTACACTGCAGTAACTTCTGAACAATGGCAGGCGTATTGACGATTCTGCCCAATACATCGTAGAGAAGTTGAAGATCTTCTTGACTATTTTTTTGCACATTCAATAAGCAAACAAATTGCACCTTTCGTTCTCCCCATATAATGGGTTGATTCAATGTACAAAAGGTTAGAAACGTTTGATCGGTTTGCGGTGAAATAGGATGTGGAATAGCCACATAATTGCCATAGGCTGTCGGTGCAATTTCTTCTCTTTTTTTCAATTCATCTACATAACCTTCAGGTAACGAATGATTTGTTTTTAATGCATCGTAAAAATATTCGAATACAGCTTCTTTTGATTTTAGTGTGAGATTCAAAAAGGTATGCTCTTCTTTGATAAAAGTTAACGGACTTGACTGATCACCTTTGATAAATCGATCAATACTATTCAGATCCATTTGACTCAATATAGCATTAACTTCAATGACTGGTACTGGTAATACATCCTTTATCGGGACAGCACTTACTACAAAGTCAATGTCTCCATAAGGTATATCTTTCAAGCGATATAGTTCTGTTGTACCCACCACATCGATAACAGAACGGAATTCAGATTTCAATTTGTATTGGATAAGTTTTGAACTTCCCACACCCGATGCACAGACGATATAACATTTTTTTAAAGTCTGTTTCTCTTTAGCTCTTTCTATCGCTGCTCCGATATGAAGGGCAATATAGGCGATTTCATTTTCATCGATTTCTACTTCTAATGTATGGTCAATGACGACTGCTGCCGTTATTCCCGCTTCAAAAGCTAAAGGATAATGAAGTTTAATATCTTCAAGCATCGGATTACGAATATTCATATTGTATTTATACCGGTTGATAGCAGGCTTCAAATGTAAAGCTAAACTGACACGCAGTTCACGGTCTTCTATCAAGTCAAGACTCATCTCAGCATTTATCTTTTGAAGAATACGGTTAACCAGACTATCTATTTCTGGATCTACCACAGGATCCGTCGATTCTTTCAATAATAATGTTGTATTAACTAATTTAGTCCCTAATAAATGGATAGCAATATAAGCGATTTCAATTTCTGGAAACCGAACACCTAATACTTCTTGAATTTGAGTAATGATTTTTTGAGCAACATGATATTCTTTCTGCGTTTTGATGTCCATTAACTCTTTTTGAATTAAATTGACGCTATATCCTTCTTTGATTCGTTTATAAGCAATCACAATATGCACGAAGAGATTATTCAAAGCGATATCTGATAAGACGATTCGATTTGCATCAATTTGATAAAGCAATATAATCCAAATATCATTTAAAATAGATTCGCTCATTTCAGCAATGGCACTTACTTGTTTTAACTGGATTAGATTAGGACCAATTTCGCGGTGATCATATAAATATTCTGAAATCGCAAAACGACGGTTTAATTCAGTACCTTTTAATATCAGTCCATAATTTGGGCGACTCACTAAACTGAGAGAATAGGGCTCAAGTAAGGTTTTAATTGTTTTGAGATCTGCTTGTAGCGTTGATCGACTGACATGAATCTCTTCGCTCAGTGCTTCAAGTTTGATCGATTCATTTTTTCTTAGTAAGAGGTTCAACATATACTTAACGCGCTCATTAGGTGAGTTAGGCATATCTCTGTTCTGGTTAAAGGTCGGATCAAGCTCTTTCACATAAGCATCAAACTGTGGTTGATCATGAACTACGAGGTCAAAGCCTTTTCCTTTTAGGGCTTGAATCGTTGCATTTACATTCTCTAATTCTTCATTCAATGTCTTGATATCTTTTCTGATCGTCCGAGAAGAAACTTCTATTAAAGCAGCCAATTGATCACTGGTCACGGGTTGTTTCGATGATGAAAGTTTCTCGAGAATTTTCATTTGTCTTCTACGCATCCTTCTCCTCCTTCCTAAAAAAAGTAATCGATTGGCTAATATCTTTTCTTACACATGAATAAAGCGCAGTAATACGATATCACTACGCTTATTCGTTACTTTTCAGTTCTACTCGTTGAATCCGTTATTCTCGGAAACATCTGCGTACCACGAAGCACTTTTCTTAGCAGTTCTTTCTTGTGTTTCTAAATTAACGGAGAAGAATCCATAGCGATTTTTGTAAGCATTCATCCAAGACCAGTTGTCCATAAATGTCCATAGATGATAACCTTTCACATTACAGCCTTCTTGAATAGAACGATGTAGCCATTTTAGATGTTCTTTTATAAAGTCAATTCTGTAATCATCTTCAATTCGACCATCCACTAAAAACTTATCTTCATCTTGCACACCCATACCATTTTCTGAAATGAATGATTCGATGTTGCCATAGTTTTCTTTCAAGTTGATCATAATATCATAGATACCTTTTTCATAGATTTCCCAACCACGATAAGGATTCATTTTTCTTCCTGGCATTTCGTAATTATCGAAGAACCAATCGGGCATGAAAGGACTATCCGGGTGAGGTTGTGTATCTCTAGCCTTCACTCTTCTAGGTTGATAATAATTCACTCCAAGCAAATCTACAAGGTTATTTTTTAATAATGCCTTGTCTCCTTCTTCTGTAACAGGCAGTTGATCATAAGTTGAGAGTAAGTCGATCAAGTCTTGAGGGTATTCCCCTTTAACAGCTGGATCAAGGAAGCTTCGATTAAAGAATAAATCACAAATGTGAGAAGCCTTTAAATCAGCTGGATTCTGACTTCTAGGATAAGACGGTGTAAGATTTAATACGATACCGATCTTTCCATCATAGTTCTCGTGATAACGTTTAACAACACGTGCATGGGCAACCATTGTATTATAGCCAACTTGGAAAGCTTTTTTTGCATCCACGATATTAGGGTAATGAAAATCATATAAGTAGCCACCTTCAACAGGCACCACTGGTTCATTAAATGTAAACCATTTTTTCACACGGTCTCCAAATAATTCAAAAGCGACCGCTGCATAGTCATCATAAGCCTCGATCACATCACGATTTTCCCACCCGCCAATTTCTTGCAGTTCAAGTGGCATATCAAAGTGAAAAAGATTTACGAAAGGTTCTACACCATTTTCAATCAATTCATCAATCACGTTATTGTAAAAAGTAACGGCGTCTTGATTAACAGGACCTCTTCCTCCAGGGATTAGTCTAGCCCATGAAATCGAGAGTCTAAAGCTATTGTGATTGATTTTTTTCATGTTAGCGATATCTTCCTTATAACGATGATAAAAATCAGAAGTCACTGCTGGTCCAACATTTTCGAAAAAACGATTTGGTTCTTTTTCGTACCACTGGTCCCAAATATTTTTACTTTTTATTCCATTTTCGCCACCTTCTGTTTGTGTGGCTGATGCCGCACTGCCCCACCAGAAATTTTCAGGGAATTGATACTCGACTGTCATATAATTGACCTCCTTATTTTAATCGGTAAAGCTCTACAATTTCAGTTGCCAAATCACGAACAGTCATGGCAGTCATGAGATGATCTTGAGAGTGAATCAAAATAATATTCAGTTCTTGTTTTTCACCGCGAGCCTCATTTTGCAGTAAGGCTGTTTGATGTTGATGTGCTTTACCAAGTTCTTCACTAGCTTCTTTTAATTTATTGTCAGCCTCTTCAAAGTTGCCTTCTTTTGCTTCTTGAATGGCTTCCATTGCACTGGACTTGCCATTTCCAGCAAATAAGATAATTTGAAATGCGACCTCTGTCATTGTATCCATTTTATTGACCTCCATAAAAACGAAAAGGAAAGCGAATGTCTAAGACACTCGATTTCCTTTATGCAATTTTCTATTCATTTATCATTCTATTCTGCTGGTTGAACACTTTGTTCTTCTCGGTAATATTGATTATCTAATACTTTAAGGAATGGTAACCAAATTACGAATACAATCGCCATATTGATTAATTGCATTACGGAACCCATAATATTGTTTCCTGTTGCTAGATAACCACTCAGTAACGCCGGCGTTGTCCACGGGACAATAACACCAGCGGGTCTTGGAGCAAATCCAATATCCATAGCAAAGTACGTTACGATAGCAACGACAACTGGCGCTAATAACCAAGGAATAATAATTAGTGGATTCATGATAATTGGAAGACCAAAAATCACTGGTTCATTTACATTGAATATGCCTGCTGGTCCAGCTAATTTACCAAGTTCGCGAAGTTGACGACTTTTTGTTACAAGGAAAATGGCTAAGATGACAGCTAATGTCATACCAGATCCACCAATACCCACGATAAAAGTATCCATGAATTGTTTTGTAACAATGTTTGGTAAGTCTTCTCCAGCTTGGAAAGCTTTGTAATTTTGATCGTTCAATGAATACCAAATTGGATCAAATACAGAGTTGATGATAATTTGACCATGAAGACCAAAGAACCAAAATACTTGAATCAATAATACAGCAATAATCGTTGCTGGCAAGCCACTACCTAAAGCTGTAAGCGGTTGTTGGATTAAAGTATAAATGAAATTCTGTACGGTTTCAAATCCTGTGAAGCTAAATGCAATACGGATGAGTAAAAAGATTGTTAAGGTTAATGTAATAGGAATCAGTGCACTAAACGATCTTGATACAGCATCGGGTACACCCGCTGGCATTTTGATCGTAAGGTTCTTTTTGACAAAGAACTGATAGAGTTCCGCTGAAATAAATGCAGTAAAGATACCTAAGAACATACCTTGTGCGCCTAATGCAGCTGTTGGAATGACACCTGTTGTTTCTTCTAAAACCTGAGGTGTTAAAACTAAAAATGAAGCTAGTGCAACAACCCCTCCGTAGATGGCTTCGCCACCACGTTGTTCAACCATTTTGTAACCAATACCTATCATGACGAATAATCCCATGATACCTAGGGTTGCTGCTGATGCAGGTCCTAAAGTATTTTGATAAGTTACATAAGCTTCTTCCCCGATAAGTTTATCTAAAAATGGCAAATTGGCAATAACAACAAAGATTGATCCAAAAATAATTAAAGGTAACGCTACCATAAAACCGTTACGTAAAGCCGTTAAGTAACGGTTATTGTTGAGCTTGTCAGCAACGGGTAAAAGTATATCTTCTAATACACTCATAAACTTGTTCATGTCTTTCCTCCTATATCTCTGATTATCCTTTTTCGATTAATTCAAAAGCTTTGTCTAAAACAGCAACACCATCAACTCTACCGTATGCAACGGAATCAATAACGTCTATAGGAATACCCACTTTTTCTGCAGTAACCGCAAATTTTTTCTTCATGAAACGCATTTGTGGTCCAATAAGTAACACATCTGCTTCTTCCATGTCGTGTTCGGCTTTGTCTTGAGCTACAGCCCAAATCTTGACCTCTTCCCCACGTTTCGTCGCTTCTTCTTCCATTTTCGACACAAGTAAACTTGTCGACATTCCTGAAGAGCACGCTAATAAAATCTTTTTCATTTTATTTCCTCCTTTTTTATTGAATAACTTGATAAGGTAACTATAAATTAATACCGCTTTCAATTCCAGATGGATAAGTTCCGTTACCAAGTGGAACTTTCTTGCGTAATACACAAAATTTAAAGGAGCTAAAGTTTTACTTTAAAGAAATGACTAGTACTTTTCTAAATAGGTACAAAAAAAGAAGGTTCATTTAAAAGCTACCTTCTTTAATGACTTATTTTTTTCGAGAGAACTTACTAACGGTTCGTTTAATTGTCGGAATGATTCTTTTAAAGAAAGGTTGTTTCTTTTCTTCGGTCTCTCCTTGGTTTAATAAATGCTCGTAATTGGTTGAAGCTGTGCGCGTTCGATCAAACTCGAGTTCTTTCTTATTCAAATGCTTTCCTTTAAGTTGCATATTTTTCTTGAATTGTTTTCGCATCAGATTTTCTATGAAAGACAAGTTCACAGCTTCACCATTCATTTCTTTAAAAGCCATGACACTCAATACTTCTATATAACTCACAGCTAATGCGCTTGTGACGATTGAAGCCGTAGTTCCGCTAATGATTCCACCGATAACCGTCCCGGCTCCAGGAATGAATTTTAGCGCGTTCCCCACAATGGATTTACCGAGAAAAGTCGCAGAGCTCGTTCCGCCTACTGCAGCAATAATGGAAACAATAGAAGACTTATCTAATGAAATTCCAAAAATCGCAGTGATATGTGCGAGTAATGTAATTTGCATGGGCACCAAGACGGAGGCATCGGAAAACGGTATGGGAATAAAGCCTATTCCAAAACTGGATGCAACATAGCGAGTAGCCCAGCGTCTAGCATTTTTAGCTTTGCGTTCAATATCGGCCTGCTGGGCATTCGTAAAAGCCTTTTGTGCATCTTCGGGAATAATTTCTAATGTTTTGTTTACTAATTCTTTTAATCCAAAAGCAGGAATCGTATAGTCTGCTGAAATGACATACGGTTCTGACATTACCGCTTGGATACCCGCAACAGGTAGATTCATATTTTCTAAATGTTGTTTAAAAACTTCAGCCGGTTCTCCAATCGCTTGTGTCAAAACGAGAATAACAGGAATCTTCTCAGAAAGATCCTTAATCAATGCTAATTCCATATCTTCGATTCTTGAAGAAGTAGCTTGAATACAGTAATAAACGACATGAACCGCTTCTTTACTATTTTTATTTTGAGCAATCAAATCTGTTATTTCTTTTTTTACACGATCTTGAATGGTTTGCTCTAACTCTAACCCACGCGTATCGTATAAAACGATTGGCATACCATTTTTTGATATTTTTCGAAGGTGCTTCGTTACTGGTTTACCAATGCCTGTATCTGCGAGTTTCTCTCTAAAGACATTATTGATCAAAGTACTCTTACCTACACCCGTTTTCCCAGCAATCAATATGTTAACTGGACGCATATTCTCAATTTCTTTTTCTGTCTTATCTAGTATTTCTTGAATGATATTCATTCTATCGTTAGGTAATTTCATCCTATACCTCCTGAAGCTAATGTAGTACAAATAGTTTAACATGAAAGCGAAATAAACTGGAAGAACAATGAATTACAGATAAAAAAAAGAGGTAAAAACATGCCAGTTCGCATGTTTCTACCTCTTTTGTATATTATTGATATTGTGATGGAACGGAAGATAATTCTTCCACTTTGGTGGGTTGCCATCCCTCATCTTCAACAAATTGAAGATAAACGCGGTAAACCTCTGATTGTTCATTATTAGAAACAGTGACCTCTACTTGACTCGGTCCATTACCTCCAACCCACCATTCAGTCATGTTACCTGAAGATAGGCCAGTAACTGATCTAACTGCTTCGTTTATTTCGCTACGATCCTGTGACCCATCACTGAAATCTGTCGTATGCTCCCCTGTCTGGCTCGTACCGACCGGAGACCAATTTCCTGTATAAGCTTCTTCTACTAAAGGATCATCAGATTCGACTTCTGCCAATTCAGTTGTTTCAGACTCATCTTCTGTTGGTTCCTCTGAATCTGTTGTATCTTCTGAATCATCTTGGGTTTCCTCAGCAGCATTATCTGCTTCATTCTGATTCGTTTCTTCAGTTTCATTTTTATTTTCCGCAGGTATTTCCGTTTTGGGCTGAGTAGATTCTGATAGATTGCTTCTCTCATTTCTTGGTAAAAAGAAAATATAAGCCATAATCACCAGCAAAATGATTAATAAAACAGCAACAATGATATAATAATATTTATCAAAACGACTTTTTGGCTGATCTTTTTTGTCAGCTCTTGTCTTTCTTTCGGTTCTTGATTGTTTCGATTGATCGTCTTTCATATTCAAACATCTCCTTAAATACCATTACATGATTATCTTCTAGTTTAGCACAATCAGATTGCAAAATAACAAAATTAAAGTAACAACTCAACGACAAAAAAGTCTTTCGAGCAACATTCGCTTGAAAGACTTTCATTTCAATAAAATTTTAAGGTTTTAAGACGACTTTTATGTTATTATCTTCTTTTTTATCAAAAATTTCATAACCTCTTGCAGCACTCTCCCTTATAAAGAAATAAGTACACCAATAATTCATCATATCCATCACAATATAGTCAGTATAACGCTTGTATCGTAAAAGCCCCTAACGCTTCCCGGCGTTAGGGGCTTGAATAAATGTTTTATTAATGTTTGATTTTTTTCAAAGGTGTCGCGATAAGGGGCGCTACGATTCCAGCGAGCACGGCTTCAGCTACGCCACTTGTACCAACGATAACGAATAAAACCCCTGCTAAATTACTAAGGTCTACATCAATCGCTTGTGCATAACGTTCTCCGTAGAAAAGATAAATAAAGAATAAAACCATGATCGTATTCGTGAATGAACCAATGACGGAAGCGATAGACATTGATATCTTTTCTTTTGATGGAAAGTAATGTTTAATCAATTTATAGGTCAGCCCCGTTAACAATCCAATCATAATTCTAGGAAGCAAAGCTATCAAAGGATTAGTCCATAGCCACCAGTCAAGCGGTGTAGCTGGAACTGTATAGGCGCGAATCATTCTAGTAATACCCCAAACGCCACCTACAATCATTCCGTCTTTAGTGCCGAGCACTAATGTCGCAACAATTACGGTCACATGAATAATGGTGGGATTAAGTGGTGGTATAGGAATATTCCCTAAAAAAGGGACAAAGTTTTGGATCAAGATAATAGCCGTTAATATTCCTAATATGGCAATTCTATAAGGATTTGATTTTTTTCTTCCTAAAGGCATCGTTTTTTCCTCTTCTCTTAAGTAAAACTGATAATTGACTATAAAGAATTCATTCCATTTGTTAAACTTCTGTTTAGTCTACCGAGTAAAACAGATAACAAATGCTTCTCTTCTTCCGTCCATCCAGCTAATATTTCTGAAAATTGTTTTTTGAATGTCTCATTATACGATATATAAAGTGATTTTGCATTATCAGATAATGTGAAATAAGCGAATCGTTTGTCTTCGCCAGTTGTTTTTAAAACTAATTCTTTTTTGACCAATGTATTCATCTGTCTACTGATTGTCGATTTATCTAATTGACTCAATTCGGTGATCGCTTTTAATGTAGCCTTTTCTTCACCTAAAATGGCAATAAGGTTTAGAGCGGACGCAGAAAGATCATACTCACTCATAATATTTTGTGACATTGCTTTATAAAGCATTTGTAGCTCGGTTAATTTAACTAATAAATCATTTGTATCAACTTTTTGAGGCACTTTGATCACTCTCTTTCGATAAATGGTTTCACTATCAAACGAATTATTTGTATGAGTCAACTATACCATCTAAGTGGTATCTGGGCAAAGCTTTCTCCAACGAAAAAATGGTTTTGATTCTTTATAAATGCTATACTGTTTAAGAGTCTCATGATGAAAGGAGACATAATAACATGTCATTTGATGGATTATTTACACATGCAATGGTTGAAGAATTAAAACAGGAACTCGTAGGTGGTCGAGTTGCAAAAATTCAACAGCCTTATGAAAATGAAATCTTGTTCAAGATCCGAGCTAACCGAAAAAATAAGCAGCTACTTTTGTCTGCTCATCCACAATATGCAAGAATGCAATTAACCGCTATTCCATTTGAAAATCCTTCAGTTCCGCCACAATTTTGTATGGTGATTAGAAAATATCTAGATGGTGCTATTTTAGAGGATATCAAACAATTAGACAATGACCGTGTAATTGAATTTTCTTTTAATAGCCGTAATGAATTAGGAGATATACAAAATCTTGTTTTAATTGTGGAAATAATGGGTAGACACAGTAATATTTTACTTGTAAACAAACAAGAAGAAAAAATCTATGAAACCATAAGACATATCTCTTCTAGCCAAAACACCTACCGCTCGTTATTGCCTGGTGCAAAATATATCGAAGCACCCAGACAAGATAAAGCAAACCCTTTCGAGTACAATACTAAATTGCCGATAGAAAATGAACCCTTCAAAGAAAAAGTAAAATGGATTCAAAGTACTTTTCAAGGGTTAGGGAAAGACTCTTCTGAAGAAATCGCCTATTTGATTGAAAAACACTCTGATGATGCTCCACGCCTAGTATTTGATAAATTTATGGCTGCTTATAAGGAAAACAACCTTTCTCCTACTTTAACGGTAGATAATCGTAAAGAGCATTTTACGGCTATAGATTATCAATCATTATCGGGTGAAAAAGTATCTTTCGATACACTTAGCGAACTTACGGATCGTTATTTCGGTAATAAGGCTGAGCGTGACCGTGTTCAGCAACAAGCTAACGACCTATTCGGTATTGTGAAAAATGAGACCGATAAAAATCACAAAAAACTCGCGAAGCTTGAAAAAGAATTCAAACAAACCCAAAAAGCTGATCAGTATCGAATTAAAGGAGAAGTACTAACCGCCTACTTGCATGAAATCGAGCAAGGAATGACATCAGTCGACTTGGATAATTTTTATGAAGAGAATCAAAAAATCACCATTGAATTAGACCCTAGAAAATCACCTTCAAGAAATGCACAAGCTTATTTCTCAAGGTACCAGAAATTAAAAAATGCTATTACCCATCTCAACAAGCAGATGAAACAAACGAAAGAAGAAATTCATTATTTAGAATCTGTACTCACTCAAATGGAAGTTGCTTCCCCTCGAGATATTGAAGAGATTCGAGATGAGCTACAATCTGGTGGATATATCAAGAAGAAGCGTAAACCGCTAAAAGGTAAGAAAAAACCAGCATCTAAACCAGATGAGTTTATTTCTAGTGATGGTACAACCATACTTGTTGGCAAAAATAATATTCAAAATGATCAATTAACACTGAAAACAGCACGTAAGTCAGATTGGTGGCTGCATACTAAAGATATTCCTGGTTCTCATGTCATTGTCAGAAGTGAAGAGCCTTCCGAGAAAACCTTAGAGGAAGCAGCAGCGATAGCAGCGTATTTTAGTAAATATCGCTTATCCGCATCCGTACCCGTTGACGCAGTGCAAGTTAGACAAATCAAAAAGCCAAATGGTGCTAAGCCAGGCTTTGTTATTTATGAAGGTCAAACGACTTACTACGTAACCCCTACAGATGATCTGATTAAATCACTTAGAAAATAAAAAAAGCATGCCGACATCAAGCAAACGCGTTTAAGACGTTTGCTCAGTGCTACGGCATGCTTTTTATTCTGGTTTAATAATTTCAACAGCATTTTTACTATCGATTTCTTCTACAGACACTTTCACCTGTTCTTTAATTGCGGTCGGAATATTTTTCCCAATAAAATCTGCTTTAATAGGGATTTCTCTATGCCCTCTATCAACCAACGCAGCAACAAGGATTTTTTGGGGTCTACCTAAATCCATTACCGCATCCATCGCTGCTCGGATGGTTCTACCCGTAAAGATAACATCATCGATCAAAACAACCACTTTATCTTCTACAGAAACAGAAAAATGCTGTCCCTTCACTTCTGGATCACCAACTTCATCAGGAAAATGGCGATCATCTCTATATAAGGTAATATCCAGTTCGCCAACCGAAACTTCTTTATTTTCAATTTGTTTGATTCGTTCTGCAATCCGATTAGCGATATGAATGCCTCTCGTTTTGATGCCTGCCAGCACAAGGTTTTCTGTCCCTTTATTCATTTCGATGATTTCATAAGAGATTCGAGTGAGTGCTCTTTGCATAGCCATTTCATCTAAAATCGTTATCTTGTTAACCATCCTATCATTCCTTCCAGTATAAACATTATTGTTTTCTTAAAATATCAAGATTTTCTTCAAAAATGTCAGGTATTGGAGAAGAAAAATGCATTTCTTTTCCTGTTGTCGGGTGAGTAAACCCGAGTGTTTCGGCATGAAGGAACTGTCCGTTACCTTTAATCGTTTTACGCGGACCATAAATCGGATCTCCTGCCATTGGATGTTCAATATAGTGCATATGCACTCTAATTTGATGTGTTCTACCTGTTTCAAGTATCAAACGAACAAGTGTGAATTTATCGAATCTTTCGATTACCTCAAAATGTGTAACAGAATCTTTACCGTTATCCACTACAGCATATTTTTTTCGGTTACTAGTATCTCGACCAATGGGTGCATCGATCGTTCCTTTCTCGTGATGGATGACACCATGAACTAACGCGACATATTCTCTTTGTGCTTTTTTATCTTTCAGCTGAGCAGAAAGTTTTTCATGTGCTTGATCATTTTTTGCGATCATCAACAGCCCAGATGTATCTTTATCAATTCTATGAACTATACCTGGACGAATTTTACCATTGATACCAGAAAGATCTTTAACGTGGTAAAGTAGTGCGTTTACAAGTGTACCAGAACCATGCCCTAATGAAGGATGTACGACCATTCCTTGTGGCTTGTTCACGACTACAACGTCTTGATCTTCATAAATGATGTCAAGCTCAATATTTTCTGGTTGCGCATTGATTTCAACTGGCTCTGGAATCGTTACTTCGATTGTATCTTCCAATTGAACTTTATAATTTGCTTTCGATTGTTCACCATTGACAGAAATACTTCCATCTTTGATCCAACCTTGAATTTGCGATCTAGAGATTTCCGGTAATTTCTCAGTCAAGAATTTATCTAACCGCGCGTTTGATTGCGTATTTGTAAATGAGTAGTGCTCTGCCATTATTTTTTCACTGCTTTCTTTTGTTTAAAAGTTTTAATTTCGTCTAGTATCAAATACACTATCATTAAACCAACACCGAAGGTTAGAGACATGTCAGCCACATTAAAGATTGGGAATTGTACAAATTCTAGTCTGAACATATCTACTACGTATTGATTTAATATTCTATCAATCAGATTACCAAATGCACCGGCAAGTAACAGTGTCAATGCACTAGAAAACAACAGGCTCTGTCTGCCTTGTGTTTGAAGGTAATAGCAAATCACACCAATCACAGCAATCGTAACTAGAATAAAGAACCACATCTGCCCTTCCAGTATACTCCAGGCTGCTCCGGAATTCTGATGATAAGTAAAGGATAATATATTTGGGATAGCAGAAACTGTCTCATACAATGGAATATGTTGAACAGTCAAGTATTTCACTACTTGATCAATGACGACGATAATGCCTGCTATAATGTAAAAAATAATCATAATAACCTCTTTTCTAAGAATAATACTATTCAATTGTACCTTATTTCTATACTTAAAAACACCCTATCCTATCCTTTTTAAATAAAGCGCTTATTAAATAACTATCGTTACTGGATAAGTTCTTTATCATTTCCTTTTTAAGATACGAGAAACTTTGTTATACTTGTTCAGTACGTTATGTTTAGATGTTTTGAAAGACGAATATACTTAAAGGAGATTCATGAAATGATAAAGAACACATATGCTCTAGCCGGCCTCGGCTTAACGACGGTTCTCTTAGCAAGTTGTAGTGGAGACAACGTTGAGGAAATCCAAACAACTGTTGGTGAGATTGATCAGATCCATGAGAACATCGTTACAGAGATCAACGGTTTGAGTCAAGAAGAAGCGAATCTTCAAGAAAAATTTGATGAATCACTTAGTGCCGATGAACAACTAGCAACTTTCTCAGATGGTTCAGCTTCAGTATTTGAAAATATTACTGCTAGAAGAGATCGCATCGAAACGATCAACGATCTAAATGAAGAATTTGAAGAAAAAGAAGAATTGATTGCTGCTTACGATGGAGAAAGTCTATCAAGTGAAGAATTAGATGGATTAAACGCTCAAGTTGATGAATTTTCTTCTCAATTAGAAAATTTTACAACGAACTACAATACTTCATTAGATGCTCAAGAAGCGTACTTTACTTCAATCGGTAATGATGATGCGACTTACGACACTTTCTCAGCTGGTATCACTGAAATCAATGATCAAAAAGCCGGATTAAAAGATGAGCTTGTTCAATTAGATCAATCACTCGTTTCCGTCAAAGAAAAAATCACTCAAACGCAAGATATGATTCAGTCTGCTATGGCTGAAAACGAATAAGGAGTAATGATTAATGAAAAATTCTAACTATGCATTTTTACTTGCCTCTGCTCTACTATTGGCATCTTGTGGTGACCAAAATGAAGCTACTGAACCAGAAGAACCCTCCTCAGAAGTAGCTGATACAACTGACTCAGAAGAGACTTCTGAGGATCAGTCAGACGAAAATACAGAATCTGACGAGGTTGTTGAAGAAGAACCCGAAGAAGCTGTTGCATTCGAATACGAAGTAAATCCTAAAACTTATGCGATCCAACCGATGGAAGGATCAGACGCTAATAGTCAAGTAGCCTTATTGACTTTCGATGATGCTCCTGATAAATACGCATTAGATATTGCAAAATCGCTAGAAGAAAACGATGCGCAGGCTATTTTCTTTATCAACGGGATGTACCTTGAAAGCGATGAAGGTAAAGAAATGCTTAAAGAAATTTACGATATGGGCTTCGAAATCGGGAATCACACACAGACTCATGCTAGTCTGCCAAGTATTAGTGAGGAAAAGCAATATGAAGAAATCGTGACTACCAGTGATATGATTGAAGAGATCACCGGGGAAAGACCTCGATTCTTCAGAGCACCTTTCGGAGAAAATACTGAGTATTCCGCAGAGCTTGCTAACGAGCAAGGCATGACGTTGATGAACTGGTCTTATGGATATGATTGGGAATCTGATTATATGAACGCTGATGCATTAGCTGATATTATGGTAAATACTGAATATCTTTCCTCAGGCGCTAATCTATTGATGCATGACCGTGAATGGACACTGGAAGCTACACCAGCAATTATTAAAGGATTAAGAGAGAAAGACTATGAACTCGTAGACCCTGCCCTTATTAAGTCCGTTGAAAACGAAAGTGAGGATACAGAATAATGAACTGGAAAAAGAAATTAACCCTGGGTACAGCTTCATTGATGGCTCTTTCATTATTAAGTGAAACAGCACACGCAGAAGGCAACGACGTTACTGCTGAAGCAGAACCAATCGAGACAACTTTCTTGGAAATTTCTCAAGACCCTATTTTAAAAATGCCTAGTGAGTATCCTAGTCAATTTAAATACGACAGCGGTGTAGATATTGAATACCCTGCTGATGGTGTTAAAGGTATATTTGTAACAGGCTACTCTGCCGCTGGAGAAAAAATGAATAGTCTTGTTGATATGTTGAATAACACAGCATTAAACGCTATGGTGGTTGATGTTAAGGATGATCATGGTAACATGATGATGCCACTTGATTCAGATATTGATTTGATTAATGAATCAACACAAGAAGTAATTGATCCTAAAAAGCTCATGGATACAATGCAAGAAAATGATATTTATCCTATCGCTCGAATTGTTGTCTTCAAGGATTCTAAATTAGCAGAAGATCGTCCAGACCTTTCTTTTAAAACAAGTAATGGTGAAGTATGGAAAAACAGGCGTGGCGAAAGTTTTGTTAATCCTTACGAACGAGAAGTTTGGGAATATAATGTAGAAGTAGCTAAACAGGCTGCGAAACTAGGATTCAAAGATATTCAATTTGACTATGTCCGTTTCCCAGAAGGATTTGAAAATCGTGACGAAGAATTAAGTTACTCGCGTGGAGAATACGCAGAGAGTGACTTGGATAACGTTAAACAACGTGTAGATGCTGTAACTGAATTTGTTGCATACGCTAAAAGCGAACTTCAAGCTTACGATGTTGACGTTTCTGTTGATATCTTTGGCTACGCTGCAACCCAAGAAGAAACACCTGGCATTGGACAGAACTTCTCAAGAATTTCTGCTAATGTAGATGTTATTTCATCTATGATTTATCCTAGCCATTGGGGTGTCGGTTCGTTAGGCATTGCTAAACCGGATCTTGAACCTTATCAACTAGTATCGAATTACATGGAATATGAAAATGATGTATTAGGCGCTCTAGGTGAAGATGCACCTAAATCAAGACCATGGCTTCAAGATTTCACTGCTTCTTACCTTGGATCAGGATTTTATAAAAACTATGGTGCTCGTGAAGTAGAAGATCAGATTCGTGCTTTAAATGAACATGGCGTTAACGAGTTCTTGCTATGGAACGCTGGAAACAACTATTCTGAAGGTGCACAATATAACTTCGAATAATCGCTAAAAAAAAGTACCTCATCCCCTACTATTTATGGGATAAGGTATTTTTTTTATGGCTTTTATGGTATAGATACAATCTGGGTAGTATCAAGTAAAATAAGGTATGTCTCTTTAACCGGTTTTTTCAGTATAGATACCAAAGCTTCTCTGTACAGTCTCAACTGTCCAGTATACTTTTCCAACATAACTGTTTCGGGATCATCAAATCTTTGAATTTGATCTGTTTTGTAGTCAAACAAAATCAATCCATCATCTTCTTCAATGTAACCATCGACAATACCATGTATCAAGATTTGTTCTGTTTCTTCTTCCATATCAGCAAACAAGTCACTAGCCTCTAATAACAAAGAAAAAGGTACTTCACGTTTAACTTTTTGTGCATTTTGGCAGATTATTTTACCAACTGGTGTTTCAAAAAATTGAACAAGTTGTTCGACTCGGATTAAAGGTGCCATTTCCTCTGTTAATATTCCTTTAGTTACAAGAGATTGAATATGATTCCTTATGTTCTCTTCGTTCGGTTCGTGACTGAGCTCCATCGCCTGTAAAACAAGATGCGTTGCTTGGCCGATTTCAGCTGGGCTCGGTTGCAAAACTTCCGAAATAAACAGCGGACGATCAAGTTTTTCTTCTACATAACGATAGGGAACCCTTGGATTCGTCACATCAATTTTCAACATCTGACCATCATTTGGCTCTTCAAATAAACGCTTGATTTCAGATACTGATTGATAACTTGTCGTTTTAGTTGCCGTTTGATGAGCGTAAGTTGCGTTAATCAATGATAATGCTTGACGAAGAGCCTCTTTTGTTTCTTTATTTTCTTGCCACTTGAGTTGTTTCTTTTTAAAAATATTATACCAATCAGAATTTTCTTCTGTATTAAAGGATTTCAACTGATTTTCTAAATCAGATTGATTGTAAAATTGAACATTAAATTGAACAGGGTGATTAGATATCTCTCTATTTGAAGTTGAGAGCCATGTATCGTGATCTAAGCTATGGTGTCTTGCTAGACTTAGTCCTACCCAACTCATATAACTTGAAGCTTGTAAACGAATATCTGCGGGCAAGACAGGGTTCTCATGACCGCTAACAGTCCCCCACTCTTTCAAGGCAGCTGCTTTATCTTTGTACGAACCGACAAGAAACAATTTTTGTTCTGCTCGCGTTAGCGCAACATAAAGAACACGCATTTCTTCTGACAACAATTTATTCTTTTTATGATTTTTAAGTGCTCGTTCAGGTAGCGTCGTGAATCGTCCATTGGGTTGAAGAGCTGATTCATTTACTTCTTTGTATTCTGCTCCAACACCGAATTTCTCATCAAATACATAAGGTTTTTTTAGTTCATTTTGGTTGAACTTTTTAGACATGTCTAAAACAAAAACCACCGGGAATTCCAATCCTTTACTCGCATGAATCGTCATGACTCTTACTGCATCTTCATCTTCATTGACGACCGATGGCTCAGCTAGGTCCTTATCTTTTTTCTGCATTTTTTCGATAAATCGTATAAATTGAAAAAGTCCTTTGAAAGTGGTCTTCTCATAAGCAGCAGCTCGCTCGTATAAAGCATGTAAATTAGCTTTTCTTTGTTTACCAGAACTCATGCCACCCACATAGTATAAAAAGCCAGTATCCTCATAGATCGTCCAGATTAGTTTGACAATAGGCTGTCTCCTAGCAAGTTCTCTCCATCGATTGAGATTTTCCATGAATTCAATCAATTTCAATTGTAAATGTCGATTACTCGGTTCTTTTTCTTCTTGTTTAATAAAAGCCAGTAAGGATTCGTAATAGGCAGAAGTCGTATTCATCAAACGTATCTTGGTCAAATCAACTTCATTTAGCCCGACAATCGGAGAACGTAAAACAGCAACAAGCGGAATATCTTGCCACGGATTATCGATGATATTGAGTAAAGACATCATAATACTAATTTCTGTAGTTCTAAAATAATTTTGCGTATCCTTGATAGCCGTCGGAATGGCTAGCTGTTTATTGAAAATATCTTGTATAACCAAATTATTTTTTTTGGTTGGTGTCAATAAGACGATATCTTTGAATGTTAACGGTCTATTTTCCTTTAATTTCTTATCATAAATCTGAAAGCCATTTTGCTTTAAGGAAAGGATTTTTTCTCCAACCATCAGCAGCTCGCCTTCTGCTTTTGAGTCAATTTGGAAGCTCTCGGATACTTCCTCAAAATCTGATGTATCATCAGAAAGTTCTTCAGCTTCATCAATATTCTTTTCAAAAATCAAGATTTCCGTTTCACAAGTAGCGTCTTTAGGGAAAGCTTGAAAACCTTGTTGAAGCTTAGCGGAATCATCATAAGCTAAGTTTCCTACTGCTTTATCCATTAATTGTGTGAAGATATAGTTAGTAAAATCGAGCACATGATGATTAGAACGGAAGTTCTCTGCCAATATAATTCGCTCACCTTGTTCACCAGATTCGTAACGTTCATACTTATCGATAAATAAATCAGGATCGGCCAAACGAAAAGCATAGATGGATTGCTTCACATCTCCTACCATAAATTGGTTACCATGCGCCTGCGAATCATTAGTCAGCCATTTCAAAATGCTCTCTTGCAAGAAGTTAATATCTTGGTATTCATCTACCATCACTTCTTTGAAGCAGCCTCGGTAATAATTGGAAGCCTCTGAAGGTCTTTCTTGATCCGCTTCAGTTTTCGTCAAGATTTGGTAGGTTAAGTGCTCCAAGTCATTGAAATCTAATAATCTTCTGTCATATTTATGCTTTTGAAATGCATCCGAAAACAAATTTGTTACCCTAGCCATCTCTTCGACTAATATACTGACTTTATCCATCAATTCTATTTGCTTCGATAATGGCACACTAAAATATTCTTCTTTTAGACGATTATAAGCTGTTTTAGATTGATCTCTAAAATTTTTCATTTCAGCAGCGGCTTCTTTAACTTCTTCAGGTGTAGTTTTCTTTCTAGGAGAAGACCACGTTTGAAATTTAAAAGATTGGATAACCGCATATGCTTCCTCAAGCTTACCTTCTTTTATACACTGTTTGATAAAAAGAAAGTGATTTTTTTCTGTGTCAAGGATACTAAAAAGTTTCTCTAATTCCTCTTCACCATTCCCAATCGTCGAAGCATAAGCATTTAATTCAATCGATAAATCAATGATTTGTAGCATCTGTGGTTTTGCGAGTTGCTCGTAAAGCAGGCTATCTTCTATATGATTATTTTCTATTGTATATAGTTTGGTCAATTCTTCTAACCATTTTTTGGGATTGGGGTTGGATCTAGAGAAATTATATAATGAAAAAATCAGCTCAGTTAATCCGTCATCAGATCTGTCATTAGAATATGTTGCTGCTAATGTTTTAAACAGCGACGCCTCTTCACCATAAAGTTCTTCTCTTAATGCATCCCAAATATCCTCTTTCATCAAAGTATTCTCAGTATCATCTGTTAACATTCTGAATACTGGGTCCAAATCGATGAGATAGTAGAATCTTCTAATTACTTTCAGACAAAATGCGTGTAATGTAGAGATATTTGCTTGATACAATAAAGGCAGCTGTCTGACTAAGTGTTGCTGTAAAACTGAATCGTTGGTTTGCGTAATCTCTTTTTGGATAGCAGATTGTATCCGTTCTTTCATTTCCTTGGCAGCTGCGTTGGTATAAGTGACCACAAGTAATTCGTCTATCCCCACACCATTTTTGATCTTTTCGATCACTCTCTGGACTAACACCGTTGTTTTACCCGATCCAGCAGAAGCAGATATAAGAAGGTTTTTTCCTTCGTCATAAATTGAACGCCACTGGTTGTCTGTAAACAAACTGTCCGACGGCTTTTGTGGAATCCTCTTCATCAACTATGCGCCTCCCCTGGTAGTATCAATTTGTTCGATATGCGGTGAATCAATGCTTTCTTATCTGGTATATCTTCGAAGTGACGATAATTGTTTTCTTCAAGTAACACATCAAATTGAGAAATTGCCTTATATGGACCACTAACCGATGGTGTAAACTGGCGCTTTTCCATAAAAGGCATTAACATATTTTTACCAGTTAAAATTTGATTACCAGCTTCTATAATCAATTGACGATTATGTTTCACAAGTAAATCCAATTCTTCTGTTGTAATGAGGGCTCTGCCTTTTAATGTACCATTTTTCAACTGATTGATTGGATAAACTAATGAATGATTTCCTGGCTCCATCGTTAAATCCAGCTGACTTAGTACATCCTCGTTATTAATGGCTAAGCCGTTAAGTTTAAATTCTTTAAGAAGAGCTTCCATCCATTCATCCGTATCCAATGCTAGTGATTTTAAATATGGATTTTTAACCTGTGCGTAAAAAGCGCCAGCTGGTCTAGCTTTCTGACCGAGTAAATCAGGTGAAAATTCTACAGCCGTATCTAAATACGTAATCATTTGCATCATGAGACCATAAAATAATTCATCATATTTAAATGAATGTTTGCTCGATTTATAATCTACAATACTAACGTATAATTGTTTTTCAATCTCCATTGTATCTAAACGGTCAATTTTACCTCGTACGTGAATCTGTCCACCATTATTTAATGGAAATGCAAGTCCTGGTATGCCGTTCGCTTGACCAATTCTTCCAAAAAGAACTTCTGATTTTTGAGGCGTAGACTTACTACGCTTACTTTGATTAGTAATTGCCCACATCATTCGTTTAACGGTTTTTCCAAGTTGATCTCGAATAAACTTCATTCGGTTTGACATGGATAACAAACGAAACTGATTTTTTTCATAAAGATTATTGAGAACTTCATCTGTTAACTTCCGAAGCATTTCATCATCCAGTGACTGCACACTTAAGTCCTTAGAAACAATCAGCTTAAATAATTGATCTAATGCATCATGAAAAAAGTTCCCTGTTTCCGTCGGCGTTAATTCTTGAATGGAACGTTCCTTAAGTCGAAGGCCATACTGCAAGAAATGACTGTATGGATCTAAATAAAAGCTCTCTAATTGAGAGACAGACAAATATAGATCTTTGCCATATAGCTGTTCAGCTAAATCATTTGTAAGCGGTACAGGAATATTTTTACGTTCAAGACTGTGAAATACTCTATTTTCAAAAAAGTTATCTTTATCTCTCAATTGTTCAAATAGACTGAGCCAAAAGGTATGCGGTAAAAGATCTTGATCAATACCTTCTCTTAAGATGGTATTCAATTGACCGATAGACTGTTTCCTTGAACCAATAAATGAAAGAATCGTATCAAGTGATTGGTCGAGAACGAGATGACTATCTGCTAATTTAGGTTGCACCGTAATAGAAAGGTGATCAGCAATTCTTTTTATATAAGGACTAATGCGATGATTTCCATTACCCTCTTGCTTGACCGGATATGAAAAAATCAATTTATCAGAAGCATTTCTAAAAGCCATATAAGCTGATAATGGTTCCGATGCCATGACTGACTCTGTAGTCGGCGCTAAAAAGCGATCTAAAGGTAAGACTGTTTGTATTTTCTCTCGGTCTTCATCTGTTAAAATAGAATCATTTTCGCGATTCAAGGGTAATAGTTGATCAGTTAACCCAACGATAAAAACTACTTTCTTTGTACTTGCGCGTACTTTATCAAAACTCGTAAAGATCACTTGGTCAATACTTGGTGGAACAATACTATACTTTGCTTGCTCGAAACCAGTTTCTAAAATAGCTAGAAAGTCATCCATTGACCACGGCTCATCACCTAAGACATCGACGAATTCGTCTAACATATTGATAAATGTCTCCCAAACTTGTTCATGCTTTCTTGCTTCAACTAGGTCGCCGGCAGCTAAAGCCTGGTCTCTCCAAAAGACGATTTGATCATCTACGCTGTGTTGATTTAAAAACTGATAGAGCAGTCTTGCAGCATCACGATTAGTCGTTGCTTTTTTTATTTTCTTAAAAAAAGGCAAGAGCGTTTCTCTAATCACTGTTCTAACCTGATTAGCAGTGGCTTGTATTTGTTTATCGTTATCAAATTGCTCATTCATATCCTCAATTTGATAACGCGCATAAATCCATTCTTGATCTCTTGTCCAAGCAGAACCTTCATAGCCATAAGCTAATATTACATTTTCGGTTAAGTCTACTTTTGTACGCCATTCAGCATGTGCCTCTTGTAAATAAGTTAATCTGGTACCTAGCTCTTTTGGTAAGGATTGATCGCTCAGGTGTGGAACGAATAATTCTGTCCTAAGAAACCGCATGACATCTTCATATCGCCAATGTCTTTTTGAAATCAGTAATAAACTTTGTATCAGCTCAACCAGTGGATGTCCAGACATTGCATCTGGTTCATCGATAAATAACGCTAGTTCATTTTGTTGAAATAACGGCTCAATGACCGTCTTATACGCATCGATATCTCTACTCATGATCATTATATCTTTATAGCGATAGCCTTCTTCTGTGACCATCTTCCTAATTTTGTTACTAACATGCAGAATCTCTGCTTGCTTCGTTTCAGCACTCCAGATTTCTATGCATTCATCCATAGAAAGATCCATTTGAGTAGCAGGGTTCATAGGACCAGTAGAACTATCGATCCAAAATTGTGCTAGATCGTTTAGTGGTTGACACCTTTCAGAATTAACATCAGAAATGATTTGGTCATTTAAAACTGGTAAATGTTCTTGTAAGGCAAGCTGATATAAACGATAGTAAGTCATCCCGGTTTCATAGAAAAAATGAGTTAATAACGGTGGTTCAACAGCAAATTTTTGATCAAGGACTAATGCTACATGGACATCTTTGCAATGACGAACCAATTCGATAATCAGCGCTTGTTCTTGAGCAGAGAAACTTTGATAATGGTTGATATAGATGGTCGTTTGAGATAAATTCTTTTTTTGTAGTGCTTCAATCAAAGCCGCCAATATATCTTCTTTTTCGATGTATTGATTGATCAACTGCTCGTTAAATGCTTGGTAAAGCAATTGAATATCAGCAATTTTTTGAGAGAAATCATTCCCGCCTAACGACTGTTCAAGCTCAGTATTCGTCAGTTGTTCTAAATCGGTCAGATTGATACGACCATTTCTCATCTCCATAAATAAAGTCGTCAATTTTTCAATAAAGCCTTGCTGCGCACTTTCTCCTCGAAATATACTCAATGCAGACTCATAGTCTTTGACAAGTTTTTTGACAAGCATCGTCAGCCCTGTTTCCGTCAATTGTGTCTGATTATAGATGGCAGTGTCTTGAAGGTAATACCAAGCAAGACGACTGAAACTAAACACTTGAAGGTTGATCATACCCGTATAAGCTTTTGAATCGTCTTGTATGTCTTTCAATTGTTTAAGTACGTTGATTTCTGTTTCAAATTTAATATGGTCTGGCACGAGATAAAAGACTTGAGCTTGATTATCTTGGTTGATTAGCTGGTTCATTTCTTTAATGAGCGCTGACTCTTTTTCCGTGTCTGCACGGCCAATCACAAATTGTAAACTCATCTATTCACTCCTTTTAAAGGTTAACTGTGAAAAAAGAAAGACAGATATCTAGTCGAGATATCCATCTTTTTTATCCTATTATGCTTGACCTGTCAGTTTGATAATTTCAATAATAACGTCTGTAGCTTTTTCCATACTTTCAACTGCTACAAATTCATAGCGACCATGGAAGTTTTCGCCACCAGCAAACAAATTAGGTGTCGGCAAGCCCATAAATGAGATTTTAGAGCCGTCGGTTCCGCCTCTGATTGGTTTAACATCTGGTTCAATATCAAGATTACGCATGGCTTGATCAGCAACTTCTACTGAACGCATATCTTTTTCAATAATTTCTCTCATATTATAGTACTGATCTTTTAACGTTAATGTAATTCTTTCTTGATCGAAACGATTATTTAGTTGCTCAACAATAGCCGAAATTGTTTTTTTCTTATCTTCAAACAGTTCACGGCTATGGTCACGAATGATATACTCCATTTTTGCTTCTTCAACGGTTCCATTCAAACCTAACAGATGATAAAACCCCTCTCTGCCATCCGTTTTCTCAGGTACTTCTTGTTCAGGTAAAAGGCTATCCAGTTCCACTGCTAATTTTAACGCATTGATCATTGTATCTTTTGCAGTTCCTGGGTGAACATTTTTACCTTGGATAGAGATAACTGCAGAAGCAGCATTAAAGCTCTCATATTCCAATTCTCCAACGGGTCCACCATCTACAGTATAAGCAAAATCTGCATTAAAGTGGTCTGTATCAAATAAATCAGCGCCTACGCCGATTTCCTCATCTGGTCCAAAAGCGACTCTTACTTTACCGTGTTTAATGTCTGGATTACTGATCAAATATTCTACTGCACTAATGACTTCAACGATACCAGACTTATCATCTGAACCTAGTAACGTGTTTCCGTCAGTCGTAATCAGCGTTTGTCCTACATAGTTTTTCATATTAGGGAAATCTTTTGGAGACAAAACAATTGATTTTTCTTTGTTTAAAATAATTTCTTCACCATTATAATTTTCATGAAATTGGGGTTGAATATTTTCAGCATTAAAGTCCGCCGTATCCATATGTGCAATAAAACCAGCAGTTGGCACGTCTGCTTCAATATTAGAAGGTAATGTTGCTGTAACGAATCCATTTTTTTCATTGTAATCAATCTCGCTCAAACCAATCTCGCGCAAGTCATCCATTAATAGTTTGGCAAAATCTACTTGTGACTGTGTTGATGGAACAGTTGTACTAGACTCATCAGAGCGCGTATTGATTTTTACGTATTTCACGAAACGTTCGACTAAATTTTTATGCATAATGTTTATTCCTCCACTTTAATGATACGTTTTATTTTACACTAAATTGAAACGATTTTCTGGTTTTTAACTGAATTTAAAAACGTCTTTTTGCAAACGGGCTTCTAAAATCTCTAAGTCCCATTGGTGTAAATTTTTCCATTGATTTAATTGTTCTTTCATTTTAGGAACAAAAATAGATTCAATAAAGTGACCAGGATCGATAACATCCATACCATCTCTCAGCATATCTTGTGCACCATGGTAAGACACATCACCGGTAATGAACAAAGTTGCACCTTGAGCTAAAGCCTCTTTATAATAATTTTCACCCGATCCCCCAAAAATCGCTACTTTCTTATGAATACGAGAAGACGTTTGCCCAGCATATCTTAAATGCGATAAGTTAAATGTCTCTTTTAATTGCGTAATCATCTCTTCTGTTGTTGTTTCTACTGGAGCAATTCTACCAAACCCATAAGCTTTTTTCTGATTTTCAATCGTATATAAATCATAAACAGGTTCTTCGTATGGGTGGTTGGTTAAAATAGATTGGATGACACGGTCTCTTATCGATTCTGGAAACAGCATTTCGATTCTGAGTTCTTCTACTGTTTCAGATTCGCCAACTTCTCCTCGATCTGGGTGGGCACCATCACTAGGTGTAAAATGCCCCACACCTAACATATCGTAAGATACGTCGTTATATTGACCTACTTCTCCAGCCCCAGCCTCGTGCATAGCCGTTCTCAGCTTCTCAGCAGCTTCTACTGGAACGTACACAGCAATTTTTTTATAAAATTCTTCTCGAATTGTTGAAACAATCGAACGATTCTCAGGAAAAGACAAAGCATCTGCTAACCAGTCACTCATACCATTTTCCGCTGCATCAATGTTAGTATGAGCGGAATACACGGCAATATCTGACTTGATCAGTTCGATATAGTCTTGACGTCGAGTATCATCGCTGTTCAATAATTTAGGTGCTTTAAAAACAGCTGGATGATGTGTAAAAATCAAATCAACATGATTTTCTTTGGCCTCTTGGATAGTTGTCGCATCCACATCTAAAGCGAGCATAACTTTTTTTACTAGTTTATCTTTTGATCCAAAAGATAAACCGATAGGATCCCAATCTTCTGCTAAATAAGGTGGAGCAAACCGTTCAATCTTTTCAACCAGGTCATTAACTGTTATCTGATTCACTGAATCGTCTCCTTAATATGTTCAATTTCCTGATTGATTTTCTCTAGTTTTCTTTCGTCAGGATGTTGTGATTTATTCATTTGATTTTTAACGTATGCCAATTTATCTAAAACCTGTTCCCATTTTTTCTTGAACGTATCAGATGACTGTTCAGAAAGGTAAGGACCGAAAGTTAAGGCATGATCTGAATACACTATGTCTTCTTCAACTGGAATGGCTACAATGATTTCGTAGATTTTATCATTCTCTTCGATAATTTCCTCGGCAACAATCTTATACTGCTCGCTCATTAAAAATGTTCTAAGTGTTTTCTCGCCAACATTCGGTTGTAAGATTAGTGTTTCAGTACGGTTTAATTTATTTAAGGAAAGTCCTCTAGTCAGGATATCTCTAATCAAAGCACCACCCATACCGCAAATCGTTATAGTATCGATATGATCGCTTGATTCAATCACTTCCAAACCGTCCCCAAAACGAACCTCAATGACTTCTTCAAGATTTCTAGACTGTACTTCGTTTAATGCTTTATCATAAGGTCCTTTAACAACTTCACCAGCGATGGCAAACTCGAGGTCACCTTTTAACGCTAATGAGCACGGTAAATAAGCATGATCAGAGCCGATATCTGCTAGCCTTGCATTGTTGGGAATATAAGAAGCTACGCGCTTTAAGCGTTTTGATAATTGTATGGATTCCATGATGCACCTCTTTTGATTTCTTATACCTATTAGTTTAACAGGTTATGTAGATTAAAAAAACGATTATCAAAAAAAGAAACCCACAAGAGGTTATAAACCACTTGTAGGCTACTCATTGTCATTTTTAAAAAAAGATTACTCAGCGTCTTCTTCTTTTGTTTCACCAATAACTTCTGGTTCAGGCATTTCGTCTGAAGTTTCAGTTGTTTCTTCTTCAACAGCATCAGGTGCTGAGATAGATACAACAGTAGAATCAGGATCAGTTAATAAAGTAGTTTCAGCATCTAATTTGATATCGCTAGCTGATACGCTATCACCGATAGTCAATTTAGAAACATCTACAGTATATTCAGAAGGTGCTTCAGCAGGTGCTACTTCAACTTCTAGTTCAGAAAGTGATTGAGAAACATAACCTTCATCAATTTCTTCTTCACCAGTAACGTATACTGGAATAGACATAGTAACTTTTTGACCTTTAGTAAAGGCAAGTAAGTCAACATGGAATAGAATTGGTTTGATTGCTGCAGTTTTTTGTTCTTTAACGAATACTTGGTAAGTTTTACCTTCAACGTCTACTTCGAAAACACCGTTAGATCCAACTTCGCGTAAAGTATCTTCTAATTCTTTTTGGTTAAGCAATACAGAAACAGTGTCTACATCTTTACCGTAGATTGCTGCTGGTACTTTTCCTTCATTTCTTGCTTTCTTTGATGCTGATGTACCTGTTTCAGTACGTTTAGTAGCTGATAATTTCATTTATTTCACTCTCCAAATTATATTATAAGTAATTAACTTATTATATTTCTATGCATTAACATAAGTATTATACCAAATATCCGCACGTATTACAAAAGCAAACGCATAATAAAATGAAATCAAGTAAAAAAGATAGAAAACATCCATTAATGTTTTCTATCTTTAATCAGTATAGACTACTCTAAAAAGTCTTTTAATTGTTTAGAACGACTAGGATGACGCAATTTTCTTAAAGCTTTTGCTTCAATCTGTCTGATTCGTTCTCTTGTAACGCCAAATACTTTGCCAACATCTTCTAATGTTCTCTGACGTCCATCGTCAAGACCAAAACGTAGTCTCAATACATTTTCTTCACGATCAGTAAGCGTGTCTAGTACATCTTCAAGCTCACTTTTCAATAATTCATAAGCAGCATTATCTGAAGGGCTCGTTGCATCATTATCTTCGATGAAATCACCTAGGTGTGAATCATCTTCTTCACCAATAGGTGTCTCAAGTGAAACAGGTTCTTGTGAAATCTTCAAGATATCTCTAACTTTTTCAGTTGGAAGATCCATCTCAGCACCGATTTCTTCTGGTGTTGGTTCTCTACCTAAATCTTGAAGTAATTGACGTTGAATACGAACCAGTTTATTGATGGTTTCTACCATGTGAACCGGGATACGAATCGTTCTAGCTTGATCGGCGATAGCACGGGTTATTGCCTGACGAATCCACCAAGTTGCGTAAGTTGAGAATTTGAATCCTTTTTCATAATCGAATTTCTCAACAGCTTTCATTAAGCCCATGTTACCTTCTTGAATCAAGTCTAAGAAGCTCATTCCTCTACCAACATAACGTTTTGCAATTGATACAACAAGTCGTAAGTTGGCTTCTGCTAATTCTTGTTTAGCGATGATATCTCCAGTTTCGATACGTTTAGCCAATGCGATTTCTTCTTTGGCACTTAACAAATCTACTCGACCTATTTCTTTAAGATACATTCTCACAGGATCATTGATTTTAACACCTGGCGGTGCAATCATTTCTTCTTTTTTAGCTTCTTCAACAACTTCTTCTTCTTTATCAAGTTGTTTGGCTAGTGGATTACCGTCCTCGTCAACGACACCGATTCCTTCGTCTTCGATTTTTTGGATTAGTTCTTCCATTTGATTTTTTTCTAACTCAAATGGTTCAGCTAATTTATCTGTTAATTCAACATAAGAAATCGTTTGATCCATTTTCTTTTTTGTATCTTTAATCAGACTTTTTACAGCAGCATCATATGCTTTGTTCGGTGTAGCTTTTACTTTTTCACTTTTTTTGGCCATATAGGTTTATGCCTCCTGCTTTACGCTTCTTTCGCAGCTTTTAGCTGACGATTTAAATTAATGATTTCAATAGTAAGCGATGTTTGCTTTTGTTTGTCGCCACTTCGTTCAGCAGCTTTTAATTCTTCACGTTTAGATTCAAGCTTTGTAACGAGCGGCGAACGATTTGACAGCATGTCAATATAATCTTCAATCTCACCTGGAACAAGTTCTTCTCCAAGGTCCATCCAAAAAATTTCGGTAGCTTTTTTCTTATGTTCTGGATCTTTTATAAAATCCAGAAAAGCTTCAACATTGTGCTCACCTTTATCTTTAAAATAAGATTCATACAACAAATAGAGTATCTGATAATGCTCATCCGGAAAGGAAAATTCATAAGATAAGCCTTGTAATGTATACCATACCTCATCATGATAGAAAAGTCTATTTAACAACATCTTTTCGGCTTGCTCGGTCGTGGTTCTTTTCACTCTATTTTGTCTTGAAACAGCAGGTGCTTTGTTTTCAGCCTGTCTTTCTTCCTGACGTTGCTTAAGTTCTTTCGTTCGGTTCTTTTGCGTTTCCATAAGATACTGTTGGAATTGTTCTTTCAACGTATCCTGAGAAACATCAAATTCCGAAGCGAGCTGATTAAAGTATAGTTCTCTTTCGACTGGAGAGCTGACAACCGTCATCTCTTTCAAAACCTTTTCGATATAAGCTAAACGTTCACTTTCATTCTTTAAATTCAAACCCGCTCTAAAGTATTTCATCAAAAAACTCATGAACGTATCTCGTCCGTGGATCAGAAATTCATTATAAGCTTCTTTACCTCTAGATTTAATATAATCATCAGGATCTAATTTTTCTGGAAAACTCGCAATGTCGATATCAAAATGGGTCTGATCTAAAAAATACTCGGTTGCTCGTTTGGTCGCATCTAAACCGGCTTGGTCACCATCATAAGCTATAACCACTTTATTAGTTACTCTGTCCATTAATTGAACTTGCTCATTGGTTAAACTGGTGCCCATCGAAGCAATACCATTTTTAATCCCTGCTTGCCAAGAAGATATAACGTCCATAAACCCTTCAAAAAGATAAACTTCACCTTCTCGTCGGATACTTGCCCTAGCTTTATCATAATTGAACAGCACACGTCTCTTATTAAATAGTTCTGTCTCCGGACTATTAACATACTTAGCAGAATGAAAAGGTTTGTCTCCGGTTGTTTCCCTATTAGGATCTTCAAAAATCCTTCCTGAAAAAGCAACCGTATTTCCTTTATCATCTCTAATAGGAAAAAGTATTCGCCCAGAAAACCGATCAAGCAATTGTCCGTCATCACGATCAGAAAATAAGCCTGTTTGTGGGAACAAAGATTGATCTAGTTCTTCTTGATTATCCAAATAGAGTTTTAGAGCATTTCTTTGTGGCGGTGAAAATCCAAGTTTGAATTCTTCAATGGTTTCTTTCGTCATTCCTCGGGCTATTAAATAATCGTATGCCGCCTCACCAACCTGCGTATTCATCAAAACATGGTGATAAAAAGCTTGAGTCTTCTCGTTGATTTCAAGCAATTTCCCATAGCGACTGTCTCCACTCGGTCGAGACTGATAGGTCTGTTCTACAAGTTTTTCGTCTATCTCAACTTCAGCTATCTCAGCAGACTTTATAACAGCTTCTGGAAAAGATACACCTTCGATTTCCTGTAAAAAAGAAAAAACATTCCCCCCTCTACCGCAACTGAAGCAGTGGAAGATTTGTTTCTTTTCATTAACTGAAAACGAAGGTGTCTTGTCATCGTGAAAGGGACAATGAGCAAAGTGATTTTGCCCTGATTTCTTTAATTGAACATACTGTGAAACAACATCAACGATATCGGACGCTTCTCTAATCCGCGTAATGGTTTCTTCTGGAATTCGTACCAATTCTGGTGCCTCCCCTCCACAATTTATTCAATAGTAACCTTATTAAAATAATAATTGCTAGACAGAATAAGCCTATAATAATCAACCAATAGTATATCATACATAGTAAAAAAAGCAAATTCCCTCTCGTTAGAAAAAGAATTTGCTTTATACTCAAGATTTTATTAAACAAGTTGATGTTTTTTCAATTAAACATTTTCTTGTCTAACTTAATCACTCTGTTCCCCATTGACTTCCATATGAATTGAGCTAATAAAAAGTCAACCATACTATGAACAACGGTTCCTACACCGACTAGTAAGAAGACAACGTAGAAAAAGCCATCTGTATAAGACGTTCCGGGTATGGCACCATAAAAGAACAACGAAACAATCAACATTTCAGCCGCCCCATGTACTACACCGATTCCAAATGAGAATAAAAGACTTTTAGTTGGAGAATTCAAGATTTCTTCTCTACGATTCATTAAAATTTTAGCCCCTATGTAGGCAAAAGCTACATGACTTAGTGCTCTCAATACAATAACAATCGGGAAACTTGCCAGTAAAAACCCTATTGCAGAACCTATTGAAACGGCTACAGCGATTCCTGGTGAGAAAAACATTGCTAAAAAAATGGGTACGTGGCTCGCTAATGTAAATGAAGCAGGTTCAATTAAAACCTTTATTGGCATAACTAACGGAATAACGATGGCTATGGCTGTTAATAGTGCAGTGATTGTCAGCCTTAGTGTATTTGTCTTTTTGATATGAAACACTCCTTTTTTTACACCATAACTTTACAGGTGTCTTTACACATTACAAGTATAATCTAATCAAGAAATATTTCAATCTTTTTATTTGTAAATGAGATTTTTCTTTTCTAACGCTTCTACGATTTTTGCTAAGGTGACTTCATCTTTAGCAGAAATCGTATGACTATGGAGTCCGTCTGTCAAATCTGCTAGCAAAGATGTATGGTTTTTATTTAATTTTTCTAAAAAAGCGGTGGCTTCCATTCTGTTAGAGATATTCAATCCTCCAACGATTTCTCCGTAGATGGCGTGCTCTACGATCACATCTAAAATCTCCCCACCATGATCGACAATCGTAAACAATTCTTCCAATGTCTGATCGTAGTTATGCTGACAAACGATTCGCTTCGTTAATCGATTCATTTCTATTTTTTTGATATAGCCTTTAGGTGTGGATAAAATATCATGTCCCTCAGCTCTTAGTAGTGCGATATCACCAACAATCACTTGTCTACTGACCGTGAACTGTTCAGCTAATTTTCTAGCAATGATAGGTTCATCCGTTTTTGAAAGAATCGCTAGTATCTGCTCTCTACGTATTTCTGCGTCCATCGTTTCGCTTCCTTTCCCTACTCCTTATTTGGGTTGTCATTAAACCTAGTGTATACAAAAAAAAGCACTCATCACAAGTGCCTTTTTTTCGTTTATTGCTTAATTTGCAAATTGAGCATCGTATAAGCGTTTATAAGCACCATTTTGAGCCATCAACTCACTATGAGAGCCTTCCTCTTCAATACCTTTTGTTGTGACAACAACAATACGGTCCGCATTTTTGATAGTGGCTAATCTATGAGCAATAATCAGAGTTGTTCTGCCTCTAGATAGCGAGTCTAGTGCTTCTTGAATGGCTTGCTCTGTTTCTGTATCTAATGCAGAAGTTGCCTCATCCAGTATTAGAATAGGCGGATTTTTCAAAAACATTCTAGCAATAGATAAACGTTGCTTTTGTCCTCCAGAGAGCTTGACTCCCCGTTCACCTATCACAGTATTCAAGCCATTAGGTAAAGATGCAACAACGTCCTCAAGATTCGCTAACTTAACGGCTTCTCTTACTTGCGCATCATTAGCATTGAGATCCCCATATAAGATATTCTCTTTTATTGATCCTGGGAATAAAAAGACATCTTGTTGGACCACACCGATTTGTTCTCTTAACGATTGAACAGTCAAATCGTGAATGTTGTGTCCGTCCACTTCAATACTACCCGAATCGATTTCATAAAAACGTGGCAATAAGTTACAAATAGTGGTTTTTCCTGCACCACTTGGTCCGACAAACGCAACAGTCTCACCGGCTTTGATAGAAAGATTGACCTTATCGAGTATGGGGTTGTGTTCTTCATAGCTAAAAGTGACATCGGTGTAATCTATATTCCCAATCAATGAATCGACAGCTAATGCATGAGGAGAGTTCTGGATTTCTGGCTCTCTAGCAATCTCTTCCTGTAACCTTCTGAATCCAGCAATACCTTTTGGATAGCTTTCAATCATGATATTGACTCTTTCAATCGGCCTTACAAAAACATTGGCAAATAATATAAAGGCCACAAAATCACCATAACTCAATTCACCTTGAATTGTGTAATACGCGCCGAAAAACATAGCGAATAGACTAATAAGACGCATGAGCAAATAATTATAGGAACTACTAATACCCATCATTTTATAAAATAAATATTTTGATTTTTTGTATGCTTCATTCAGTACTTTGAACCGTTGGTCTTCGTAATCTTCATTAGCGAAAGCCTGCACAACTCGAATACCACCTACTGACGCTTCAATACCTGCACTAAATCCGGCTAAGTCATCATAAATACGGTTATTTACGTGCGTCATTCTCTTATTAAAGAAGATAACTGCTACCGCGATCAGCGGCACAAGCAAGAAAGTCATGATAGCTAGTTTCACATGAACAGTCATCATCAAGGCAAAAGCACCTAGTAATGTAAAAATCGTAATAAAAATATCTTCCGGACCATGGTGAGCCAGTTCTGCGATCTCAAACAAATCTGAAGTTAATCGTGTAATGAGCTTACCAGTTTCTCGGTTATCAAAATACTTAAATGACTGTTTCTGTATGTGTTTATAAAGATCTTGACGCATATCGGTCTCGATATTCGTACCTAGTCGATGACCATAATAAGTAACAATAAATTGTAAAAAAGTATTGATCACATAAATAGACAATAATCCTATAGATACCCATACAATAACTGGCCATTCTTCAGTTGGTAGAATCGTGTCGATTACCCGTTGAACAATAATTGGGAAAGCAAGTTCCAATATCGCGACAATAATCGCTGAAGAAAAATCTAACGTAAACAACCATTTATATGGTTTATAATAGCTAAAAAATTTTTTTAACACGAAATGCCCTCCATTTTTTATTAGTTAAATCGTCACACTAAGCTGCCTAAAGAACAATAAGTGGGATAAGAAATGATTGCTATCTTATCCCACAATGATCTTATTGTACTTATTTTATAATTAACTGTGTTGTATCTGCAAAACCCTTAGTGATTTCATCAATGGCTTTTAGTAAAGCCAATCGATTTGCTTTAACTGCTTCATCATCTGCCATAACCATATTTTCTTCAAAGAAAGCATCAATATCGTTACTCATGTTAGTAAGCACTTCGTAACGTGAATTAGCATCTTTTGTAGTTTCAAATTGATGAGAAACTTTCAACATGCTATCATAGAGCGTTTTTTCAGAAGATGATTTTAACAATTCTACACTAATTTGACCTTCATCAGACGCTTTTTGAGCAAGATTCGCAACACGGTTCAATGATTCAATGACAGATTTATAATTATTTTCTTCACTTGCTTCACTTAATACAAGAGCCGTATCCATCATTGAAACAACATCTGCCTGATTTGCATTCAAAGCAGCTTGTCTAATATCATGAGAAATCGGTTGGTTGTTATGCATTGTTGATTGCATTAACTGATCCACTCGATCTTTAAAGAAGTTGAGTAAATTCTCTTTATTTTGAGCAAGTCCAGCCTTTAACTCTACGTTGACTGTTAACGTTTCTTCAATCTGGTCTACTATACTAGACAATTCGAGATTAAGACCCGCATGTTGAATCATTCTAACGATCCCCATCGCTTGTCTTCTCAAAGCAAAAGGATCATTTGATCCTGAAGGAATTTGACCAATAGCGAAAAACATCGCAAGGGTATCAAATTTATCCGCTAAGGAAAGAACCGTTCCTACTTTAGTTGATGGCACAGCTCCAGTCGCAGATGTAGGCTTATATTGTTCAGCGATTGCTGAACAGACTAATGCCGATTCACCTTTTTCACTTGCTAAAATCGCACCAATCTCGCCTTGTAGTTTTGTAAATTCAACGACGGTTCCTGTTACTAAGTCAAATTTAAATAGCTCGCCTGCTCGCTTCAATGCTTCTTTTTCTTCATAACTTAGTGAAAATTGATCGGCAATTGATTGAGCAATTAATGACACACGATGTTGCTTATCGTACATAGATCCCAATTTTTCGTGAAAAGAAACACGTTTTAGTTTTTCTACAAATGCATCAATCGTTATTTTCTGATCTTCTTCGTAGAAGAATTTTGCATCCGCCAATCTAGCGGTCAAGACTTTTTCATTTCCTCTTACAACTGTATCGATGTACTCATCTGAACCATTTCTGATGCCGATAAAGTTTGGCAAGAAAGCCATGGTTTCATCATTTTTACGAACAGGAAAATATCTCTGATGATCTGCCATCGAAACTTCTAGTGCCATTTCTGGCACACTAAGATAAGCTTGATCAAAAGAACCCGAAAATGCTGTTGGATATTCTACAAGATCCGTTACTTCGTTTAATAATTCAATATTATCTAAGGGGACTTTCCATCCTTTTTCTTCACAAATAGCCGTCATTTGATCTTTGATCATTTGCTGACGTTTTTCTCTGTCTGCAATAACAAATTGCCCTTCTAAAGCCTTAGCATAATCTCCAGCATCTTTTATCGCAATCGTTTCTCCTAGGAATCGGTGACCAATAGTGTTATTCCCTGATTGCACATCGAAGATAGTCAGTGGTAACACTTCTTGGTCAAGCATAGCGACTAACCAATGTAATGGTCGTATAAATTTATAGCTATGCGTGCTCCATTTCATACTAACGGGAAAAGTAAGGGAAGCTATTGTCGATGATAATTCTGAAAGGATAGCTTCAGCACGCTTACCTTTGGTAAATTTCTCAACGAATATATAATCGACACCTTTGATTTCTTTAAAAACAATTTCCTCTGGCGTTGCACCTTGGCCTCTAGTAAAACCAATCGCAGCTTTTGACCAGTTGCCTTCAGCATCTAAAGCGATTTTTTTAGCAGGACCTTTTACCATCTCTACTTCATCCGCTTGCATTTCTGCTAATCCTTCGACCATTAACGCAAGTCTTCTAGGTGTTGAGTAAGTTGTTATCTGTTGGAAATCCAGCTTAGCCTCATTTAAGAAGGTAGCGACTTTATCTTTTAGTTGTTCAACAGATGGTTTGATTCCTTTAGCAGGCATTTCTTCTAACCCAAGTTCTAATAAGAATGTGTGTGACATGTTAATTCGACTCCTTTTCAGCGTAACGTTCTATCCAAGCGGGACTTTCTGTTTCGTTTAATAACGGAAACCCTAGTTTTGCACGTTCAGACACAAATGCTCTCGCGATACTATGTGCCATTCTGCGGATACGTCTCAAAAAGTCTGGACGTTCAGTAGCGGATACTGCTCCTCTAGCATCTAACAAGTTGAATGAGTGACTACATTTTAGTACACAATCATAAGCAGGATGCACTAAGCCTTTTTCTATTAAAGCGTGCGCCTCAGTTTCGTATTCTTTAAAGTGATTGAACAACATCTCTTGATTACTATAGTCAAATGCGTATGCAGATTGCTCGTATTCAGGTTGCTTAAAGATCTCACCATATTTAACACCAGGCGCCCATTGGATATCGTATACGCTCTCCACATCTTGAATGTAAGAAGCTAGACGTTCAAGGCCATAAGTCAATTCACTCGTTACCGCATCAACTTCTAGTCCACCGACTTGTTGGAAATAAGTAAATTGTGTCACTTCCATCCCATCAAGCCAAACTTCCCAACCTAAACCAGCACATCCAAGTGAAGGGTTCTCCCAGTTATCTTCTACAAAACGAATATCATGTTTAAGCGGATCGATTCCTAATAGCTCTAAACTTTTCAAGTATAATTCTTGAATATTGTCCGGAGAAGGTTTCATAACGACTTGGAACTGATGATGTTGATACAGTCGGTTTGGGTTTTCACCGTATCGACCATCTGCAGGACGTCTTGATGGTTCAACATAAGCAGCATTCCAAGGTTCAGGGCCGATTGCTCTAAGGAACGTATAAGGGCTCATTGTACCCGCACCTTTTTCAGTATCGTACGCTTGCATCAACATGCACCCTTGATCAGACCAATATTGTTGTAATGTAAGGATTATTTCTTGAAACGTTAGTGTTTTTTCCATTGTTTAGTTCTCCTTTTATTAAATGTCTTTTCATTTCTATCATAAACATACAAAAACTCGTCCCTATACTGACAGTTATCCAATCAGTATAGGGACGAGTTCACTCGCGGTTCCACCCTACTTCTAGTATTTAAATCATACTAGCGCTTTATTTCCTCACTCAGGATGCCTTTCAGGGTGTTCTATCTCTTGGCTTCCACTATTCCAAGATCGCTAAATGAATCAAACACGCTTACTTTTTCCATCATAGTAAGTATTAACTTATTTTTATATCTTACACAAATCAAGAATCGTTTGCAATGACAATTTAAAATGTCCTGACTGCGATAGTACAAATTTGCGCTTACAATCTATTGTTCATTTTCAACTATTACATAAAAATTTTTCCTTTCAAGCAAAGATATAATGGCTTTTTCATCTGTTTTCATAAAATATAAGTATTGAACGTCTCCAAAGGAATCACTAGGTTTTTTGTAAATGAATCTGCACTTTAATTTATGCTTTTGACGATAGAGAATCCATTCACTCGTATTTTTGAATAAGTATTGTCTACTGACATTTCCTTGATGAATAATACGTGCACCCTTTTCAGTAAAACCGTGGACATAGGGGACTAAATTAAGGTTGATCACTAATAACACAAACATCATCTGTTCCTGAAAGGTATTAAAAGTGAGACCTGAGAAAGTCAAAAGTAAAATTGAAAAAATATATACAAAAATTTTTTCGATTTTACTAAATTTTTGCCGTATAATAATCTGTTTTATTTGATATATTTGAACAATAATAATAATGAGTGAAAAGATAATGACAATCGTTAAAGGTATTTGATTTCTCATTCAATCCTCCTTATCTGGTTCCTCTGGTCTTTTCAATACGCCATCCCATTCATGCATGTGGTCTATGAAACGTTTGCTTTTTAATTTAAGTCCAACAAGTTCCTCATAAAGCATATCAATCACATATCGTATATCTTTTTTGGTCTCTGCAGACATTGATATCGTACCAATTTTATCGAATGATAAGACCGAAAATAGACGAATAAAATGGATTGCTTTAGGACTAGCATGAAATCTTCTTTCATCTTCAAAATAATGATTTGGGCAAAGTAATCCATTATATTTACTAGAATAATCAAAAGCACCTTCAGTTTTACCACAAATGACGCAACCTCTTAGTTCGGGCATAACACCGAAATATCTTAAAAATCTAATTTCAAAGATATTTAAAATAATCTCTGGTTCTTCTAACTCATCCATCAAAGAAAGACCTTCTTTTAGTTGTGTAAATAAGTTGAAATCTGGTACGCGGTCTTCTAGTGCAGCATCTGCTAGACCGCAAGCATATGTTGCATAGGCATTTTTGAAAATGTCCAACTGCACTTCTGAATAAGGTGCAATATCTTTAGCATCTCGCAAAAAACTAAGCCCTTGATCTCTAATATCGGCAATATAAGTCCCATGAGAAAATGGTTGAATCGCTCTCTTCAACTTATTGTTTGGATTCTTTGTTCCTCTTACGAAAAACATCATTTTCCCATAACGATCTGTGAATAGCTTTACGAGATAATCTCTTTCTCGATGCTTACGAACAGATATGACAATCCCTTCGACCTCTTCTAAATGAGCCATCTTACACCCCTGAATAAAGGAATAGACGCTCTATCAATTGATAGAAAACGTCCATTCTTTTTTTATCATTAATAATCTTCGTTTTTATAACCATAATCTTGTAAATAAGTTTGCTTATCTCGCCAGTCATTTTGAACTTTTACCCATGTCTCAAGATAAATTTTATCTCCAAGTAAACGTTCGATATCTTTTCTAGCGCGAGTCCCGATTTCTTTCAACATCTTACCGCCTTTACCGATAATGATGCCTTTTTGACTTTTACGTTCTACGATGATCGTCGCATCTACTTTTACTTTATCATATTCGTCGCGAACCATTCGCTCTACAACAACAGCTACTGAATGGGGTACTTCTTCTCTTGTCAATTCCAAAACTTTTTCACGAATTAACTCTGATACGATAAAGTACTCAGGGTGATCGGAAACTTGATCTTCTGGGTAGTATTGTGGACCTTCGTCAAGATACTTAATGACGACATCTAACATACGGTCTACATTGTTACCGTCAATAGCGGAAATAGGAATCATTTCGTCGAAATCATATTGAGATTGATAATCTTCGATAATTGGTAATAGTTCATCAGGATGAACTTGATCGATTTTATTAAGAATCAAAAATACTGGTGTAGAGATATGCTTTAACTTTTCAATAATAAAGTTATCTCCTGGACCGCGTTTTTCAGCTACATTGACTAAAAAGAGTACAACATCTACTTCATTGAACGTGCTCAATGCAGAATCCACCATGAAATCACCAAGACGATGTTTTGGTTTATGAATCCCAGGAGTATCAATGAATACGACTTGTTCGTTGTCAGTAGTATAAATACCTTGGATTTTATTTCTAGTTGTTTGCGCTTTGTCGCTCATAATCGCAATTTTTTGACCAATCATACGATTCAACAAAGTTGATTTACCTACATTTGGTCTACCGATCAATGAGACGAATCCCGATTTGTGTACTTTTTCTTCTGACATTATTAAACCATATCCTTTGATTGAAAAGCTCCAGGAAGTAACGCTTTTACCGTTGTTTCCTGTTCCAGTCCATTTTTATTTGTTAGTAATACTTTCATCTCTGGCGCAAAGAACTCGCTCATCACTTGTCGACAAGCACCGCAAGGAGAAATGGGACCTTCGGTATCTCCAGTAATGACAATATATTCAAAGTCTCTCTCTCCTTCTGAGACAGCTTTAAATATAGCTGTTCTTTCAGCACAATTCGTCAAACCATATGACGCATTTTCAATATTGCAACCAGTATAGACTGTGCCCTCTTTAGTTAAAAGAGCTGCGCCTACTGGAAAATGTGAATAAGGCACATAAGCCCGCTCCAACATTTGGTTAGCTTGCTGGACCAATCCTTTTATATTATTAGTTGTCATATTAAAATAGTCCCTTCGTTAAAAAAACAAGTTGAACAGTTTAGGCGCAAATATAAGTATACCCGTTATCACAGAAAACACGGTTGTACTTAGCACGGCGGCTGCTGACATGTCTTTTACTTTTTTTGCTAGAGGATGAAAATCTTGGGTTACAAGATCCACAAGATTTTCGATTACCGTATTCAAAATCTCCATCACAAAGACTAGGAAGGATGCAAGAATGATCCACAACCACTCAGTAATAGACAGCGAAAGAAAGACTCCTAGAAGAAGCGCTACAGCACCAGCCATAACATGCGTGCGCATATTGCGCTCTTCCTGGAAAGTCGTTTTGATTCCTTGATATGCGTAACGAAAAGATTCGCTATAGCGTCTGTTTTTTTGAGGTAGTTGCTTATTATCTTTCAAGACCATACTCCTTTAAAATTTCCTCTTGTAAAGCGAACATCTCTTTTTCATCAGCGTCTGTCATATGATCATATCCATTTAAATGTAACAGTCCATGGACGACTAAAAAGCCCAATTCTCTTTTGAAAGAATGACCATATTCTTCTGCTTGTTCAATCGCTTTGTCTATCGAAACAAATAAATCACCAAGAACCCTTGGTAAATCGAAAGCTTCTTCATCAGGAATGATCCATGCTTCTTCATCCTCATGCTCATCTTCCATCGCAAAACTAATAACGTCCGTCGCATAATCTTTATTGCGATATGTTTTATTTATTTCTTGTATCCTCTTATTATCTACGATAGTTACAGAAATTTCTGCTGTTGGCTCTAAAGACAACTTCTCTGCTGCGAAATCCAATAACTCTGTAATTAATTGCTCTTCTTCAGCTTTCAAACGAGTTGTTTCATCATATAAGATTATTTCCATTATTTTTTCAGATCCATTTCTTTTTCATATGCTTTAATGACTTTTGCGACTAATGGATGTCTAATGACATCTTCAGCTTCAAAATGAATATGTCCAATACCTGTTACGCCGCTTAATACACGTTCAGCATGAATTAATCCACTTGTCGTACCAGCGGGCAAATCTATTTGTGTTTTATCCCCATTGATAATCATTTTTGATCCAAATCCTAAACGTGTCAAAAACATTTTCATTTGCTGGACGGTTGTATTTTGTGCCTCATCTAAAATAACAAAGGCATCGTCTAACGTGCGTCCTCTCATGTACGCTAAGGGGGCAACTTCGATGATTTCTCTATCCATCAAACGATTCGTATGCTCTGTCCCGAAAATGCTGTAGAGCGCATCGTATAGCGGTCTGAGATAGGGATCAACCTTTTCTTTAAGATCGCCTGGCAAAAATCCTAATTTTTCGCCCGCTTCAACAGCTGGTCTTGTGAGCACGATTCGTTTTACCTCACCTTTGCGCATAGCGGCAACGGCCATTGCAACTGCTACATAGGTTTTACCTGTACCAGCAGGACCGATCCCTAATACGATATCATTATTTTTAACGGAATGAACATAGTTTCGCTGACCCACATTTTTGATTCTAATTGGTCGACCATCTCGGTCCTTTCCAATTTCTTCTTCATACATTTTTAAAAATTGCGATAATTTTCCTTGTTGGGCCATTCTTATGGCTGAAAGAATATCGGAGCGCTTGATTCTATTTCCACGATCAGATAATTGTTCCAGTTCGCTCAAAATGTGATCCGTTAAATTAACTGCTTCTGTCTCTCCGCTAATTTCAACCTGATTTCCTCGGTTGTTAATGATAACAGCTAGTTCATCTTCGATTAATTTAAGATGGATATTTTGTGCTCCAAATAATTGGATCGCTTTTTCTGAATCTTCGAAAATGCGAATTTTTTTATGTGCATTGTCAGTCAAACAAATGCCAACTCCTTTGAATATATTAATAGTACAGGCTCTTCAAACAAATGATAGCATAAATACAGTCTAATCTCTATCAATAGAAGGATATTAGCTGACTAAAACCTTTGATACAGTAAGTATTAAAAAAATATTCTATAAAAAATTCGAAAAAAAGAGGAGTCAAGATTAATATCTCAACTCCTGCTCTTTAATTACTTAGTTCTTTCTTGACGAGTGAGCTGACCAGACTTCCGTCTGCTTTACCTTTTACTTTCGGTAAAACAACACCCATTACTTTCCCCATATCTTTCATTGAGGTAGCACCTGTCTGAGCCACAGCGTCTTGAACGATCTGAGCAATCTCTTCCTCAGATAATTGTTCTGGAAGGTAGCTATCGACAATAGATAATTCTTTTTCGAGTTTTTCAACAAGATCCTCGCGGTTTGCTTCCTGAAATTCGTGTAAAGATTCTAATCTCTGCTTTTTCTCGCGAGCTATAATCGTAAGTTCTTCGTCCGAAGTAAGTGCATCACCTTTATTGATCTGTTCATTTTGTAGAGCAGATTTTAGCATGCGCACAGTTGTCAGACGTTCACGGTCTTTAGCTTTCATCGCGACCTTCATATCCTGATTCAGTTCTTCTAGTATAGCCAAACAGTTCACCTTCTTAAAGAAAAGTGGTGTTACTTGTAATAAAAACGTAGGACTAGCATAAAATACGTGTATTCATGATTAGAATTTACGAGTTTTACGTTTTCTAGCTTCCTCAGATTTCTTTTTACGTTTCACACTTGGCTTTTCATAATATTCACGTTTACGGGCTTCTTTCAGTGTGCCTGTTTTAGAAACGGAACGTTTGAAGCGACGAAGAGCATCATCAAGACTCTCACCGTTCTTGATATCTGTTTTAGTCATCGTTCTTCCCCTCCCCTCGTACGTTCAGGGCGTTCCATTGTTGAGTAAGTTTATTAATCACAATTGGTCTTCCCTATCAATAAATGATGTAACTGATTTCATATACATTGTACATGCATAAAAACAGTTCTTGCTCATTATATACAAGATGCTATTTTACGTCAATACATTGTTAGAAAAAAAATAATTTTTTTGCACTAGTTTCCATTCAGGTAGTTTATTATCTCCTAACTCGCAACACATTCGTCGCAAAGTCCAAAAAGCTCAAATCTATGAGAAACAACTTTACAACCCGGTAATTGGTCTGCAAACATATCTAATGGACAGTCTTTCAAACCAATCGTTTTGCCACAGTTTGTACAAATAAAATGATGATGATGATGACCACACATGTCACAGTTGAAACGGAATAATTTTTCGCCATTTAACTCTGTTTCTTCTACTACTGACAATTCAACAAAAGTATTCAAGTTTCTGTAAATCGTATCTGGACTTATTCCAGGAAAAAGTTCTTTAAGATGATCTTGAACTTCTTTAGCAGACATATATTTATCTTCATTATAAAGTAATTCTAGAAGTTTTTGTCTTTTTCCAGTCGTTTTATAGCCATTCTTTTTTAAAGTCGTTACGGCTTGTTCAAAAGCAGTCAAGCGATCGCTTCCTTTTAATTAGTTTAGTTAATCATAGCGAATAATTGTTAAAATATCAAGATGATGTGATACTTTCGTTACTGTACACTGTCATGTATACTAACGATAAAGAAATATGAAAGGAAGAAAAAATATGGCATCTCATGAACCATTAGCTATTTTTGTATTGTCAGACTCCGTTGGGGGTACTGCCAGCAATATTAGCAATGCTGCCCTCTCGCAATTTCCCGATTTGCACTGTAACTTCAAAATATTTTCATTTATTAGAGAGCAAAAGCAATTGCTGAGTATTTTAGACAAGGCTGAAGAAGTGAACGCGCTCATTCTGCATACCTTTGTCGATAAGGTACTTATTGAAACAATTCATTCTTATTGCAGCGATAACGAAATGACTTGTTTAGATATTTTAAACCCGATTATTAGAGAGATTAGTGCGAGAACTGGCTTAGAACCACAAGCCAAACCTGGCGCTATGCATAAATTAGATGAAAATTATTTTGATAGAATTGGCGCTATGGAATTTGCAGTCACTTACGATGATGGTAAAGATCCAAAAGGTTTCCTAGAAGCTGATATTGTTATCTTGGGTATTTCAAGAACTTCTAAAACACCATTGAGTATTTATCTAGCCAACCAAAATTATAAAGTTGCTAATTTACCACTCATGCCTGAATCTGAAATTCCGAAAGAATTATGGAAAGTAGATTCCAGAAAAATCGTAGGGCTTACAAATGATGAAAGTATCCTTTCGAATATTCGTAGAGAAAGAATGATTTCCTATGGCATGAACCCTGACACCCCTTATTCAAGTACAGCACGCATTCAAAAAGAAATTCGATATGCTGAGAATTTGTACAAAAAACTAGATTGTCAAATTATTAATGTAGCAAACAAATCAATTGAAGAGACTGCTGCAATCATTGTCAATTCATTTCAAGCACAACATTAAAAAAACAGCTGGCTAAAATAAAATAGCCAGCTGTTTTTTATGTTTTAATTTTTTTTACGTTTGATTTTCCCATCCCATTCAGCATAACCGCCTTTAAGAATGTACAAGTTTGTGTAACCTTGTTTTTTCAATGCAATAGCTGCCCGGGAACTGAGCGTTTTCTTTTCATCATAAAGATAAATCGGTTGGTCTTTACGCAATTCATTCCCTCTTTGCTTCATTTGCAAGTATGGAAGATTGCGCGCACCGAGGATGTGTCCGGCGTCAAACTCATCTTTACCTCTTACATCAACGATTTGAGATTTACGCATATTCTCTTTGAAAACTTCCTTTGAAACGATAGTCGCTGCATTTTTCCGTCTAAAGTACTGGATCAGCTCCCAAATCCCCCATGCGATTAATCCAACCCAAAGTACAATAATAATTGTCGGCATACCCTTCAAACTTCCTCTCTAACTCTTCTCATCTATATAGTTTACATTAGAAAAGCGTTTTTTTCTAGTATAGATTTAAGCAGGGTCAGAAATTAAAGGAAATAGTTCATTTGGCTCATCTAAATCAATGATATATTCTAATTGCCAGCCATAGAGTACATATTGCTCATCAGGAGATAACAAAATTGGTGCGTTATCAGGTAATTGAGTATACTTCTCTAATTTATTATAATCGAAATCAAGAAGACATAAGCTAAACTGACCCAATTCATTATTCAAGTCTACTGATTCATCGGCAATGACCCCCACTACCAATCCGTCTCTTTTACTTTGTGATAGGAAAGGTTTCGTAATGAAATCCCCTCGAATAACTTTTGGAATCGTTAAGACACCTTGGTGAACAAGAAAAGGATGATCTTTCATTAGATGAACTTGAGATTCATTGATATCTGATTCTTCTAGAGAAATAAAAGTGTCTTTATGAAGATAGAAGTCGATCGTCTCATTACTAATCATTTGATCTCCCTCTTCGGATCTTGTATCACCAACATATAGATTGCCATCAAATTCATTGATATATAAGTATAAGTGTGAAGAATACCAACTAGGTTTAATCGCATCGAGATCAAAATCAATTAATGAGTTATCCGTTAAATTCCAAATCATCACTTTCGAAGACTCGATCTCTGTTTCTTGATCAAATTGATAGTGAGATATAAAAACTAAGGATTCATCTACAGCATTCCAATCCAAGTTGACGTATCCAGCGTAATCAATTGGCATACGATTTAGTTCACTACCCTTACTTGACAACAACACTAGATCTACAGCTGTTTCCGCCCCTTCTTGCACGATGATTTTTTCCAATGATGTGTTTAATTGAATGGTTAACATATGTTGATTTGTCTCGTAAATCAATTCTTGATCGCCAGTAACAACGTTTAATTTAATTAACGCTTGCTTTTTTTGATCTCCAAGATGTACAAGGATCGTTTGATTATCTAACCACCCAACAATTTTCTGTACCATTTCCTTTGACCCGTCAATCTGATGAAACGTTGCTTTTTCGGGTTCTTGCGTACTATCTTCAGAGACCTTCTTAGGACTACAAGCAGACAAAAAAAGAATGATCAAACATGCTAAAGCTAAACAGCGAAAAATTCGTCTATTTTTTCTCAGCATATTGATCACCCTCTTTACTCAAGTATTAGTATATTAACATACTAGCACAAGAAAGGTTTGATTATCACGTATTATATCTCCACAGTTGATTGATTCAATACTAAAGAGCTAGCACCGATTACACCGGCGTCATTACCCAATTCAGCAATTTTGATTTTAGTATGTTGATATATAGGCGGAAACGCGTAAGTCTTAAATGATTCTCTAATTTTTTCAGCTAAAAACTCTCCGGCTCTTGATACGCCTCCACCAATAACAATTGTAGAAGGATTCAGCGTGTTAGCGATATTACCACACGCAAGTGCTAAATAGTTACATACTTCATCCACTACTCGATTTGCAAAGGTATCTCCATTTTTTGCAGCATCGAATACCGTCTTAGCATCAACCGTATCACCGTTATCAATACTTTCGTTCAATGATGAATCTCCAGCATAAGATTCAGCCATACTTCTAGCAAGTCTAACAACCCCTGTAGCACTTGCAACGGTCTCAAGACATCCTTTATTGCCACAAGTACAATCGTAACCATGAGGATCAACAACGATATGCCCAATTTCTCCAGCAGCCCCAGACGCTCCGCGTGTTAATTCGTTATTTAAAATAATCCCACCGCCAACGCCGGTACCTAGTGTTACAAAGACTACGTTTGGCTCATTATTACCAGCGCCCATCCATTGTTCACCAAGAGCAGCTACGTTTGCATCATTGTCAATGAAGAAAGGAATACCTGTACCCGATTCAATGGCTTCTTTGAGGTTCTGAGTTGTACGCCAATTTAAATTATAGGCACCGATTACTGTCCCTTCAGCATGACTCACACTTCCAGGTGATCCCATACCAATACCTAAAAAATCTTCTTTTTTCATACCATAAAGTTCTAAGTGATGCGTGATTGATTCAATAATAGACGGAACGATTTTTTGCCCATTATCTGAATTATCTGTTACGATACTCCATTTAGTCTGGACCTTTCCGTCTGTGGTTAATATAGCAAACTTAACCGTTGTACCGCCTAGATCAATTCCAATTAGTTTCTTTTCAAGCATGTTTTAACCCTCCGAATAATATATTAAAATAAGCGTGTTGTCATGAAACCTACTGCAATTAAAGCAATGATGCAGACGAGATAGATGGCTCCATATTTCCCTTGAACCTTCCAACCGCTCATCCAAGCATTAGGTGCTGAAAGCGCAAAAGTCAATAAATAACCACCAGCTATTCCACCGATATGTCCAGCCATGTCAATACTAGTACTGAAAAAGCCGAAAGCCAAGTTGATGATAATCAATAGCATAAAGCTGCGAGACATCTCTTTTATACGGTAATTATTAGGAAACAATTTTGGTAAAGCAAGCGTTGCTCCAAAAAGTCCAAATAAAGCTGTACTCGCACCAGCTGAAATAGCATCATTGAATGCGAAACTAGCAGCATTCCCTGCAAGTGCACTAAGCATATATAATAAGAAATAGCGCCAATGTCCTACGATACTCTCTACTTGAATACCTAAAAAGTATATAATGACACCATTTAATAAAATATGCTCAAAACCGATGTGCAGAAAAACCGGCGTTATCAATCGCCACCATTCTCCTAAAATAATCGATTGATTGACTTTAGCACCTAGTTCATAAAGAACATATGGATTCTGACTACCTCCCTTTATCGTCTGCAGGAAAAACATAAGAATCGTTATTAGTATCAGACCATAGGTTATATATGGTTTTCTCTGCCACCGTCTTAGTGACATTTTCATTTCAGGATTCATCTCTTGATCTTCCTTTTTAAAATATTTAGTACCAGTATAGCATACTCTCAGCATTTTCGAGAGGACAAATTAAACCGGTATCATACAAAAATGACCAAGACAGATTGGTTTGATCTGTCTTGGTCAAGATTATATTTATTCCATATTTCCTCCGAGGTCATCTTTAAATGCTTTAGCAGCCTCAAGGTTTTGATTGGCTTTGTTTTTTTTATCCTCTTCCGTCGTTGACGCTACATGATCTGTGTCAAACGAGTCGGTTAAACTAGTTGTTTCCCCTGTACTTTCAATTGAAACGATATGTGCGGCGTGTAAGTAAATCGTTTCGCCGGATTTTAATTCAAATTTTGGCAATTCCGAACTTGCTTCTTCAATGGCATCTTTGATTTCATGAGGTGTTAACTGAATCATGTATAATTCCCCATTTGTCATACTGACTTTGGACATTTTACTCATTCCTAATCAACCTTTCTCGTATCATTGATAAGTTAATCATATACTAATAGAAAGTTTATTAGAAACTATATGCCCGATTTTTTTAAAACAATTATCGACCCATCAGCGCTTGAGCAATTTCTTCATAATTCATATTACTATTAATCTCATAAGTACCAGGTCGAACCAATGGTGCATAGTCCTTATCTTCTAAAAATTTATCAAAATCAAAACGATCTTCAATAATATTTTGTTCCATTAATTGTGTTGTTGCGACACTACTTGGTTGACCGTCCCCAATCGTTACTGTTGTACTGATTACAGGTTCCTCTTCATCATCGGATGGCTGTTCTGCATCTTCTTCTGGATTTTCTTCAGACTCTTCTTCGTTTTCGTCTTCTGCATCCTCATTGGTTGCTTCAGGTTCTTCTTCTGACTTTTCATCAGGCGCAGCCGCTTCTTGAGTATCTGCTTGTGCAACTTCCATTTCCGCAATTTGATTTTGCAGATAGGACACTTCTGATTTTAATGTTTTTACTTCTTCTTGATTCTGAGCATCTGCTTCAGAGTTAGTAGGGACAATTAAAATAGAGAGTACCAGAATGAGTCCAGATAAGAAAAATCCTAGCGCTAAGATTCGGATATTTTTTTTAGACATTGAGTTCTTCCTTTCAGTAAGTAATTAAATTTAGTTGATACCATCAGCTATATAAGCATCAATAGTATGTTGAACGGATGCTTCAGATACATGTAAGTGCTCTGAAATTTCTTTTGCAGACACACCTTGTGTAAATAAAGTCAAAATATGAGTCTGAGTCATATTCGTTACGCGGTCAGGAAAAGTTTGTTCTGGTTTTTCCATTTTTAATTCTTCTTCTAAATGTTGCACGCGCTTATTCAGTCCATATATGATCTGTACTAAATTTAATGATACATCTTCTAACTCTTTATACGTTTGGTCTCTTTCTTCCTTCTTCAGGTATGAAACAACCATTAAGATTGCCGATACTCCAAATAGTATGCCGATAATAATCCATAATTCCATGATTTTGATCCTCCTATAGATTTCTTGCCTTATAAATTCTACCATAATCCTAAATAAACAGGAAGAACTCGTTGCCTATTCCGTCAGAATGTAATATGATTGAAAAGTAAGATTATTTTGAAACGTAACATTTATAGTATAAAATACGTTTTGAATTCTAAAAAGGATAGCATTTTTTTCAAAAACATGGTATCCTAGTCAAGGCGAAAGACTAGACACCTTAGTTAGTCTTTAATTCAGGTAAGATTGGGAGGGACCATAATGCGAGTTAACGTAACTTTAGAATGTACAGATTGCAAAGAACGCAACTATCTAACTTCTAAGAACAAACGTAACAATGCGGAACGTTTAGAAGTTAAAAAATATTGCCCGAGAGAGCAAAAAGTAACATTGCACCGTGAAACTAAATAATCACGTTTTAAAAGCCAGAAGTTGATCTTCTGGCTTTTTGTATGTTATTTATCGCAACTAAAAAAAACCCCTCCGGTATCTTTATAAAGGTACCGGAGGGGCTTTTTACTATCATTTTGATATTATTATTCTTCACCTTGATCTTCCATAGCAGAAGACTGAACATCTTCTACCGTTTCACCATTATCCGAATCAGTATTCTCAAATTCTCCCACTTTAAAATAGGCATCCATTACTCTTCTTGCAGCTACAGTGTTTTCGTGGTTTGTTCTTTGAGAAGAACTAAGAGGTAGAAATGGAACGACTACGGCTACAGCAATTTCAGGATCATCATATGGAGCATAACCAACATATGTCAGGTTGACAGTTTTTTCATATTCTTTAGTATCAGGGTCAGTCCAATCAGATTGCGCAGTACCAGTCTTTCCTGCTGAAACGTAAGGGGTTCCTTGAAAATATGAACGCGCAGTACCTTGAGTTCCATTTACAACTCGGTAGAAACCTTGATGTACACGGTTCATAGCATCTTCTGAGACTGGAATCGTATTTAATACCTTAGTTTCTACTTCCGTCTTCAATGCACCTACCCCACCAGTCTCAGGGTCAGTATCTCTAATTTCAGATACGAGTTTTGGTGCTACGCGTACACCATCATTGGCTATGGTTGAAACGTACTGTAGAAGTTGCAATGTTGTATATGTGTCATATTGTCCGAAAGCATTAAATAAACCATTAACAGCTTCCGGTTTGACTCCTTTATAGCCTGTTCCTTCAAATGGAAGATCAATACCCGTTTGCACACCTAATCCAAACTGAGCATAGTATTCTCTTTGTTTTTTTAAGATATCGTCTCCATCAAAAGATAATGTTTTCTGATCTGTATCAAATTGCCCACCCATTCTCATAGCCAATTTTGCCATATAAACATTTGACGATCTTTCTAATGCAGTAATATCATCTAAGCCGACAGAACCATTTTGATTGAAAATTGATCGAATAGGTTCAGAACCTCTAAATTTCAATGGTGTATCCACTATATAATTATTCGAAGAATCTAGTACTCCGTCCATATAAGCTGACAATATAGTAGCACCTTTTATAGATGAACCAGGAATATATGCATTTGAAACGACCCCTAAAGCGTCATCCACAACTTCTCCCTTATCATTTATCCTTTGCCCAGTCATTGCTAAAATATCACCGGTTTTAGGATTCATAGCTGCAATGTATATCTCTTTGTTCCGACCTTGACGTTTAGCCAGTGAATCTTTAGCAATATTTTCTACTGTTCTCTGATAATCAATGTCCGAAGTCAGTATGAGATTTGATCCTTTACTTCCAGAATACTTCTCGATTTGGTTGATAATCTCTCCTTGACTATCAGTTTCCGTTTCAATACTTGATTTAGTCCCTCTTAGAACCGTTTCATACTGCTCTTCTAAATAAGTTCGTCCCACTCGATCATTTCTAGAGTAACCCATAGCAAGGTACTTACTGACCTTATCACTAGGAATACCCTGAGCTTCGGTAGTCACGGCACCCAATATACTTCTCAACATATTTTCTTCGGGATACACACGAACCCAGTCCGTTCCTGTACCAATACCGGGAAGTTCTAACAGGTTCTCACTTACCCTGGCAATCTCTTCTTGGGTGACATCTTCATTTTTTATATTTACTGTACTAAGTGCATAAGAAGCATTCATTTTTTTGAAGATGGCAGTAGCTGTTTTCTCTTTTTCGCTAAAAGTCGAAATATCTTCTTCAGAAACCTTATCTAGCAGAACTTGATAAGAGTCAGCGTCCTTCACTTTCTTTTCTTCAGCTGTTAAAGAATCATTAAGTTCTTTTAAATGCATAGAAATATAATAATCTTTCATATCTCTGATCGTAATATCGCGATTATTATCGCTGTCGAATGGTGAAACACTCGGCATATCTATATAGTCAGCCAACTTTAAAGATAATTCGGCCATTTTAGTGCTTGATGTATTTTTTCCTCTAGTGTAGGTAATGGTATTTCGTGCTTCGTTACCCACTAGTTTCTTGAGGTTCGCGTCAAATATTTCACCCCTAGGAACACCACCCGTTAGGGTAGTTCGCTCAGTTCGTTCAACTTCAGCTCGATATTCGTCAGCTCGTACGATTTGTAAATAGCCCAATCTTAAAATTAATGTAGAAAATAGGATAAATACGATAAAGAACAATAAATTTAGTCTGAAAGGAATATGCGATTTTTTTCTTTCTTTTACTTTTTTTGTTGGTTTTTTCAAAAATAATTACCTCCGTTGAAAGTTGAGCTTTTATTAATCGTACACTTTAATACGATACTTACTGTTTAGGATGCTGCCATTAGTTTACCAAATAGATGATCGTTTTTCCATATCATAAAAAGTAATATTCTGTGAAAGAGGTTATTCTTATGTATTTCTTATCAAAAGAAAAAGTGCCGGATAAATTTATCCGACACTTCAAAGTCATATTTACTTAGCAGCTTCGTAACGTTTTGCTACTTCTTCCCAGTTAACGACGTTCCAGAAAGCTGAAATATAATCTGGACGTTTATTTTGGTAGTTCAAGTAGTAAGCATGTTCCCATACGTCTAACCCTAAGATAGGTGTTTTACCTTCAGATAATGGAGAGTCTTGATTTAAAGTATCCATTACTTCAAGTTTACCATCAGTAACGACTAACCATGCCCAACCAGAACCAAAACGAGTCGCGCCAGTTGTACTAAATTTTTCTTTGAAATCTTCAAAGCTTCCAAATGTTGAATCAATCGCTTCAGCTAAAGCTCCAGAAGGTTGTCCTCCGCCATTTGGTGATAAAATTTCCCAGAATAGAGAGTGGTTTGCGTGTCCACCACCATTGTTTTGAACGGCTGATTTAATATCTTGAGGAACTGAATCTAACTTCATCATTAGTTCTTCGATACTTAATTCAGCTAACTCTGGATGATTTTCTAAAGCAGCATTCACTTTAGTCACATAAGCCGCATGGTGCTTATCGTGATGAATGTGCATAGTATCCTCATCAATATGTGGTGCTAGTGCATCATATGCGTACGGTAATTCAGGCAAAGTATAAGCCATTTTAAACATTCCTCCTGTTGATATTCTATTTACTTCCTTTATTCTACCATTGAAGTGAAATTTATTAAAGGAAATGAGACAAGATGTGTTCAATTCTTGTACACATCTAAATGAACAGTGAGAATGATTGTAAATAAGTTAAAAATCTCATAAAAAGCAAGCGTTGTATTTTCATACTTTAAAAGGTAAAATGAAATGAGTTGCGATTAATTGTAAAATTCATTATAAAGGAAGAATGTTATTCATGTATTATTTGAAACAAGCATTTGTTAACCCGAAGAAAATTCATCGAGGAAGAGCAATGAAAAAAAGGCAGGTTGCTTTAGTTATTGCAGTGATTACATTATTTATTACCGCTATTAGTATTCTGCGTGTTGTCCCTATTATTTCCTCCATACAGACAGACGGACAGGAATTAGCAGAAAAAATTCCGGATTTTGAAATAGTAGACGGTATGCTCAGTGCTCCTGATGAAGAATCTTATATCCATCAAACTGATTCTTTCTTGTTGTTCTTCGCACCAGACAATCAATTTACAACTGAAGAGATTGATAAAAATTTAACGCGTCTAACGGTTCCTGTGGGAATTGGTTTACTGCAAAACGACTTCTATATAAGTTTTCAAGGTTACGGTGTTGAAACACCCTACGATCAACTAGGTACTTTTACTGGAGAGTCTCTCAGAACACTCTTAAATAGTTTTGGCTCATTTTCCATTCTGACTTATGTATTTACTTTTATTTTTACGTATTTGGGTATCGGACTAATTACACTATTTGAATTGATTTTTATCCTATTGTTTGCTAATTTACTTTCTAAAATTTTAAGATCTCAACTAAGATTTAAAGAAAATCTTAGAATTGCAGTATTAGCTTCTATTTTACCTACTATCGCAATTGAGTTCGCTACATTTTTCGGTATTTTATCAGCCTATACTTTCGAATTAAAAATCGGATTATCTCTCTATCTATTCTATCTCGCAATTAAAGATATGAAAAAAATGGCACCTACTGTAAAAGAAAAATAAGAAAAAAAACCACCAAGCTCATAGGCTCGGTGGTTTTTGCTACTTACGACTCTTACGGTTATTTTGAGTAAGTTTTCTTGCTTTTTTTCTTTTTTCTTCTTTTTTACGTTCAATTTTTCTTTTATATCCAGGTTTAACATTCTTTTTAGCTTTTTTGCGCATACCATGGATTTCAGAATCGAATGATTCTTTATTATTCTGGTCTTTTCTTTGTTCCCTACGATTACGATCATGCGTATCGATCACTTCATCATTTTTAATTTCTTTGGGCTGGAATGTAATTCCCATGCTTTCCAACGTTTCAATCTCTTTTTCTTCTCCAGGTGAGTATAGCGTCACAGCGATACCGTCCATACCATTACGGCCTGTTCTGCCCACTCGGTGAACGAAAAAGTCTAATTCATGTGGAATTTCAGCATTAATCACGTGAGAGACGCCTTTGATATCAATACCTCTAGCAGCTAAATCAGAGGCTACGACATATTGATAATCAAGATTTTGGATCTGTCTCATGACTCTTCTACGTTCTCGAGATGAAATGCCACCGTGAACAACTGCGACATCCAATCCTTTATCTCTAAGACCTTTTGCGATCTCATCGACCTTATCTTTCGTATTCGCAAATACAAGTGCCAAGTAAGGTTGACCGAGCGTCAACAATTCATGAATAACATTGATTCGTCTTTTGCCTTTAGTAGAAATCAACCAGTTCTCAACTGTGTCAGAAATGATTTGTTGATTCTCAATTTTGATCTCGATTGGGCTCTTCATGTATTTTTTCAAGAAAGGCTGTAATGACTGAGGAATCGTTGCAGAGAAAACAAGCATTTGCCCTTTCTCAGGTAAACGAGCAGCGATTTGGTCAACTTGCTCTAAAAACCCCATGTCTAATGTCATATCAGCTTCATCGACAACCATATAATGAGCAGTATGTGTCAGTAACGCATTTTGGCTGATTAAATCAAACATACGTCCTGGCGTTCCAATAGCGACATGCGGTTGTTTTTGTGCAAGTTTATCGACTTGTCTTTGCTTATCCGTTCCACCGATAAATTGTTGGACGATAATTTCTTCTTCCGAAAACGATGCTAATTGGCTGGCCGCTTGAAAAAGCTGATCAGATAATTCACGACTCGGAGCTGTAATAACAACTTGAACTTGCTCTAATTCTGGTTTGATTTTATTAAATAAAGGCAACAGGAATGCATGTGTTTTACCAGACCCTGTTTGTGATTGACCGATAATGTCTCTTCCTTTTTTTACTTCAGGAATGACTTTTTTCTGTATTTCAGTTGGTTCATCAAATCCAATTTCTTTAATTGCTTCAATCAAGAAATTTTTTATATTGTATTGTTCAAATGGGTGTGTCATTTTCTCGCCTCTTTCTTTAATTCTAGGATATTGTACCAAACCACAGTAGTTCAATCTAGATTTATGCTATCATTCTCATTAAATATCCTTAATATTGGCACATTTCTGATGAAATTGAAATGATTTATTAAAATCTACTAAATCATTTTTATGTAAATCAAATGAACTTGAATCAAAAACTATTCCATTTATAGTGCGATTTAAAAACAATTTTATTGTATTTCCAACAATATAGTTGCTTGAATTAGGAACAAAAAGTAAAATAGTATACAGTAACCTTTATACGTACTTGTATAAATAGAAAAGAGGGAAAGTATGTCTCAGTCGAATAAAGCACTCTTCATTATTTTCGGAGGTACTGGGGATTTAGCCCAGCGTAAATTATATCCTTCGCTATATCGCTTATATATCAAAGGCTTTTTAGAAGAACAGTTCGCAGTTATTGGTACAGCAAGACGTGAATGGTCAGATGAACATTATCAAGAAATCGTTAGAGACTCGGTTAAGAAACTGGGTGGCTCTGAAGAACAAGTCGAGGCATTTTCTCGTCACTTTTACTATCAATCTCATAATGTAAAAGATACTGAGCATTATAATACACTCAGAGATCTTTCAGATGATTTAGATAAAAAATATGATATCGGTGGCAATCGTATCTTCTACTTGTCAATGTCCCCTAACTTTTTTGGAACGATTACCAGTCACTTAAAAAGTCAAAATCTTGTCAATGATCAAGGTTTTAATAGAGTCATCATCGAGAAACCATTCGGAACGGATTATGAAAGTTCTAAAGCATTGAACGACGAAATTCTTGAAGCATTTGAATCTGAAGAATTATATCGTATCGATCATTACCTTGGGAAAGAAATGGTTCAGAATATCCTGGCATTTAGATTTTCTAACCCACTTATTGAACAGGTCTGGAACAAACAATTTATCTCGAATATCCAAATCACACTTAGTGAAGAATTAGGGGTTGAAGAACGTGCGGGGTATTATGATACGAGTGGTGCCCTTAGAGATATGGTTCAAAACCATATTATGCAAATCTTTAGCTTATTAACAATGGAAGCACCCGCTTCATTTAATTCTCAAGAAGTGAAAGAGAAGAAAATGAATGTGCTCACTTCTTTAAAACAATTATCAGCAGAAGATGTAAAAGCAAATTTCGTTCGCGCGCAATATGCTCATTCAAATAAAAAATCTTTAAATGGTTATTTAGAAGAAGAAAATGTCGATAAAGATTCTAGTACTGAAACATATATTGCTGGAAAAATAGAATTAGAGAACGATCGATGGTCTGGTGTGCCTATTTACGTCAGAACTGGTAAGCGTATGGCAAAAAAAGAAGCACAAATTAGTATCGTTTTTAAAAAGTCAGCGTCACCTCTCTACGATACTGAAGAAACTGCAGAAAATATTATTACACTCTACCTTGGACCTAGTGAAGGATTTTCAATGACATTGAATGAAAAGAAAATTGGTATGAGCATGGATACAACAATCATGAAACTTGATCATTTAAGATCAGAAGGAACGATTCAAGAAAGCCCAGAAGCATATGAAAAATTACTATTAGATTGTTTGAATGGTGACAGAACACATTTCGCACATTGGGAAGAAGTTTCCAATTCTTGGAAATACGTTGATGCCATTCGACAAGCTTGGGATCAATCTAACGAGAAATTGGCGCAATACGAAGCGGGCACAGTAGGACCAGAAGAAGCGAATGAGTTATTAGCTAAAGATGGCCATGAATGGGTATGGAATCCAAAATAGTCATATTTAAAAACCGCTGACGATCGAGAGCATAATGGCTCTTGATTTTCGGTGGTTTTTTTAATTTATTCTTTATTAAGATTTGCACGTTTAGCTAAATAATTATACATATTGATTGAAGTGTCTTCGTCTTTTGAAATAATCATAATCGTATCATTTCCAGCAACCGTTCCAACGACTTCCGAAAAGCTAATATCATCCATTAAGGCACCGACTACATGCGCATTCCCGGGTATAGTCTTCACAACGTTCATAAACTGTACTCTCGTGATCGATTCGACCACTTCTTTTAGCGTCGATGATAGCTTATCTTCCATCGTCAATTGATTGTTTTGATAGATAGTGTATTTGGTGCCGCCTCTAGAGCTTGGGGTTTTCACTAAATTTAATTCTTTGATATCTCTAGAAATCGTCGCTTGAGTCGCTTCTAAGCCTTTTTCTTTTAATTTGATCAGGAGCTCATCTTGTGTACCGATTTCTTCATTTAGAACCATTTGCTTGATCATCATCTGTCTTTCAGACTTTTTCATCTTTACACTCCTACTTGTACATATTTTCAATAAAGTCGTCATTATCTACTATAACTGATTGCGTATAGAAATTCACTATATTTGTATTAAAACGCTTTCGAAACACTTCTGAGCCAATTCTTGTTGCTAGGTGTATCGAGCTTTGCTATAATACAAATGCTTATGTGTAAACGTAAATGTCGGTCTTTCATACTATTTATTTAGTTTAATGAATAACCATCCAACTCATTTGTGTATGAACATTAAATAGGACAATAGAATTAGGAGGATTTTTTTGGATTACAAAATGCTTGTAGCTGAATCGCTACACGACGTCTTAAAAGATCAATTAGAATTAAACGAGATCAATCAACTGTTAGAAAAACCAAAATATGCAGAACACGGTGACCTTGCTTTTCCAGCTTTTCAATTAGCTAAAGTTTTACGTAAAAGCCCTGCACAGATCGCTAAAGATATTGAAGAAAAAATAGCTTCACCCATTATTGAAAAAACACAGACAGTTGGCCCCTATTTGAACTTTTTCTTGAAAAAAGATCAAATTAGTCAATTGGTTTTAAAAGAAATATTAGAACAAAAAGATCAATATGGTTCAGTCAATCTCGGAAATGGACAGAATGTACCCATTGATATGTCATCACCAAATATTGCTAAACCAATGTCTATGGGTCACCTTAGATCAACCGTTATTGGTAATGCCCTATCCAATATTCTTATGCGCGTAGGCTATCAACCGGTTCGCATCAATTATTTAGGTGACTGGGGAACACAATTTGGTAAGCTAATCTCCGCATACAAAAAATGGGGATCTGAAGAAGATGTTCGTGCAAATCCTATCAAAGAATTGCTTAGATTATATGTAACTTTCCATGAGGAAGCAGAAAAAGACCCTTCTCTTGAAGATGAAGGTCGTGCATGGTTTAAAAAATTAGAAGACGGTAATGAAGAAGCAATCACCCTTTGGACTTGGTTTAGAGAAGAATCACTTGCTGAATTCCAGAACGTTTACGATCGCTTGAATATCCAATTTGATTCTTATAAAGGTGAAGCTTTTTATAATGACAAAATGGACTCAGTAGTATCTTTGCTTGATCAAAAGAACCTATTAACTTTAAATCAGGGCGCACATATTGTTGATCTTGAAAAATACAACTTAAACCCTGCTCTTATTAAAAAATCAGATGGCGCAACGCTCTATATGACGAGAGATTTGGCTGCAGCGCTTTACCGCAAAGAAAACTATGATTTCTCTCAAGCACTTTATGTAGTTGGGCAAGAGCAATCAAACCATTTCAAACAGCTGAAAGCAGTCCTGAGTGAAATGGGTTATGAATGGGCAGATCATATCCACCACGTTCCATTTGGGTTGATCACTAAAGACGGCAAGAAATTGTCTACTCGTAAAGGAAAAGTGGTTCTTTTAGAAGAAGTGCTTAATGAAGCAGCTAGTTTAGCCTTGAACCAAATCGAAGAAAAAAATCCATCACTTGAAAATAAAGAAACGGTTGCTGAACAAGTTGGTGTTGGTGCCGTAGTCTTCCACGATTTGAAAAATGATCGTTTAAACAACTTTGATTTTACCATTGAAGAAGTGGTTCAATTCGAAGGTGAAACGGGCCCTTACGTTCAATATACACGTGCAAGAGCACTAAGTATATTGAAAAAAGCAGGAAAAGATGCTTTCCCTGCTACTGAAAGTTACAGTTTGACGGATCAATATAGCTGGGAAGTTGTGAAACTGATTCAAGAATTCCCAGAGACATTAGTTCGTGCATATAAACAATACGAACCATCGATTATAGCAAAACATGCGATTCACTTGTCTCAAGCTTTCAACAAGTTCTATGCTAATGTACGTGTGTTGGATGAACATGAAGAAAAAGAATCGAGATTAGCCTTAGTATTTGCAGTAACGGAATTATTAAAACAGGATTTAAGTATATTAGGTGTTGAGACACCTGATCAGATGTAATTTGTTAAATAAAAAAAGCGTCCCCTTAGAGTCGGTTTTCTACCTGCTCAAGGGGACGCTTTTTTGCTTATTTTCAAATCATGTAGATGAACGATCGTTACCGATAAAAATCAATGCAAACTATATTCTCCATAAAGTTCAATACGCTATTCATTTTAATTTAGGTCTAACAACTTATAGTGAATGCTAATCTTAAAGTTACTATACTTGCTTTCTACACATCCACCAATTCAATAACCTGTCAAACTTTAGGCTGCTTCAATCACTTTGTCCATTTGCGAGTTACCTTTTCTAGCTTTTCTATCCCATATATACCATGCATATATACTATTCAATAGCATACCTGTCCACATAGCAACCATCGTTACATTTCCTTGTAGAAACCATAGGTACACTGTGAATCCATTAACTAAGATCCATAACACCCATTGGCTGCTTAATCGCTTGATCATATGAATTTGAGCAAATACAGACATCGTAGTCGTAATGCTATCAACTGGTGGATTACTTCCACCCATGAATTCTAAAAACTTCGTAAAAACGATCCAGGTAACAACCATTCCTAAAATATTATACACCCATTGTAACCTCGTAATCTTGATCGACTCTACTTCCTCTGCTTTATCTGTCAATTCAGCTTTATTCCGATTGTTCTTCCAAGTATAGAAAACAACGAACTGACTTACTAGATAAAAAATATTTAACATTACTTCACCAGGTAAATTGGCTTGAATACTTAGGTAAAGATAGCCTGATACTTGAACAAATCCAAAATAAGCAGTACTGATTCTTCCTTTGGCAGCCATAATCACTGCTATAATACCGGCAAGACCTGTTATTACACCAATTGGATTATCCCTAGTTATAAAAAAGACTACAATCTGTAACAATATTAATGCTGGATAAAATATTTTTTGGGTTTTATCATACCCCATGAATAACTCATTTTTGATACTACTTAACATCATTCTTCCTCCACTATATTCATATCGATTACTCATTTTTGATTTTTATTACTCAAGTCTAATCTAACGTGACTCACTAAGAGCCGCAGTGTATCATGACCTGTTCATTTCAAATGACTAAAACTTTCAAAAATAGCATTGAAATTATCTATTTTAATTGATAAAAAATAGTGCTAGCGAATGCTCACCAACACTAAATATTATAGACCACGTTTTATTCAACCATCCACACGACCAGTTACTTTAATTTATCGTTTTCGTAAGTGTGCGTCAATTCCAAATTCGGAAATTTCTGTTGTCTAAGTGCTTCATATATTAAGATATTAGCTGTATTGGATAAATTTAGTGACCGAACATGTTCATCGTTCATAGGAATACGCAAGCAGTCATCTGCATAAGCCTGCATAAACGCTTCTGGTAAACCGGTTGTTTCTTTTCCAAATATAAAAAAATGATCCGTGGTCGTATCAGAGAAATCTTCATCAGCGTAAACTTTATTAGCAAATTTTGAAATCAGATAAAATTTCCCAGATTTTGCATAGTCAATAAAGGCTTCTAAATTATCATGATAAGTAATCTCTACTTCATTCCAATAATCTAATCCAGCCCTTTTTAATTGCTTATCGTCTGTACTGAATCCTAACGGTTTGATCAAATGTAAATGAGTATTTGTACCTGCGCAAGTTCTAGAGATGTTCCCTGTGTTTGCGGGAATTAATGGTTCATATAATACGATGTGATTTGGCATGTGAAACTCCTTTTTTAGTGATTAAATAGATTAGTTGATTTATAAATTGTCTTTCATTAAATAAATAGCATCTTTAAATTCTTGTATGGTTTCTGGATCAGTTTCTTTATCTAACGCTTCTTCTAAAAAGGCAATGATATCTTGGTTTGAATCTTTTTTTAAAATCATTGATATGGCCCAAGCAGCAGTACCTCTTATCATGGGACGAGGATCTTGTTCTACGACTTTGAGTAGTTCTGGAATAGCTGATCTATCACGATAATTAGCTAATGCAATAATCGCGTTACGTTGTAATGGTTTCTTACCTCTCCAAGAACCAGACATTTCTCCATAAGTCTCTTCGAATTCGCGATTAGATATCGTTAAAAGGGGCTTTAAAAGTGGCATTGTTTTTTCAGGATCTGGTTCCATTTCCTCATGAAAATGGGAATCAATACCTTTATTATAGGGACAGACGATCTGACAGATATCGCAACCATAAATAACGTGTCCCATACGTCGACGATACTCTTTAGGCATATAGCCTTTGGTTTGCGTTTGAAAAGATAAACATTTTTGTGCATTCATACGTCCGTCACCAAGTAAAGCACCTGTGGGACAGGCTGTGACACATCTAGTACAGTCTCCGCATCCGAATGCCACTTCTTCATCCGCATCAAACTCTAAATTGGTGATGATTTCACCTAAATATACATAAGAACCAAATTCTTCGGTTATAAGCAGACCATTTCTTCCAATGAATCCTAAACCGGCTCTTTGAGCAACTGCGACATCGACCAACTCGCCTGTATCAACCATTGGCTTAAACTTCGTTTCAGAACTCGTTTCTTCTTTGATATAGTCGATTAAACGATCCATGCGCTCTCTGAGGACATCATGATAGTCTGTACCCCATGAAGCTCTAGCAAACTCACCACGTCGCACACCTTTTTCTCTAGGCGGTTTTGTACCCATCTTAGAAGGATATGCCACAGCGATCGCAATGATAGATCTCGGCTCCGAAAAAATCTTTTCAGGATAGATTCTCTCTTCGATGACATCATGCTCAAATCCCGAAGTATGACCCTTTTCTTTTTGTTTATACAACTTCTCTTCTAAATCGTAGAAAGGCTCAGCATGTGTAAAACCGATTTTATCAATGCCAATTTCTTGCGCTTTTACTTTGATCTTTTCTTTCAGAGCTTGCGACATGGGTCAGCCCTCCTTACTCTTCTATGTAAACTACCGATATCGATTATAACCTATTTATTGAAAAACATAAATATCGTTTTCCCTATTTAATTGGACACAAAAAAACGTATCGCCTCGGTGTCAAGCACTGCGAAGCGATACGTTAATTAAGCCGTTGCTATTTCACATTTTTTTATCAGCTTCTGATGGGTTGACTGATAAAAACCAATGAATCAAATCAGCTTATGTTCCATATAATAACATTGGACCATAGTATATGCAAGGTTATGGCAGAATTAATCTCGAAATTAAGCTAAAGTTCAACAATATTGTGAACATTTTGTAAAAAAAGTTTACAAGTATTGAACATTTCTTTTTTAAGGTACAATCCTTGATTTTTCAACCCTTATTCCCTATCAAAATGTCCATATCGATTGATACTTCTTCCAACTGTATTTCTTCCAAGCTTTGCTTACTGTTCCAACTCAACGGTGTCATGTTCAGCAATGGTTGAACGATAGACGCTTTGACTTCATGCTTATATGAAACGCTCGTTCTAATAGCATTTGGATAGTGTTCGTAAAATTTTTCAATAACATCTTGATTCGAATAAGGTATCAAGTTTTTACCCGTAAGTTCTCTGATTTCAATCAAATAATTTTCTGAGGGAATAACTTTTATCACCTGTCCCCCTTTTTTTAATAAACGATCGAATTCACTGTAGTTAGATGGAGATAGAATATTAAAGATGGTGTCATATGATGCTGTAGCAAAAGGAGATTGCGCTAAATCCGCCACACTCCAGAAAACATCCGTATATAGTGCAGCGGCTAGTTGAATGGCATCCTTAGAAATGTCAAATCCTATACTAGTGCCTTTTAATCCTAACGCTTGTAGATGATGCAAGTGGGACCCTTCTCCACAACCTACATCAAGATGCACCCCTGACTGATTAGTGATGTACTTACTTACTTCTGCCAACATCGGATGCCATAGTTCATCTTGTGCAACGATTCTTCTGTATTTTAACATATCTGTATCATAGTCATTATGAGGCTGTTTTAATAGGAAATGTATAGAGCCCTTTTTTGATAAATCAAACGAATGGTTTGATTCACAAATAAATTGATTGTTGTTTACTTGAGTAAATCCTTTACCACAAACTGGGCATTGGAACAGCATTCGATTTGATTCGAGAAACTGCGCAGATTTTTCAATTTTTTTCATCTTAACCTCTTCTTTAACGCATTTATTATTTTAGATCAACAAGTCTTAATCTTCGTCATTAATCTATATTCATGATATAACGAAATTAGAAATTATGAAAGGATGATTTATATGCCATGGGATACACAGGACTATCCAGCAGCAATGAAAAATTTAGACAATGTGGTTCGTAAAAAAGCAATTGATATTGGAAATGCATTACTTGATAATGATTATCCTGAAGACAGAGCGATACCGATCGCCATTAGTCAAGCTGAGGATTGGTACGATAAATCTGATTCAGGCGAGATTGATTCCTTTAAGTATCAAAAGAAACCGACTAAGCATGATGCCCACGATAACAATACTAACAGTGATTTATTAGACAATGATGTGATTGTTTACTATGCCGATGATGAATGGAAAGTTGAAACCAAAGGTGCACAAAAGCCAGATTCAACCTATCATTCCAAGAAAGAAGCGATTGACAGAGCAAAAGCGATAGCTTCGAATAAAGAGTCGTCTGTAATCACTTATACCAAAGAAGGTAAAAGACAATAAAAAATAAGCGCTATGCTGTTTCCCAGCACTGCGCTTATTTTTTTAAGAGCGATTTAAGGGCATGCTCATACATCTTGGTCCGCCTCTACCTCTAGATAGTTCACTTGATGGAATTTCAAGAACTTTTACACCTTGTTCTCTCATCAGTTGGTTAGAAACGTAATTACGATTATAGGTAACTACCACTCCGGGCTCAATAGCTAGAGTATTAGATCCATCATTCCACTGTTCCCTAGGAGCAGCGATTGGATCTCCCCCTCCACAAGGTATCATCGCAATTTCAGGCAAATTCAATGTTTGTTTGAGCACTTCTGTTAAATCAGTATGATGTTTGACTCGAATATCGCCAGATTCTTTCCCAGGTTCGAGTACATAAACAGACATTTCACCATCCATTCCTTGGATACCAGGATGAATCGTGAACTTATCATAGTCGATCATCGTAAATACAGTATCTAAATGCATCATTGCTCTAACTCTAGGAATTTCAATCGCGATAACTTTTGTAAAGGTCGCGTGCTTATCAAAAAGGGTTTGTGCTAGTTCTTCGATAGCTTGACCAGAAGTTCTTTGAGAAATACCGATTGCCAATACGTCTTCACTCAACACCAAAACATCTCCACCTTCGATAGAAGTTGATACCGTTCGGTCTCTCCACACTTCTAGATTAGAGTGATTGAATAAAGGGTGATGTTTAACAATGATACTCATGAATAAAGATTCACGTTTTCTAGCTTGGTACGTCATATTATTGATGGATATACCGTTATCCAGTATATTTGCTGGGTCTCTTGTATAATACAAGTTTGGCATGGGTTGCATCAAAAATAAAGAGTTACTTTGATGATCTGCGAGCCAAGATAATGAACGCGCATGAATATCAAATTCATCATTACGAACACCTGACATAATTTTATCCACGAGTTCTTCAGATGAAAAAGTCATTAGATACTTCGTTAATTCAGTTTTTATATCCGGTACATTCAATCCCGATTCAGCAATGAAATCTTTGATCACATTTTCTTTGATCCCAGCGGCATCTATCGCCTCTGCTACAAGTTTTTCGAGATAAAGTACCTCTGTCCCATTATTACGTAAAACATCAGCAAAGGCATCGTGTTCTTCCTGGATAATTGGTAAATAAGGAATATCATCAAACAACAAGTCATGCATCGTGTTTGGTGTTAAATTCTCTACTTCTTTACCGGGTCGTTTTAATAATACAGCATTTAATTTGCTGATTTCGGATTTAACATCGAAAATCATACTCATTTTTTATCCTCCAGTTATCAGTAGTCGCAACCCTTATAATAAAGCCTTTAGACAAGAAAAACAATCAAATAGAACAATTGGTAAAAGATTCAATAAAAACTACTGAAAATGGATTTATATACATTCAAATGTAATTTTAAACAAAAAATAGTTCTTTCCGTTTTGTTTAATCAATTAAACATTGCGAAAAGAACTACTATTTATCGTTAAATTTTTACATCGGGAACTACAATCGGATCGTCTTCTAACGCATTATGCTCGGGTGGCGCAGCGACAGTTTCTGGTGTCACCTCATAAGCAACAGGTGGATTGTAAAACTCTCCATCAGTCAGTTTTTCATCTAACTTGATTTCTGCTTCTTCTATCATCTCATCTAGCTTAATAATCATTTTATTTTTTTGCTCAGTAGCTTTATCCTTAATATCTCCCTGAAGTTCTTCTCCAGATTTTTGGGCTAATAAATAAGCTGAAGCAGCACCTATTGCGCTTCCTAAAATGATTCCTAAACTAAAACTTCCTTTTGACATATTATTTTCCGCCTCCTAAAATTCTTCCCCGTATTTTTCTAGTGTTACAAGTTCAACACAAGTACATAGGGCTTCCAAAGCAACCTCCAGTTTATCTAATCCAATAAAACTTGGTGCTAGTCTTATACTATTATCTAGTGGATTGATTCCATACGGATAAGTTGCATTCGCTGGTGTTAATTGTATGCCAACTTGCTTCAATTTGTCCACTATTTCGGTTGCACAACCATTTGCAGTTGTCAGGTGAACAAAGTATCCACCTTTTGGTTCAGTCCATTGTAAAAATTTACCTCGCTCGCCTCCAAAGTATGCTTCTAGGATGGCTTGAATCCATTCAAATTTTGGACGTAAAAGGTCTGCATGTTGCGCCATTAACTGATGAATCGTTTCTTTATCTTTCAAAAAGTTTACGTGACGTTTCTGATTTAATTTATCAAAACTGATGATCTGCTTACTTAATTCTTCAGCTAATCTTAAGATATTTGTTTCGGAGGCACCTACTGCCGCAACACCTGCTCCAGGGAAAGTCATCTTAGAGGTTGAGACAAACATATAGGGCCTATCAGGTACACCAGCTTCTTTACAGGCTTCCAGTATATTTAAAACTTCTTCTTGTTCTTCATATAAATGATGAACGACATAAGCGTTATCCCACATAATGATGAAATCTTCAGCAGCTGTATGCATATCGGCCAGTCTTTCTACAACTTCATCTGAATAAGTTTCACCTGTTGGATTACTATACGTAGGAACGCAAAAGATTCCCTTGATTGATGAATCTTGAGAAACCAACTTCTCTACTGTTTCCATATCGGGGCCAGAACCTGTTAACTCAATTGGAATCATTTGGATACCTAAGCGTTCTAACATAGAGAAATGGCGGTCATAACCAGGACTTGGGCAAAGGAACTTAATCTCGCCTTCACTGTGCCAATTTGCCTTTCCAGTGTACATTTGCATGATGAGCACGCTATACATCATTTGTAAGCTTGCGTTTCCAGCAACCAGTGTCTCTTCTATCGTAGTACCAAGCAACGAGCCAAATAGTACACGGGCTTCTTGAATGCCTAAAAGACCTCCATAATTTCTTATGTCTTGCTCATCTTCACTCATCCAGTCTGTTTGTTCCATTGTATCTAAAAGTGATTTTGACAGTTCCAACTGTTTCGGAGAAGGAATTCCACGTGCAATCGTAATATCAAAAGGTCTACTCTCATAGGCCTTGTATTGTTCACGTACTTGTTCTAGTCGAGATGTATAGGGTTCGTCTTGCATGAAAATCCTCCTTAAATAGCAAAATAATACATTAAGTATAGCGTATAATCAACTATCATGTAAACGTTTTTGAAAGATAAAACTGAATGAAAAAAGGTAGAGTATATAATACTCTACCTTGCATTTATAAATATTCTTTTATTTTAGCAATACATAAATTGTGATCGTGCGTTCTAGCAGGACATTGATATCTACCGAAGAAAATCATTCTATGATGTGCAATGCTCCACAACTCTTCTGGCAGCTTTTCCATCAAACTATCTTCTACTTGTCTGACAGTTGCTTGCTGAGAACAAATATTGAATTTCTTACTAATTCTCTCTACATGTGTATCGACTGCGATGGCAGGTTTATCAAAAGCCACACTCATAACAACATTAGCCGTTTTTCTGCCGACACCAGGTAAACTTTCTAATTCTTTATGTGTGGAAGGAACAACCCCATCAAAGCGTTCAATCAATTCCCGAGAACAATTTTTAATAAATTTAGACTTATTACGGTACAAACCAATGGTTTTGATTTTTTCCATAATATCTTCAAGCGGCGCTTCCATCATCAACTCTGGTGTTGGATATGCTTCGAATAAAGCAGGGGTTACTTTATTGACTGCAACATCAGTCGTTTGAGCACTCATGATAACAGAAATCAACAATTCAAATGAATTGCGGTGGATAAGCTCAGCCTTAGCATTTGGAAATAATTTCCCCATGGCTTCTATTAATTTGGTAGTCTCTTTGCTATTCAATAACACTTCTTGTTCAGCCATGGTCCACTCCTCTTTAAAACAATTAGATAGTATTAGTCTTTAAATTCTTTTAACCAATCATACATAGGCACTGGTTTAGATGAACGACTTTCTTCACGATTAGTTTGACTAGCATTATGCTGAGCGTTGCGATGGGTTTGTGTTTCTTTAAGAACTTGATCTTTACTTTTAATATTTTTCTTTTCCCAACTCAATAGTATACGGTCAATATATTTTAAACTATACACTTGGCTTAAAACGGCTTCTCTTAAAGCCATTTGGATTAATTCAGGTTCATAATGATCGTCATCGATCCACATATTCAACGTCTGGATCTCAATAGGAGACAAGGGTCTGCCAAATTCTTGTTCAAATAAACTGTACAAATCTTTTGAAGAAAGTTCAGCCTTTTCTTGTGTCTCACGTTCATCTTCTTGTTTCATAGATAACATAATTTTTTCCCATAAGAGATCAAAAGATAGTTCATCTTGGCTTTTTCCATCATCATCAGTAAGTGTATTAATGGATAATACCCCTTTATTGATTAAAGCGTGAATTTGTTTAAAGGCTTCTTCTCTAGTCATTTGCATTCGTTCCGCGATTAAAGATACATCTGGAAAATGCTCACCTATATCGACGAAAGATTTCAATTGAATCAAGAAGAGCAATTGATCATTGTTTAATCCGATTTTTTTGTAATTCTCGAGTAAAAGGGTAGAAATCGAAACATTTTTTGACTTTAACCACTTTTTCATTAATGCTTCATTCACTGCTTACACCCTTTCGATGCTTATTACGGGTAAATTCTGTTCAATAGACGTGGGAATGGGATTGATTCTCTGATATGTTCCGTTCCAGATAACCAAGTGATTACACGTTCAAGTCCCAACCCAAATCCTGAATGAGGTACACTACCATATTTACGTAAGTCCAAATACCACTCATAATCTTTGATCGCTAAATGATGTTTTTCAAGCTCTGCTTCTAGCGCTTCAAAATCATCCTCACGCTGGCTTCCTCCAATGATCTCGCCATACCCTTCTGGCGCAATCATATCAGCACATAAAACGATATCTTCACGTTCAGGATGTGGTTTCATATAAAATGGTTTAATGGCTTTAGGATAGTTTAATATAAATACTGGCTGATCATATTGATTGGCAATAAAGGTTTCTTCAGGTGATCCGAAATCTTCTCCCCAAGTCGTATCGAATTCATTTTTTTGAAGTAGTTCAACTGCTTCATCATAAGAAATACGAGGATAAGGTAAGGCCGTGTATTTCTTCAATAATTCCTTATCTCGATCTAACACATCTAGTGCCATGTCACAGTGATCTAACACATTTTGAACAAGGTAAGCAACGTATTGCTCTTGAATTTCTAATGATTGGTCTTGATTCATGAAAGCCATCTCAGGTTCAATCATCCAAAACTCGATCAAGTGACGACGTGTTTTAGATTTTTCAGCTCTAAATGTCGGTCCAAATGAGAATACTTTACCGAGTGCCATTGCGGCAGCTTCCATATACAGCTGACCACTTTGAGATAAGTAGGCATCATATTCGAAATATTGAGTATGGAATAACTCTGTAGAATCTTCTGCAGCACTACCTGTTAGAATTGGTGGATCTACTTTTAGAAAACCTTCTTTATTGAAAAACTCATATGTCGCTCTAATCACTTCGTTACGAATTTGCATAATGGCATGTTGCTTGGATGAACGTAACCATAAGTGACGATGATCCATTAAAAATTCAGTACCATGTTCTTTAGGTGTAATCGGGTAATCTTTAGATTCTCCAATCACCTCAATATCAGTCACATGAATTTCATAACCGAATTTTGAACGGGTGTCTTCTTGAATCGTACCCGTGATCCATACAGAGGATTCTTGTGTTAAGTTTTTTGCTTGATCGAAAATAGATTCTTCAACTTCGCTTTTAACAACAACACCTTGGAAATATGCTGAGCCATCTCTCAATTGCAAGAAAGCGATTTTTCCGCTGGAACGTTTATTTGCGACCCAAGCACCAATTTTAACTGTTTCACCGACATGTTTTGCCGCTTCAATGATTCTAATGTTTTTCAATGTACAATCTCCTTATCCTCAAAAACAATTTTTAATTAAATATTATCAATCGTGCGAATCCATTCTCCGTCTTCTAATGAAAGAATGTAATATCCTAAACGACCATTTTGATTACGATAACTAACTTCCCATACTGGTCTATCATCATCAATGCCGATTCGAGCTTCCAAGATTTTTTTCGGTTGTCTTGCTTCTCGAGTCATTTGAACAGCCTGTTGTTTAGATAAAGTATCTGCTTCATTCAAACTAATTATTTCTTCAGTTTCCTGATTTTTTATAACAATTAGTCTTTCATTTTGTTCGGTTTCACCTACTACAGTGAAATAAGTTTCTGAATCATTGTACCAATAAAATTCGCTAGCAGTGACAATGTCCGAATGATCAATTGCGAATGCAATCGCCTGTTCTTCAGTATCGTTGTATGTTGCAACCGAACGTCTGTATATGACAACTGATCCGACAATCAATACAATGAGAAATACAGAGAGCCCTATAAAAAATTTTTTCACAGCAATGTCCTCACAGTCTAGATTTTCAACTCTTTTAGTATAGCAAATTAAAGGATAGAAATAAATATCCGCCTTAACATTATCATCTCTTATTACTCTTTTTCTATAAAGGAACGTACTTCATCAGAAATCTCGTCCCAGTTTATTTCTTCAATTTGCAACTCATCCGGTAAAGATTGCCTCATTGCCTTGGCGTAACTCGAATGGACAAATCGATGATCGAGAATAACAAAAACACCTTTATCGTTTTCAGACCGGATCAATCGACCAAAACCTTGCTTGAGCCTCATCACTGCTCTAGGGAGCATATCATGAATAAAAGCATTTTGATTTTGATCTGCTATTTTTTTTAATCGCAATTTCACACTAGGTTGGTCAGGAGAATCAAAAGGTAACTTGGTGACGATCACAATCTTAAGGGCGTCACCTGGCAAGTCTACTCCCTCCCAAAACGTATCTGCTCCTAAGAGTAAGGCATTCTTGCTTTTTTTGAATTGTTTGATCAATTTGGCTTTTGTACCCGATAGATTCTGCGCAAGAATCAACTTTTTATCAAGTCCTTTTCTTTTCTGTAGGCCACGATAAACCTTTTGTAGCGTATCGTTACTTCTAAAAAGAATCAGTGCATTCTCGGATGTATCTTTGACGATTTTTTCTATTGATTCAATCATATATTGAACATACTCTTCTTTTGTAAAGTCGGTATAAGCAGAAGAATGATCCGGAACAAATACTTTCACTTGCTCTTTGTATTGATAGGGTGTTGTTAGGGAAACGTACTCTAATTCTTGCGCCCCTATTTGGTTTTTGAAAAAGTCACTCGATCCATCATATGACAATGAACTACTCGTAAAAACCGTGTGCGTATATTGCTGTAATTTCTCTTGTAGTATATCTTGCGTAAAGTAACTAGCACGTTTAAACGTTAAACTGAGCTGTGGATTTTTTGAAAAATAACTTACCCATGAGTAGTCAGCTTGTTCGTTTTGATTGAAAACAGCTTTCAATGTCTGGGCGTCACTAGTAATATCTTGAAGAATATCTTTAAACACAGTTAAATTGAATCTTTCATTAACAGAAAGTTGTTCATGCGCTAAATCGGTTTTTTGAATAATATGATTGCCTACATAAACAATTTCGTAAATTAACGTTGTCAATTCCTTTAATTGTTTTTTCAATGATAAATTTAGTTTAGCTAAAGAGACTTCAATTTCATGCCATTTCAAAACGCTAGGATCAGTATTCATTTCAATACCAAGTTTATTTATCCACTGTTCAATAAAATCCGCCCATTCGGATTCAAACAATTGTCTGTTAGATTCAATAGCATTCAGTTGATAAGGACGAATCAATTCTTTGTTGACCAATTGATTCAACGTCGACAGAATAGAATCAGTTCTTTCTAAGTTACCTATTTTCTTTAACTGTTTTGAAAAAGTTGATGACGAGATAGAAACGGTCGCTGCTTGCTGAATAACATCAGGAAAAAAGTGCGCTTCGTCTACTATAAGCTTCTTCACATTTCTAAATAAAGGCACTTCTTTTTTCCAGTCTTGCACTAGAAAAGCATGATTTGTCACAATAATTGCTGCGGCTTCTAATTGTTTTTCAGCTCGCAAATAAAAATCAAAGGATAACCATTTTTCTAAAAAGTGACTCGATAGTTGTGAACTCCCCGTACGAATATTCGTCCAAAATTCATGACTACTATTTCCCCCAGCACCCATTTCATCGATATCACCTGTTTCTGTTTCAGTTAACCAGACAAGCACTCTCATGCTAAAAAGCGACTCGATATCATCTGTATCGATATGACTTAATTTATAATCAAAGTTAGCTAGTGATAAGTAGTTTTGTTTACCTTTGACAGATGCAACACTTAATTCAAATGGTACGAGCTGTTCAAGATAACTGAGCGTTTCTTCCATCATTTGTCGCTGCAATACAGTTGTTTTAGTACTAATTAATATCGGCTCTTCATTCGTCGCTTCAAAACAAGCAGGTAAAAGATAACCTAGTGATTTACCTGAACCTGGTGGCGCTTCTATAGCCAATCCAGCATTAGGGGCAGCTTTTTTAAAATACTGATAAACCTGATTCATCATTTCTTCTTGCGCTTCTCTTTTTAAATAGGAGGCGTCTAATAAATCTACTTTATCATCAGAAGACAATGGATAGTGCTTATCCATACGATACTGTGTCGCTTTGCGTGTGGCGGAGGGGTCTTTAATAGCTACGCCATCTAAGATGATTAAATCCTCACGTAAATCAACTGGATTAGCTTTCATCTCTTCTAGCACATGTCCAAAAAATAAGTTAGTTTCTGCTATACAATAATTTGATAGTTCAGCTAATTTTTCAATGGTCGTTAAGGGTAGCGTGCGCAACTTTTGGTTCATTTCATTCATCAGGAAAACGGTCGCTTCAGCATCAAATAAAGCATTATGCGGTCGATTTAAATCGTATCCTAACCAATCGACGATTTCCTGTAAAGCATAGCTACTAGCTGTCGGAAAAATGACTTGCGCTAACTGAACGGTATCCATCGCTGGAATTGTCAATTCAGGTAAGCCAATGTTACGAAATTCTTCATTTAAAAATTGGAAATCAAATCCAACGTTGTGTGCAACGAAAATGGTCTGTTCGAGCATAGCATGTAATAAGGGCGCAATATCTTCGAAATAAGGTGCTGTTTTTAATTCTTTCGGATGAATACCTGTTAATTCTTGAATGCGTTGAGGAACCGTTTTTGATGGGTTAACAAACGTATCGAATTTCTCGAGTATTTCACCATTTTTAACAAGTACACATGCAAACTGAATCATTTTATCTTTACCGATACTGCCACCAGTTGATTCAATATCTACTACTGCATATATCTGATCTGTTTTCATCATTGCCTCCTTTCCGAAAGTAAATAAATTTACACTATCACTGTTTGGGTACGAATGATTGTTTTAATAACCAATCGACAATGTCTTTTTTATTATTATTGAGTGAACCAGACAAAACAGCCTCTTCAACTGCATTAAGTGCATCTCCTAGCCATTGTCCAGCTTTACTTTCTGTCAGTCGAAGCAAATCTTTTCCTGTTACTGCTAAGTCTTGTTTAGAATAGATGGGCATCAAATCATACGTTTCTTTAATTTTTTCTTTATCTGATCTTCTCCCAATCATTTGCAAAAGATTTTCTGATTCTAATGCGAGATCTAACCCAAGATGATAAATATAGGGTCTACTTACAGGATGATCAAGTCTAAATCGAACAGAAGAAATCAAGGCTGTTACTTGCTGGATTTGTTTGTTTGACAATTTCCATTTTTTCATAAATTGTTTGATTTCTTGGTCAGTGGATTCAGAAAATAGTAAGTAAAGAGACCATAGTTGTCGTTCGTTTTCGATGATTGTTTTTAGTTCTGCCAGTTGCTTTAAAGGCTTCTCTTGCAGTGACGGACAAAACTGGTAAAGATTTGATTCAATGAAATAAGGTAACCCCTTATTTTTGTATAGACCCAAACACATTTTGATGAATTCTACTTGAATACGTTCCACAGCAACATGCTTTAAAAGATGAGCATTATGAGAGAGCGCCTGATGGGTATTAGATTCTATCTCAAAACCCAGCTGTGCTGCAAAGCGAGTAGCTCTCATCATTCGTAAAGCATCTTCGCCAAACCGTTCATCTGCTTTACCTACAGCGCGAATCGTCTGTTTTTCTAAATCGGTTATGCCTTGAAAAAGATCAGTAACGTTCCCATTACTATCCATTGCGAGTGCATTAATTGTAAAATCTCTACGCTTTAAATCCTCTGAAAGAGAGCGCACAAATGTTACCGAATCTGGACGTCGATAGTCCTGGTAGGTAGATTCGGTTCTGAAAGTTGTAATCTCATAAGTTAGATCATTCCATAATACCATTACAGTACCATGATCAATCCCGACATCGATCGTTTTATTGAATAATGCTTTAATTTCATTTGGAAAAGCACTAGTAGCGATATCGACATCATTAACAGTCTTTCCTAGTAAAGCATCTCGGACACTTCCTCCTACGAAATATGCCTCGTAACCTGCTTGCGTTAATTTAGTTAATACGGGTAGTGCTTCTAGAAAAACGGCACTCAATGGTAAGGATTTCCTCATAGTTTAACGGCCTTCATCAGCGTAAACTGCTTAGCCATTCTCTCCTTTTTGAACACGACCATATCGATTATTCTTCAACTCTTTCGAAGCGATGATGGTCTCTAGTGTTAAATTTATTCATAGTAAGCTCAAAAGACTCAGAAAGATCTATCTCAAGTGAATTAGCTAGTGAAATCAAAACGAATAATACATCCCCTAGTTCTTCTTCGATTTTTTTCTCTTCTTCAGTGGTCTTTTTAGGCTTTTCACCATGCGTATGACTGATTTCCCTCGCCAACTCTCCGACTTCTTCAGTCAGTCTTGCTAATTGACCTAAAGGTGAAAAATATCCTGATTTGAACTGCCTAATATATGTATCAACTATTTTTTGCATTTCTTTTGTATCTGTCATATGATCCAACCTCTCCATCAAAATAAAAAAGAGTACGACCAACTCATTGATCATTGAAATCGTACTCCACCATTTTATTTAACCACTAGTAATGCATTTCACTACTCATATGATCCTCAATTTCTTTGAGTTCTTTTGTTAATGCTAAAAATGCTTCTTTTTCATCGTTTTCAAGTGCTCGGTCTATTTCTCTAATCAGTTCATTTCTTTTCTCACTTAACTGAAAGTAATCAATGGCATCATTGACTTCAACATTCATTTCGTCAGAAATCGTGTCATTCCAACTTGCAAACGGATTATCCTCAAGAACCGCTAAATATTCCGCTGACATCCATGAATCGGAAAATAGTAGTTCAATATAAAGATCAGTATGCCAGTTGAGTCTAACCTCGTGAAATGCTTGCTCTGGATTGTCGAATGAATGACCGTCTTTGTAAAATTTGAAAGCTTCTTGTTCTGATCCAACTGCTGCCATTTTTATCCCTCTAGGGGTTTTTTCAGCATGTTCTACAAACTTCGCCTTGTTCAAAACAATATCATGATTGAGTAAATAGTTTAAAATCCACATAGACTCCCTACGCTTCATTTGGTATCTCTGTAAATACCACTTCAAAAAGTTCTTCTTATCTTTCAATTGCACTCGATTATTCAATTTGACTTCCCTCCTTGTAGATCAGACGCATTAAATAGTCAAGGAATGCTTATCTACAGTATAACAAAAATCATTCTAAATCAGACTGTTCATTGTTTAAGATTTCTTGAATTTCCAAATCATTACTCTCTAATTCAAGGTATTGTCTTCCGATATTTCGAGATTCAGTCATTTTTCCTTCTTCTCTTAAGAAAAAGAAGTATTGTTTCATGAATGTAGCGTTCGTATCAAAGTATGGATAAGCTTTCTCAAAAGCTCTGCTTGCAGCTTCGAACTCTTCAAGTGCGTCTTGCGCTGTAGCTAGGTTCCAGTAAAATTGAGGATCTGCATCCAATTCAGTCAAAGCTTTTTGTATCCATTCAACCGTTTCCTCATACCGTTCCTGATGGTTCAAGAAGTTTGTATATTGCAAAGAGATAGATTCATTTTCCGGATCTAGAGCCATTGCAGCTTTATAATAAGCTTCAGCTTTTTCACTATCATTTCGTTTGATCTCTATTTCTGCACCAATCAAATAGAGTTGATAATTCGTTTTATCTTGCAGTAAGCCTTCATTAACAACTTCCGCAGCTTTCTCGATTTGATTCTCTTCCTCAAGTCCTTTAGCTAGATAAGGATAGACCGAAGTATAAGAATGATCCATCTCTTTTACTTTATTGAAAGACTCATTCGAACGCTGGAATTCTTTTATTTGGAAATAAGTGAATCCTAATTGGAAAAGCGTATCGATCTGGTCATCTACTTCTACCGCTTCTTCAAGATAGCCAATCGCATTTTCCCAATCTCCTAAGGCACTATAGGCGCTTCCTAAACGTGTAACAAGGTGAATACCTGCAACAGTGTCTTCACCATCTGTCAACAACTGCTCATATTCTCTAATAGCTTGAGCATACTTACCCATTGTAAAGTGTAACTCAGCTAAAGCAAACAAAATGACCGGTTCGTTCGGTAGGATTTGTTGTGCTTCAAGCAGCTTCTGCTCGGAGACTTCTGGTAGATCCAAAACTTGATAATAATCGGCAGAAACTAACAATGCTTGTGGGTATACTTCACTGTTTTTATCTACGGCTTGTAGCCATTCTATTGCTTCTAATTCATTACCTTCTTCGATGGCGATTTCAGCTAGATTCACTTTAATCTCATCATCGTTCGACTGATCAAGTAAATGATGTAAAACACGTTTTGTTTCTTCTAGAAAGCCAAGTTGATACAAAGAATCCGCTAATTGATAAAGATCATCAATTTTATCGTTTTGGATTGCTTGTTCAAGATACTGGTTGGCTTCTTTCAATTGTTCGTTTTGTAAAGCATCAATCATTTTCTGAGAATAAGACATGCTTTCTCCTCCTGATGCCATCATTGGCACTAATTTTTCTTGTAAAAACACTCTTCCTATCTTATCATACCTCATGCCATTCGTCATGCCCTCTTCGGTTCTACATAATAAAAAACGCCTAAAAATATAGGCGTTTAAATTAACTTGTTTAAATCAGATAATCGTGAAAATAAAGAGTAGACTATAGACCTTTTGAAGCCACTTTTTAGTTGTCCGAAATAGAAGGCTCTAAAATAAGGACAAATAGATAGCCAACAATTTGTTTCCACAAAAGAGAACGGTTAGAGCGGCTGCTCCAATATAGGGGCCAAAAGCTACTTTTGTTTTTCGATTCACTTTCTTTGTTGCCAGTAATAGACCATTGATCAGTGCGCCATATAGGGTGGATAAGAAAAATAGGAGCAAAAATAATGACCAACCAAAAACAAAACCAAATAAAGTGAAGTACTTCAAATCACCTATTCCCATACCGCCTTTTGAAAAAATAATAATGACCAGTACCAGAAAAAATGCTACTACCGCACCGATGACGGATGTTCTCCATGATGTTATATTCATGAAATGATTATACACAATAAGTAGGATAAGGAAAAAAAATAAAACCTTGTTTGGAATCTTTTGATAAACGATATCAGATATTGTGACAATGATGATCAATGAAATGATAATCAAACAAAAAACTGTCATTGTTGTCCAACCATATAAACTATAGGCCGTAACGAATAAGAAACCTGTAAGTAGTTCTATTATTGGGTAAAGGGATGAAATACGATTTCCACAGCTTCTACATGTCCCTTTTTGAAAGAGGAATGAAACAACTGGTATCAACTCAATCCAGCCTAATTTTTGCTTACAAATATAACAATGTGAGTGCTTAGTAAGTAAAAATGTCTTATTTGGCACCCGTAACCCAACAACATTATAAAAAGAGCCAAATACTAAACCATAAACAAAAAATAAAAAAATTGTAACCATGTGCATTATATAGAGCTCCTCAATAGAAAAGATTCTACTACATCTTTTATCGGGCTGTATAATTCGTGAAAGTTAACACATAACGTATTTCTTCTGAGTACTTCCCTCTTTAGTAACAGTTATCATTACTTTATCACTAAAGAAGAAATCATTCTCTTTATAATTTAAATAACCAGCTTTTTTAAGTTCTGCAACACTAACACCTTCCGACCCAATATTATTTTCAATGTCATATAATCTTGCAGCATCAATCATGAGCATTTCTTCAGCTCTATAAGATTTTTTCTTTGCATCTTTTTCCTTATTTTGAACAAAAAAAGCAAAAATCAGGATAATAAAGCCTAAAATAAAAGGCGTGATGGCTATTTTTAAGAATGTTAGGCGTTCTTCTTTTATACTAATTTTTTTCATTCGCTTTCTCAATCTAATTTTCCCTCCTAACTGTATTAATATATAAGGCTTCGTGTACTCATATAAAGTCATACAACACAATCAGTATGATATATAAGCTTTTACGCCTCTTTCTAACAAAATAGTTAGATACTCTTATTAACTAGTAGACGGTGTATTTTCTGATTATTTTTTTAAAAATTTTTAAATATTACTTTTTAGATTCTTACTTTCTCCTTCATATAAGGATGCAACCCGATTTCTTCCTTTTTGTTTAGAACCGATGTACATCGCCCTATCCGCTAGTGTTATTAAATCTTTAATTGACTCGCACTCATCTGGATAGGATGCAATACCAATACTAGCAGTCATATTGACTTGGACTAATTCTCGATTTGAGAGGTAATTATGTGTGTTAAATTCAGTCTCTTCAATTTTTCCACGTATTTCCTCGGCTAAAGCCAATGTTTCACTAGTTGTTTTTCTAGGAAGGAAAAAAATAAATTCTTCTCCTCCATATCTAGCTAATCGTTCTTCTTGGTAAACAAAGGTACTTAACAAAATGGATACTTGTTTTAATAACTCATTACCAGCTTGATGACCATAAGTATCATTCACATTTTTGAAATGATCAAGATCAATAATAATTATTGAAAATCTTTCGTTAACATGCTCTGTGTGAAATTGATTCAGTTCACTTTCAAAAGCTCTGAGATTTGTCAGGCCCGTCAAATGATCTGTATGACTATTTACTTGTAATTTTTCAAAATTATAAGCATTTTCAAGTGCAATATTGAAGTAATTATGAAGAACGGTCATCAATGGCAGCAAATCGGTATTTTTGTAAGCATTACGTTTAGAGTCTGTCATCATAATGAATCCAACAATTTTCTTCCCTCTTCTAAGCGGTAATACAAGTACGCTTTCTACCGTATAATTCATCTCAAAGTCCAATTTCCACTCTTTTGAGGAGTTGTAACAGACAACTTTATTGCTTAACCATGATTCTTCAATGACACTCGGGCATAAAAGATACGTAGGTTCTATAAGCTCCAACGAATTAGTAGCTTTCTGGTACTCATATAATTTGACCAATTGTAGATCTTTGGTTGTTTCATAATAACTGATTGTCTGAGCAGAAAAAATTTCAGACCAAGATTTCAAGTACTTTTCAATTATTTGTTGCTGCGAATATTCTCCGGTGAGTTCCATAGCCAGTCTATTAATTCTTAAAAGAAGATTATTTTGAGATTTACTAATGAAGTAAAATTTAAATACAATAGACAAGGTAACTAAGGGTAAAGAGGCAATCAGAATTCCTGCAAATGTGTAATTGTCTCTCAGGTAATTCAACATAACGGCAATAGGTGTAGCGTAGAAGATTGATAATATGGAAAAAGATAATTCGAAATCAAATAACTTAGTGCGTGGAATTTTGTACCAAAATTTCTCTAACATATATATTAATATTCGATTCATAAACAACGAGAACAACAAATAGAGCGTTAAGGACAATAAATTAAATCTAAGGTTAAAGGCTGTTGGCACGAAAGGATCTATCGCGAAGTAAAACAAGCCAGAAGTTATTGAAACAATTTGAAATATTAAAAGATTTATAGGCACTCTGAACAGATCTTGTTTTGTAATGCCTATTTTTATCATGACCACTAGAATAGAGATAGAACTTAATATCATCTCAGCAAAAATACCATAAGACATAAACATAGCCATCGCAACAGCACTAATCATGAAGATCGTTGTACCTCTTATATTTATAGGAAAAAAAGAGACGACCATACCTAAGATAATATATAAGTAAAAAGAAAATTCGGTAAGAAAGGATACAGGAAATGATAAGGAAGAAATGACAAATATTGTTGGATAGATTAGTAAAAAAATTATCCAAGTAATTATTTGCTTGTTTTTCGATAACATTTGTAGACCTTCTCTCTTGTTATAAGAATTTATTAGCGGATAAGCCATCTTAATAATTCTAACTTTATTAAATTATGATGTCAATAAAATAAATTTATATTTATAAAAACCGTTAAAATCGTACTAATATACATCTTTTATACATCAACACTACTACTGTAACATTAAGTAGAAATTAAGTTAAACTGTTTATCTAGTTTCAATTCTTATTAATGTAATTGAAACTGAGCCATTGACCTCCACTTAAAATAAATTAAGCTCAAGAAAAAAGCTCTTTTAACATTCGAAGTAAATAACACCACCTCGAGACTGTTAAAAGAGCGATAGGATTAACTAATTTTTGTCGGAATGTCTTCTGGATTTAACGGTTTACTAAATAGATAACCTTGTCCAAAAGAACATTCATTTTCTTTCAGAAAATCTGCTTGATCCTTCGATTCAATACCTTCAGCTACTATATGGAAACTTAAACTTTTCCCCATTTGAATCATTGTTTTGACAAGTGAAGCTGTATTAACTGTAGTCATAATACCATCAATAAATGACTTATCAATTTTAACAATATCGATAAATACATTATTCAACACACTTAAAGAGGAATACCCTGTACCAAAATCATCAATCGCTACTTTAACGCCTAATTCGTGTAGTTCTCGTATGACTTTATTTGAGTGTTCCACATCTTGCATCACACTTTCAGTGATTTCCACCACTAAATATTTTGGATCAAGATCATGATGAATCAAGGTCTGTTTCACTCTCTCAACAAAAAATGGGTCTTCGTATTGTAGAGCTGAAACATTTACAGCAATTTCAATATAAATACCTTCTTTATGCCAAACCTTATTTTGTCTAATCGCTTCAAATACGACCCAGTAACCAATTTCGCTGATCATGCCTGACTCTTCAGCGATAGGGATAAATTCACTAGGCGGAACAGTTCCCAACATGGGATGGTTCCATCTAATCAAGGCTTCTGTTCCATAAGCTTTACCTGTACTAAGATTAACCTTAGGTTGGTAGACAAGATAGAGCTCGTTTCTAGCTAAAGCCTCTTTCAATCCAAATTCAATTCTTCTTTTTCTTTCAATCAATGCTGCATCATCAGTCATAAATATATGATAATTTTTTTTGCCATTTTCTTTTACTTTATACATAGCAATTTCAGCTTGTTGATAGAGCGCTAATACATCTTGAGCAGTTTCTGGATAACGACTGATTCCCATACTGATAGATAGATAGAAAGCTTGACCTTCGATTAAAATCGGTTTTTTAAACATATTAATAATTTTCTCAGATAAAAATTTTGTTTCTTTCTCCGATGCATTCTCTAGCAATAAAATGAATTCATCTTCACTCTCTCGGGCTATGAATGTTTCCGCACCTAAAATACTTTTCAGCTTATCTGCTACTGTGATTAAAACTTGATCTCCTAATTCTCTTCCATGGAGCTCATTAATTATTTTAAAACGATCAATATCTAATAAGATGATAGACATTTCAGAATCTGTTCCCAAATTGGTCTTTTTTTCTTCAAATACCTTATAAAATAATTTCCTATTAGGTAACTCGGTTAAGTGATCATAATAACTAGCTTCTTTAAGGCGTTTTTCCTCAATTTTTCTATTTGTTATATCAACTGCTGTTCCAATGTACTTCTTGATTTCTCCCTTTTCGTTATAAATAATATTAACAAATGTTTCTAACCATTTTACTTCTTTGTTACCATCATAAACTCTAACGGCATAAGGGGTACCTACCTTATCTTCCAATTGTTCGATATAGTTTATAAACTTAGGCAGATCTTCAGGGTGTACGCTATTTTTCCAATTTTCTAGTAATCCTGGATAGGCCGCTTTATCTAAACAAAGCACTGTACAAACGTTTATAGAAGCCAATAAATTTTGCTTGTTCTTATCGATTTCCCAAACAAATGCAAGATCATTATTGAATACTTTTTGAAAATCAGTTTTTTCCTTCGTTAAACTGATTATTTCTAGTTTTTTTTCATTCAGCTTACCTCTATAATGCCACAGTAAAGTTACTAAAAAAACCCCTATGAATATAAGCCAGCTGAAGTAAATCACTTCGCTAGATAGCTGATCCGTCATTTTATTGATTAATACCATCATCATACTTCATACTCCTCTATAACTCTTTGTCTGACAAAAAGCATACTTACTCAGTTAACTATTTCAAAGAGGTAAATCCTATTAGAATTAGTGTTTTCAACTATGTACTTCAATTAAAACAGCAAGAATTCATCAAAATAAAAATAAGCTTTCTTATCTGTCTACTCATCATTAAAATTTTAAAAATGACCATTTATCATTGATCGTTTGTGAATATCTTTCCCAGCTAAATATTTTATGTAAATAAAGATAAATAACAACACATGTAGCTATAATAAACTCGTAAACAACCAACTGGTATATGTTTTGAATAAATGATCATAACTGATTTCAACTTATTAAAGCTGCATAATAGTACAAATAGACTTGTTTAAATTCTATGATAAGGCTCTTACACTTAATACTATCGGTCAAGTAGCTAAGATCATTAATAGTCTTAGTTATTATTCTTATATTTTGGAGATATTGCTTTTGTAAAGAAACAGTATACTAGTTTTTTTGGTTCTATAATATTTGGTGTTGGTGAGAATTCGCCAACACTATTTTTATGTAAAATGAAACAAGCGAGATTCTCTGATAGACTATAGTTACCACACCAAATCTATAGGAGGAATCTCGCTTGCTTGAATCTAATGATATCAAAAAATTGCTTCATATCCAAGATGAATCGATCACATTGACTCAGATCGATCGTCAAACCCTAAAAGGAACTTTAACCAATATTGTCAGTGGGACAATCACTTATACACCAGGCTATTGTCCTAAGTGCGGTGTTAAAAACGCCGATTATAACATTATTAAGTACGGAACCAAGCTAACTAAAATGGTCTGGAATAAGGTGGCTGGGTATCCAACGCGCCTTTATCTAAAGAAACAACGTTTCTATTGTAAGTCTTGTACACAGACCTTCTCTGCTCATTCCTCAGAAGTCGAAGAACATTGTTTTATTTCTAAGAAAGTAAAGCAACACATCGGCTTTCAATCAAGAGAAGATCTTTCTATGAAGTATATAGCAGAAGAACATACGGTATCACCTTCCACCGTTAAGCGAGTGATTAGCACATTCGCCCAAGTCTATTACCCTGACTTCCAATCTTTACCGCCTTGTTTGCTTTTCGATGAATTCAAATCAGTCAAAAATGTGAAAGGTTCGATGAGCTTCATTTACGCCGATGGCGATACACATGAGGTGATCGATATCCTTCCTGATAGAAGAAAAGCTTATCTCAAACTTCACTTTCAAAAGTATCCGCTAAAAGTGAGAGAGCAGGTAAAACTCATCGTGATTGATATGAACGCAGCTTATGAGTACTTTATAAGAGAGCTTTTTCCAAATGCAAAAATCATTATTGATCGCTTTCACATCACCCAGTTGATTAATCGATCTTTAAATAGAATCAGAGTAAAAATCATGAAACAATACAACCATTCTAGCTATCCGTCTAAAGGAAT